>JAZBOL010000043.1:0-2413 GCA_036351115.1 Lysobacterales bacterium | reverse complement strand
TTCTTCACGAGCTTTTCCGTCTCGCGCACGGACAGGCCCTTGGCCACGACCTTGCGGGCGGCCTCGGCCTGACGGGCACCGGCGAGCGCCAGCAGGGCGCGGGCATGCCCCATTTCGAGTTCGCCTTCGTCGAGGAAGGCCTTGACCTCCTCGGTGAGCTCGAGCAGGCGCAGCAGGTTGGTCACCGAGGTGCGGGAGCGGCCCACGGATTCCGCGGTCTGCTGATGGGTGAGGCCGAACTCCTCGATCAGGCGCTGCAGGGCGTTGGCCTCTTCCAGCGGATTGAGGTTCTCGCGCTGGATGTTCTCGATCAGCGCCATGGCCGCGGCGGCCTGGTCGGGAATGTCGCGCACCACGGCCGGGACTTCGTGCAGACCCGCGAGCTGGGAGGCGCGCCAGCGGCGTTCGCCGGCGATCAGCTCGTAGCCGCCGTCCACGGGACGGACCACCACCGGCTGGACCACGCCCTGGGCCTTGATCGAGTCGGCCAGTTCCTGCAGGGCCTCGGGCCGGATGTGGATGCGCGGCTGGTATTTCCCGCGACGGATCTTCTCCACCGGGATGTGCTTGAGATTGGCAGCCTCCTCCTCGGGAGTGGCCGATTGCGTCGAGGTGGCGCTGAGCAGCTCGGTGAGCCCGCGCCCCAGTCCCGGTTTCTTGCGTGCCATGGTTTCGCTTTTCGTCACGGCGGCGTCACGGGCACTAGCCCGCCGCAGCCGCCAGGTTGGATTCTCGTCGGAGGATTTCGCCGGCCAGGGCCAGATAGGCCAGGGCCCCGCGCGAGGCCTTATCATACAGCAAAACCGGCACCCCATGACTCGGTGCCTCGGCCAGGCGGATGTTGCGTGGGATGATGGTGCGGTAGACCCGGTCACCGAAATGCTCGGTGAGCTGGTTGGAGACATCGTTGGCCAGGTTGTTGCGCGGGTCGTACATGGTGCGCAGCAGGCCCTCGATCTGCAGTTCCGGGTTCACGTTGGTGCGGATCTGCTCGATGGTCCCCATCAGCGCCGACAGCCCCTCCAGCGCGTAGTACTCGCACTGCATCGGGATCAGGACACCGTGCGCCGCCACCAGGGCGTTGACCGTGAGCATGTTCAACGAGGGCGGGCAATCGACCAGGATGTAGTCGTAACGGTCGCCCAGGGCGGCGAGTGCATCGCGCAGGCGGAATTCGCGGCGATCGATACTGGTGAGCTGGACCTCGGCCGCCGTGAGGTCACCGTTGGCCGGCAACATGTCGTATCCGGTCTCGGGCAGGCGGCAGATCGCCTCCTCGGCGGCCATGCCGTCGAGCAGCACGTCGCAGCTGGTCTTGTCCAGCGCGTGCTTGTCCAGGCCGCTGCCCATGGTGGCGTTGCCCTGCGGGTCCAGATCGATCAGCAGAACGCGGCGCTTGGTGGCGGCCAGGGAGGCGGCGAGGTTGACGCTGGTGGTCGTCTTGCCGACGCCGCCCTTCTGGTTGGTGATGGCGATGATCTTGGACATGCGCTGCTTCAGTTCCTTGTGATCTCGACCAGGTGGCGCTCGGCCCCGAGTTCCGGGACATCGAGCCGGTGCACGGCCGCCACCTGGAATCCGCCGGGCAGGGCGTCCAGCTCGTCGGCGGGGTAACGCCCCTTCATGGCCAGCAGCCGCCCCCCCTGACGGCAATGCGGGCCCGCCAGCGTCACGAAGTCGGTGAGGGAGGCGAAGGCGCGGCTGATGACTGTATCAAAGCCTTCCGGCGGGTGGTAGTTTTCCACGCGTGCATGGATCACCTCGACGTTGGAAAGCCCAAGCTCGATGGCGGCCTGGCGCATGAACCGCGTCTTCTTGCCGTTGCTGTCGAGGAGCGTAAACCGCCTCTCCGGGCAGGCGATGGCCAGCGGAATGCCCGGCAGCCCGGGCCCGCTGCCCACGTCCAGGACCCGCACGCCGTGCAGGTGGGGCAATACGGCCAGGCTGTCCAGGAGGTGGTGACTCAGCATCTGGCGCGGGTCGCGCACCGCGGTCAGATTGAAGACGCGGTTCCACTTGTCTATCAACGCGAGATAGTCGAGCAGGCCGGCCTGAGCCTGCCTCTCAAGATCGAGCCCCAGGTCCTCGACGCCCGCGCTCAGCGGCTGTTTCAAACGCTCCAAATCCGTCATCTAAGCTGTCTTCGCGCGGGGCCGAGATGGTCCTGGGTCAGTCGGGGGCAACGGCCTGATCGGTGAGGGCATCGAGCGCGTTGCGCATCTTGTCCACGATCTCGTCGCGATCGTCGATACCGTGGCGCCGGGCAATATAGCCCGGATCATTGTAGGTCAGCCAGACCCGTCCCTCGCCATCCTCCCACGCCAGTGCCTTCATCGGCAGATCGATGCCGGCAGTCTGGGCGCTGGTAAAAAAACGGGTCCCCAGGGCGGGGTTGCCGAAGATGAGCAGCTCG
>JAZBOL010000042.1:0-41531 GCA_036351115.1 Lysobacterales bacterium | reverse complement strand
GGATAAGTCAACCATCGTGATGGCTACCGTGCGAGCCGGTCCCATAAAGCGCAGGGGAGAGAGGGAAGCCGAAGGCCAGCGAACCGATCCCGGGCTGTGGGAAAGCCCGCCGAGCCCAGGCGACCGCCCGGTCCGGCAGCGGGGGAAACCCGTCGAGCCCGGCATCGGGGATGCTGGCCCTTGTCTGGATGCCCACCTCCCGGCGAACCCGGAGGATGAGGGCCCGGGACCCGCACCCCTGCCTCAGAATTCGCAGGCAAAAAAAAGCCCGGGCGCGATTGCAGGGCCCGGGCTGAAACGCCTGATCGGGTCAGGCCTGGGGTGAGACCAATGGAGATGGGTTGGGCAGAGACCCGCGCTGTGGCTCTACCGGGGAGACTTCATCGTGCATGGCGGCAACGAAACCGGCGGGAAGGGACAACTGCTCCGCCAGGTCGTGCAGGAACAGGCGATGTGCAGGCGCCTGGGAATCCGCCATGACCAGCGCCGCGAGGTAGACCTCTGCGGCCAGGGCGCGGTTCGGCACCTGCTGCACCAGCTGTTCCAGATCCAGGGGCGCGCTGATTTCCTCCATGAGCAGCCCCTTTTCCGCGTGGCTGAGATCGAGGCTTTCTATGCGCTGATAAATCTTCAGTCGCTCATCCGTGTCGATGTGACCGTCGGCGTGGGCCGCAGTAATCATGGCCCGCAGCACCAGGAGATCCCGCCGGGCGGCGGTCGCTCCGGCTTCCGGCAAAAACTGGTCCCGGGTGATGCCTGACCAGGCAGCAGGCGATTGCTCGGTTTCCGGTCGCGCTGCCGCGTCCGCCCCGCGCCCAGCGGATGTCGGGACCCGATTGCCCCGATACTGTTCGTAGGCCTTCCAGGCGAGTCCGCCAATGATGGCCGCGCCGCCGAGCTTGGCGGCCTTGCCCATCACCTTGCGGCCCTTCTTGCTGCCCAGGCCTTGCACGAGGAGCCCGCTGGCGGCTCCACCGGCGAGTCCGCCGGCCACACCGCTCGACACGAGACCCTCAAAAATCCGGTTCAGGTTCATGGACATCTCCTGCAATCGTTCGGCGCCTGCGGTCTCCTGCCCGAAGGGTGCGACAGGGTTCCGGTCGGGGACGGTTGTTGCGGACCCGACCGCGCTACAGGAGGTCAGATTGCCAGTGGGAACGGAAGTAAACCAGCCGTTTGTACCTGAAGAATACTTCGCCTAAACCGAAGTATAAGACGCCATTGCCAGTTTATTACTTAACAATATTTTCACGATCCTCGCCATTGAACAGCTCGGTTCGTGCGTTCTCGATAATTTTGACAACGGCGGGATGCTTGAGCCTGCGCTCATGCGAAATGGCGTAGTAGCGCTCCTGCAATTCGCTGGTACGTCCGACCACCTCTACCTCGTACATGCGGCAAATGTCTGCCTCGATGGCCGACGGACCGGCAAACACGCCGGCGCCCGTCTGGGCGACGGCCTTGAGCAGGGCGCTGTCGTCGAACTCGGCCGCCGGGAACGGCGCGATGTCCTGTTCTTCGAACCAGTCCTCGAGGCGCCGCCGCAGTGCGTGCCCCTGGGCCGGCAACAGGAATCGTTCGCCATCCAGGGACTGGGGAAAGTTGTTTTTCAGCCGGCTGGCAACGCCATGACCGGCATAGAAAGCGATATCGCTGGCGCCCAGGGCATGATTGAAAGCCCGAACATGGAGGCCAGCCGGGAGGGGCTGATCCGACAGGACCAGGTCGAGGCGATGGATGGCCAATTCGCCGAGCAGCGAGTCCAGGGACGATTCGTGGCAAGCGAGACGTGGCGCATCATCCGTCTCCACGACGGTCTGGAGCACATGGGCCGCCACCAGTTTAGGAATCGATTCCACGACGCCGACGTTCAGGACGCGGGGGGCACCGGGCTTCCGTCCTCCGACGACCTGCGCAAGCTCCGCGCCGATGCTGAAAATCTCGTCGGCATATTGAAACACCACCCGGCCGGTGGAAGAGAGCACGAGATTCCGGCCGGAACGGTCGAACAGGCGCTCCCCCACGGCCTGGTCCAGCAACTTGAGCTGCCCGCTGATGGTCTGCGGCGTGACGTGCAACACCTCGGCGGCGCGCGCCACGCTGCCCTCGCGCGCCACGACCCAGAAATACTGAAGGTGTCCGTAGTTCAGATGCCTCATGGGCTAATGATAAGGAAATTTCGAACTATTCGCAGGGTTTTTCAGGCAATGCGCTAGGCCATTTCGACCTCGCCCCCGGCGATCACGAGACCATTGCGGTCAGGTGCCGAAACCCCCACCTCCTTCGGATAGCGGCCACCTACCGGCGAACCCGCGGAGACGTCGTCATGGAACAAGTCATCGAAAATCTGGCACGCCGGGGACTCCCTTCCCCCCTGGACGCGCCCGCCCATGAGCAATTCGCCGCCCGATTCAACGCCCTGCCCGGCATGGTTCACATGGGTGCGCGCCTCGACCTGACCACGCCGCCCCTGGTGCAGGTGCATTTGCCACGGGTCGAGCCTCATCACCGGGGTGGCATGGGCACGGAGGCCGTCAACGGCGCCGTCCTCTCCGGGCTCGCGGACTGCGCCCTGGGGGTCGCCGGGGTGTTGCAGTTCAAGGGGGAAAGCGCGGGCACCGTGGAAATGAGCATCAAGTTTCTTCGCCCGGCCCTGGGAGACTCGCTCACGGCGTTCGCGATCGCCCTGAAACGCAGTGACCGGCTCGTCTTTGCCGAAACGGAGCTCTACTGCTCGGGAAAGCTCTGCGCCCTCGCCACGGGCGTCACGTCGCAACCCAGCCGCCGATCGGGTGAATCGTTCTGAACTTGGGGCTATCATCGGCCCCATGTCCTCCGCGACCCTTCCCACCGTTCACTACTTTACCGACCTGCTCTGCGTCTGGGCCTGGATCGCCCAGCCCCGGGTTGCCGAGGCGCAGGCCCAGTTCGGAGACCGCATACGGCTGGAGCAACGCTACCTCGACGTTTTCGGCAGCGCGCACGACAAGATTCTCAGCCGCTGGGGGCAGAGTGACGGTTTCGAAAGCTTCGCGGCCCACATCCAGGAGGGCGCCGCCGCGCACGACCACGCCCGGCTTCACCCCGATCTCTGGACGCGGGTTCGTCCGACGAGTTCCTGGCCGGCGCATCTCATGATCAAGGCAGTCACCCGGGCAGCCGGGTCGTCCCTGGCCGACGAGTACGCGGCGCAGCTGCGCGTGGCGTTCTTCACCCGGGGAGAGGACATTTCCGACGACGACGTGCTCCGGGAATGCCTGGAAACCCTGACACTGCCGGTGCCAGAGATCGAAAGGGAGCTGTTCTCCGGCCAGGCCCACGCGGACCTGGCGGCAGATATGCGAGCGGCGGCCGCGGCGCGCATCAGCGGCAGCCCGACCTGGAGCCTCAACGAGGGGCGCCAGGTCCTGTTCGGGAACGTCGGGTACCGGGTCATCCGGGCAAACCTGGAGGAGTTCCTGGGAGAGGAGACGTCCGGCGCTAGCTGGTGCTGAGGCAGTCCCCGCTCAGAAGCTGATGCGGGCGCCGATTCCAAACCGGTTGGCGTCTTCCGCGATTTCGGCCCGTGCCGTGAGGCCCACCACGCTCCAGACTTTCCACAGCGCATAGCCCTCTCCGTAACCGCCATCGAGATTGCGGTCGAGGTCACGATACCCGGCCTTGACGCCGAACTCCCAGCGCTCGACCGGTGCAAATCGCACGCCCACGGACGCCGTGTAACCATCCGAATCCAGCGGCCCCTGTTCCCGGTCCGTGTAAGCGAGTTCCACGAGCCCATGCACCGTATCACCCAGGCCCAGGTGCCAGCCCAGACCCAGATCGGCAGCACTCAGATCACCGTCGAGACCGTCGATATCCGCCGACTCCCAGCGAGCGAATCCGTAAAAGCCAAGGAGCAGCCCGAGAGAACCTTCGACCCGGTAGCCGGTGTCGCTACTCCCCAGGTCGGGATCGACGGACTGGAAGGTGCCATCGAGATAGGTGTAGGAAATGTCCTTGGCCGACGCCGGCCCGGCGCCGCACAGCAGGATCGCCAAGACCACGACCTGGGCGGCGCAAAGGAAGGCGGACCGCCGGTCGGATGACAGAAAATGACCGGTGATGTTTTGCATGCGTTTCACGATGTCTCCTCAATCTCGGGTCGTTTGCGTTTCAAACGGGACAGCAGCAGGGTGCCGAGCAGCAACAGAAGTTCGTCCGCGAAGGGGACGGGGTCCGGGACGACCAGGCTCACCACGAGCAGCACCGCCATGAGGATCAGCAGGTAGGGGAAGCGCAGCCCCTCCAGCCATCGGCGCAATCGTTTTGGAATCGTGGCCATGGTGCGGGCTCCTGTCCTTGAACGCGAGTTCGATGTCCTTGCTCCCCACCCGGCCCCGTGCCGGTGGCGGAGACCCGGAGCATGGCGCGTGCACAAGCGTAAAGCAACGACTTTGGCGGAATCCGGTTTCAGGCCCTGGCGCCTGATCGACCGCAGCCCGCGCCTGTGGCGGCCATCGAGAGGACTGATCGGGATTTCACACGACTCGGACGCTCACGTCACCTGGAAGCTTCAGAATAGCCAGCGTTGGCGCCGTGGGCGCCGCGATCCGGGCCGATACAATTTGGCCCGGGTCTTCTTCTGCAATGAATGGAGCACGCCCTATGAAATTTCGCACCCTTACCCTCGCCGCGCTGGCGGCAAGTGCCGCCCTTGCGGCTTTCAGTCCTGCCATGGCCCATGACCACGGCAAAAAGAAAGACATCGTTGACACCGCGGTAGCCGCCGGCGACTTCAGCACGCTGGTCGCCGCCGTGCAGGCCGCCGACCTGGTCGACACGCTCAAGGGCGAAGGCCCCTTCACGGTCTTCGCACCGACGGACGAAGCCTTCGCCAAGCTGCCCGCCGGCACGGTGGACAACCTCCTCAAGCCGGAAAACAAGGACCAGCTGATTGCCGTCCTGACTTACCACGTTGTCCCGGGCAAGGTCACTGCTGAGCAGGTGGTGAACCTCACCACGGCCACGACGGTCCAGGGCAGCGACATCGACATCAAGGTGATGGACGGCACGGTCCACATCGACAACGCCACGGTTGCGAAAGCGGACATCATGACCAGCAACGGCGTGATTCACGTGATCGACGAGGTCATTCTCCCGAACTGATCGGCGAGGACATACCCTACCCCGGGGCCGCTCGCCGGCCCTTCGGAAAACCCGCCATCCGGCGGGTTTTCCTTTTTCAGCTCGCGGCAACCCCAGCGGCGGCGTGCCGCTGCTCGGGTCAGGGTGATGATTTCTCGCGATGCTCGGCGCCCTGGGCCCGGCGTCGGGACAGGGGTCAGAATCCCGCCGTGGTCAGCCACTCGAGAAAGCCATGGGACAGGGCGGTCAAAACACCCACGAGCAAGAGCCAGAACAGCCCGAGACTGAGAAGGGCGAGGCCACGATCTCCGGCTGAGGGCGCGTCATCGAGCAGGCAGTCGATGCGTTGAGCCATGTCTCCTTCACCGAATGCCGCCCCACGACGCAGGGGAGCACCGGAGCCGGGTTCACCCAACCGGCGCATGGCGTCGATGACGACGTGCGGATCGCCGGTGACCTCGGCGGCCTGAACATCACAGGCCTGCTCCGCATCGGCGGCCAGGTCTTTACGCAGTTCCCGGCGGCGGCCGCGCGGCCAGGCGAGCGTCGCGGCATGTAGCAGGAAGCCTCGCAGGTTGTCCCGGCGACCGGCGTGGGCCCGCTCATGGGCCAGGACGGCCTCCAGCTGGGCCGCCGGCAGCGCTGTCACCAGGCCACGGGACACCAGAACCTGGGGCCGTAGCAATCCCACGCAGCAGGCAATCAGGCCGTCACTCTCGACCACCCGGTGATCACCGGCCCGGGCGGTCAGTCCGGTCAGTCGCTCCAGGGTTCGGAGGCGGCCCAACGCGCCGAGCACCAGCCAGCCCAGGGCGCCGAGCACCAGGACCCCGCCCAGCGCCCCGAACGCGGCAAAGCCGGCGCTGGCCAGCGTCCCGCCACCGAGCACCGGGGCGTGGGCGCCGCACTGGCCGGCATGGCAGTGCTCGGGCACGAGCAGGCCGGCCAGGAAAGGATTCGTCATGAAGACGACGACGAGGGTGGAGGCAACGACCGGCATCAGGCCGTAGGTCAGGCGAAGCAGGGACCGACGGTCTGGCGTACACGCCTGCAGCTGCCGCCGATAGGCCGGGTACGCCAGGGCGGCGATCAGCGACGCCACGGAAGTCAGCAGCAGCCAGAGGCCGACGAGTTTCAGGGGCAGGAGCGGCGCTTCAATCATTGCCCGCTCCGTCATCGTCCTTCCCGGTCTGTCCTTCCCGCGGCTCCTCGACGAGGGCGAGGGCCCGCGAAACGCCCGGGCCTAGCTCCGGCGCCTCGGCGGCGACGTAGTCGAGGAAGCCGGACAGCATGGGCGCCACGTCGCCGCCGGCGACGTCTTCCGCGAGATCGCGCAGCAGCCCGCCGATCAGTTGCGTGCGGGTCAGCAACGGTCGATAGCGGTAGGCCCGCCCGATCTTCTCCCGTTCCAGCAGGGCCTTGCGGTGCAGGCGTTCCAGCGTGCTCTGGACCGTCGAGAGGGAGACGGACTGGCCGCTCAGGGCTTCGCGAACGTCCTGCGCCGACAATTCGCCAAGGGACCAGAGCACTTCCAGCACATTCATCTCGCGCTCGCCGAGATCAGGCACGCGCCGGGACGGCACCGCACCGAGCCACGAGGTCAGCGACTGTTTGCGTCTCTTCATCACCACAAGTCTACCGTGGTTCCTTTTGATCGGGGAGGCATCCCCGTGCCGACCAGCATCCGGCGAACGCGTCCGGACCAGGGCGCCCGCCCCAACACCGATACCCCATCGGTTTTTCGCGCGGAGCTTAAGATTCCGTATCGTTTCAAGTCACCGGACTTTCCCTCATGAACAGCCTGTCACCCCGGCCCCTGGCCCTGTTGATTCCCGCTGCACTGCTCGGGCTGCTTTCCGCCGGCGTTCCCGGCCCCAGCCTCGCCGACGAGTACGATGAAGCCCTCGAAGAAGTCGTCGTCGAGGGTCGTCGCCAGGTCCTTGTCGGAGAAGCCCGCTCCGCCTCGGAAGGGGTGGTGGGACAGGCAGAACTGGCGATTCGGCCGCTGCTGCGTCCCGGCGACGTGCTCGAAACCGTACCGGGCCTGGTCGTCACGCAGCACAGTGGTTCCGGCAAGTCCAACCAGATGTTCCTGCGCGGCTTCAACCTCGACCACGGGACGGACTTCGCGACCTGGGTGGACGGCATGCCGGTCAACATGCGGTCCCACGGCCATGGCCAGGGTTACACGGATATCAATTTCATCATCCCGGAGACGATCCGGACCATCAGTTTCGTGAAAGGGCCCTACCACGCCGAGCTCGGCGACTTTTCCTCCGCCGGCGGCGCCCACATCCGGACCTTCGACGATATTCCGGACGACACGGTGCGGGTCGGCCTCGGGGAAAACGGCTTCGGCCGCCTGCTGGTGATGGGCGACGAAGAATTCGGCGGCGTGGAATTCACCGGCGCCCTCGAGGGCCAGGTGTACGACGGCCCCTGGACCGACATCGACGAGGACGTGCGCAAGATCAACGGCCTGGTCAAGCTGAGCCAGGAGGACGACGAACGTCGCTGGGCGGTCACGGGCATGTTCTACGACAACGAGTGGAATTCCGCGGACCAGATCCCGCAGCGTGCCGTCGAACAGGGGATCATTGATGAACTCGGTTCCATCGACACAACCCTCGGCGGCGCGAGCAGCCGCTACAGCCTGTCCTGGGACCTGTCCCACGAGCACGAAATGCACCGAAGCGAGTGGAACGCGTATGTCATCGGCTACGACATGGACCTGTGGTCCAACTTCACCTACCTGCTCGACGATCCGGACAACGGCGACCAGTTCCAGCAGGTCGACGACCGCACAATCTGGGGCGGCGCCTACCGGCGCTTCTGGGTAACAGGCGGAGCGGATCACTTCCATCACTCGATCGGGGCGGAATTTCGCTATGACGACATCAAGGAGGTCGGCCTGTATCGCACACGTGATCGTGAGCGCCTGTCCACGGTGCGCGAGGACACGGTGGACCAGGCCAGCATCGGTGTGTACTACGAACTTGCCTGGCGTTTTTCCGACCGATGGCGCTCGGTGCTCGGCATTCGCGGCGACTACTACTGGTTCGACGTCGAGTCCGACAATCCGGTGAACTCCGGTGACGACAGCGACAGCATCGTCAGCCCGAAGGCCAGCCTGATCTATGCCTTCAGTGACACGACCGAGGGCTACCTCAGCGGCGGTTTCGGATTCCACTCCAACGACGCCCGCGGCACCACCATCACGATCGACCCGGGCACGGGCGAAGCCGTTGACCCGGTGGATCCGCTCGTGCAGTCCTTCGGCGCCGAGATCGGACTGAAAACCGTCTGGCTCGACAGCTGGAACAGCTCCCTGGCCCTGTGGTACCTGGAGCTGGATTCGGAACTGCTGTTCGTCGGGGACGCCGGCACCACCGAACCCAGCGGCGCGAGCGAGCGCTGGGGCATCGAATTCAACAATTTCTGGGTCATCAACGAGGTCTGGACACTGGAAGCGGATTTTTCCTGGACCGACTCGAAGTTCAGCGACGAACCCTCGGACGCGAACGAGATTCCGGGCGCCCTGCCCTTCGTCGCCACCGGCGCCATCAGCGCCGAGTACCCGAGTGGCTGGTTCGGCTCCTTCCGGCTCCGTTACTTCGACGGTGCGCCGCTGATCGAAGACGGCAGCGCCGAAGGCCAGGGATCGACCATGGCGAACCTCGCCCTGGGCTGGGGCAACGACCGCTGGCGCGTGCAGGCGGACATCCTGAATCTCTTCGACAGCAACGACCGGGACATCGAGTATTTCTATGCCTCTCGGCTGCCCGGCGAACCCGTGGATGGCATCGAGGACGTTCACTACCACGTCTTCGAGCCCCGGCAGGTTCGCGTCTACGCCAGCCTGTACTTTTAAGCTGATCCCCCGGGGTTTGGGGGGGCTCCCCGGGGGTCAGCGACCTTCCGGCTGCGCGTTTGCGCCGGCCAGGCGCTGCAGCCGGGGACGAACGCGCAAGAACATCACGTACGCTTTTTCCAGCGCAGCCAGCACGAAGCGGTTCCGGGCCAGAAGCCCCAGCGGTCGGAGCAGCGGGATGGCCCGCCACATGGCCGCGAAAGCGGCGGCGCCAGATACGAGCGAGCCCTGGCCTTCCCGCGCATGAAATCGCGCCAGCAGGACCTCCGGGTCCAGGGGGCAACCCCGGCCCTCGTGAACGTCGATGAAATCGATGGCGTCGCGCGTATCCAGCCGGCGCATGAGGCCGATTTCGCGCAGGCAAAGGGGACACGCCCCGTCGTACCAGACGGTGACCTGGGCGGTGTTTTCGGTTGCTTGTCTCATGCTTTACAGCGTGCCTGCCCGGCCGTGAAACCACCATGGCCCGCACCGTGAAGATCATCTCGACGGGGCGCGCTTCCACCGAAACCTGACCCTGCCAGACGCGAGTCCAGATACGGTATGCTATCGCCCTTTTTCCCGGCCCCGTTTGACCGGCCCCATGGAACCCGCCATGAGCGCCCCGGTCCGGGGCCGCCAACCGCCCGGAAGCACTGTCATGACCACGGTCGACACGGACAAAGCGACGCCCCGGCGCCTCGGCATCATGGGGGGTGGCCAGCTCGGCATGTTTCTCTGCCAGTCGGCACGACGGCTCGGACTGGCCAGCGTCGTGCACGAAGCCAGCCCGGCCGGCTCGGCCCTCCCCTATGCGGACGAGACCATCGTCGCCGGCCTGGATGATCCTGCCGCAATCCAGCGACTTATCGAGGCCAGTGACGTCGTCACCTTCGAGCTGGAAGCCATACCGGACGAGAGCCTGGAACAGCTGCGTGCCGCGGAGGCGGAGGGCAAGATCACCGTCCATCCCTCGATCGACACCCTGTCGCGCTTCAAGGACAAGGGCGTGCAGAAACGATGGCTCCAGGCCGAGGGCCTGCCGACGCTCCCGGCGCTCACCGTTGAACACGGGGCGATCCCCGGGGAACTGCTGGATGGCCGCTGGCCGCTGCCGGTCGTGCAGAAAGCGCACCGAGGGGGCTACGACGGGAAAGGGGTCCAACTGCTGCGCGCCCGGGATGACCTGGACCGGCTCTGGGACGTCCCCAGCTATCTTGAGCCGGCCCTGGACCCCTGCCGGGAGCTGTCGGTGGTGGTCGCCCGGGACGCGGCGGGCGAGCTGGCTGCCTTTCCACCTGTCTCCATGACCTTCGACCCGCGCTACAACGCCGTGTTCAGCGTGAGCAGTCCTGCCCTGGCGCCCGACACCCTGGTGCGTGAAGCGGATCGCATCGCCCGCGAGGCCGTCGCCCGCCTCGATACGCCCGGCGTTTTCGCCGTCGAACTGTTCGTCGACCCGGACGACCACGTCACGATCAACGAAATCTCGCCGCGGGTACACAACAGCGGCCACCTGACCATCGAGGCCTTCCAGCACTCGCAGTTCGATCAGCACGTCCGGGCCGTGATGGGCCTGCCGCTCGCGCCGATCGTGCCCCGGGCGCCCGCCGCGGAAATGTTCAACCTGCTTTACGATGAGGGCTTTCGCTCGGCCTGCCCGTCCAGACCGGGGTCAAGCGAACGCGGCAACGCGGTCGTTCACTGGTACGGAAAGAGCACCGGCCAGGCAGGTCGCAAGATGGGGCACATCACCGCCACCGGACCCGACGCCGTGGCGGTCCAGGCGGCCGCTGAACGCGCCTACCTGGAATTGTTCGAGCCCGGCCGGCGACCGGCCGTGTTGCCCCACCAGGACTGAGGAGACCCGAAAATCATGAGTGCGAAGGTAGGAATCATCATGGGCAGCGATTCGGATCTGCCCACCATGCGCCCCGCCGCGGACACGCTCGAATCCCTCGGCGTGGACTACGAACTGACCATCGTCAGCGCCCACCGAACCCCGGACCGGCTCTACACGTATGCGCGAGAGGCGGAAAGCCGTGGCCTTCGGGTCATCATCGCCGGCGCCGGCGGCGCGGCCCATCTGCCCGGCATGGTGGCCGCCCTGTGTGAACTGCCCGTCATCGGCGTTCCGGTCAGCGCCACGTGCCTCAGCGGTGAAGATGCCCTGCTGTCCATCGTCCAGATGCCCGCCGGCGTCCCGGTGGCCACGGTCGCCATCGACAACGCGACCAATGCCGGTATTCTCGCCGCGCAGATGCTGTCCACCGGCGACGATTCCCTGCGGGAACGCCTGCGCGGCTACAAGCGGGCCCTGGAACAGAAGGTGATGGACAAAATCGAACGGCTGGAAGCCGAGGACCAAGGAAGACCTTAGGTCTCGAAGAACGTGGTGGCGACCAGCGCCGCCGCGACACCGCCCGGTCCTGTGCGGAAAACCCGGACTGCCAACACCCGGGCAAAAAAAAGCCCCCGGGTAATCGGGGGCTTTTCTTCTTCCGGCTGCGGAGGATTACAGCCAGGTGACCACGCCGTTGCTGACGTCGTACATGGCGCCGACGATCTTGAGCTTGCCCTGTTCTTCCAGGTTCACCAGCACCGGCGAAGCGGTACGGATGTCATCGATGGTCTGGCGGACGTTCGCTTCCGCGATGTGATTGACGTGCTCGGCAGCGCACATGTCACCTTCACTGGCATGCTGCGCGTTAACGAGATCCACCGTCGGCTGGATCTCCGCCAGCAGGGCCGTGAGGTTGCCCAGTTCCGCGCCCGCGCACGCGCCGGCCACGGCGCCACAGGCCGTATGGCCCATGACCACGAGCAGCTTGACACCCACCAGCTCGCCGGCGAACTCGAAGCTGCCGATCATGTTCGTGTCCTCGATGTTTCCGGCCACGCGACCGACGAACACGTCACCAATGCCCTGGTCGAAAATAATTTCCGGCGGCACCCGGGAGTCGAGGCAGGAAAGAATACCGGCGAACGGCTGCTGGCCGCCCGAGGTGGCTTCGATCTGCGCCTTGAAGTCCTGGTTCAGCACATCGCCGCTGACGAAGCGGAGGTTGCCGTCCTTCAGCGCCTGGATGGCCTCGTCCGGCGTGGTGATGGCGGTTTCGTCGACGGAAGAATGACCGTCGGCGAACACGTTCGCGGAAAGCACCAGCGCGCTGGCCATGGCGGCAACGGGGAACCACTTGTTCATGCAAAACTCCTCGAAATGGGATGAATTCAAAGCGTAAGGTGGGGCCGGTGAAGGCTCCTTCAAATCGAATTCTCCAAATTCTCGAATCGGTTTTCCCGAACTATGACGCTTCCGGAATTCCCCAGGCGCTCGGGCCGGAATCAGCTCGGCGGGTAGGTATAGCTGGACAGAATCCCCAGGGGAATGCCGGAGAAGGTGTACAGCAGGAGGAACGCCGTCCAGCCGATCAGGAACGTGATCGAGTACGGCAGCATCATGGCCGCCAGCGTGCCGATCCCCGAGCCTTTCACGTAGCGCTGGCAGTAAATCACCACGAGGGGAAAGTACGGCATGAGCGGTGTGATGATGTTCGTGCTCGAGTCCCCCACGCGGTAGGCCGCCTGGGTGAGATCCGGAGAGATGCCCAGGGTCATGAGCATGGGCACGAAAATCGGCGCGAGGAGCCCCCACTTGCCGCTGGCCGAACCGACGAAAATGTTCACGAACCCCGTCAGCAGCACGATGCCCACGATGGTGACGTACCAGGGCAAGGCCAGGGCCTTCAGCAGCTCCGCGCCTTCGAGGGCCATGAGCGCCCCGAGGTTTGACACGTTGAAGGCGTACACGAACTGGGCGATGAAGAACATGATCACCAGGTAATAGGCCATGGAATTCATGGCCTTGGTCATGCCGTCGATCATGTCCTTCGAGCTCCTGATAGTGCCCGCCACCAGGCCATAAACGATGCCCGGCACCAGGAACCCCAGGAAGATCAGGGTCACGATGGACTGCATGATGGGTGCGTCGAAGCGCGTGATGTACCCCTCGGGATTGCGCCAGGGAGAATCCATGGGGATCGCCGTGATCACCACCACCACGAGCCCCAGGAACATGACGGCGATGGCGGCCCACATGCCCTTACGCTCCTGCGGCTCCAGCGCTTCCATGGCCGGCAGGTCATCCAGGTCCCCGTCGACCTCCGTACCCTGCAGGCGCGGTTCCACCACCTTGTCCGTCAGGTACCAGCCCAGGGCGACGATGAGGATGGAGGAGATCGCCGTGAAGAAATAGTTGTTCAGCGGGTTGATCTCGATGGCCGGATCGAGGATCTGGGCGCCCACCTGCGTCAGGCTCTGGAGCAAGGGGTCCAGGGACGAAGGCGCCGGGTTGGCGGAAAAGCCGCCGGACACCCCGGCAAAGGCCGCGGCGATGCCCGCGAGCGGGTGGCGCCCCGCCACGTAGAAAATGAGCCCGCCCAGGGGAATGACCAGCACGTATCCGGCGTCCACCGCTGAGTGCGACACGATGCCGACGAAGATGACCATGGGCGTCAGCAGCTGCTTCGGCGTGACGCTGAGCAGGGCCCGCAGGCTCGTATTGATGAAGCCCGTATGCTCCGCCACCCCGATGCCGAGCATGGCCACGAGCACGGTGCCGACCGGACCGAAACCGGAAAAGTTGGTCACCAGCTTCGAGAAGAACGTGGTGATCGCGTCCCCGGTCAGCAGGTTGTTCACCACGATCGGCGCCCCGGTGCGGGGGTCGATCACGCTGAAATCGACGTAGGAGAAGAGCCAGGAAAGCACCCAGACCACGAACAGCAGGGCCACGAACAGCATGGCCGGATCGGGTATGCGGTTACCGATGCGCTCGACGGCGCCCAGGAATCCGCGAGGCTGGGCCTGGGTGGCAGTGGGGGTCGCGTCACTCATGGTGTCCTTCTCCTTCTTGTCGTTGCCGGAACGGCTGTTCCGTCGCATTTGGTCCGTTCATCGCTCACGCCGGCGGGTAATAGGTCTGGGTTTCCGGGCCCACGGGCAGGCCGAGGCCGAACACCCACAGGAAGAACAGGCTGACCCAGGCCACCCAGAAGCAGATCGAGTAAGGCAGCATGGTTGCGATCAGCGTGCCGATACCGAGATTGCGGTCATAGCGCGTGGCGAAGGCCAGGATCAGGCCGAAATAGCTCATCATGGGCGTGATGATGTTCGTCGTCGAATCGCCGATGCGGTAGGCCGCCTGGATCACCTCGGGGCTGTAACCGGTGAGCATGAGCATGGGCACGAAGATCGGCGCCGTCACCGCCCACTGGGCCGACGCGCTGCCAAGCATCAGGTTGATGAAGCTGCACATCATGATGAACGGAATGAACACCAGGGGCCCGGTCAGGCCGATCGCCTGCAGGGTCTGGGCGCCGCTCACCGCGATGATCGCCCCAAGATTGGTCCAGGCGAAAAAGGCCACGAACTGGGCGGCGAAGAACACCAGCACGATGTACAGACCGAGGGAACCCATCGTGTCGGCCATGGCCTTGATCAGGTCCCGGTCGTTGTTGATGGTCCCGACGATCTTGCCGTACACCACGCCCGGTACCAGGAAAAACACGAAAATCAGCGCCACGATGCCCCGGAGGAAGGGCGACCGCAGGACGTCACCGGTGTCCGGATTTCGCAGGACGCCGTTTTCGGGCACCACGCTGAGGGCGAACAGCCCGGCCATGCCGAGCGCCGCTACCCCGGCCCAGAGCAGGGCCCGCCGCTCTTCCGGCGTCAGGGGTTCCAGTTTGGCCTCGGACAGGGCGCCCTCCTGGGCCATGGACGGGTCATAGGCGCCCAGGCGCGGTTCGACGACGAAAATGGTGACCAGGGAACCGACGATCGTCACCAGGAAGGTGCTGGCGATCATGAAGTACCAGTTGACCGCGGCGTGCACTTCGTAGGCGGGGTCGATCAGGTGCGCGGCCTCCTCGGTGATGCCGGCGAGCAGCGGGTCCACGGTGCCGATGAGCAGGTTGGCGCTGTAGCCCCCGGAGACACCGGCAAAGGCGGCCGCCATGCCCGCGAGCGGGTGGCGCCCCAACCCGTAGAACACGACGCCCGCCAGGGGGACCAGCACCACGTAACCCATCTCGGAGGCCGTGTTGGACACGACGCCGGCGAACACCACCGCCACCGTTACCAGCTGCTTCGGCGCGCGCAGCACGAGGGTCCGCACCACGGCGGACAGCAGGCCCGATTTGTCGGCCACCCCAACGCCGAGCAGGGCCACCAGCACCGTGCCCAGGGGAACGAAGCCCGTGAAGTTGACCACGAGGTTCTCTACGATGCGCCGCAAACCGTCCCCGTTCAACAGGCTGATGGCCTCGATGCGGGCGCCGGCTTCAGCCGTGGGCCGCACGTCTTCCACGGAAACGCCGAGCCAGCCGGCAATGCCACTGATCACCAGCACGGCGCCGCACAGCAACGCGAAGAGGGACACGGGGTGGGGCAGCAGGTTGCCGAGCCATTCCACCGCATCGAGAAAGCGCCTGAACCAGCCGCTCTTTTCCATCGTCGCCACGTCGGACGCCATGGGCCTGTCTCCTTAGTTGTCCTCGGGCGGCTTCGCGCCCCGTTGCTCATTCAGTGCCCTGACCTCGGTGCGGAGGGCCCGAAGTTCGAGCAGCAATTCTTCACGCTCGTCGTGGGCGATTTTCTCGGCCCCCTCGATAACCTCCAGGTCATGTTCGTGAATGGTCTGCATGGAGTTCACGATCAGCGCGATGAAGAGATTCAGCACCGCGAAACTCGTCACAACCACGAAGGGCACGAAGAAAATCCAGGCCAGGGGGAAGGTTTCCATCACCGGTCGCACGATGCCCATGGACCAGCTTTCCAGGGTCATGATCTGAAACAGCGTGTACATGGAGGCGCCTATGGTACCGAACCACTCGGGGAACGCATCGCCATAGAGCTTGGTGGCCATGACCGACGCGACGTAGAACATGAGCAGCAGCACGGCGACGATGGCGCCCATGCCCGGCAGTGCGCTGAACAGCGCGCCGATCACCGTCCGCATCTGCGGCACCACGGAAAGCAGGCGCAGGACGCGCAGGACACGCAGGGCCCGCAGCACCGAAAAAGGCCCGCCGGCCGGCAGCCACGCCACGCCGACAACGACCAGGTCGAACCAGTTCCAGCCGTTGCGGAAGAACGCGCCGCGAAACGCCCACAGCTTGAAGGTCAGCTCCACCGTGAAGATGATCAGGGCGAGGCGGTCGATCACCATCAGCAGCCCCCCTGCCCGTTCCACGGCCGGCGGCCAGGTCTCGAGACCCAGGGTGATGGCGTTGACGATGATGACCGCGGTGATGAAGCGGACGAACAGCGGGGATTCGATGAACACCCGCGCCCGGGCGCGGAGTTCGGTCGGCGGTGCCTCGGGTGCGGGTGTCACGACGGGGGGCCGCCCACCGTCAGAGGTAGTAAACGAGCACGTAAACGGCCAGCAGCAGCGCGACCCAGAAGGTCGTGGTGCTGATGGGCCAGGAGCGGGCAAACACGCCCTTGATGCCCCAGTGTTCGCTCAGCCAGTCGCCGAGGCGCTCCCGCGCCACCAGCAGGTCCCCGGTGGCTTTCTTGCCGATGGCCCCGAGTCCGTTCGCACACCAGCGCCAGACCGCCGGCAAGGCGCGCCGCCAGAACCAGTCCACGTCGAGGGAGATGGTCTCCGTTCGCTTCATGAGCGGCAGCATGAGGAAGAAGGCCAGGCCGCTGAACAGCAGGAGCTGCAGGTAGAACAGGACCTTGCCCGGCTTGTAGAAATCGGCGTCCTCGGGATAGGGCAGCAAGGCATAGAGCGGATCCGGATAAACGCCGAGAAAAACGCAGGCGAAGGCGAACAACACCATCGCCAGCCCCATGTTCCAGGGCGCGTCCTTGGGCCGCAGGCCCGAATCCTTCTGGAAAAACACGAACCAGGGAAACTTGATGCCGGCATGGAGGAACACCCCGGCCGACGCGGCCGCCAGGAGGTAATACACAACGGCGAGCCCCTGCGCGCCGGCGGCCTCGGAGATCAGGGTCTTGGTGGTGAACCCGGAGGTGAAGGGAAAGCTCGAAATCGCCAGGGCGCCGACGATGCCACAGGCGCAGGTGAGGGGCATGGTCCGGAACAGGCCGCCGAGATCACTGCAGCGGTTCAGGCCCGTCCGGTACACGACGACACCGGCGCTCATGAACAACAGCGCCTTGTAGATAATGTGGGCAAAGGCGTGCGCCGAGGCGCCGTTCAGGGCCGTTTCCGTCCCGATGCCGACCGCCGTGACCATGAATCCCACCTGGTTCACGATCGAGTAGGCCAGGATGCGCCTCGCGTCGTTTTCGAGCAGCGCGTAGATGATCCCGTAGAACACCATGAACAGACCGACGCCGATGAGCACCGATTCACCGGGAAACAGGAGAATCAGGGCCAGCACCGCGGTCTTGGTCGTGAACGCCGACAGGAAGACGGACCCGGTCGGACTCGACTCCGGGTAAGCGTCAGCCAGCCACGCCGAGAGCGGCGGTGCCGCCGCATTGATCAAAATACCCAGCAGGACCATCCAGGTGCCGAAATCCTCTGCCCGCATGGCCCGGATCTCGATACTCCCGGTGCTCACCATGACCGCCTCGATGCCTACCTTGAGGATCACGCCGCCCATCAGGTGGATCACGGCGTAGCGGATACCGGCCGCCCTCGCCCGCTCCGTACCGCCACAGAACACGATGATCGTGGAGAAAATCGCCATCAGCTCCCAGAACAGGAACAGGGTGATCAGGTCCCCCGCAAAGCTCACCCCCACCGCCCCGGCCGCGTAGGCAAAGGCCGCGGACAGCTCGTAGCCCCGGGCCGTGCGATAGGCGTAGAGTCCGCCGACGAAGGCCATGATGCAGAAGATGGTGGCGAACAGGCGCCGCACGGCGCTGCCTTCCACCAGCTGGACCTGGTAGTCGAGGTAGGTGACGGTCGCCATGACGCCGTCCGGCACCTGCCAGGTGGCCCACAGGGTCAGCAGGGGAATGACCAGCACCACGGCGGTGCGCAGTGCGCCGCGGGTGACGGCGATGAGCAAGGCGCCGGCGAGCAGGATCAATCCCGGGGGCAGAAGCTCAAACATCGCGCGGCTCCCGCACCGGATCGTCCTCGGCGTAGTAGCTTTCCGGACGTTTCAGCCACCAGCCGAGCACACGGGCGATCAGCACCATGGCGACACAGCAGGCGAAGCCGTACCACGCCGCGAAGGCGAAGGTGCTCTCCAGGGGAAACTTGCCCTTGATCGGGATGAACCACTGGGCGATCACGGTCAGCGCCAGGATGGCGCTGAAGACCCACCACAGGCGCCGGATTGTCCGGGGCCGGGTAAGCCAGTGGTCGTCGCTACCCGGCACCACGGTCGGGACCCCAGGCTTGAGCCCGTCGGGCGGAGCCGGGTGGCCCTCGGCGCCAGCCCGGGGGCGAAGGTCTGTGCTGGAAGCCGTCGGTCGTTCGCTCATTTCATCCGTCCTACGAGCTGGCTCTCGAGATCGATCACCGGCTGGTTGTAGATAAAGAACGCCAGGGTCAGGAACGCAGTCGTGGTCAGCGCCAGCACCATGGGCCAGGGCGCCTCACCGTGATCCCGGGATGGCGGCGTGCTCTCGGCGCGGAACCAGGCCCGGTAGATGATCGGCAGGAAATAGGCCGCGTTGAGCACCGTGCTGCCGATCAGCGTGAACACGGCGACCAGGTTGCCCGCCTCCAGGGAGCCGCCAAGGATGTACCACTTGGACACGAATCCCGCGGTGGGCGGGACCCCGATCATGGACAGGGCGCCGATGGTGAAGGCCGCCATGGTCCAGGGCATGCGCTTGCCGATGCCATGCAGCTGGTACAGCTCGGTTTTCTTCGACGCCACGTAGATGGCCCCGGCCGCGAAGAACAGCGTGATCTTGCCGAAGGCGTGGGACACCATGTGCACCGCCGCACCGATTTCCGACAGGGGCTTGAGCACGGCCGCCGCCATGATGATGTAGGAGAGCTGGCTGATGGTGGAATAGGCCAGCATGCGCTTGAGATTGGTCTGGGCCAGCGCCACGGCGCTGGCGGCCAGGATCGTGAAGGACGCCAGCAGGCTCAGCCAGGCCCCACTCGGTTCACTGGCCAGGAAGTCGAGACCGAAGATGTAGGTGATCACCTTCGTGATGCTGAACACCCCGGCCTTCACCACGGCCACCGCGTGCAGGAGTGCGCTGACCGGCGTTGGCGCCACCATGGCCGCCGGCAGCCAGCGATGAACCGGCATGATGGCGGCCTTGGCGATCCCGAAGGCATACAGCGCGAGCAGCAAACCGACGGCCGGACCGGCGATGTGCCCGGCGAGAATGCCGCCCTCGGTGAAATCCAGGGTGCCCGCAACCGTCTGGGTCCAGAGAATCGCCGGCAGGAAGAGGCCGATGGAGGTCCCCATGAGGATGCCGAGGTAAACCCGCGCCGAGCGAACCGTGTTCGCGTCGCCCTTGTGCGCCACCAGCGGATAGGTGGATACGGTCAGGATCTCGTAAAACAGGAACAGCGTCAGCAGATTGCCGGCGAAAGCGACGCCCATGGCCGCGGACAAAGCGATCGCGAAACAGGCGTAAAAGCGGGTCTGGTGCGTCTCCCGGTTGCCCCGCATGTACCCGATGGAATAGACCGAGTTGACGATCCACAGCATGGAGGCGAGGGCCGCAAACAGCATGCCCAGCGGCTCGACGGTGAAGGCGATCTCGAACCCGGGCATCATCTCCCAGACCGCGAGGCTTGGGCGCCCGCCGTCGAACACCTGGGGCAGCAGGCTCCATACGACCAGCATCAGGGTGACGGCGGTCACCAGCGTCACCGTTTCCCGGAGGTTGGGGAATCGCCCGGTGAGCGCGATACCCAGGGAACCCGCCAGGGGAATCAGCAGCGCGAGGGCGATAAGGGTGGCGTCGCTCATGGCGCGCTCCCCGTCAGGTCCGTGGCGGCCTGGATCGCCAGGGCGCCGCTGGTGGACGCGTCAAAGCCGAACCAGAAATTCAGGGCAACCGCCAGCCAGGTGACTGCCAGCAGCATGACCGGGGCTTCCTTGACGGTCGGGTCTTCCCCCGGCGGCTCGGCAAACCACAGGGTTTCGACGATCCGCCCGATGTAGACGACCGCCATGAGAGAACTGACGACCACCAGCACGACGAGCGCGACGCCCAGGGCGCCCTGCTCCATCAGCGCGAGTATCAGCGCCCACTTGCTGACGAATCCTGCCGTTCCGGGGATCCCGATCAGGCTCAGGCCCGCCAGGGCGAAGGCGGTCAGCGTCCAGGGCATGAGCCGGCCGGCGCCGCGCAGGTCTTCGAGGCGGAGCTTGGCGAAGCGATAGCCCAGGCAGGCGACGGCGAGAAAAAGCGCACCCTTGGCCAGCGCATGATTGAACAGGTGCAGCGCCGACGCGTTGATGCCTGCCGCCGATACGAGGGACGCGCCGAGCAGGATGTATCCCAACTGGGCCACGGAAGACAGGGCGAGGATCCGCTTGATGTTCTGCTCGAAAATAGCCGCCAGGGAACCGAAAACGATGCCCAGGGACGCGAGGGGCATGAGGATCAGCGCGAAGTGCAGCCCCTGCTCCGGCAGATTGTGCTGAAAAACGGCGTAATCCATGCGCAGCAGCACGTAGAGCGACACCTTGGTGGAGCAGGCAGCGATAAACACCGTCACCATGTGCGGCGCGAAGGTGTAGGCGTTCGGCATCCAGGCATGCAGCGGATAGATGGCCGCCTTCAGGGCCAGGCCAATGGCGATGAATCCAATGGCGATGTACAGGAGGTCCGAAGCGCCGACGTCGCCCAGACGCGCGGCCATGTCTTCGATGTTCAGCGTCCCCGTCATCATGTACAGCAGGCCGACCCCGATGAGGTAGAACGTCGCGCCCACGGTCCCGGTGATGAGGTATTTGAAAACGGCCGGCAGCGCACGGCGGTGCGGCCCGCCGGACACCAGGATGTAGGTCGCCAGCGAGGAAATCTCCATGAACACGAAGATGTTGAACGCGTCGCCACTCACCAGGATGCCGACGAGGCCGGCCAGGGCCAGCAGCCAGGCCGCGAGAAACAGCGGCAGCCGCGCATCACCGATTTCCCGGAGAAGACTGCGGCGCCCGCCGAGGAGCGCCAACGTCGAGGCGCCCGTGGTGGCCAGCAAAAGAATGGCGCTCAGGGCATCGACCCGCAGTTCGATCCCGTAGGGCGCTGCCCAGTTGCCCATGGCGTAGCGGATATCCATGCCATCGAGCACGCCGGCGGCCAGGGCGACCGCAATGGCGAAGCTGGTTGCGCTGGTGAGCAACGCCGCGATCCAGCACAGGCGTGCGTCGCGAAGCAGGACCAGCACCGGCGCAGTCAGCATCGGCACCACGACCTGCAGTGCCGGCAAATGGGCCGTGACGCTCATGACGGTGTATCCGCTCCCGATTTGACCTTCGGCGCGTCGATATCGGAGATGCGACCGTAGGCTTCCTTGATACGCACCACGATGGCCAGACCCAGCGCCAGCGTCGAGATGCCCACCACGATAGCCGTCAGGATGAGCACCTGGGGAAGGGGGTTGGAGAACACGGCATCCCAGTTATCGCCCAGGATGATCGGCGCCGTGCCCCCATCCACCTTGCCCATGGAGATGAACAGCAGGAACACGGCCGCCTGGAAAACGGAGAGGCCCAGGAGTTTTTTGATCAGGTTGTGGCGCGCCATGACCGCGTAGAACCCGATCATGAGCAGCACGGCAAACACCCAGTAGTTGAAGGCGTCCAGAAAGGCGTTCATGTCTCGCCCCGCGCCGCGAACGCGTGATAAATGGCCAGCAGGACGCCCGCGACGGTGATGCCCACCCCGGCCTCGATCACGATGATGCCGAACTGTTGCGCCACGACGGGGTCGTCGTTCAACACCGTGTACTCGAGAAAATTGCCGCCCAGGACCAGCGTGACGACGCCCACGCCGCCGTAGATCAGGGCGCCCCCGGCCGCCATGATCCGGAGAATGCGCGTGGGAATGATGGAGGCGGCTGCCGGCCGGCCTTCCAGCAGCCCGTAGAGGATGATGGCCGCGGCAAACAGCGCCCCGGCCTGGAAACCGCCCCCGGGCGAATATTCACCGTGAAACTGAACATACAGCGCGAACAGCAGGATGAAGGGAATCGCGATCTTGCCCACGATTCGCACGGGCTGATGGTGTTTCAGCCCTTCCGAAGCCTGCCGAAGCGTCGGCGGGCTTTTCCGTCCCACGGGCGCCTCGGGACCGATGAGAAACAGGACGCCGATGGCCGCCGTCAGCACCACGATGACCTCGCCCAGGGTATCGTAGCCTCGGAAACTCGCCAGCACGGCGGTAACAACGTTCGGTATGTCCACGAATTCCCGGGTCATGGGAAAGTATTCGGCGGCCACGTGGGTCTGCACCGGCGTGTTCGGATCACCGAGCATGGGCTTGTCCTTGACGGCATAGAACACGATGGCCGTCACGATGATCACCGCGGCGAGGCCGATCCATGGCGGTCGCGGCTGGGGCTTCTCCTCCTCCCCGGTCAGGGCCAGGGCGGAAAGCAGCAGGACGGTCGAGATTCCCGCGCCTACCGCAGCCTCCGTCAGCGCGACGTCCGGCGCATCCAGCAAGAGAAATTCCGCCGCCATGAGCAGGGAGAAAATGCCCATGAGCATCACCGAAGCGAACAGATTCCGCGCGCGCATCGCGCCAAGCGCCGTGAGCACGGCAAGGCTCAGGATGAAGCCGCTCAGAATGCCGGTCACGGACGCTTCTCCCGTTCCAGGGTCCGCAGCTGGCGTGGCTCATAGCCCGACAGCAACGCCGCATTCCCCAGGGCGTAGGAGGACACGGGGCTGGTGAACAGCAGGAAAATCAGGATCGCCGCGAGCTTCAGGGTGGCCAGGCTGAGACCCGCCTGCAGCATGAGCGCGCCGAGAATGCACAGGCTGCCGAGCGTATCCGTCAGGCTCGACGCGTGCAGCCGCGTGTAGACATCCGGCATGCGCAGCGCCCCGATGCCGCCCACCAGCACGAAAAAGCCGCCGAACACTCCCAGGGCGCCGCTGATCCAGTCGATGATGGTCATGACCCGCCCTCACCGGGAATCGGGCGCTCGTCCACCTCGTCCGCGGCGCCGACCGCTTCCCCCGGTGGCGCTTCCTTGGTCTGCTGCACCTTGCGCAGACGGAAAAACTCCAGCACCGCGAGGACACCGATGAAATTAATCAGGGCGTAGGCCAGGGCAAGGTCGAGATAGTCGCTTCTCCCGGCGATGTGAGCAACCACGCTGAGCAGCAGTACGGTCTTGGTGCCGAACATGTTCACGGCCAGGACGCGGTCGTAAACGCTGGGGCCCATCAGGGCGCGCAGCAGCGCGAGAAACATGGTCACCGCGATGGCGACTGCCGCACCGATCATCATCATCGGTCTCCCAGGGCTCGGGCGAGCTGCACGTCGATGTCACTGGCGAGCTGAGCCCGCGCACTGGCTTCCGTCAGGCAGTGAACCTTGAGAATCTGGTCGTGGACGTCCAGCGTCACGGTCGATGGCGTCAGCGTAATGCTGTTCGCCATGGTCGCCAGGCCGACCTGCCCCTCGAGCTTCGGCGCGAGCTCGATCATCGTCGGTGAGATCGGCAGGCTCGGCGAGAGAATGATGCGCGCAACGACGAAATTGGACTTGACCACGTCGATCAGCAACCTGACCCAGTAGCCCAGGAGCTTCGGTACCAGGTCGAGGGCGTAGACAGCCCGCCGGAATAGGCCCATGCGCACGCACAACCACAGCACGAGCGCCACGGAGAAGAGGCCCAGGGCCAGCAGCAGGCCCTTGTACAGGCCCGACCACACCAGCCAGGTCACGACGAGCGCCGCGGCGAGAATCAGGAAGCGAAGCATGTCAGTTTCCTTCTCCGGCCACAGTGGAACCCCGGGACGAATCGCTGATGGGCGCCGAATCGTCCGGATCACGATTGGCGTTTTCGTTCAGAAACGACAGGAGATCCGCCGGGTCGATGCGCCACTCCTTGCCGACCTTGACCGCACGCAGCCGCTTGTCGTTGATCAGCGCGCGCACGGTGCTCTCCCGGACCCGGAGAAAGTCCGCTGCGTCGTGAACGGTCATGAGGGGTTCATTCAGCATGGCGCGGAACTATAACGGTTGGGCGACGGCTTTTCTACGGGTTTACCCGCTTCTGTCGTTTTCTATGGCTTTGTCATCAAACATACACATTATTAGAAGGTTGGCGCGGGGACGGACGCGCCGGTCATCGCCCTGCGTCCCTGTGTGCATCGGCTGGCACCCGCTCCGGCAAACTGTTATGATTCGGCGCCCGTTTCGCGGGCATGAACGAACCGAACCCAGGCCGGCCGGATGCCGGCGCGCCCGGGCCGTCGAAACAGCGTTTGGCGTGTTATGACCAGGCGAACGCTGCAAGACCCGGTTCGGCGCCTGAAACAGGCGGCCCACGGGATGTCCCACGGGTACTTCCAGATTCAGCGTGACCCGGCACCCCAGGTGATGATCACAGGGGGGGCCGGTGCGTTATTGGAACGCCGCGCGAAATAACTTAAACGCAATGAGTGTAGAGCAGTCATGACCGACCTGAGCACGTACCGTAACATTGGCATCTTCGCGCACGTGGATGCCGGCAAAACCACGACCACCGAGCGTATCCTCAAGCTCACCGGCAAAATCCACAAGACCGGCGAGGTGCACGACGGCGCCGCGACCACGGACTTCATGGAGCAGGAACAGGAGCGTGGCATCACGATCCAGTCCGCGGCCACCAGCTGCCAGTGGGACGGTCACCGCCTGAACATCATCGACACCCCCGGACACGTGGATTTCACCATCGAGGTGTACCGCTCCCTCAAGGTGCTCGACGGCGGCGTGGGCGTGTTCTGCGGCTCCGGCGGCGTGGAACCCCAGTCCGAGACGAACTGGCGCTACGCCAACGATTCGGAAGTGGCCCGCATCATCTTCGTGAACAAGCTCGACCGCCTGGGTGCGGACTTCTACCGCGTGGTCAAGCAGGTCAAGGACGTGCTGGCCGCCAACCCGCTGGTCATGGTGCTGCCGATCGGCATCGAAGACGATTTCAAGGGCGTGGTGGACCTGCTCACCATGAAAGCCTACATCTGGGATGACTCCGGCCTGCCGGAGAACTTCGAGATCACGGACATCCCGGACGACATGGTCGCCCGGGCCGAGGAATACCGCGAGCAACTGGTGGAAACCGCCCTGGAGCAGGACGACGAGCTGCTCGAAGCCTACCTGGAAGGCGAAGAGCCCTCCATCGAGGACCTCAAGCGCTGCATCCGCAAGGGCACGATCAACCTGTCCTTCTTCCCGACGTTCTGTGGCTCCGCCTACAAGAACAAGGGGATCCAGAACGTCCTCGACGCCGTCGTGGACTACCTGCCGAGCCCGACGGAAGTGGAGCCGCAGCCCGAGGTGGACCTCGAAGGCCACGAAACGGGCCAGTTCGCCATCGTGGATCCGGACCGGCCGCTGCGCGCCCTGGCCTTCAAGATCATGGACGACCGCTACGGCGCCCTGACCTTCACGCGCATCTACTCCGGCAAGGTGAACAAGGGCGACACGGTCCTGAACACCTACACGGGCAAGACCGAGCGCATCGGCCGCATCGTGGAAATGCACGCCGATTCCCGCGAGGAGCTGGATTCCGCACAGGCCGGCGACATCGTCGCGTTCCTGGGTCTCAAGAACACCCAGACGGGGCACACGCTGGCCGATCCGAAGAACCCGGCCACGCTGGAGCCCATGGTGTTCCCGGACCCGGTGATCTCGATCGCCATCGCGGCCAAGGACAAGGCCGGCACGGAAAAACTGGGCATCGCCCTCGGCAAGATGATCGCCGAGGACCCGTCCTTCCAGGTGGAAACGGACCAGGAAACGGGCGAGTCCATCATGAAGGGCATGGGCGAGCTGCACCTCGACATCAAGGTGGACATTCTCAAGCGGACCCACGGCATCGAAGTGGAAGTCGGCGCACCCCAGGTGGCCTACAAGGAGACGATCACCACGCCGGTCACGGACAGCTACACCCACAAGAAGCAGACGGGTGGTTCCGGCCAGTTCGGCAAGATCGACTACACCATCGAGCCCTTCACCGGCGAAGACGGCGAAGTGTACGAATTCGAATCCACGGTGACCGGCGGTAACGTGCCCCGGGAATACTGGCAGGCCATCGGCAACGCCTTCGAGCGCATGATGGAAGAAGGCACGCTGGCCGGCTACCCGCTGGTGAACGTGAAGTTCACGCTGCAGGATGGCGCCTACCACGCGGTGGACTCGTCCACCATGGCCTTCGAAGCGGCCACGCGCAACGCCTACCGCCAGTCCGTTCCGAAAGCGGGCCCGCAGCTGCTGGAGCCGATCATGAAGGTGGACGTGTTCACCCCGGACGACAACGTCGGTGACGTGATCGGTGACCTGAACCGTCGACGCGGCATGATCAAGGACCAGGAAAAGGGCGCCACCGGCGTTCGCGTGAAGGCCGAGTGCCCGCTGAGCGAGATGTTCGGCTACATCGGCGACCTGCGCACCATCACCTCCGGCCGTGGCCAGTTCTCCATGGAGTTCAGCCACTACGCCCCGGCGCCGAAAAACGTCGCGGAAGAGGTGATCGCGGAGGCCGCGGCCCGTCGCGCCGCCAAGTAAGTTCGACCCGGCGGCGCGCGCCGTCACACGAAAAAGCCGGCCAGCGTGCCGGCTTTTTTGTTGCCTGGGAAATGGGTCAGGCACCTTGAAGGGCCCGGCCCCGTGGCAGAATGGGCGTTTCCCCTCACCGACCCGACGCATGGACATTTACGCCAGCGCCATCCTCCTCAGCCTCGTCGCCTACGTGCTGATCGGCAATTACGCCGGGCGACGGGTCAAGCGGCTGGAAGACTATTTCGTGGCAGGCCGCCAGGCGCCGACGCTGCTGATCGTCGGCACGCTGGTGGCCAGCATCATGAGCACGAACGCCTTCCTGGGAGAAACGGGCTTCGTGTACGAAGGCCAGGCCGGCGCGTACCTGCTCTGGCCCGGTATCGCGGCCACCTTCTATGTCTGGGGGGTTCTCCTGTTCGGCCGCTACCTGCGCCGCAGCCGCGCGCTGACCGTGGCCGACTACTTCGGACAACGTTTCGCTTCGCGTCGGGTGCAGATCGCCGCCGGCGTCACCATCATTCTCGGCCTGGGCGGCTACCTGCTCGCGGTCACCCAGGGCGCCGCCTACCTGCTCACCCAGGTCATGCCCGTGAGCTACCACCAGGCCCTGGTCATCAGCTGGCTGACCTACACCGGCTTCACCCTGTACGCCGGCACCCGGGGCGTCGTGATCACGGACACCCTGATGTTTCTGCTGTTCACCTTCGTTGCGTTTTTCGCCCTGGTCTTCCTGATCGGCGAGGCCGGGGGCATGAGCGCGGCCGTCGGCGACCTGGCCCGCCTGCCCGAAAAGCGCGGCCTCATGTCCTGGACCGGCATCGTCGGCGACGACTCCCCCTTCCGGTCCGGCCTCCACTTCGCTCTCTGGAATGTCACCCTGGCCCTCGCCTGGGGGCTGGTCTATGCCGTGAGCCCCTGGCAGTCGAGCCGCTACCTGGTCGCCCGCGACGAACACGTCGCCATTCGCGCCGCGTGCATCGCCGCCGTGTGCCTGGCCTTTCTGGAGATCACGCTGTACTTCGGTGGCGCGGTGGTGAATCTCTGGGACGCGACCGTCGAACCGCCGCACCAGGTGATGATCTTCGCCGCCCGGGAACTCCTGCCGCCGCTGCTCGGCGCCGGCCTGCTCGCAGGCATCATGGCCGCCGCCCTCTCTTCGGCCTCCACTTTTCTCTCGCTGGTCGGTTTCAGCGTCTCCAACGACCTTTTCCCGCATCGCACCGGCGACGAGGCCCAGCTTCTGCGCTGGAGTCGCTGGACCATGCTGGGGGTCGGTCTCGTGGCCCTTGCGGTCGCCTTCCCCGCCCCGGTGGACCTGTTCTGGCTGACCTATTTCGTCGGCACGCTGTTCGCCTCGTCCTGGGGCCCGGTGGCGCTCATGAGCGTGTGGAGTCGACGCATCACCGCGGACGCGGCGTTCTGGGGAATCATCAGCGGATTCGTCTTCAACGCCGGACCGAAAGCCCTCGTCACCCTGGGTTGGCTGGCGCTGCCGTACTGGCTCGACCCGGTCCTGCTCGGTGGCCTGGTGAGCCTGGCCGTGGTCCTGCTGGTCTCGCGCCTCGGATCACCATCGCGCGCCGAACAGCGCTATCGGCTGCGCATGCACCGCACACCGGCGGAGGAACGGGACCCGAACAAATTTCGGCGTACAAGGCGCCTGCCGTTCCTGCTGGTGGTCTATGCCTTCGGCTTTGCCGCGCTGTTTGCCCTGAACTACCTGCCGGCCTTTCGGCGCGCCACGGGCGAAGCGGCGCGGGCGGAGGCCCTGTTGCTCGGGATCGGCCCCGTGCTCTGGACGTTGACGGCCGTGGTCGCCTGGTGGGTCATCGGCCGCAGTTACGGCGTCAAACCTCCTTCAGAGACCAGCTCATGAACACGCCGGCCGCGCCCATGAGCGCCAGCAGGCCGATGACACCGGCAGTGCCGACCAGGGGCGTCAGGAAACCGACGCTGCCCACCACCAGCAGCAGGACGCCGATCACCGTATTGCTGATGGCCACGTAGTCAGTTCGCTGGTTGCCCTTACCCAGGTTGACCACGTAGGTCTTGCGGCCCACGCGAACGCCCTCGTGGGCGATGGACAGGATGAAATAGGCGGCAGGCAGGAACCACAGCGTCCCGAGGACCTGCGGAAGAAACCACGCCGCGGCCACGGTCACCGCGCCGATGGCCACCGCCACGGCCGCCGCCGTTGCCATGACGAGGCGGCTGGACCGATCGGCAAAGCGGCCCCATACGGGTCCGCTGACCAGGCTGGCCAGTCCGGAGGCGATGACGAAACCGCCCAGGGCGGCCAACCCGGAGCCGTCCTCGCTGCCCTGGGAAAGCGCCACGTAGAACGGCGCGCTCAGGGCGGAGCACATGAGCAGCGCGCGAGCGACCACGAAGCGGCGAAAGTCCCGGTCGGACACCAGCAGACGAAGACTGCCGATGGATTCACCCAGGCTCCGTCCCCCAGCGGTCTCTCCCGGCTCCTCGCTCACCACCGCGTAGGCGACCGCCCCCAGGAACCACAGGCCGGCCGCCACGAGCAGCAGGAGGGCCAGCACGCCGCCGTCCCACTGGCTTCCATCGACCCGGGACAGCGCAAAGCCCGCGGTCACCGCCAGGAATCCGGACACGCTCGCCGCCCATCCCGAAAGCTGGCCCCGGCGACGCTTGGGAATGGTCTTGCCCACCACGTCCTTGGACGCGATGGAGCTGAGGCTGCGCGCCAGGCTGAACGCCGCCACGAGCCCAAGGATCGCCCAGCCCGCGGTACGGCCGCTCAGCGCCAGGGCGATCCAGGCCAGGCCTGCCACGCAGGCGCCCTGCAGCACATTGCTCACCACGCACACCCACTTGCGCACCGGCAGGCGCCGAATGCGTCCGCCGAGGATCAGCTGCGGCACCATGGACCCTGACTCGCGCAGGGGGACCAGGTATCCGAGCACCCACCCCGGCGCGCCCACGGCCGTCACCAGCCAGGCCAGCGTCGTTTTGGGACTGGCAAGCGCGTCTCCGAGTTTGGTCAGACACTGGCTCAAGAGGATGAAGACGAAATTCCGCGGTGTCTCCCGGCAGGATTCCTCCGGAATGTCTTCACACAGCCGACCCTCGTTGTCGTCGGTCAGGAGTTCGTAAATGCTCTCCGAAGCGTTCACAGGGCCGACTCCCGCAACGCCGACAGCGTACTCTCATAGCCCAGCTGCGCGAGCTCCTCGGCCCGGTTGAATTCGAAAAAACCGGCAGAGTCCCGAGGTATTTCTACCACGATATCAGGAACATAAGCTGCCAACTTAAGTCGTGCGATCGCACCCTGCATCACATCGATGGATCGCACCATGAGCTGCGCCGCCCCCGGGGTGGCATTCGCATCACTGTTGCTGAACAACTCCGCCACGAAACGCTTGATGCGGGACCGGTAGGCCATGTCTTCCGGCGAGGTGCGTTCCCGTGGTTTGGGTGGGCGGGACAGGTAGTGCCCGCTCATGGCGTTGAGGTTCACGGCGACGGTCAGGTCCGTATCGTCGTTGAGGGTGGGGGCGATGGGAATCGGGTTGACCAGCCCACCGTCGACCAGGGTGCGACCGGCGATGCGCACCGGGGCGAAAACACCGGGCACGGCGCTCGAGGCTCGCACCGCCTGGAACAGGGATCCACTGTTGAGCCAGATTTCCCGCTGCGCGTCGATGTCCGTTGCCACCGCGACGAAGCCCGTGGACAGCTGCTCGATCTGGCGATGACCGATCAGTTCGCCGAGCACCTCGAAGACCCGCTCGCCTTTGAAGACGCCGCCGCGGAACGAGAAATCCAGCAGCTTTACCACGTCCCCCACTTCCAGCCGGTAGGCCCACTCCTGGTAGGTGTCCAGGGCGCCGGCCGCGTAGATTCCCCCGATGACCGCGCCCATGGAGGTCCCGGCCAGGTTGCGGATACGGAATCCCTGCTCCTCGAGGGCGCGAATCACCCCCAGGTGCGCATGGCCCCGGGCGCCACCGCTGCCCAGGACCAGGGAAATTCTTCGGCCACCCTGCCCTTCGCGTTCGCCATGGGCGACGCCGGTGTCGTCGGCTGGCTCATCCACCGATTCTTTCTGCATCATGCTCCTCTTTCACCCGGCTCCTGTTTTCCTCCAGGCTTGCTGGGCGCGAGTGTAGCCCAAACCCGATCATGACCCGGTCACCACCCCGATGGGGTAGCATGCGCGCACGGGAGGGGTATTTTTCCATGAAAGACAGCTCACTGATCGCGTTCTATGCCGCGGCGCTGGTCGGCATCGGCGCATTCTGCAACTGGCTCGCCTGGCGCCTCAATCTGCCGGCGATCCTGTTCCTGCTACTCGTGGGCCTCCTGCTAGGACCCGGGCTCGGTGTCCTCGACCCGGACGCGGCCCTGGGCGACCTGCTCTTCCCCCTCGTTTCCCTGGGTGTTGCCATCATCCTCTTCGAAGGCGCACTGACGCTGCGATTCTCCGACATCCGCAACGTCCGGCGCATCATCCGCAATCTGACGACCCTCGGCGTCCTGGTCACCTGGGGGGTCATGGGCGCGGCGGCGCATTATCTCGTCGGCCTGGAGTGGCCGCTGGCGCTGCTTTTCGGCGCCCTGGTCACGGTAACCGGCCCGACCGTCGTGGCGCCCCTGCTGCGCAGCATCCGCCCCAGTTCGCGCGTCGCCAGCATCCTGCACTGGGAGGGCATCCTCATCGACCCGATCGGGGCCGCCCTGGTGGTACTTGTTTTCGAGTTCATCATGTCTGGCGGCGGCGAGGCGGCTTCCCTCCTGGAGTTCGGCAAGGTGGTGCTCATCGGCTCGGTCATCGGGTTGGTGGCCGGTTTCGCCCTGGCCCAGATCCTCAAACGCCACTGGCTTCCCGATTTCCTCGAGAATTACACGTCCCTCGCAGTGGTGCTCGTGGTGTTCACCTTTGCGAATCTGCTGGGCAAGGAATCGGGCCTCATCGCTGTCACCGTGCTCGGCATCGTGCTCGCCAATACCCGCGACCTGGATGTCCGCGAGCTGATTTCCTTCAAGGAGGACCTGACCCTGGTCCTGCTCACGGTTTTGTTCATCCTGCTGGCGGCCCGGCTGCAGGTCGACGATCTCAGGCAGGTGCTCTGGCCCGCTCTTGGCCTCCTCGCAGTCGCCCTGTTCATCGCCCGACCCCTGTCCGTGTGGGTGTCCAGTCTCGGCACCAGCGTGACGGTCAAGGAAAAGATGCTCCTGTCCTGGGTGGCGCCCCGGGGCATCGTGGCGGCCGCCGTTTCCTCGCTTTTTGCCCTGCGTCTCACCGCGGAAGGCAACGAACAGGCCGAGCTGCTCGTGCCCCTGACCTTCGTCATCATCATCGGCACGGTGGTGGTGCAGAGCCTCACCGCCGGGAGCCTGGCCAAGGCCCTCGGCCTGTCGAGCCGGGACCAGGACGGCGTGCTGATCACCAGCGCCAACCGGGTCGCTCTCGCCCTGGGCGAAGCCCTGGACAAGGCGGGCGTCAAGGTGATGGTCGTCGACACGGACCGCAGCGGCCTGCACCTGGCGCGCATGCGGGGCCTTTCCACGTTCTACGGCAACCCGATTTCCGAGTACACCGAACGCTACCTGGAGATGACGCCCTACAACCAGTTGCTCGCGGTTTCCCGGAGCCACGACAGCAACATGGTCATCTGCTACCAGTTCCGGCACCAGTTCGACAAGCGGACGATCTACACGATTCGCACCGGCGGCGTCGATGCCGCCACGGACGAGGAAGAGGTGGTGCCGGAGCTGCGCTTCAACCCGCTGTTCCAGGACGGCACAACCTGGTCGAAAATGGCGAGCCTGCTGAGTCGCGGCGCCGAAATCCGGTCCACGCCACTCACGGAGCAGTACGGCCTCGAGGAGTACCGGGAGCGGATGGGTGCCGGCGCCCTGCCCCTCTTCGCCATCGACGAGGAGGGCACCCTGCAGTGGGTCAGCGGCAATGACGTGCCCGAACCGGGACCCGGCTGGACCCTGGCGAGCCTGATTCCCCCGGAACAGATTGAAGCCCTGAACAAGGAACGGCATGTCCCCGGCAACGCGGAACCGGCGTCGGGCTGACGCGGCAACAGTGCCCGCAGGGCCTGACCGGCGAGCCTTTCAAGCCCTGGTGACACGCGCTTCGAGTCACAAGTTCACCGCCCGGGGCCACGACTTCGAAGTCCGCTTTCGATGCCTGAGCATCGCCTCGGGCACCTTCACCATCGAGCTCCTGCGGGACGGTGTACCCATCGACTCGGATCAGGCCAGCCCCATGGGGCTGGACGCAGCAGCAGATGGCCGAGGTAGCCGATCTGAGCCTGCGCACGGTGCAGCGCATCGAGAACCAGGGGGTGGCGTCCAACGAAAGCGTCTCGGCGCTGTCCAGCGTTCTGGAGATTCCCCGGGAGGACCTGCTGGTCCGTGCGCAGCAAACCGCCGTTCAGGCCGGCGTGGAGCGGCGCCTGGTGCTTCTCACCGGTGCGGCGGCCGCCGCCGGCGCCAGCATCGGCGCCGTGCTCACACTGCTCCTGACCAGGGCGCTCGGGGGCGGCTGACGCAACCGTTCCCCCGGACAGCACCCGGCCCAAAGCGCCGCAGGAACTGCCCGCCAAAAAAAACGCGGCGATGGAATCATCGCCGCGTTTTTCATTGTTCCGGGGATTTGTCCGGCCCTGAAGGACCGGCCCCGGTTGGTCGAGCCGCTTACTTCTGGCGGAATTCCACCCGGCGGTTCTGGGCGCGTCCGGCTTCCGTGTCGTTGCTGGCGACCGGATTGGATTCACCGTAACCCCGGGTCGTGAGGTTCGCCGCGTTGGCGCCCTTGCTGACCAGGTAGTCGCGAACCGCATCGGCGCGGCGCTGGGACAGGCCCCGGTTGTACTCGGCGCTGCCGACGCTGTCGGTGTGTCCGGCGATCTCGACCTTCAGGTCCGAGTGACGCATCAGGATTTGCAGATCGTCGTCGAGCCGCGCCCTCGCCTGGGACGTCAGCCGGGCGGAGTCAAATTCGAAAGTGACACCTTCGAGCTTGTATTCCGCTGCCAGGTCGCAGCCGGTATTGTCGACCGCCACCCCGGGCGCCGTGTTCGGGCACTGGTCGCGGTAGTCGTACACGCCGTCACGGTCCGTGTCGGCACAGCCCTTGGCGTCAACCGTCGCGCCGCGGGGCGTTCCCGGGCACTGGTCCTTGCTGTTGGCCACGCCGTCACCGTCGTCGTCACGCTCGCAGCCCGTGGAATCGACTTCCGTGCCCGGCGGGGTGTTCGGGCAGCGGTCTTCGCTGTTGACCACGCCGTCGCCGTCGTCGTCGAATTCGCAGCCGAACTCGTCAACCGGCGCACCGGCCGGGGTTCCGGGGCAGCGATCGTTGGGATCCTTGACGCCGTCGCCGTCCGTGTCCGGGGCGCCACAGAAAATCGCGCCGATGGCTGCGCCGGCCAGGGCACCGATGACGGCGGTATCACTGTCATCGAAGGCGCCGGCGCCACCGCCGAGTGCGCCGCCCAGCAGGGCACAGTTGGTGCGCGAGCTGGTGAACTGTTTGCCACCGGTGGTGGAGCAGGCCGCGGTGAAGGCGGCGATGAAGAGCAACAGGGCTATACGAGAGAATTTCATGAGGATCCCTTGTGTTGGGTGTGTGCGTGGGAAAAGTATAACGCAGGAAGAGGCATTTTCTAGGCGCTTTCGCGACTTTCGGGCCACGGATGTCACCACGGGTTTCACGGTCACTTTGCTAGATTCGTGGTTTTTCAGGCTGGAGAACGAACGTGTCTCGTGGAAAGACCTTCACCCGGCGAACGGTCAAGTTTCTTCATACCTTCACCGGCCTGGGCCTCGTCGGGGGCCTCGCCGCCTACATGCTCGTCCTGTGGGCCGGCCCGCCGGTGACCTCCCTGTCGGAGTATGCGGCCATGCGCACCAGCCTCGCGGCGGTGTCCAAGTGGCTGATCATGCCGTCCATGCTCGGGGTCATCGTGTCGGGGCTGATCGCCATGGCGCTCAACTTTTCCTACATGGAAGCGCCCTGGGCCTGGCTCAAACTGCTCTCGGGGGTCCTTGTGTTCGAGGGCAGTCTCGGGGGCATCGACGGTCCGGCCCAGGCAACCGCCCTGCTCGCCAGTCAGGCCCTGGCCGGAGAAGCCGAGGCCGCCGCCACCATCGCCGCGGGCGTCAAGAACGAGTGGATCGCGTTCTGGACGCTGCTGTTTCTGTCGGCAGCCAATATCGCGCTGGCCACCTGGCGGCCGAAGTTCAGGCGCCGGCGGCAGCCAGAGCCGGCCGGCGGCGGTGGAAGTTTCTGGGTCGAGACGCCGGAGGACAACGCGCAGACCGGGACAAGCGGCGAGAATACTGGTAACCGGGAAAAAACTCTGGCAGGTTAACGCTTTGTTTCCCGGGGGAGAGCCAGGCCATGAGCGCAGAAACCGTGATTCGCGAAGCGAGTTTCGATCCGAAAGTCAAAACCTACTGGCTGCTGTCGGGCGCCGTGGTGTTCGTCATCACCATCATCGGGATTCCGCTGCTCCTGCTCTGGTTCCCGCTGGGGTTCATCTTTACCGGCCGTTACCTGGACCGCATGAGCTGCACGCTCACGAGCAAGAGTCTCAAGGTCAGGAAGGGCGTCCTGGTCCGGGTGGAAAAAACCATCCCCCTGGAAAAGATCACGGACATGGCGCTGGTGCAGGGCCCCATCATGCGCGCGATGGACATACACCGGCTGACGGTGGAAACGGCCGGCCAGTCCGGGGCCGGTGCACTCGTGTCCCTGACGGGCATCGTGATGGCGGAGGATTTCCGCGAGGCGGTGCTGGCGCAGCGCGACGCCATGGCGGAGCCGAGAAAAAGCACGGAAGGCCGGGAATCGACCACTGCCGAAGGCAAATCAGCGGAACTGGCGGAACTGCGGGACAGCGTGCTGCGGATCGAGCGTCTGCTGGAATCCCGGTTGGCTCCGAAAGACTGAGCGGCGGGGCGCCGGCCCCGCCGAATACGGGTTGACCCGGAGCCGCGCCTACCCGTGGGCGATGGGGTCTTCCGTAAACAGGTAGTCCCGCAGCTCCTTGTCAAACCGCGGATCCCGCCGGCGGATCCACTCCAGGACCATGGCGGCGTGCTCTTTCTCCTCGTCCCGGTTGTGCGCCAGGATGGCCCTGAGCTCGTCATCCTTGCAGGCGTCCACCCGCTGCTGGTACCAGTCCACCGCTTCGAGTTCCTCCATGAGCGACACGATGGCCCGGTGCATGTCCCGGGTTTCGTCGCTGAGTTCTTCGATCGGTTCGTGATAGCCCTCGTTGGCCATGATGTGTTCCTCGGTCAATGGACGAGCGCCCATGGTCACGCGACAGCGTTCGAAACGCAATGACCGTGGTCATGCGCTTCGACGCAGGTCGTTCCCGGCCGGTGCTTTCACCGAGTCGAGACGGAGCAAGGGCAACGCTTCAGGCGGCCGCGCCTCCCGCTGCCAGCCATCCGGATGCGGCTTGAGCACATCCAGCGCCGCGAGGCGGGCGATGTAGCTGGTCTTGACCCCGAATGCGCCGACGGCGATGAACCAGTGCCCGAGCACTTCCGAGGTCATGGTGGTGTTAGCGCCCAGCCCGTAAGCCGAGACGGCTCCACCGAACACGAGCGCCAGAAAACCAAAGAAAGAACGGTTCGCCCAGGCCAACAGGCGTCCCGCGAAGACTTCATCGAACATAGGATGCATTCCTTGCCAAACGGCATGGCTGCACCGCACATCCCTCACAGAAGAACAGACAGTTTCCGGTCCTTATCGTTCCCCGTAAATCATCGATGAGCGCATTTCACCGTATCGTTCTGAATCCCTCATCACCCCAAACCACTGCCCGGTAGCAAGGCCCGATCGTGTCGCCGCACTCGGAAGAGTGCACGGCCATCAAGAGAACATTCTGTCCATCCATGTCCACGACTTTCCATCGGTGGGCCAGAAATTCGTAAGCTTTACCCTCCACGATGACCCACAAAAAGGTGCCACCGCTTCCGCCCCACAGTGATGCCGCGCTCGAACAGGAAAACTGCGAGGCATCGACGATTTCTTCCGGCCGCCCATCACCCGTCAGATCGTGCAATGTGGTCGTTCTCTCGGTGGAATCAAATTCCCCTTCATCGAGGCTTTTGCATTCGTTTATGGCTTCCTGAAAGATCGCTTCTGCAGTGGTCTCGTTGTCACTTGCGATGGCGGCAAACGAGAGACACAAGAGACCCAGCGCGATGACAAGTTTCGATTTCATGGATTGGCTCTCTCTGCGAAAACGATTTACGTGCGCCGCCGAAGCGCCGCCCATCCAACGCCCAGGAGCGACATGATCAACAAGATCAGGGCCCAGGTGGAATTGGCTGGGATGGCTCGCGGCTCCGCCGGGTTCGTCGGTGGTTGAACAGGTGGCGTGGTGTTGTCGGTGCAATTTATCGAGACGTTTGTTACGTCCGCGCCCGCCAGCGTTCCGCCTCCATTGGTCACGGCACAGGTCTGGCCCGTCGGCTGAGCGGCGACGGTTACGGTGTACGCGGTTCCATCCGCCAGCGCCGGGAACACGAAGTTGCCGTCTGCAGCCAGGGTCTGGTCGTTGGCGCCATTGATCTGCAGCACCAGGGATTCGCCGCTCTCGAGCCCCGTCACGGCGCCGCCCACGGTGTACTCGTCGATCGCGCAGACGACGCTGACGGTGTTGACGTCGCCGGCCGGCATGGTGCCGGAGCCGTTTCTCACCGTGCACGTCTCGCTCGGGGCCACGGGCTGGGTCAGCACCGTGACACGGTAATCCTCCTGGTACGGTACCGGCGTCGCGAACACGAAGCTGCCGTTCGCGTCCAGGCTCAAATTGTCGCCGCCGTTGTTTTGCAAGACCACCGTGTCCCCGGGCACGAGGCCGGAGATCTGGCCGCCAATCGTGTATTCGTTTTTGACACAGTCGACGGCTACGTTGGTCACCGTTGCCCCGGAGAGCGTACCGCTGCCGTTGGCGACCGAACAGGTCTGGCCCTGTGGTTGGGTACCGATGGTAACGAGGTAGGTGCTGCCGTCCGCGATCGCTGGGAACTGGAAGTAACCGTTCCCGGTCAGCACGATGTTCAGCGAACCGTTCAGCAGCAGCTCCAGGCTCTCTCCGGCTACAAGGCCGGTAAGATTACCCGCCACCCGGTAGGTGTCGGCCACGCAGGTCACCGAAATCTGGTTGATATCCGCAGCCTGCACGGTTCCGCTCCCATTTGCGACAGCGCAAGTCTCACCGACCGGGTCGGTCTTGACGGTGACGCTGTAGGGCGAACCCGATGCCACCGGCGTCGCAAAGGTGAAGGCGCCATCTGCGCTCAAGGTGAGGTCGTCGCCTCCGTTGTTGACCAGCACCACGCTTTTCTGACTGGCGAGCCCTGAGAGATTCCCCCCAATGCGATAGCGGTTTGCGATGCAGGCGACGGTCACGTCGTTCACGTCGCTGCCGGCGAGGATCCCTGAGCCGTTACTCACCGTGCAGGTCTGTCCCGTGGGCTGCTGCCCTATGGTCACGGCGTAGGACGTGGCGTCCGCCAGCGGCAGGAACTGAAAGCTGCCATCAGCATTCAGGGTGGTCTGTTGCGCGCCGTTCATGAGCAGCACAATGGACTCCCCAGCCGCGAGGCCCGTGAGACTGCCGCCCACCGAAAATGTGTTCAGCGCACAGGTCACCGAGATGTTGCTGACGTCCCCTGCTCCCATCACCCCGGCACCATTGGTCACCGTGCAACTCTCACTGGGGGATGACGGCTGAGATTTCACGGTGACCGCGTAGGCATCCTGGTAGGGCACGCCCTGGGCAAAGCGGAAGACGCCGTCAGCGGTCAGCGTCAGGTCGTCCTGCCCGTTGTTCTCCAATACCAGGGCATCCCCGGGCACCAACCCCGACAGGACGCCGCCCACCGCGTACTGATTGTCGACACAGTCGATTTGCACGCCGGTCACGTCCGCGCCGGAGATGACACCGCTACCGTTGGTGACACTGCAGACCTGACCTGTGGGCTGCACATCCACCGCCACCTGGTAACTGGCCCCGTCGTTCTGCGACGGGAAACTGAATGCGCCGTCGGCCAAAAGCGTTTGCCGGGTCGTATTGTTCGAGATAACGATGGATCCGTTGGCGGCGAGCCCACTCAAGTTTCCACCGACGGAAAACACGGCCGGACTCTGCCCACCGAGGACAATGGCATACTGCGTGACCGGATCCAGGGGGTCTGACGGAATTCGCACCGCGCCAACCGTCTGCCCGCCGATGGTCGGGGCGAAGGCGACGGACACGCTGCAACTGGCGCCCGGAGCGAGAAGCTGGTTGCTGCAGGCATCAGACTTGATGACGAAGCCCTGGGTCGTTGACAGTTGTCCGAGCGTTTGTGCGGCCGTGCCATCGTTCTCCACGGTAAACGCCTGCGGCGTGCTCTCCGTATTCAAGGGAACGGAGCCAAAGTCGTAGCTTTTGGGGTTCGCCGTCAGGCTGTAACTGAGCACCGGAGCCTGTGGCTCTGCGACGATTTCCATTACCGGGAACAGGCTCGTCGATATCAGTGTCGCGGGGCAGGTCCAGGAGAGAACGGGGCGCCGGCAAAAGGTTGTGGGGCTGACGCCCGGAATCCCCAGCGTGTAGAGGGGCGGCTGCAGGTCGCTGCCGGTGCCAAATCGTGTCAACGTCCCCACAGCGGAACCGCCCCCGGCCAGGTTTTCGATGACGACGAAGTAAGACGTGTTCGGTTGCAGGGCGATCGGTACGAGCGGCAAGACGTTGGACGAGACATATTCCGAGCCGGTCGGCACCGGGACCTCTGGGCCTTCGAGACCCGCCACCCTGCTGCCGGGCGTGGCTTCCGGCCCCGACACATTGACGTCCCAGATGCTTACCTGGATCCTGTCAGCGGAGCTGGCGGACGAAATGAATAACTTGACCTTTGTAAGCTCCGTGTTGGTTGCGTCGGTCGTGAAGGGCACCGCTAGGGCGGATTCAATCGGGACATTCAGCGGCTGACCAAACGCGGGCAGACTGTCCGGCTGATTGAGGTTGGTGAAGACAACGGTGTCGAGCGACCATGCGCTGGAAAACGGAACCGCCAGTAGCAGGACAAGGAGTAAGCGCTGTAGCGGCATGGGAATCGCCTCGAAGAGAACTCCTCGATTTTAACGTAGTTTAAAGCAGTTAAAACCTGCGATCGGAAGCATTGATTTTCCTCGTCCGCGCTTTCGACCTCGCCATCGCGCGTCTAGCGGTTGCACCAGGACATCATGTCCGGCCGGCACGCTCGACGACGCCGCCTGGCTGAAGCCCGACGCGCATGACTCCAGGGAAGGAAAACAGCCCGGGCTGAACGTCGTGGATGATGTTCGCTCGGGAAAGTCCCAGGGCATTGGCTTCCTTCACGCCAAAGGCCCGGATGTCTATCCGGCGCGGCGGCTTGATCATATTTTCATCAGGTTAAACGACTGTCCCGGTGCTATGTTTTTGGTGGACCGACTTGATTCAAGATTTCACCAAACCGGCAATTGGCCTGGTCTGCTGAACCCAAACAGGTGTTCCAGCCCGACACGGGAAATTTGAACCTGATGGATTGTGAAAAGGAGAAAGAAATGGGACTTGCGCACCAGGAACACAGGGTTTACGTGGACATCGCGAAAGGTTTTCGGGAAATTCGACGCGCTGAGAATGCTTTTTACAAGGATAAGCTGGACAGTGGCGTCAATCACCTTGCCAAAGCCCTGAATGATTTTAGTGCGGCCGTCGACCATGCGGAAAAAGCCGCGGACGACGCGTACGACAAGGCGGCCAAAGACATCGACAAAGGGAACACCGAGCTGCAGAAAAGCATTGATGCGTATGGTGATGACGATAACGATAAGGCTGTGAAGCATTACGATCGGGCAGTGGCGCATTTCGACGATGCGTTGGATTTAATCGTCTAGCGGTTAACGGTTTTCCCCGCTTCTTTTTGGTCGCAAACACCAGTGGCAGCTTGCCACTGGTGTTGGCGATTCAGACGCTGAAACATCAGCTGGTGAACGACAACAATATCGGTGGCCTTCACTCCGCTAGAGGACCAGAACATGATCAAACTCCAAGTCACCGCTTTGGTGCTGGCCTGTGCCCTGTCGCCGCTCGCATTCGCCGACAACTGGCAGCCCATTACGGGCGTTGACGACCTGCGCGACATCATTTCCGGGGCCGTGGTCGAGGTCGAGCTGAAAGCCGGCGTCACGTCCATTGCCACTTATTCGGCTGACGGTACCGCGGAGGTCAAGGCCTGGGACGAGACCTTCCGGCGCACCTGGCAGATCGTGGGGGATGACCAGGTCTGCTACACGGATATCGAGACGAAATGTTTCACCCTGGAGCGGAATCCGGATGATCCGGGGGCGCTCAGGGCCACTGATGTGGAGAGCGGGGAGGTCTTCATGGCGCAGGTCTCCGGATCCGCTGGCGCTGAGTTTATCGTGGAAGCACCGGTGGGCAGCGAGGGCGCCTTGGGTGAACCCTCTGCAGCGGAAATTGCCGCTGCCCTGTCGGATCCGAACACCACCATGGGCACCTTGAATTTTAATCTTGATTACATTTCTTACAAGGGTGATATTCCCGGAGCCGGCAGCGCGGATGCCTGGCGCATGCTCTTTCAGCCCGTGTTGCCTTATTCGCTATCCGACACCACCAACCTCTTTGTGCGTCCGGCGGTTCCGCTCATTTTGTCCCAGGACGTACCGCAGGCGGGCGGCGGCTTCAGCTCCGAGGGGGTTGACCTGGGTGATATCGGCTTTGATGCGGCGGTGGGCAAAACCCTGCCCGGTGGAATCGTGGAGGTCGGGGGTGTTGTGGGCACCTTGCCAACGGCCACCAATGACGCGCTC
>JAZBOL010000041.1:0-2190 GCA_036351115.1 Lysobacterales bacterium | reverse complement strand
GGCGTCTTCGGGTTTGGGGACATCACCGGCGCGTTCGTCCAAGCCTTTGATCATGATGCGCCGCTCCCGGATGTCGCCCCTGAGGTCGGCCGTCTCCGCCTCGATCTGCCTGAGGTTCCGGTCCTCGGCATCGATGCTGGCGGCCAGCGCCGCCTTTGCGGAGATCATCTCCTCCGCGTCCCGCTTCCAGTCTTCCAGAAGTGCATACCGCTCCAGCCAAGCCTCGACCTGGCTGCGGCGCTCGGCCAGGCGGACCGCGTCGGCGGCGAGGGCCTGGATGGCCTGTTCCTGTTCGGCCCTGCGTTCCCGCAGGATCTCGGAAAGGTCCTCTGCGTCGGCGATCTCCGCGGCTAGATCGGCCAGGGTGTGGTCCAGTTCCCGCACCCGCTCGGTCAGGGCGGTCACGGCGGCCGCGTCCGGGAACGACTCGCGGTAGGCGTGCAACTCCTGGCTGTCGGCCGCCATCTCGCGCAGTTCGCCGGTGTGTTCGTCGATATTGCTGACCAGGGCGTCGAGCCGCCCGCGGATCCGGTCGCGGGTCTTTTCCAGGTGGTGCTTCGAGTAGACGCCCGGATCGTTCGGGCAGATCACCGCCTGTGCGACGGCCTGCAGCCGATCGGGCACGACAGGGGTAGATACGACCACGGGCCGGTGGAGCCATTCCGGCACAGGAAGGCCCTGCACCGCTTCGACGACCTCCTCGGTGGCGGCCATGATCCCGGTGAATCGCCCGGGATCGCCCTCGATGAACCGGGCGATCTCCTCGGGGGATGCGTACAGGCCGGCCAGGTACTCGGGGAAAGCTTTCAATTCGCCGGGCGAGATGCCCTCGGCGTGGAAATGGACGATCAGCTTGCGCGTCTGGTCGTCGACGGTCAGGGTGTCGATGCCGGTCAGCCGTTCCAGTTCCATCTCCAGGTCCTGGCGCCGTCGCTCTTTACGGGCCAGCTGGTCCCGGCTGCGCACGATGGTGTCGTCGAACCGGGACACCAGTTCGGCGGACGTGGGTTCGAATTCCGGCGTGCCGGCCACCCGCTGAAGGTGGGTGGAGGCCAGCAGTTGCTGCCGCTGCCGGGCCTCGTCGTCCTTGCGCTCGCCGGCCTGCTGCCGCTGGACGTCGGCCTCGGAGTGTTCTCTCTGCAGCGTCCGCCACCGGCTGTCGCCGGCGCGCATCTCCTCATCGATAGCCGCGCGGCGGCCATGGGCGGCAGTGAGACGCTCATCCAGGGCGCCGATCTCATCGACCAGACGCTCCCGGGCATCCTCGGGCCGTTCGCCCGGCTGAAGGGGCAGGGCGTCGCGGCGCTCTTCGGCCGCCCGGACGCACGCGGCATTGTCGAGTACTTTTTCCTCCAGGTCTTCCAGCTGCGCAGCGAGGGTTGCCCGCCGCCCTTCGGCGGCCGCTGCGGCAGACGCCAGATTCACGATACGCGATTCCCGTTCGCCGACCTCGTCCAGCAGCCGCCGGCGGTCCCCGTCGAGGCGGGCGTGGTATTGAAGGGCCAGGCTGTCGATCCGCTGCAGCAGGGGTGAAAGCGCCTCGTCCGCCTGGAGCAGGGCGTCCCGCCGGATCTGCGCCTCGGCCCGTTGGCGACGAATGTCGGCGATGAAGCCGGCGGCGTTGAGGGCGCTCTCTTCATCCTTGAACGACCGGACCTCCGTCTCGGCCTGTTCAGCCTCCTGCTCGGCCTGGGCGATCTGCTGCCGGACCTGAAGGCGCTGGACGGCCAGAGCGTTGGCCCGGGCGGCCTCCTGTCGCGCGTGCGCCGCAAGGCGCTGTCCATCGGCCTCTTTCATCGCAGGTTCGAGGATCTTCAGCTTGCGCGCGGCCGCCTCGTCAGCCTGATTCATCAGGTGAGCCGCCTCCCCGAGAACGGCCTGGGAAGCGGCCACGGCATCCCCGGCGTCGCGCCACGTGCGCGCCAGGAGATCGAAGTCCGCGATACGCGCCTTCAGGTCCCGCGCCACGCCGAGCTGGGCAATCTTGCGGGGTCGGTCTTCCATCTTCTTCAAGGATTTGCCGATGGTGTCGCGCAAGGTGACAGCAGCGTCCATGTCGGCCACGCATCCCAGGAAAAAATTGAGGAACTCCGCCTCGGAGCGGAACTTGAATGCATCCTTGATGCCGCCTTCGCTGCGCGCGAAGTCGATCTGGCGGTCGATCAGCCAGGGATCCAAACCCAGCCGGTC
>JAZBOL010000040.1:0-18205 GCA_036351115.1 Lysobacterales bacterium | reverse complement strand
CAGGGGTTCACGCGGTTCATCATCGGGGACCACGAAAGCCGCGATGGCACCACCGAACTGCTCGAGGCGCTGGAGGACGCCGGCGTGCTGGAGCGGCGGGCCGTGTGGAGCGCGGAGGGCCGGGTGACTCAGGTCGATTTCTACAACCGGGTGGCGCGCGATTTTGCCCGGGGCGCGGATCCGATCCTGGGCTTCCTGGATGCAGATGAATTCATCCTGGGTGACGGTCGGGGCCGGCTCGCTCGCCGGGTAGCGCGGGTCTTTCGCGACGACGAAGTCTCGGCGCTCGGTCTGAACTGGCGCGTCTACGGCTCCTCCGGCTACGACCGGTCCAATGCCGGCCCCGTCCTGCTGCGCTTCGCGGCGCATGCCGGGCAGTCGTTTGAGAAGAACCGCTGGGTCAAATCCTTCGTGCGCCGCTCGCGCCTGGCGGAGGCGGATGTGCACACGGCGAAGCTGCGAACCGGGCGGTACGTGGACGCACGGGGCAACGCCCTGCGGCCGGAGACCGTGGGCCTCCACCGGACCGCGGACATCACCTGGGACGGGCTCTTCATCGGCCATTTCATCGTCAAGTCCCGACAGGAGTTCGAACGGAAGAAGCGATTTCGGGGCAGCGCCACCTTTGGGCGCGAGGTGGAAAAGGGGCCACGCTATTTCGTCGCGCATGACCGTAACGAGCGCCACGCTCCCCTGGGCCGGCGCGCTTTCCGCGCGATGATGAAGGAGTACACGGGCCTGCTGGAGCGCCTCGAGGCCTCGTCGCTCTACTACCGTTCCTGTTTCGGCGGTGTCCGCGTGGTCCGGGGTACGCGGACCCTGCAGGGCTGGCTGGCCTACGCGGGTCCGCGACTCGGAAGTGTCCGGGTGACCCTCCGAGGCGACGACCGGGCGTGGCATTGCCCGGCTATCGAGGACGGGGAATGGCGGGCGCCGGAGGGCGGCCCGGTGCTGCCGAAGCTCGCGTTCAGCCTGTCGCTGGAGGACCTGGGCGAGGTCGATCCGGACCGGCTGGAGATCCGCCCCCACGGTTCCTGCGTGCGGCTCCCCCTGGAAACGGGGACCGGCGGGTCGTGACTTCTGGCCGGTGCGCACCGGGGTTTCATGGGCTATTGTCACCGGTGATTATGGGAGGATTCCGCACATGACCGAGTTCAACTGGCCCTACCGCCTTGCGGCCCTCGCCGCGGCTGCCGTCGGCGTGTTCCTGCTCCTGGGCAGCTTCGGGCACCTGGGCGCGACCTGGCCCATGGTCCGGGAAACCTCCCTGGCCGGCCTTCTCCTGTTGCTGCCCGGCATCTTCCTCCTCGGCCTGGGCCTCTTCAACCTGCTCGCGACCTGGGGCCTGTGGAAGGGCAGTCCTGCCCTTTATTCCGCGGCCGTGGCGCTGAACGGCATCTTCCTGGCCTACCTGGCGTTCCTCCTGGTCAGCGGCGTGCCGGGGCATCCCCTCTGGTTCTTCACCCTGATGATCGGCATCTACTGTTGCCTCCTCGCCGCGGTGCGGGTCAAGAGCGTCCCGACGACGCATCGCCCTGCCTGATGCGTTCTACGGTATAAACCCTCGAGCTGGCGTCGCTCTGCGTCAAACCGGCCTCGATCCCGCGTCGATCCGGGACGCCTGGCGGGCTGGTGTCGCGTTTTGCGCTAGTTTTAGGGAACGCACCCAATCCGGAGACCCAATCCATGATGAAGCAACGACCCCTTTTCCTGGCCCTTGGCGGGGCCCTGGCCCTGTGCTCGGGCGCAGCGGCCGCCGATGTGACCCTGACCCAGGCCGTGCGTATCGATGCCGGCGGCACCCTGGCCATGCTCGGCTCCTCCGGCACGAGCACGACCTTCATTTCCGGGGAAAAGGCCCGGGTCGACAACCGCATGGAGGCGAGCTCGGGCATGATGGCCGCCTTCGCGGGCAACATGGACTCGTCCATGATCCTGCGCCTCGACCGCGAGGTGCTGTGGCAGCTCGACCCCGACAGCCAGCAGTACAGCGAAATGACCTTCGATGAGCTGCGCGCCCAGGCGGACGAGGCCATGGCGCAGATGGAGCAGATGGAAGGCGGCATGCCCATCGACGAGGGCGAGTGCCGCTGGTCCGAACCGAAGCTGTCCGTGGATGAAACCGGCGAGAAGGAGCGCTTTGGCGGCGTGCGCGCGGAACAGACCCTGATCACCGCCAGCCAGACCTGCGAGCTGCCCGAGGGCAAGGCCTGCGAAGTGCGCTGGGCGCTCGACTACTGGATGGCGAAGAAGGCGCCCGGGGGCGAGGAAACCGTGGCCTACAGCGACGCCATGGCCCGCGCCCTGGGTGGTGACGACGCGGCCGCGCTCGTGCAGATGCAGGCCCGCGGCCTCATGGCCATGTTCAAGCAGGGCTGGGACGACGTCCTGGAGAAAACCGAGAACATGAAAGGCCACCCGGTGAAAACGGTGATGACCCTGTCCCTGGGCGGGCCGGCCTGCACCACCCAGGGCGGCGAACAGATCGCCCTGGATGACGTGTGGAGCCGCGCCCTGGATGCGGGCGTGGATTCAGCCGCCTATTCCGCGGCCGGCCACGCCGGCAGCGCAGCCGCCCGGGAAGCCGCTGACGCCCTGGGCAACGGCGTGGGCGGCTCCATCGCCGGTTCGGCCGTGGGCTCCGCGACGCGCGAGTTGGCCTCGGGCATGTTCAGCAAGTTCAGGAAAAACCGCGAGGAAAAGCGTGAGCAGGAGCGCGCCGAGACGCAGGCCGCCGAAGCGGAGGAGGGTTTCGTGAACCTGTTCACCATCAGCACCGAGTTGACGGACGTGGACAAGGGTCGCGTCGATGCCTCGCGTTTCGAGGTGCCGGCGGGCTGGACCCGGGTGAGCGGGGGCGGCTGAGCCCGCCGGGAAGCCGGTTGCCACGGGGACCGCGACTCTGCCCTAAAATGCGCGGATGCCCTTTCGCCGTGCCATGACCGACCGCTGGAGCCTGGGGCGGCGGTTCCTGCAACTGACCCGGGTCGTGCTGTTTGCCGGCCTGGTGGCGACCTCGCAGGCGAGTCCCCTGCCCCGGGAGGGAGCCGACCCGCTGCAGGGGCTTCTCGATCGCACGGTGGCCGAGCTCGGGCTGGATTCCGCCGCTGAGGAGGGCCGCCTGGCGATCGCGGTCGTCCGCCTGGACGGCGAGCGGGTGGTGGGCCTGGGCCTGGTGAACGGTCACCAGGGCTTTTATGCGGCCAGCCTGCCAAAGATCGCGATTTTGTATGGCGCCGCCGTCTCTCTCGACGAGGGTCGAGTCGAGCTCGACGATGCGTTGCATGATGACCTGGTCGCCATGATCCGGTCATCCTGCAATCCCTGTGCAAACCGGGTGCTGGACCGCATTGATCGTCGATGGCTGCTTGAGTTGCTGCAGCACGGCGAACACCGGTTTTACGATCCGGACCTGGGCGGGGGGCTCTGGGTGGGGAAGGATTACGCACCCGAAGCCGCCTACCGGCGGGATCCGCTCCACGGCTTTTCACACAAGGCGACGGCCTGGCAGGCCGCGCGTTTCTACACCTTGCTCGTACGCGGCGAGCTCGCCAGTCCCGCCTCGACGACGCTCATGCTCGAAGCCCTGTCCAACCCGGCGATCTCGCACAAGTTCGTGGCCGGTCTCGCAGAGACCGACGCACGGCTCTATCGCAAATCCGGCACCTGGCGGAATCACCATGCCGACAGCGCCCTGGTGGTCGCGGAGACGGGGAGCTACATCCTGGTGGGGCTCGCCCGGGATCGGGAGGGTGGCCGGTGGCTGGAGCAAATCGCCCGTGCACTGCATCGGCCCGTTCTCGAATCGGGTGACCGGGGGGGCAGTCCGATCGACAATCGGTGACGGTCGCGCGGCCCGGGTCTCAGGGCGCGGTTGCGTCGCCTCCCGCCCCCGCGTGCCGCGCCAGGATCAACTCGTGCACGTCGCCGCCCAGCTTCTGGTGCGCCACGGCGGCGTTCTCCCGGAGCTTGTTGGAGATCAGGGCCGAGACGTAGTGAATGCGCCGCCCATCGACCTCCTGCTCGACGATCGCCAGGGAATTCATGTAATTGCGCACATTACCCCGGTAGGCGCCGCAGTCGAAGCCGGGTTCGGGCTTACAGGAATACAGGGATCCGCTCTTGAACCACACGGCCGCGTCCCGCAGGCGCGGTGAGCTGGCGTAGCGGATGCGACGCTCGGTCAGGTAGAGGGCGCGTTTGAGCTGGCGGCTGGACCACTCGTCCACGAGCCGTCCCTGCTCCATGCGCAGCGCGTAGAGCGCCAGGCTGCGGACCGTGGCGTAACTGTTGCCGCCCCCGTTCACGCGGGCCTTGCCGCCCCGGGTGAAGAAGCTGCCCTGGCGGAAGCGCTCGAGGTCGAAGCCGTTGCGCTCCAGGGGCGCCCAGAAGGTTTCCTGGAACAGTTCCGTGCGTCCACGGCTTCCGAGCTCGTCGAAAAAGCCGTCGATGGAGGCGTTCGCCGGCGGATAGGCCTCGCCCAGCCCTCGCAGCAACATGGCCTCGCGCATGATCATGGCGGCCGCGGAGTTGGAGCTCACGGACACCATCCAGTCGAGGTATTCGAAAAGGCTGGCTTCGTCGCCGACCTGGATCGCCCGCCGCTCGCCGGTGCCGGTCTCCGGATCGTAGAAGCGCACCGTGTGGTGGTCGCTCTGGGAGAACTCGTCGGCAATCACGGGGGTGTCGTGCAAGACGTCCCAACGCTTCGCCGTGTCGTCGGGCCAGGCGTCCGCGAGCCCCTGGAACAGGCCCAGGGCCGCCACCAGCTTGCCCACGCTGCCGACGTTCTGGCGGTAGTCGCCGCGCCATTCGGCGTAGGCGATGGCATCCGGGTCCGTGAGATCCAGCACGGCGAGGGCGTATGCTTCCTGGTTGTCCCCGAGCAGTTCGCGCAGCGCCGCCGTGAATTGCGGATCCGGCGTCGGCAGATCGAGATCGGCCTGGTCCGTCAGGCGGAGATCGATGGCCGATGTGGGCAGGCGCGCACCGACCGGTGGTGGACGACCTTCGAGCTCGCCGGCCACGACCAGGCGGTCGTGCTCCAGGCGCCGGATGCCCGTGTCCGGATAGCCGTCCAGGGGCCAGGCGCCGGCGGGCCCGGCGGGAAGCGCCAGGACGGCGGCCAGGGCCGCCGTGCCGAGGGCCGGTCGGGCCAAACCCGCGAGACCGTTCACCAGGCCCTTCATGATCCCGGCCCCTCGTTCATGGCCACCCGGACCCGGCTCGTGTCCGCGAGGCCTTCGTCCATGGCGGCCAGGTGCGCCGCACCGGTGCTGTAGCGGCTCTCGAGAAACGGCCTGAGCTGGAACAGGCGCAACTGCCCGTCGAGAAACCCGAACTCCACGTCCGCGGCGGCGGGATTGCCGTCGTCATCGACGATGGGCGGAAAGCGTTCCGGCAGGCTGTCGGCGAAAGCGATGAGCTGCCTGATCTCGTCCGGCTGCAGCACCGTGTCGCTGCCGCTGGCCGGCACCTCCCGCAACCCGCCCTCGGCGGGAGGCACGCGCCGGGTCGGCGCGGTGGCCGTGGCCAGCACCCGCACCTCGCCCGTGGCCCGGTCGATGCGCAGGTTTTCCGCGGCCTGGCCGTCCACGGCGCCACCGACGCCCTCGTTGACCGCCACGGAGATCACGCCATCGTCCCCGGTGTCGATGTCCCGGGTCACGAGGACGCCGGATTTCTCCGAGGGCGTCGACTCGAGCAGCAGGATCGAGGTGTAGACGTGTTCCGGCTCGCTCATGAGGGACTGGCGCCAGGCGAAGGCGCGGGCCGTGAACGGCGAGGCCCAGACCCGCTGGATGCCGGCCAGCAGTTCGTCCTCGCCGACCACGTTGGGGAGGGTCAGGTTGAGGCCCGCACCGGTGAAGCCGGCGAGGTCCTCCACGTTGGTGTCGGAGCGAATGAACAGGCCGGGCAGGTCACCGTCGCCGAACACCTCGCGGAGCGACGCCAGGAGCTGCTCGCGAAACGCGCCGTCGACCGGGGTGGTGATCAGCCGGTCATAGAGTTCGGCGCGGAATGCCTCGTAGGCGCGCGCCTGGTCCGGGTCACCCGGATCGACGGGGCCCAGGGCTTCGTAGCGCCCAAGCATCCATTCACGCAGGGTGCCGTCGCCGTAGGGCTGCTCCAGGGCCTGGCGTTTGAACAGGCCAAAGGGAATCGCCAGGCCATTGGACACGGCTTCCGGATAATGATGGCGCAGCTCCCCGAGCTTGGCCGCCTTGGGGCCGACCGTGCGCCCGGAGTCATCGGCGCGCAGTCCGTCCAGGGGCAGGAAGCGGTCCTCGTCCAGCTCGAGCTTGTCCAGGTCGGGACGAATGAGCGCATCCTGTTCCTCGTCCGCGCCGGTGGCGAGAACCTCGTCCCACATGGGTCCATCGGGCACCAGCTCGACCACGCCGGAGGGGCTCACGGCGAGCACCACGGCCTCCCCGTCATGGGCCGCCAGGGTGTCGAGCCACTGGGCGTTCACGGTCGCGTTCGGGATCCCCAGGTTACGCGCCAGCAGCTGCACGTGGGACAGGGGGTTGCCCTCGCCGGCGGTGAGAATGCCGCGCACCGGGGGCAGGTCCGACACGGTCTCGGGCAAGACGTAGATGCCATCCGGCGCCAGGGTTTCCACGTCGGACAGGTCCGGCTTGACGCGCAGTACGCCCCGCGCCAGTCCCGGGTTCAGGGCCGTGAAGGCCGTGCCCGCTTCCTCGTCGAAGATCCGGTGGCGCACCCCGGCGAGGGCGCCGGCATCGGCGGAAAGGATTTTCAGCGCGTCGGCAAAGAGCAACAGGGGGCTGGCCCGGAGCTGGTCCTGGATGAAGCGCATGGCCATGGGCTCGAGCTCGCCGAGGGTCTGCATCGCGTCAAAGAAATGCATGCGGAGGCGCTGCGTGCCCCAGCCGGGTACGCGGTTCAGGGTGGCGAGCACCTCGCGGTAGGCAGCCAGGCTGACCTCGTTCTGATCGAGCCGGTCCAGGGCGCTCGCGAGTTCGCCGTGAAGTCGTGGGTTGACCAGGCCGGCGCCGTAGGCGGCCTGGCCCGCAGCTTCCAGCACGGCCACGAGCTCGCGCCGGCTCATGGACGACAGCCCGGGCCGAAGCTCGGCGGCACGGGCGAAGAAGTCTGTCTCCACCGCCAGGCTGAGATCCAGGGCGGCGAGGGCCCAGCGCTCCGAGTCCAAGGCCGGGATCGCCTCGAAGAGACCGGCCATGAGCATGGCGGCCGCCTGCAGGCGCGCCAGGTCGCTGTCGGCGGCGTCCAGGCGTTCCCGCGCCTCGCTCACCGCCGTTCGCAGGATCGCCGGCGGATCGCTTTTGAGAAACTCGTCCAGCTGCTGGTCCAGCGGGGCCGCGGCATAGACCGCGTCGATTTCCCCGGCCAGGGCGAGGTAGGGCGCGCGGGCTCCCTCGTCGAGGCCGGCGGCGTAGTCGCGGACGCGCTGGGCGTCACCGGCCTCGGGGGCCCCGTGAATCTTGGCCCGCAGGCCCCGGAAGCCCGGGTCCCGGTCCGACAGGCTCGCGGACTGCTGGCGCACCCGGTCCACGGAGGCGCTGTCGGCGCCGTGGGGCAGCAGCTTTGCGCCGATGCGCCAGGCCGGGAAGCCCGGTCCCGACCACCAGGCGTCGCCCTGCATGGCGCGCAGCAGTTTCTGTGCCCCTTCCCGCTCGTCCTCTTCCTGGATGGCGCCGCGGTAGAACAGGGCGCGGCGGAAAATCCAGCCGTCGTCGGCGCCCATGAGAAAGCGTTCCACGAGCAGCTGGGCATAGCGATCGCGCGCGGTCTCGCCGGTCAGCCAGGCATCCGGATCCAGCCCCGCCAGCAGGTTGGCGACGTAGTAGCCGTCCTGGCGCAGGAGCAGGGTGCGCTGGCTCCACTGCCCGTGCTGAACCCCGCCGCCGTGGTCGGCGCAGGCATAGGCTTTCGGCGGCAGCACCTCCCCGTCATTGCAGAACCAGCGGATGCGCTGGAAGGGCCCCCGGGCGTCCGTCTTCATGTCCGCGATCCACTGGCGGCGTTCGGCGGTCTCGTCGGCGGCGGCGCCGGTGCAGAACAGCACGGCAGTGACCAACAGGGGGATAAGGCTTCGAATCGGGACAGACATGGTCGTTCCTCAACGCATCGACCGTGAAAAGGTCATTGAATCGTGCAAGGGTGATAGCATTAGCGTACCCCGGTCTCCCGTCAAGGACAGACTCTCACGCATGATGTCCGCACTGGCCCGCAGCTGGAAAAACCTCGGCCTGTCGAAGCAGATTCTCCTGGGACTGGGGCTCGGCATCGCGGTCGGCCTGTTCTTCGGCGAGCCTGCCGAGGTGCTGCGCCCGGCCGGTGACGTGTATATCCGCCTGATGCAGATGACGGTTCTGCCGTACCTGGTGACGGCGATCGTGGTGGCCTTCGGGCAGCTGTCGCCCGGCGAGGCGAAGCGCCTGGCCCTGCGGGGCGGCGCCCTGCTGCTGCTCGTGTGGGCGGCGATGATCGTGTTGCTCACGGCCGTGCCCTTCGCTTTCCCCGAATTCGTCAGCGCGTCCTTTTACAGCTCCGCGCTGGTGGAGCCCCGGCAGGATTTCTCCCTGGCGGAGATCTATTTCACCTCCAACCCCTTCGAGTCCCTGTCCCGGAACGTGGTGCCGGCGGTGGTGCTGTTCAGCTGCCTGCTGGGCATCGCGCTCATGGGCATCGACGACAAGGTCCGGCTGCTGGATCCGCTGCGGGTGTGGAACGAGGCCATCGTGAAAATCACGCACATGGTGATCGCCCTGACGCCCTTTGGCGTGTTCTGCATCGTCGCCGCCACCGCGGGCACCATGACCCTCGACACCTTTGTTCGCCTCGAGGCCTATTTCGTGGCCTTCGCGGCGGTGGCCCTGCTCCTGGCTTTCGTCATCCTGCCCCTGCTGGTGACCGCCATGACGCCCTTCAGCTACCGGGAAGTGGTCGGCGTTTCGAAGGATGCGCTGCTCACCGCCTTCGTGGCGCACAACGCCTTCATCGTCATGCCCATGCTCATCGAGCGTTCCAAGGCGCTCTTCGAAAAGCATGGGCTCCTGGACGAGCGCAGCGAGTCGGCGGCCGACGTGATGATTCCGGTCCTGTTCAACTTCCCCAACGCCGGCAAGCTGCTGACCCTGCTGTTCATCCCCTTTGCGGCCTGGCTGGCGGGGGCGCCCTTCGGGCTGGCGGACTATCCGTCCCTCTTCACGGCCGGTATTCCCAGCTATTTCGCCAAGGCCCAGATCGCCCTGCCGTTCCTGCTGGACGTGTTCAGCCTGCCCCATGACCTGTTCCTGCTCTACATCCCGACGACCATCGTGACCGGCAAGTTCGACTCCATGGTCACGGCCATGAACCTGCTGGTCTTCGCCCTGCTGGCGGGCGGCGCCATGGCGGGATTCCTGCGCCTCGAGCCGGCGCGGCTGCTGCGCGCCTTCGGACTCATGGCGGCGGCGACGGTGGTGACGGTTTTCGCCGTGCGCCTGGTCCTGGTGGCCACCATCGACATGGACTACGACCTGGACGAGCGTGCCCTGGGCATGCGGCTGCCGGACGGGCTCGGTGAGTACACGGTGCTGGCGGAGCCGCCGCCGGGCGATGCGGGCCGGGGACCCATCATGGAGCGCATCCGCGAGCGCGGCAGCCTGAGGATCGGCTTCGACCCGGCGAACCTGCCCTTCAGCTTCCGCAATTCCCGGGAGGAACTGGTCGGACTCGACGTTGAGCTCGCCGTACGCCTCGCCCGGGGGCTCGGGGTCCGGGCCGAGTTCGTGCCCATCGACTGGCCGGAGTTGCCCGCGATGCTCGAGGCGGGCAGCATCGATCTCATGCCCGGCGTCTGGTACCGCCCCAACTGGTTCGGGCGCCTGCACTTCAGCGAGCCCTACATGAAGGTCACCGTGGGTTTTGCGGTGCGGGACGAACGGCGCCACGAGTTCGCCAGCATCGGCGACCTGCGCCAGAGCAGCGGGCTGGTCATCGGCGTGCCGCTGGACGTGCGCCAGCTCTCCACGAGCCTGGAGCGCTACCTCGGCGATGCCGACTACGAGACGCGGGTGGTGGAGTTCTGGCCGCCTTATTTCGAGGGACGGCATCCGGACATGGACGCCTTCCTCATGCCGGTGGAGCACGCTTCCGGCTGGAGCCTGCTGCACCCGGAGTTCACGGCCGTGGTGCCCCAGCCCGACCCGGTGCAGATTTCCGTCGCCTTCGGCGTCGCGCTGGACTCCGAGGCGCTGGCGGAGACCGTCGACGAGTGGATCACCCTCGCCCGGGATACGGGGACGGTGGACCTGGCTTACCGCAACTGGGTGCTCGGCCAGGGCGCCGAGGTGGCCGAACGGCGCTGGTCCATCAAGGAGGACGTGCTGGGCTGGTAGGGCTCAGGGGTCGGAAACGTCATTCGCCGACGAGCCCAGTCCGCCCGCCCGGCCCCGGTCACCCGCACAGGCGGTCGCGGAAGACTCCCCCAGTCCGGGCGGCGCCGTGTGCCAGCGCATCTCCTCCCGGGCCAGCTCATGGCCTCGCTCGAAGAGGGCAGCCATGTAGACCGGATCGAACGGTTCCTGCGGCGTGAGCCGGAAGTCATCGGGAATGTAGGCGAGGCGAAAGTCGAGGCCATCGCGACAGGCGGCGAGAAACATGCGGTAGATGTCGCCCCGGACCGCGCTGCCCATGAGGGCGCGCTGGGAGCGCAGGGCAATGTCAAAAAGCGTCGGATCGACCGCGTCCCAGTCATCGTGCAGGTGCCCGTTCTCGAGGATGTAAAGGTTCGGACGGTTGGGCACCGCCAGGCGCCGGGTGACGTCGCCCCAGCGGTAATCGAGAGGGTAGAGATAGACCAGGGAGCTGGCGCCGCCATCCACGTGCAGCTCGTCGTAGCGCTGTCCATCGGCTTCCACGGGGAAAATCACGGGCGGGAAGGCCACGGGCACCGCCGCGGAGGCGAGAATGATCTTGCGGATCAGGTCGCCGGCTTCGGGCCGGCCGCTGGCCGCAATGGCCGTGAGGTTCCAGGTGACCGGGCGCACGGCGTCGAGATTCGTCGTGCCGACCGTAAGCACCCGGCCGCGCCGGTGCTCCCGGGCGATGGCCTCGATGACGTCCTCGTCGAAATAGCGCTCCAGGGTCGCGGCCAGCGGGGCCGTGTCCGCGCCGGAGGAACCGAACAGGGCGGCGGGCAGGGAGCGCAGCTCGATCGCATCGTCCGTGGACAGGGTGGTATAGATCTCTTCCAGCACCGGGTCGTAGTCAGGCCCCAGGAACGCGAAAGGGGCAATGATGGCGCCGGTGCTCACGCCGGACACCAGGGTGAACTCGGGACGCAGCCCACTCTCCGTCCAGCCTTTTAGCACGCCGGCGCTGAAGGCGCCGTTCGCTCCGCCGCCGGAAATGGCCAGGTAGTAGTGGCGAGTCCCCCGCAGCAGCGGCGCGCGCGGGTCGTCGTCATTGACGAGAAACCAGTCATCCAGCCAGGCGGGGGCCTCGTCGGCCCAGGCCCGGGCCCGGGGCATGCCGGGCACCGCCGCCGTTTCCACCAGGTGTTCGGGTACGGGATTACGGGATGGCGTCGCGCTGCAGCCGCACAGCAGGATCAGCGCAGCCGCCGCCACCCCCAAGGCGCGCCGCGCCGGGCGCCCGGTGCTCGTGCCCGGCGCCATTCGCCTCGGGGTGCGGCCGGGCATCCCGGCTCAGTGACAACCCGGATGGCGGCCGATGTCGACGATGCTGTCGGCCCGGCCGTTGGCCGTGGCCATCTGGAGGCACTGGCGCGAGCGGCCGTTCCACCAGATCGTGTAGGAGGTTCTGCCGCTCTTGAACCCGTCGACGTTGCGGAAGCCCCGGTTTTCGAGCGCCCGGTCGGCGGAGGAGGCGCGTTCGCCCACGAGATCATCGAAGCCCTGGCGGCTGCTGTAGCCGTGGCGGTTGTGATTGTCCCCATCATGTTGCCGGTAGGAGGAGTGGTGGTCCCGGGAGCTGGCGCCCTGGTCGTAGCCGTCCCGGTAGTCCTGGCTGCCGTTGTAATCGTTGTAACTGTGATTGTACTTGCCGTCCCGGTAGCCGCGGTCGAACTCCGCCTCCCGGTCGACGTCATTATGGTGGGTATTGTCGTCATGGTGGTGCGACTTGTGGGCCAGGGCGATGGCGCCGAGGATCGCCGCGGCGCCGATGGCGACCTTGGCGCCGTCACTCATGCCCTCGTCTTCGTGGTGTCCCGTGTCCTGGTTGCAGTCGTGGCTGGCCACGCTGGCGATGCGCTCGTAGCGCCCATTCGCGGTGGCGACGCCGACACAGTCGCGGCGAGAGGCGTTCCACCAGTAGTTCCAGGTCATGCCCTCGGCCCGGCCATAGTCGGTCAGCACGTAGCCGCGCTGCTGCAGGGCCCGTTCGCCGCTGCTGGCGCGCGCGCCGATGAGGTCTTCCAGGTTGCTGGGAATGTCGGCGCTCGCGGCGCCGGCGACCCCGACGATGGCCAGGGCGAGCAGGGCGCGTTTCAGGGTGTGATTCTTGCGGTTTGTCATCGCGTTTCTCCTTAGGATTCAGTCCTCCCAGGGGGGCGTGGCGAAGACCGTCTTCGCCTCGTCCGGGGGAAAGAAATCGTGCATCGATTCGTCGCGGAAGTAGCGCCAGAAGGCCGCTTCCACGTCAGGGTCCAGGAAAACAAAATCTCCTGCTGCCTGGCGTTCTTCCAGGAACTGGCGGTAGGCGTCCAGGGGCTCCGGACCGAACTGCTGGTAAATCACGCGCCCGCCATACTGCTCGTACAGCGCCCTGTTGAGCTTCCACTGCTCGATCATGCTGCGCGCCATGCCTTCCCGCAGGGCCTTCACCTCCGCCCGCTCGTCCTCCGTGAGGTCGTCCATGGATTCGGCCTCGTCGCCGAGGTCCTCGGCCAGGGCGCGATTCATGTCCGCCAGGTAGGCGGCGATTTCCTCGTCCGTGGCTTCCAGGCTGTGGTGAACCCGGTAGGCGCCGAAGAGGCGGTCGAGGATTCGCGCCTGGACCGCTTCCGGGTTTTCCAGGCGCAGGTCGTCTCCCATGAGCCGGGCCACCACCGGGGGGGCGTCGAGGGGACTGAACTCGATGATGGCGCCATCGGCCAGGGTCGCGAGGAAGAGGTTCCCGTCGCGCAGCACGTAGCTGCGCACCCAGTCGAACTGGGCCCGGTACACCTCGTCCAGGGAATCGGGGCCGCACAGCGCCAGGGTACTGGCCAGGTCGCTGAAGATCAGCCGGCTGGGACCTTCGGAGCCCCAGCTGCCGCTGACCGAGTTGCAATCGGACCGGATCGACACGGACTGGTCCGCGTTGAAGGCCAGGGTGTACTGGGACGGTTCGTCGGGGGTCGCCGAGCTGTCGTCCATGGACTGGATGGACACCAGCTGCCAGCGCGTGTCGGCGAGGGTGGTGTCCTGGGCGAGGGCCGCCTGGGCGCCGAGGGCGAAAAGGGACGTCAACAGTAAAGCTCGCATGGGCGTCGGTTTTTCCTGACTGGGATGCCTATTCGAGCCTAGCACGGGATCGGGGCGATTACCCGCCTACGGCAGGCCCTCGCTGCTGATGGGAAACACGTTGCGGCTCGCCGCTTCGCTCTGCCCTTCCGCGACGGGCGCGTCCGACTGCTCCCAGAGCAGGCCGACCACCTCCTCGTAGGGCACCGGTTCCGAGGCCACCATCACCACGAGCCGCAGGCCGTCGCTGAAGTAGGGGTCTTCCACCAGGTTGACGGCGGGTTCTTCGGGCGTGGCGGCCCGGCTGCCGGCGGCGAAACCGAAGCCGGCGGCGTAGCCCTCGGCCAGCAGGCTGTGGAGCAGGTACTCGCGGGTGAGGTCCACTTCCGGGTCGATGATGTGCGTGGTCAGCGAAGGAGATTTCGTGGTGACCTTCACCCCGATGTCGCGGCTGACCTGGCCGACCCACACGTCACGACCCTCGAGGGTGAAGGGCGCCAGCCACAGGCGCATGTGGTTGCGCTGGGCGATGTTGGCCCGGGCACGCTGCAGGGCAATGTCCTGCTTGCGGCCGAAGGCATAGAGCGAGCTGACCGGGGCCACGGGGTAACCCTCTCCCTGGAGCGAGGCGCCGATCATGCGGGTGACGGAGGCGAGGGTGATGCGGTGTGTGAAGGACCAGCCGGCCCGGGACAGGGCCACCATGATGTCGTGTGCGTCGCCGATGAGCACGACATTCAGGGGGTCGCCGTCGGTGTCACCGTCAGCGTTGGTGGCGCAGCAGGGCAGCCGTTCCAGCTCGGCGCGCAGGTCGTCGAGGTCGAGGTCCGGCAGGGACTGGCCGGCGTAGGTCAGGGTCGTGTCCAGGCGCTCGTAGTCGAAATCGCCGTCCGGCAGGGTGAGGGCGAAGCCGAGGCGCAGTTCCCTGAACTGTGCGCGCGGAGGCGGGCCGGGATTCATTGCGTCACCCGCTTGCACGTTTTCCGGCGACGGCTCCAGGGTGGCCACCGCGCGTTGCTGGGCTTCATAGGCATCGCTGGCCAGCCGGACTTCCACGTAGCGCCCGCCTTCCTCCCGGGGCAGAAACAGGAAGCCCTGGGTCACGTGTCCGGGTTCCATGAGCACGCGGATGGACTCGTCGCGCAAGTGCTGCTGCAGGGCCTCGAAGTCCTCGCCGCGCAGGTCGCCGCGCGCGAGCAGGGCCGTCTCGTCCGCCGAATACAGGTCCGGGTCCACCGTGTTGCGCACGAACCAGTAGCGGCGGTCCGTGGCATTGCGCACCCGGAGCCAGAGGGCCTGCACGCCCTGGCTTCCCAGGTCCGCTCCGAAATGCCGGCGCGCTTCGTCGTCGTGCAGGAGCGCCGCGGACACGGTGATCCGGTCGACGGTCTTCGTCTGCAGGTTTTCGAGGTGGTCGGGGCTGTCCAGCGGCTCGGGCATGAACGGCGCGCTCGAGCAGGCGGTAAGGCAGCCTGCCGCGAGGATGGCCAGGCAGTGCAGAGTGGTGCGCCACGGGGTGCGCAGCGGCGCCCGGTCCGTGCAGGTCGTGGATTGCGGACTGGTCAACGGTGTCGCCTACTCGGCCAGGGTCCTGAACAGGTCGTACCAGAACGCCACCGAGGCGTGGAACTCCTCGATGCCGACCCGTTCGTCCAGGCCGTGGGCGCGGTTTTCACCGGGCGCCTCGAAGATGGCCGCCACGCCGTACACGGGCACGCCGGCGCCGCGGTAGAACAGGCCGTCCGTTGCGCCGGTGGACATGGACGGGATCACCGGGATGTCGCCGAAGTGTTCCTCCACGAGGGCTTCCACGGGCTCGAGGAAGTCCGGCGTCATGAGGGAAGGCGGTCCTTCCCAGTGGGGCCAGAGGGCGGTCATGTCGACGTCGAGGTCCGACACCAGCTCGCGCAGGCGCGCCTCCACCTCGGCCACCGGCATGGTGGGCAGGATGCGGCAGTTGACGGTGACGGTGGCGTCGCGGGGCAGCGCGTTCTCGGCATGGCCGCCACGCAGCAGGGTGGGCGTGCAGGTGGTGCGCAGTTCGGCGTTGTAGGCGGGATTGGCGGCGACCATGCGGGCGGCGGCTTCCGAGGTGGCCACTTTCTCCGCATCGGTCTCCGTCGCCAGCCAGCGCATGTCGCTGCGCATGGGCTCCGGGTACAGGTCGGCGGCGCGGGCGTACATCATGCGCATGCCGTCATCCAGCTGGATCGGAAAGGGGTTCTCCGCGATGCGCGTGATGGCCCGGGCCAGGTCCTCGATGGCGTTGTCCGGTCGGGGCTGGCTCGAGTGGCCACCCTCGTTGGTCACGGTCAGCTCCCAGGTCTGGTAGATCTTCTCACTGGTCTGCACCCAGAAGGCGCGGGGCTGGCGATCCTCGTCGTACTCGCCGCCGCCCCCGTCGCTGTTGAGGGCGTAGGCGGCGTCCAGCAGCCCGCTCTCCTCGCTGGCGAACCAGGCCGCCATCTTCATTTCCGTTTCCTCGTCCCCGGTGATGGCCGCCACCAGGTCGCGCGCCGGCAGCCAGCCTTCCTGCTTCAGGCGCATGAAGTTGTGGAGAATCTGCACCACCCCGGCCTTGTTGTCCGAGGTGCCGCGGCCGAGGTAGTGGCCGTCGCGGATGCCCAGTTCGAAGGGCGGAAAGGCCCAGGCGTCCGGGTTGGCGGTGACCACGTCCATGTGCGCCAGGGCCAGGATGGGTTTCGCTTCGCCGCGGCCCCGGTAGCGAACGATCAGGCCGTAGGTATCCGGCGCCGGGTTGACCAGCTGGATGTCGTCGTCGCTGAACCCGGCGTCCCGCAGGTGCACGGCCATGGCTTCCATGGCGCGACGGTTCTCCGCCGGTTTTTCACCGGTCGATTCGAAGGCGATGAGCTCGCGAAGCAGGTCCTCGGCGCGCTGCTCGTGGGGGGTGAGGTCGCGGAAGGCCGTGTCGGCGAGGGCGGCGGCCGGGACGGCGAGCCCCAGGGCCGGGATCAGGGCCAGGGCCAGGGTCAGGGCCGGGGTCAGGACCGGGGTCAGGACCGGGGCCGGGCCGGGCGTGAAAATGCGGGTCAGCATGTTGTCGGTCACCGTGGCGGATGGAAAGGCTTGGTTTCGAGGTTCGTGGTCGTGTGCGTCGTTCACGACGAGCCTCCATAGTGTACGCGCTGCGCGGCTCGGGCAAAGTTCCGACAGGACGGGACGTCGATTTCGGGTCGTCGTCCGGAGCCTGCCGTCACACCATGGCGACATGAGCGACTTGCAACGAGTCATACCCGGGTAATACCCTGTGGACATGAAAGTCGCCGTTTCCATTCCCGACGGGCTCTTCGAGGCCGCGGAACGCCTGGCATCCGAGCGGGGCCTGCCGCGCAGCCAGCTGTATGCGGAGGCCCTGGAGGCCTATCTCGCCGAGCACGGGCCTGCGGTCGTCACCGAGCGCCTGGACGCCGTCTATGCGGACCATGACGCTGTCCTGGATGACGGCCTGTTCCGTGCGCAGCTGGAGCCGGTTGACGATGAAGCGTGGTGAAGTCTGGTGGGCCAGCCTGCCCGCACCGGAGGGTTCGGGCTCCGGCTATCGACGCCCCGTGCTCGTCGTGCAGGCAAACGCCTTTAACGAGAGCCGGATCAACACGGTCATCGTCGCGGTCATCACCTCGAACCTGCGCCTGGCCGAAGCGCCGGGCAATCTGCGCCTGCCGCGTCGGGCCTCGGGGCTGGGCAAGGCCTCGGTGGTCAATGTTTCCCAGCTGATCACCGTTGACCGGCGCTATCTCACGGGGCGCCTGAAGGCCCTGCCGGGCGCGATCATGGAGCAGGTCGACCAGGGGCTGCAGCTGACGCTCGGCTTATAGGAGTGGCTGGCGAATGCGCCGCACGCGGGACTCGCGCCAGATCATGACCGCGTTCGAGGCGATGACCACCGTGGCGCCGGCGATGACGACGGGCAGCGGCAGCTCGTTCCAGATCAGCCAGCCGAACAGCGTGGCCCAGACGATGCCCGAGTAGTTGAAGACCGTGACGATGGCGGCCTGGGCGTTCTTGAAGGCGACGGTCAGGCAAAACTGCGCGCCGAGACCGGAGAGGCCGACCCCGATCAGGAGCGGCAGGCTCTCGAGGCTGGGCCAGCGGCCCACCCAGGGCATGGGCAGGGCGGCCACGACGGTGCCGACCAGGAAAAAGTAGAAGGTCACCGTGAGCGGTTTCTCGTAGCTGCCCAGGTAGCGCAGGATGATCTGCAGCGTGGCGTGCATGAGCGAGGCCAGCAGCGCCAGGGCGACGCCGAGCAGCGGCAGGCTGGCGGGGCCACTGCTGCCGGGGCGCGTCATGATGGCCACGCCGAGAAAACCCATCACCACCGCGCCCCAGCGCCAGGGGCCCACCGATTCCTTCAGGAACAGGATGCCGAGGATCGGGATGAACAGGGACGAGGTGAACATCAGCACCGTCGTGTCCGCCATGGGCATGAGGGAAAAGGCCCCGAAGGTCACCATGAGACTCAGGGCGCCGAGCACGGATCGCAGGATGACCAGGCCCGGCTTGGCCTGGAGTTTGTGAACCTGTCGACGGGGCGCCAGCAGGGCGATCGCCAGAAAAGGCAACAGGGCGACGAGGTTGCGCCAGAACGCGATCTCGATCACCGAGTGCTGGTCCGCCAGCAGCTTGGCGCACACGTTCATGACCGTGAACAGGAAAAAGGCCGCCATCGCGGCGGCCATGCCCAGCGTTGGGTTGTCCGCGCTTGGCATGTTCGGGGTTGGCTTGTTCGGGGTTGGCTT
>JAZBOL010000039.1:0-28529 GCA_036351115.1 Lysobacterales bacterium | reverse complement strand
TTCACCGCGGACTAGGTACGGCGGAACTGCGATGACTCATCGCAGCCCCGCGTGATGAAAACGCCGCGCAGTTTCTGCGCGGCGTTTTTATTGGAAGATGACCTCCTGTCGGCAACCTTGCGCGTCCGCTGTGGCATAACGGCGACGCCCACAGTGATGACCAGCTCCGCTCGAGCGATCTACCGCCCCGGCGCCTCGAAGCCATCCTGAAACAGCGGTGGGACACCGTCAACGACCTCCAGCCCGCCCGCCAGTTCGAGGACCTGTTCATAAATCCGGCCCGGCGGAACCGGCGATACCCAGCCCCCGGTGACGGTGAACTGGAGGGGCGCCACGCCGACCTGTTCACCGGTCACGGTAAACACCACCTCGCGGGTGAGGTTGCTGGGCATGGAGGAAAATTCCTGCACCGTGACGTTCGATGAGACGACGCCGCCGGCGCTGGCCGGGTTCAGAATGACGTCACCGGCCTTGAGGCTCAGGTTGCTGTCGTTTCGCACGCGGACGCGGACGTCCACCGATTCTCCCAGACCAATGACGCGCCGATCGGCGATCACCTCGATCTTCGGTTCACGCAGATAATCGCCGCGAACATAGCGCAGCTCCGTGTCGAGCACGCCGACCTGCTTGCTGGTCTGGTTGAACACCAGGGTGGTGATGCGCGCTTCGTACACCGGTATGCGAATGATGACGTTGCCGAATTCCGACTGGCTGTCATCGCCCGTGCGGATCACGAAGTCCGACAGCGTGAAGCTGCCGCCATTGCGGAACCCCCCGCGCCAGCGGGTGCCGGCATTGTCCGTGTAGACCTTGTTGCCGACGATGATCTTGTTGTCGTCATCGGTCGGCAACAGAATGATCGGGCCGTCGTCCGTCTGGGAAAAGGCAATCCCCGCGCCGCCGGCGCTGACGCCGAAGGCCAGGTCGAAGGCAGCGGCGCCGTCGTTACCCGTGGCGAGGTAGGTGCCGTTCTCGAAGCCGTCCCCCGGCCGGTCAATCCGGACCGTGCTTTCTCCGGGGACGGCGCTGTTGTAAAAATTATTGGCTACATTCCCATCGCCAAAGGTGACCACCGGCGTACCGACGAAGAAGCCCCCGTTCCGGCAGTTGTTGGTCCGGGACGCGGTCACCCGCACGGTCGCGGTCACGCGGGCGTCATTCGTGCTGGCCTCGATGTAGGGCGCAACTTCGGCATTCAGGGTGGCTCCATAATTCATCCGCAGCGTCCCCGGATTGACAAAGGGAATGGAGCGGGTGCAGTCGAAGGTCGTGGAGCTGGAAACGGTATCCGAACCCGAACTCTGTGCGCCGGCCGGCGCAGGCAGGACGAAAAACAGGAAGAGCGGGCAAAGCCGGCAGAGCCGCCGAAATGGGCCACGGATACACCCTTCCCGGCCCATGATCCAGGCTGTTCTGTGACTGACGAGACGCATGACAAACCCCCAATGACAATGGCGACGAAGGTCGCCTCAGGGAGTAGTGCAGGAAAACCGGGCGATTGGGGTCAATCGCCGCGGTGAAAACTGGCGGCGTCCAGGCCCGGCGGCAGAAGCGGGTCGAACGGGATCGCCTGGCTACCGTCCCGATTGCGGCCAAGGGACGCCATGAATTCACCCCAGGCGGGATCGTCGCGGATCGGGTCGAACTCGGGTGCGCACACGACGCCCTGGACAAAAAGGAAGCGCCGCTCCATGCCGACGTGCAGGCGTTCCACGGCCCGCTCTCCGTCGCCGATCGAGGCGGCCACCCCCGCCTGAAGTTCCCAGGATTCCGGCTGTTCGTCGATCCACTCCGCCAGCAGGCGACGGGCGCCCATGGTGTCGCCCCGGGCGTGCAGGAGCAGGGCTTGCCCGCCGCGGCGCTCACCAGGGTGTTCCGCACGTTCGAAGTGATTCGCCGCGTCAGCGAGATCGCCGGTCTGCAAGGCGATCTGGCCGAGGGCATAGGTCACCGAGCGGCCCAGACCGCCCCGGTCGATCACCAGCAGCTCCTGCCTCGCCTGGCCGAAGTCGCGCAGGCAGGTGAGCGTACCCGCGTACTGGGTTCGACAGCCCAGGCACAGGGGATCACGCCGCAGGATCAGGGCGCCCAGGTCGCGGGACAGGGGCAGGTCGCCGACGGCGCGCGCCAGGTCCCGGGTGAAGCTCAGCACCTGGAGGTTGCCGGGATCGAGTTTCATGGCCTGCTCCAGGAGCCGGGCCGCGCGTTCCGTATCCCGCTCGAAGGCCCAGGCGAGGCCGGCGAGGGTGGCGTAGGCCTCCCCCAGGGTCGGATCGATGGCCAGCGCCCGGTCCACGGCGGCGCGGATCAACTGGATGGACTCCGTCGGTGGTACGGGATAGGTGGGATCGAAGAACAGGCGGCGACCATGAATGGCCGCTAACCGGTTCCAGCCGGGAGCGAATCCCGGGTCCAGTTCGACCACCCGCTCGATGAGCGCCTGGGCACGTTCGTAGTCCGGTCCGTAGGGGTAGGGGCTCAGGCTGACCGCCTGGAGGAAAAGCCCGTAGGCTTCAGGATTCGTCGAGACGGCGGCCGAATCTGCGGGCCTGTCCTGCTCAGTATCCCGACGGATGCGACGCGCCACCGATTCCGCGATGTCGCGCTGGACCTCAAACATGCCTCCGAGGGGTGCATCGAAGGTTTCGCTCCACAGCTGGAATCCATCCGCGGTTCCCGTCAGGCGGGCGACCACGCGGATATTGACGTCGTCCCGACGCACCGTGCCCTCGAGGAGGTGGGCAACTCCGAGCGCCTCGCCGATTTCGGCCGCGCTCGCTTCAGCGCCCCGGAACGTGGCGGCGCTGGTTCGTCCCGTGACCTGCAGCTGGCCGGTTTTGCCGAGGGCGTGGCGGATCTCCTCCGCGAGGCCGTCCGCGAACCACTGGTCTCCGGGATCTTCGCCGAGGGCCTGGAACGGCAGCACCGCCAGGGAGCGCTCGGCAACAGGCGGCGTCGGGCGGTCGCGAAAGGGACCGAAGAAGATGGCCAGCAGGATCAGGGCCGCCGCAGTCACGAGGGCGATGTGGGTGGGGGTGAGGCGCCTCGTTGTGGGCAGGGAAGACGGTTTGACCGGACCCGGGGACGTCTGCCCGACCGGCGCCGGGGTCTCGGCAAGCCGGTAGCCATAGCCCCGCACGAGCTGGATGTAACGCGGATTGGCCGCGTCGTCCCCGATGGCCTGGCGCAGCAGTTCGATGCGCTTGGCCACGGTGGCAGCGGAAACCACCCGGCCGTCCCATACCTGCTCCATCAGGGCATCGATGGTCAACGCATCGGGGGCCGCCTCGAGCAGTGCCAGCAGCAGGTCGAAACTCAGCTTCGGAAGGTCGATCGGGTCGCCGTCCCGATGCACCGTGCGCGCGCCCGGATCGACCACCAGGTCACCGAGCGTCAGCCTCCCATTGTGCGTTCCATCCCTCATCAAGCGCCCAGTATGCCGCCTCTTCGCAAAAACTTCGCTCCGCCTTCAAGCACTTCCGCCTGCGGTGTCGCAAGGTCTGGGTACTGCAATTCCGTCGTGATTCACGGGCGTCACCGCTCTGCGCAGCGCCTTTCGCGGCGACAGATGACGCAGCGTGAGGAAGGTTTCGCGCTGTGATGAAACGACCACCACAGGAGAGAAAGCCATGAACTCATCGTTTACACAATGCAAGCGGGAAACACGCGCTGGGGCAAGCAACACCTCCACAATCAGGAGGACACTGGCGGCGATGCTGGCGGTGCTGCTGCTCGCAGCCGCCGGCAGCGCGGCCGCCAGGGACTGGCCGGACATCGAGATCAACGAAATCGTGGTTTTCGGTGACAGCCTTTCGGACACGGGCAACGTATTCAGCCTCACCGCCTTTGACCCGTCGTTCCCCGTACCCATACCGGTCGACCCACCCTGGTTCCAGGGTCGCTTCACCAACGGCCCCGTCTGGCATGAGGTGCTCTCGGAGCGGCTGGCTGTGCCTTCGCCCGTGCCCAACTTTCAGGGCGGCCTGAACTATGCCTGGGGCGGCGCGGAGTATGGGCCCGGTTTTTCCCAGACCGGGGTGCCCAACGTGGGGACCCAGATTGACTGGTACCTGACGGGGGTTCCGCCGTTTCCCTTCCTGCCGCCACAGGCGCCCGGAACGCCGTCCGGCGACCAGCTGTTCGTCATCAATTCGGGCAACAACGACCTGATCCCGCCGGGGCCGCCGGCCGATCCCCGGGCGCTTGCCGAGTCGGTGGTGGAGCACGTCTCGACCCTGGCCGCCGCCGGGGCACGGCACTTCCTCGTGCTGCCCTCGCTGGTCGATGAGACCACGCCGGGACTCAACCCGCCCCTGGATGAGGCGCTGTTCGGTGAAGTGCCGCCGGCGGGTGCGGTAGATGTGATCGTGGAAAATGCAGAACGTTTCAACCGGCTTCTGCGTGTGAAAATGCTTCGGCTGGAGCGGCAGCTCGAGCGCGCACTCGATGAGCCCGTGACCATCACTTATCCCAACTTCGCCCTGGCCCAGGAGATCATCCTGCGGCGCCCGGCATGGTTCGGCTTCGAGAACGTTTCAACACCGGCAGTGTTCGTGCCCGACGACTTGCCTCCGCCGCTGGGGCCAACCTGCTTCTGCATCGGCGTGGTCCCTCCCGGCGTCGACCCGGACCGCTACTACTATTTCGACATCGTTCATCCAACCGCCCGGGCTCATGAAATCTTCGGTCACCTGGCGCTGCTGAACATCGAGTGGAAGTTCGCACAGGCTCACCGGCATCTCCGCTAGGACGTCGACGAGCTGATCAGCCTGATATATCCGGACAACGGCCGCTCCGTGGCGCTGGCAGATGATGATTCGATGAGGTACACCGCGACACCCCCAGGGCGCCTGGGCGTGGCTTATCCCGGCCCGTCCAGGGATGCGGCTTCGCGCTCGCGGAACGTGCGGGGCGAGACCCCGAGCCAGCGTCGAAAAGCCCGTCCGAAATTTGACGGATCCTGGTAACCCAGCCGCCAGGCGATCTCGGCAATGGTCAGGTCCGAGTTCACGAGGTGGTCGCGAGCGAGGGTTTGGCGCACGTCGTCGCGGATGGCCTGGAAAGTCGTGCCTTCGCGCTTCAGTCTCCGGATCAGCGTTCGGGTCGAGATGTGCTGGGTCCGGGCGACTTCCGCCAGCCCCGGAATGAGGCCAGGTGTGGCCAGCAGCGCCCGTCGCACGGTGACTTCCGTCGGCAGCCCACCTGAGCTGGTCGCGAGTTCTTCTTCGCACCGATGGAGCAGGTACCGATGCATGGCCTCGTCCGAGAGCGCGCAGGGTTGCTCCAGCCAGGCAACCGGCAGGCGCAAGGCATGATGCTCTGCGCCAAAAGCGAGGGTGCAGTGAAAGGCCCCGGCGAGGGCCTCACCGTACACCGGTTCGGCGTAGGCGAATGACAGGCTGGCCCCCTGGATTTCACGGCCCAGGGGACGTTCGATCAGGCCCTGTAACGAAAGCGCAGCCAGTTCGATCAGGGTCTCACGCTGATCACCCATGTCGACCGCATCAAAGAAACGAAACACGAACTGATCCCCGTCCCGGGCGCCCGAGGACCAGAGAAAGGGTGCGCGGATTCCCATGAAGCGCAGCAGGACGTCCAGGGAGGCCTTCAGCGTCGGCGCGGTGACCACCGCAAAGCCAAGGGGCCCATGAGCCGGCGCCGTCAGACGTTGCCCGACCCCGAGGTGCCACCCGGGCCCGAACAACCGCTCCGCGTTTCTCAACACCTGCAGCGTGGCCTCGAAACTGACCGGTTGTTCGCTGCGCTGGAGTTGATCCGCTTCCAGCCTGGTGCCGTCGAGCACCGAAGTCGCCGCATGACCGGCGGTTTCGACGGCCTGAACCACCAGCTTCAGGTAGGTCGAAGGCATGCGCCACTGGGTTCCACTATCGGTCATTGATAGCCATTTTGGCATGGAATGACTATTGATTGTCGACCAGGACGCGGTTCTGCTGGCGGCCTGCTCGAGGATGCCGGCATCGCCAAAGCGACGTCGCTCCCGATCGAGTGGGCGCAGACCCCCGGGCGCTTTGCCTCCCGAACCGAAGCGCCGAGCGCATCGGCATCAGCCGTGAATGACCGACCCTTCGCAATGTTATATTCGCCAACACACCAGGAACCCGGGGACCATCTTGCGCTACAAGGCGTTCATCAGCTACAGCCATATCGATTCCAAATGGGCGAAGTGGATTCAGCGCGCGCTGGAACGCTATCGGATTCCGGCCAAGCTGGTCGCGAAGCACGGCCTGTCGACGAATCGATTGCAGCCCATCTTTCTCGACCGCGACGAACTCTCGTCCTCGTCGAGTCTCAGCTCGGTCATTCAGGATGCACTGGAAGCATCGGAACACCTCATCGTCGTCTGTTCGCCCGCCTCGGCCGCGTCTCGCTGGGTCAACGAGGAGGTGCGGACGTTTCAGGCACTCGGCCGCGGCGACCGCATCTTCTGCCTGATCGTCGACGGTGACGACGGCACCTACTTCCCGCCGGCGCTGTACGAGGACGAGCCCCTGGGCGTCGATGTCCGCCCGCAGGCGGATGGCAAGCAAAACGCCAAACTGAAACTCATCGCGAGCCTCGTCGGTGTTCCCTTCGCGAGCCTGAAGGATCGCGAGCAACGCCGGCGTACCCGCGTCTTCGCAACCGCCGCGGCCGCGGCCCTCGTCGTGTCCGGCGTCATGACCGCGCTCGCGATCAACGCAGTGCTGGCCGGCCGGGAGGCGGAACGCAGCCGCGTGATCGCCACCGAGGCGCTCGAAGATGCCCAGGCGGTTGCCGAGTTCCTCTCGACGATGCTCACGGAGATCGATCCCGAGGCGATGGGTGAGACGATCGTTGACGGGGCGCAGGGTGACTACAACAGCACCGACCTGGCGCGCCGCCTGCTGGACGAGCACGTGCTCGAGAAGGCCACGGTCGCGGTGGGGTCGCAGTTCGCCGAGCGCCCCGCGATCGGCGCGCGTCTCTCCAACGCCCTGGGCGCGAGCTACCATGCCATTGGGCTTTACGGCGATGCCATAGAGCAATTCGCCAAGGCGCTCGAGCTTTATCGTGGCGAGTACGGCGAGCTCGACCAGCGCACCGTGGGCGCGGAGTCGTGGCTGGGCATGAGCCTGCTCTACGAGGGCCGGCTGGACGAATCCGTGCGCGCCTTCGAGAATGCCGTGCGCGTCGGCCGCGAATCGCTCGGACGCACCCACGAGGAGACCCTGGGCGCGATGAATGGCCTGGCGATGGCCTACACCGACATGGACCGGCTCGAGGAAGGCCGGGACATCCTGGACGAGCTCAGCGATCTCATGATCGAGACGAAGGGTCGTGAAGACCTCGACACGATCGACGTGCGCAGCAACCTCGCCTGGAACCTCTACCTGCTCGGCGACTACGAGCAGGCCGAGGAGATCTTCGACGAGCAGTACGCGCTTCGCCTCAAGCTACTCGGCCCGGAGGCCTACGAGACGCTGTCGGTCCTCAACAACCTTGCACTCATCTATGCGAGGACGGACCGCCTCGAAATGGCCGAGGCCGCGCACCGCGAGGAGTGGGAGATCAGCCAGCGCACCCTCGGCACCGATCACCCCGAGGTGCTCATCTCGATGCTCAACCTCGGCCGCGTGACCATGCGACTGGGCAGGACCAACGATGCATCCGATTTGCTGACCGACGCCCTGGCACGGGCCGACCGTGTGCTGCCGCCCGTGCATCCCCTGCTGGCCGCCATATCGACGGCGTGCGGTGAGGTCGCACTGGAACAAGGCGACCGGGAACAGGCGCTCGAGCGCTTCCTCGCGTCCCGGCGCATCTACGAACAGATGTTCGAGCCGGGACATCCCCGCTTTGAACGGCTGGACGACCTGATCGCGCAGGCCCGGTCCTAGCGGGCGCGGCGACCGTCGTTCAGTCGACCCTCATCCAGCGGCTGCAGGAAACATTGCGACCGCCGCGGTTCAGCCCTTACACGGACCGGACAGCATCGAGGCGAATGACCCCGCTTTCATGCTCATTGAGAGACCCGGGTACGCCTCCTAGACTGAAAGGAGGGAGCGTTGCGCCGCCCTTCCGGACTCCGGTGGCGGGCGTACGCCGGGGATGATCTCAACCAGGGGGTATTGCGTGACATCAAACGCAGGAAGGATCCGAGGAAGCCATCAGCGTACGGCAAGGACTGCACCCGGGTTCGCGGGTTTTCTCCTGGTCCTGGTCGGCGCCTTCGCCCATGGCGACGCCATGCGTTTCGAGGAGGAACCGAACGAAACCCCGGACACCGCGCAACCGGTGACCGCCCCGGCGCTCCTCGCCGGCGATCTGCCCGGTAATGACCAGGACGGCTTTCGCTGGACCGTCGACGACGTCGCGGCGCAGCAGCGCTGGACCCTGCGCCTGGACGGCGTGGCCGGCCGGCTCACGGTCCTGGAGTTTTTCCGGCTCCGCTATGCCGAGGATGGCGTTACCCTCGACGCGGCGGACAAGCAATTCACCATCGGTAGCCGCGACGGCAGCTCTCCGGCCTTCGCCCGGGACCTGCTGCTGGAACCGGGAACCTATCTCCTTGGCGTGGCGAGCTCCGGGCCCGGCGGCGCGTTCCGGCCACCGGCGGGCGCCATCGCCTTCGAGACGGAGGCCGGCGGCGGGGAAACTCCGCCGGAACCGGACGCGGGCTATCGCCTGGGGCTCGAGGAGGGATCGAAAACCTACCTCTACGAGCACCGTGCGGGCGCGTCCCGGGAGGATCCCTACGCCTTGCGTCTTCGCGACCAGTACGCCACCTACCGGGAAGGGGCGGACTCCTGGTACACCTTTGAACTGGACGAAGAGGACGCAACGCAGAACTGGCTCATCGAGGGCCAGGTGCCCGTGGGCCGCGAAGTCTCCGTCAGGCTGATGGACGAAGCCGGGCAGGTCCTGGCCGAGACGCGCAGCGACACGCTGGGGCAGTTCCGCTTCGTGGACCTCGGCCTGGAACCGGGCCGCTATCTCATGGCGCTGTCCCGCCGGGTGGGCGGCATGATCGAGGTACTGAACCTGGCGCCCACCGGCATTCGAACGGCGGGCGCGGAAGCGGAACCGAACGACGACTGGCCCCTGGCGAACCTCGTGGACTTCTCCAGCCCGGTCACGGGCCGCCTCGCCGGCACCGGTGACACGGACCGCTTCCGCTTCACCCTGGACGAAACGGCTTCCGACCGGGTGCACCAGCTCCAGGTCGAGGGCGCCGATGGCGACCAGCAAATCGAGCTGTGCCTCCTCGACGATCTCGGAAAGCGGCTCCAGTGCCGTCGGGGCGCCGGTGGGGTGACGCTCGACAAGCTGGGCCTGGCCGCCGGTGAATGGGGCGTCAGCATCGGTCGTGGCAAGGAATTTGCCTACGAACTGACCCTCGTGGCGGGTGAACCGATCGCGCCCGGGCAGGAACTGGAACCCAACGAGACCCTGGAGTCGGCTTCGGCGGTCCCGGCGAAAAACCGGATCAAGGGAACCTTCAGCGGCGGAGACCGCGACACGGATTATTTCCGATTCACCCTGAGCGACGCGGAGCCCCAGCTGTGGCGGTTCCAGGCCATCGGAGACGGGCTAGAGGCCATTTATTACTACGACGCTTCCGGGCGCGCCCTGCAGGAGTTCCGGGCCGTGAAGGACCAGCGACGCCTCAGGCTTGAAAACGTGTTCCTGCTGCCCGGGGTGCACCACGTGGCGGTGCGGGGCCGCAGCGGCGGCAGCTACACCCTGCTCGCCCGGCCCCTGGGACCCCCGGACCCGAACGGTGAACTCGAGCCCAACGATGACGACACGCGCGTGCAGCCCCTTCACCTCGGGCAAACGCGAACGGGGCTGCTGCAGGACCGCGGCGACACGGACCTCTACCGCTTCCACCTGGCGGCCGAAGAACACGTGCGGCTCACGGTGGAGCCGCCCGCGGACGGCGAGGTCAAGACGTACCTCTATTGGGACGATAGCGAGATCAAGACCTCGCAAAACCATGGCCAGGCCAACGTGCTCGAGGCACTGCTGCCGCCCGGCGATTACCAGCTTCGCCTGTCCACCGATGCGCCCAGCGATGCCGAATACCGCCTCGCCCTGGAGCGGCTGGATCGATTCGGCTGCGCGCGCGACTGCGAACCGAACGACCATCGTGTGGAGGCGAGCCCCCTTCCCGGGGATCACCGCATCGCAGGGCGCGCCGGCGACTGGCGCGACGACGACTGGTACGCCCTTCCGGTCCCGGACCGGGAATCGCGGCTGACAGTCCGCAACCTGACGGAGCGCTGGCCCTCGAAGGTCGAACTCTTTCTCGAAGGTTCCGACGAGAATCTGTTGCAGAACGGGGAAGCCCCGGACCTGCGGCAGGCCATCCTGCCCGCCGGCGAACCGGCCTGGATCCGGATCGACGCCTGGGGCAACCCCGAGTACGACCTGCAACTGGCCTTTGACCCGGGACCCGGGGCGAAGCTTCAGGGGACGCATCCGGACCTGCGCCTGGCGGTGCAGCCGGAGACCGAACGGGTCGCGGCATTCCGCCCGTTCGGTCAACGCGTCCGTGCCACGCTGACCGTCGAGAACCGTGGAGACCGGGCGGAAGCCCTGGCGCTCAGAACCGTCACCAGCGACGGGCGCTGGACCGCCACCGCGGAACCGGGCCTGAGCATCGATGCCGGGGAATCCCGGGATGTTCCGATCGAGGTCCTCGTGCCGGACGACGCGGCCACGGGCCGGCCGGTTCGTATCTCCGTTGCCGCGACCGCGGACTCGGGGCTCCAGGCCAGCGCGTTCATGGACATCCGGGCCGAAGCCGGGGCGGATGACGTCGGGGCACGGCACCACTGGCCCTTGCCGGAGGAACTGCTCGGCGGCTTCAATGTGGCCTGGGAAGCGCTCGGCGGACGCTGGATCGATGGCCACGATGACGACATCGGTACCGGTTTCGAGTACCTGTTCAATGGCATGGCCGTACCGGACAACGGGCTGCGCCTGCGCGGCGGGCGCTCCGGCCCGGCCGTCGTGACCGTCGATCTCGCCGGCGAAGAGCCCGTGGATGTCGTCGGCGTCACCCTGAACCTGCTGTCGGAATATAAATTGCCGCGCCTGCTCGCGGAAGCCGAGCTGTCCCTGTCCCTGGATGGGCAAACCTTCACGCCGGTCCTGCGCGAACCCCTGCGCCCGGTGAAGACCGAGCAGGCCTTCCTGCTGGAACAACCCACGGCGGCACGCTACGCCCGGCTGACCCTGCGCAACGATTTTCACGGCGAAGACATCATCGGCCTCGGGGAATGGAAGGTCATCACGCGACCGGGTTATGACCTGACCGGGGGTGCCGGCCTGAACCTGCTCGAACCGGCCCTCGGCGGTCACGTGGCGTGGGCGCGACCGACCATTTCGCGAAACTGGGACCGCACCATCCTGACCGACGCCCGGGATACGGATTCCCCTCGCGTGAAGTCCGGGAACCGGCTGGAATGGGTGGTGGGTTTCCATCACGGGCGCGCCGCCCGGCTCGAACGGATCGAATGGGTCGACCAGGAAGCCCTGGATCCGGAAGAACGCATGGCGTCGGTGACGGTCTGGACCAGCCTCGACAGCCCCCTGGGGCCCTGGACGCCGCTGGGCCGCTGGACGCTTCCCGCGGACGAGTCGCCGAAGCGCTGGCAACTCCCCGAACCGGTCTGGGCGCGCTACGTCCGTTTTGCCTCGGAATTCCAGGACAGCCGCGGGGACCTCGCGCCGCCCGAGACCCTGCGCATCTTCGAATCACCCGCCGGTCCCAACTACCGCTCCATCGTCGGTGAGTGGGGCATGGATCACCGGGCCGCCCAGTACGAATCGCTGCAGCCCCTGCAGCAGGAGGAGGTGGAAGCAAACTCCGGAAACAACAGCCGCCAGACCGCGGCTGCACTCGCGCCGGGCAAGCCGGTCTCCGGCAAGGTCCAGCTCGGTGTCGAGGAAGACTGGTACGCCCTCACGGCCCCGGAAGGCGACAACACGCTGACCCTCACCATGACGGCCGAGCCGACGCTGCGCACGCGACTCCGCCTCGAGAACGCGACCGGCGAATCGCTGCCCCTGACCCGCGTGGAGTCCGAGTCCGCCCGGGCCGTTTTCGAGGCCACCGTCGAGCCCGGCGCCGGCTATTTCCTGGTCGTGGAGGAGCCTCCGCGCAACGTGGTGTTCGCCTGGGACACGAGCGGCAGCGTCGCGCCGTTCGTGCCGATCATTTACCAGGGGCTGGCCGCCTATGCCGAGGGCGTGGTCCCGGGACGGGACGCGGTCAACCTGATGCCCTTCGGTTCCGACCTGCTGCTGCAGGCGTGGTACAGCGAGCCCTACATGCTGCGAACCACGTTGAACGAGTACCCGAGAAAGGAGAGCTCCAGTTCCGCGGAAACCACGCTGCACGACGCCACGCGCGCCCTGGCAGACCGCGAGGGAACCCGGGCCATCGTGCTCATCACCGATGCGGCCACGCCCCGGGACAGCGCTATGTGGGACGCCTTCGCGGCCACCCGGCCCCGGATTTTTTCCGTGGGCATGAGTTCCGCCGGCGCCCTCGGGGGAGAACCGGCACAGCACCAGGACCTGTTGCAGGACTGGGCCGCGGTCAACGGCGGCCACTACCAGTATGTTGTCGGGCTGAAGGACATGGACACGGCCTTCGAGCGGGCCGTGACCCTGCTGCGCGCCCCGGCGCCTTATGCGCTGAGCATGGCAACCGAGTTCCGCGAGGATCCGGGGCCCGGCGAACTCGTGGTGCTCCCCGCTCAGGACGGAACGGCGACCGCGTCCGGCGCGGTCGAGCTGATCCTCGACGCCTCCGGTTCCATGCTCCAGCGCCTCGACGGCGAACGGCGCATCGAGATCGCCCGGCAGGTGCTCACGCACGCGGTGAACGAGGTCATACCGGCCGGTACGCCGCTCGCCCTGCGCGTGTTCGGCCACCGGGAGCCCAATGCCTGTCGTACAGACCTGGAGATTCCCCTGCAGCCGCTTGACCCGGCGACGGCGGCGGACACGATCGACGGCATCCAGGCGCGCAACCTCGCCCGAACGCCCATCGCCGATTCCCTCGCCAAGGTCGAGGAGGACCTGGCCGGAGCCGAGGGCGCCCGGGTCGTGATCCTGGTGACCGACGGCGAGGAAACCTGCGAGGGGGATCCGGCCGAGGTCCTGGAAAAGCTGGCCGCCCGCGGCTTCGACCTCAGGCTGAACATCGTGGGCTTTGCCATCGACGACGAGGCGCTGCGCGACCAGTTCCAGCGCTGGGCCACCCAGGGCGGCGGCCGCTATTTCGATGCCGCGGACAGCACGTCCCTGCAGAACTCCGTGGCGAACGCCCTGCGGGCGCCCTTCACGGTTTTCGATGCGGACGGCGAGGCGGTGGCGACTGGGGAAGTCGGCGGTGCACCGCTGGAACTGGCCCCGGGCCGCTACCGCGTCCTCGTCGCCGGACAGGGCGCCGACACGGCGAGGGAAATCGAGATTCTGGGCGGAAAGCGGACCGAGCTTGGACTCTAGGGCTTCGACGGACCGCCCCAGAGGTCGTTATGGCAGGTGGCCAGAAGGCCGCCCTGGCTCTCCCGGCAACCGGACCCGTTGATGCGAACAGGCCAAAGCCGCCGAAGCTTGTGTTTGCCCGAATTCAAGGTAGGCTGGGTTTTCCGGTACGGCCTGGGAAGCGCGCAGTGTCCATAATCAGCGAACTCAAGCGCCGCAACGTTCTCAGGGCAGCTGCTGCCTACCTGGTTTCCGCCTGGTTGCTGATCCAGGTGGCGGAGACCATTTTTCCCCTGTTTGGCATGGGTGACGCGCCGGCCCGACTGGCTGTCATCCTGCTTGCCCTTGCGTTCATTCCGGCCATGATCTTCGCCTGGGTTTTTGAGTTCACCCCGGAAGGACTGAAAAAGGATGCCGATGTAGACCGCTCCATGCCAGCGATCCGCGCCTCCGGCAAACGGCTCGATAAGGCGATCATGGCGCTTCTGACCCTGGCGCTGCTGTATTTTGCGGTCGACAAGTTCCTGGTCACGCCGGAGCGTGAAGCCAGAATCGTCGAGCAGGCCATGAAAGCCGGCGCGGAACAGGCGATTCGAAACGAAAGCCTTGGCGAACTGGCTGAAAAATCGGTTGCGGTGCTGCCTTTCGTTACCCGCAGCAGCCAGGAAGACACCCGGTTCTTTGCCGATGGCATGCACGATGACCTGTTGACCCGCCTGGCCAGTATCGGGTCACTGAAGGTGATTTCGCGAACCTCGGTCATGCGGTACCGAGGCACGGAAAGGAATTTGCGCGAGATCGGAAACGAGCTCGGCGCAACCAGCATTCTCGAAGGCGGAATCCAGCAAGCCGGTAACAATGTGCGGATCAACATGCAGCTGATCGATGCCCAGACAGACGAACACCTCTGGGCGCAAACCTTTGATCGGGAGCTCACCCTGGAAAACGTCTTTGCGATCCAGAGCGAGATTGCGGAAGCCATCGCTGCCCAGCTCGAAGCCACCCTGACGCCGGTCGAAGCCGTGCGGGTCCGGGATACGCCAACCCTGAACTTCGCCGCCCACGAGGCCTATATTCGCGGCAAACAACTCTTCGCCCTGGCCACGTTTGAAGCCCTGGCGGAGGCCACGGAAGCGTTTGAAACCGCCCTGGAACTGGACCCTGATTTTGTTCAGGCGCGAGTAGCCCTGGCCTACGCCTGGGTAAAACGCGCCAGCGTCGGGTCCAACACCGTCGAGGACATGCTGGCCAATGGTCTGACTCATATCGAGCGAGCGGTCGCGGAGGATCCTGGCTATGCGTTCGGCCAGGCGGTACTGGGCAACTACCTGCAGGTCCAGAACCAACCCGGGGCCGAGGCGCTGATTCTGCAGGCCATTGAAATGAATCCCAACAATGTGGATACGCTGGAACTCTATGCGGGGGTCTTGCGTTCAGAAGCCCGTTTCGAGGACTCCTTGCCCATCATCAATCGGGCACTGGAACTGGATCCGCTGTCCGTCACCCTGTTTCACGAGTTGGGTCGGGCACTGACCTTTCAGGGCCGGTTTGAAGAGGCGGAGCTGGCCTTCAACCGCATCTCGCAGATCAACCCGGGCAATCCCTATGCCGCCCATGGTGGGGCCATGGCGAGCATCATGAGTGGACAAATGGCCAAGGCAGCGTATTGGTCCGATGAGGCGGCTTCCATGGACCGGGCCGATTTCGAGAACCCGGCGACCTCAGTGTATGTTTACCTGACCCTTGAACAGACCGAAATGGCGATGAAGCGGCTCCAGGAAGCCCTCGCCCTGGGGCCGGATGAACCATATCCCCTGTCCGCCCACGCCATCTACCTCTACCACACCGGGGATCACGACAGGGCGCTGGCCATTGCGCGTTCAGCGCTCACCCGGCAACTGGAAGACCGGTGGGGCTCGGAAAGCGTGTTTCTGCAGTTGCTGCAAATCGAGGCCATCGAATCGGGTGTCTACGAGGAAGCACTGGCCTGGTTTCGCCAACGCTTACCGGAGGTCCTGGGAGATGAGCCCGACCTGAACGCGGGCAACATCCTCAAAGCGGCAGATTTTGCGCATCTGCTCCTGCTGTCCGGTGAAACCCGCCAGGCCAGGGTCCTGCTCAATGCCATCGTGCGCCGCTACGATGAAATCTATACCCGCGGCGCCGCCAACTACCCGCTGGGTATCGCCAAGGTCGAGGCACTGGCCCTGCTGGGGCAACGCGAGGAGGCCATCTCTGCCTTGCAGGAACTGGTGGATGACGGCTGGCGCATGATCTGGCGCTGGAATACGGAATTCAATCCAAACCTCGCGTCCCTGCAGGGCGACCTGAGGTATCAGGCCATCGTGAACGGCATCAAGTCGGATATCGACGCCCAGCTGGCGGCATATCCCGTGAACTAGGACGTGCTGTCGGCGGCTATGGCTCCGCTGATCGTGACGTCCAGGGGCGGCTCGCCCGGCTCCAGCGCCACGGCACTGAACTCCCGGCCATCGGCCAGTTCGATGCGGGTCATCGAGTAGGTCGGACTGTCTCCAGCCCAATCCAGCGACAATTCGTCCCCGTCGCTGGAGGTCCAGTCGCTGACATCCACACCGGCCCGGATTGTGCTGGGTACGGCTCAAAGGCTACCCTGACGTCACCGGGTCAGAGACGCTTCACGAGCCAGCCTCGATGCCATGAACATCATCGCACGCGCACTCACGATCATCGAATCCGAGGCGCCACGGTGCGGGACCGTGCGCGTCCACGCCGGGGAGAGCGGGGCCGCGCCTGTGTGGCCGGCCGGGGGCGTGTTCGGCGAGGCCCGACCGGTCCTCCTGCACGGCCGGCCGTCGTGAGCTTCTGGATCGAACTCAAACGTCGCAACGTGTTCCGCGTGGGCGCCGCCTACGCGGTGGGCGCCTGGTTCGTGCTGCAGCTGCTGGACGTCGTGGGCGAGATCCTCGAGCTGCCGGCCTGGGCCGGCAAGCTGGTCCTCGTGCTGGTGGTGCTGGGCTTCTTCCTTTCCCTGTTCTTCGCCTGGGCCTTCGAGCTGACGCCCGAGGGCATCAAGCGAGATCATGAGATCGACCGTAGCAGGGCCATCGCCCCGGCGACGGGGCGGCGCCTGGACCGCATCATCATCGCGCTGCTGGCCCTCGCGGTGGCCTTGCTGCTGTTCGACGAGCTCTACCTCGAACCGCGGCAAACCGAAGGCGCCGCGCCCGCCGGAGCGGCGTCCGCCGCCGTCGACGCGACAGCGACCTCCATCGCCGTTCTGCCCTTCGAAGACCTCAGCGAGGCCGGTGACCAGGGCTGGTTCGCCGACGGCCTGGCCGAGGAAATTCTCAACTCCCTCGCGCGCATCCCCGAGCTGCAGGTCAGCGCGCGCGCCGCGTCGTTCCGCTACCGGGACAGCGACCTGCCGCTGTCGGCGATTGCCGGGGAACTGGGCGTGGGGTACATGCTTGCCGGTTCCGTGCGTTCGACCCGCGAACGGATTCGCGTAACCGTGCAACTCAACCGCGCCTCGAGCGGCGTCCAGGTCTGGTCCGAAACCTACGACCGGGACCCGGCCGACCTGATCTCGCTTCAGGAGGACCTGGCGGTCAGCATCGCCGAGGCGCTGCAGATCAGCCTCGATCCGAATGCCCTCGCCGCCATGGTCGCCGCGGGCACCCGCTCTACCGAGGCCTATCGGCTTTACCTGCGCGGCCTTGCCCTGGCGGGGGGCGCATCCACCCGGCCGCGGGAGGACGTCATGCCGGAAGTTCGTGCCCTGTACGAGCAGGCGGTGGCCGTGGATCCGCAATTCGCCGACGCCTGGTACCAGCTGGCCAGCTGGTGGCAGGCCGACATGATGCCGAACAACCTTTACGGCAACCTGAGCGGTTTCTCAACCGAGTCGGCCATGCAAGCCTTCGAGCGTGCCATCGACAAGGCCATCGAACACGCGGCGGACCGGGTCGACCAGGACGGTTACCGCGCCGTGAAGGCCGACGTGGCAGGAAGGCTGCGGGAGGCGGTGGAGCGCTACGATGCTTTCGTCACGGCCCGGCCGAACAACTATGCCGGTTGGGATGGTCTGCTGTTCGCCGCCATGAAGGCCAGCGACAGTGCGCAGGTTCGCCGCTCCCTGGCATGGCTCAGGGAGAGGGGCCGGCAAGAGCTGTTTTCAGCCTTCGTCTATGTCGGCAACGCCTACCAGTACGAGGATCCGTCCCGGGTCGCCGGTTACGGACTCGAGCGCCTGGAGGAATGGCCGGAAAGCCAGATTCTGGCCTACCAGACTCACCGAGCGCTCCTGTGGGCCGGCCGCACCGGGGAAGCCGCCGAACTGGTCCGACGCATCGACGATGGCTGGGGAGGCAAGTCGCCCGCCCTCCTGCGCCAGGCCTGCGCCGAGGGTCGACAGGCGGACGCGGAGGCCCTCTACGACCGTCATCCTGCTGACGAAAAGCATCTCCGGTGGATCGAATTGAAAATCCTCGGTCGCGAGGAGGCGGCGAAGCGGGCCGTAGACGCCACCCTGAAATCGGACATTCCTTTTCAGCGCACGGCCTTCCTCGACTACCGCGTCTTCGATCCGACACCGCATCCGGTCCTCGTGGATTTGCTGAAACGGGAAGGCGTGGCGCGACCGCCGGCCATCGAGATTCCGTTTCGCTGCCGGGAGGCAGCTGCGGAAGGTCCGGAAACTGCGGTTGGAATGAGTCTACCCTGAACGGGAAAGGTCACCCGGTGCAAATTGGTGTCGAGGATCATGCCACAACGTGTGTTTATTCTGAACGGCCACCCCGGTCAAAGCTCGATCGCCGGCCAGGCGGTGGAGCGCTACGCGGCAGCGGCGACGGCCGCAGGGCACGAGGTTCGGTTGTCGCAGTTGGCTGACCTCAGCTTCGATCCCGATCGGGGTAAAGCCGGTTACGCCAATGCCAAACCACTCGAGCCGGTATTGGAGCAGGAGCTCGAGAATCTCCAGTGGTGCACGCACTTCGTGCTGGCCTTTCCACTCTGGTGGGGTGGCTTTCCAGCCAAGCTCAAAGGCTGGATAGACCGCACGTTTGTGAACGGGCGAACCTTTACAACAGACAGGACGACCGCCATCGGCCTACCGGCACCCCTCCTGGAGGGTCGCTCGGCGCGGGTGCTGATTACCTCCGACACGCCTCGCAGCTATCTGTGGTTGGCCTATCGTGACGCAGTCTTTCACCAGCTGAGAGGACAGATCCTGGGCTTCTGCGGTTTCAAGCCGGTGAGAATCTCTTTCTTTGCCCCTGCCTCGCACCCGAAGCCGGGGGCGGTGGAAAAACTGCTCATCAAGATGGACAAGCTGGGAAGCGCGGGGCGCTAGCCGCATCTGCGTCAGCCCGGGAAAGCCTGGAAACGCGCTGCCTGGTGCCCTACTGACCCGCGCTGTCCGCCCGCTGCGGACAGGGCCCGCAACGCCCTTCCGGTTCGGCCGACCCGGCGGCAAGAACGCGATCGGCCAGGTAGCCGATGAAATCGGGGCGATCGTTCAGACAGGGCAGGCAATATGTCTCCGGCATCCCGGTCCCGGCCAGGACGGCGGGCAGCCCGGTGGTCTCACCGCCGTCGACCAGGTGTTCGCAGGGATAGGCCACGACGCAGCGCACGCCTTCGTCGGCCAGCTGCTTCATCCGCGCCTCTAGCGTCGGGCTGGACCACTGGCCGCCGACGCCGTGGTTCAGGTAGGCCAGTTCCACGCGGTGCCAGGGGCGATCCGGCACGTCCATCAGCGCCTGCCGCAGCGCCTCGCCGTAGACGTCCTTCTCCTTCTCTCCGGCGTGGAACCCGGGCGGTTCGCCCTTGCTGTTTCGCACGATGGTGCCGTGAAGGACCAGCACCAGGCAGCACGGCGCAGCAACGCGTTCGGTCGGAAAATGGTCCAGGACGTGGTCGCGATGGATGTCGGTCAAGGCCGGGTCGTCCCACATCCGGGCAACCACGGTTGTTCGCGTTCGGTCTTCCCTGGTCGCGTCGGACAGGGCATGGCAGATCAATCCGCAGGAAAGGCGCGAATCGGTCGGGATCATGCTGACGACGATCTGCCGGTCCACGCAGTCCGGCACGCCCAGGCGTTCTTTGAAGTACGGAGGCGCCGACGCGAAGGCGGCTTCGACCCGGTATTCGGCATCGCCCCGTGCGTGCAGCTGGGCCTGCAGCGCGGCGGCCTGCCGTCGCGTATTGTCGTTGTGCGGCGAACCCGGTCCGCCCTTCAGGCGCTTGCGCAGCCCGCCGAGCGTGGAGATCACGAACCGTAACGGCGCCGGTAACGGCATCACTTCGGCCGCATGCGCCAGTGTATGGTGGCTAACCCTGAAATTCTCCCGGAAGCCTGCGCTCGGGGCCTCGCCGTGCGCCGCCAGGATGACCCGAACCCGTGACATCGATCGTCCTCGCCCGTGAAGGCGGCCTCTGCTTACCGTCCGCCAAGATGAACCGGCAGTTTATCAGTCGTGTCCGCCACAGTCGGACGCCGCGCGTTCGACTCGACGCAGTGTGGCAGACTTTGCTGCCCGATCACGATTGCTTCGGTAAGCAGAAAAAAACACGGCCGAGACTGATTGTGATGATCCAGGACAGATCTGCCTTCGAATACGTCCCGGCCCAAATCCGGGCACGGACGTGCCCGGCGGAGCAGGCGGCTCAGCCTTCGTTCGCGACCCAGTCCTCATGCCCGTGGCGAACACGAATGACGATCACGTCGCCATCGTCGTCCGCGCAGTAGACCACCAGGTGCGCCTGCACCGGGTGGATCCGGACCGGGGGATCGATCTCTTCACGTAGCCGTGCTACCTGCGGATTCTCCGCGAGAAACTCGAAGGTACGGGCCAGCAGATCGTGGCAGGCCTCGGCCGGGCGAAGGCCGAAGCGCTAGGCCCCGTCAAGGAACAGCGCGATGAGGTCCTGTTCAGCCAGGCGGCTGAGGTGATACCCCACGGGCCTCAGGCACCGGCTTTCCGGCGGGCAAGCTCCTTGAGCTGCTCCGTTGTGTGGGAGCCTTTACCGCTGGAAATGCCCTCGTCCACCAGGGCCTGCATGTGGGCGATCTTTGCCTGGCGTTCCTGGTCCCGGCGGATCAGCTCCCGCACATAGTCGCTGGAGTTGCCGAAGCGGCCGGACCTGGCCTGGCGCTCGACCCAGCGTTTCATGGCTTCCGGGAGGGAAATGTTCATGGTGGACATGGCTGCGGCCTTTGGGTCAAAACGATCTTTGGCAAAGTTTGCCAATTCAAACCCGCGGCCGTGTTGTCGGTAAATCACCGATCTCCGGCATTTCATGTCCGAAGATCCCCTAAGCGGATAGGAAGTACAAAGCGCCTTATTGAAGCTGCTGAACAGTACCGCGGCGATCAATGACCAGCCATTCTTCCTCCGAAACTTCCCGGCTGACGCCGCAACCCGGGCTTGCTGGTGGCCCCGCAACCGCTAGCTGACCCGCAAATCAGCAACAGACCGAATCGCCCCTGAGGTCACCCCACAACCTTCAAAACAACCTGGGCGCTTCCTGCCCATCCCCCCGGCGTTCCGGATGTGCTTCTTCGCCTGCGGCGAAACCGCACTTCCTCCACTGCCTGCTCTGCGCGCAATCACCCCTGGGCGGCGAGGTCCATCAATGCAGTTTGAATCCTTCCGCCTGATCTACAGGCGCCGCCTTAGCCGGCGCTCCGGGCTGGCCTCACCTTCTCCCTGTGCTACACGGCACCGGGTCATCCTGACCAATGGGCGCCAGCGGCTTGTCGCTGTCCACCCGGCCCTTTGGAAGGTGGGGGGTGACTCCCGGGGAGCGTGCTCTTCCTCCAGGCTGCTTCGCATCCGGCAGATCGTTTCTTCGAGCTGCTTGATCCGTTCATTGGACGACTGCCGCGGGGCCTGGACCTGCCGCTCGATCTCCAGGTTCATCTTCCCGAGCTCGCAGCGCGACGCCTTGACGGTCTCCCGGAGGTGGTTGACCTCGTGTTGAAGCGTTTGCGCGTCCGTGTCCGTCATCCCGCCAAAATAGCAGGCGCTCTGGCCGGGCGGGTGTGCCGGAGTGTCGCCCCTGTGCCGTGGTGAACGCTGCTACTGCAGGTCCGCCGAGCCCTCGAAGGCGTCGCTGAGGATCGATTCCAGGCTCACGGTGACGGCGAGCGGCGGCTCCCCGGGCGGCACCCGGAGCGTCCGCACCGCCCGCTTGCCGTCAGGCGCCGTGACTTCCAGCTGGTAGCGGCCGTGGAACACCCGCGCCTCGGCGATGCCGGCGGTGTCGCTGACCCGTGTCTCGTCGCTGCTCCACGCTTCGAGCAGCTCGTCGAGACGCTGGCCCGCGGCGTTCAGCGTCCAGTCCTGGTTGACCAGCGCCGCGTCAGGCCCGCGCCAGTGCGAGCCCTCCCAGAAACCCCACAGCACGATGCCATCGACGGCCGGGTGGCTGAAGGCCGCGCGCAGGAACCACTCCAGGTGGTCCGCCCGATCGTCTTCGTCCGCCTGCACCACGTCGAACTCGGTGACCCAAACCGGCAGATCGAAGGCGGTCAGCTTGTCGAAGCGTGACAGCACCCCGAGCGGGTCCACGCCCTGGAAATGGCCCTGCACCCCGATGCCGCCGATCGGCAGACCGGCGTCGAGAAAACCCTGGATCTGGTCCACGTATTCGTCCGCCCGGGTACCGTTGGACACCACGTTGAAGTCGTTGACGAAGAGCCGGGCGTCGGGATCGATGGCTTTGGTGCGTTCGAACATCCAGGGCACGATGTCGTCGCCGAGGCGATCGCGGAAAAACGACCCGTGGAGCATCTCGTTGTTCACGTCCCAGTGGCGGAAGCGGCCCCGGAAATGGGTCACGACGCTCTCCAGCCGATCGGTCACCTCCGCCTCCAGTTCACTGCCCGTGAGCGGCTTCGCCCAGTCCGGCTGCCATTGCTCCGGCGCCCAGAAAATCGTGTGGCCGCGCATGCGTATCCCCTGCCCATCCGCCCAGTCGAGCATCGCATCCGCCTGCGCGTAGCTGACCTGGTCCCGGTTGCGCTCGTTGGCATACCATTTCGCCTCGTTTTCATGCACTGCCCAGTTGAAACGCTCGGCGATGTATTCCCGGTACTTCGGCTCGTCCCGGAACGGGCCATAGGCCATGACCATGCCGAAGGGGAAGGCGCGCTCGAGCATGCGCAACCGGACCTGCGCACCCTGCAGGGGCTGATCGTCCGCGCCGAGCACGGTCACCGAGACGTCGCGCTTGCGCAGGGCGTCGATGCGAGCGTCGGCCTCGACCTCCCAGTCCTCGGGCAGGAGCTCCACGGCCAGGTCGTCCGCGTAAAAATCGAGCCCGGGCTCCGGGCCCTCCACGTAGACGTCGAACCGCGTCAGCGGGCTGCCGGCCTCGAGGGTGTAGATACCGGACAACTCGGTCCACGGGCCGGCGGCCACCTCGCGGGTCGCCACGCGGCGGAAACTCGGGGCCGTATCGTCCTCACCCTGCACGGCCACCGTGATGCCGAAGGACTGGGGGTCGCCTGCCGGCAGGCGGACCCAGGCTGAGAGGCGATAGCTGCGGCCGATCTCCAATTTCGCCGGCAGCGACTGCACCGGCCCGTGGAAGATCTCCGTCCGCTGCTCCGCCAGCACGGACCAGTCACCGGAGCGGGATTCCACGTCGCTCCTGGTCAGGGTGCAGCCGAAGCAGAACCACGGCGCGGCGCCGTCCTCGAAGCCCGGATTGTCGAGTAGGTTGTCAGGAAGGGGGTCCACCGCCAGGTCGTCGGCGTAGTAATCGACTCCGGGGGCCGGGCCCGCGATGTACATGTCCAGCCGGGTGAGCGGAGCGCTGGCCTCGAGCGTAAAAGTGCCGGCCAGCTGTGTCCACTGTCCCGCCGCGACCTCCGCTTCCACGAGGCGGATGAAACTCGGTGCGCCGTCGTCTTCGTCTTCCTGCGCCACCAGGATCCGAAACGGCTGCGGGGCGCCGGCGGGCAGGTACACCCAGGCAGAGAGGCGGTAGCTGCGACCGACGCTCAGCTTGTCGGCCATCGACTGCACCGGCCCGTGAAAGACTTCCGTCCGCTGCTCCGCCAGCACGGACCAGTCACCGGAGCGGGCCTGAGCGTCGCTCTGCGTCAGGGTGCAGCCGAAGCAGAACCAGGGCGGAATACCGGTTTCGAAGCCGGGGTTGTCGAGCAGGTTCTGGGCCGACACGGGGCCGGGAAGCATGCCAATGCAGAGCACGAGCGTGCCCAGGAAACCGAATTTGACCCGCTTGTTAGACATCGCTTTTCCCCCCGGAATCTGTTCGTCACTAAACCTAGCTCAAGTGGCCAGACAAATCCTGCCCGGAGTTTGACGATCTCGTGACACGTGCCTGGTCACCTGCTCCACACTGGTGCGACGCGACCAGCTGGTGCTGTTCCCAGGCTTCCAGCGCGCCGAACCGTTCGATGAAGCTCTGCTGTTTGACGGAGCATCGGGGTTGCGCGCAATGAGCTGCGCCTCGTCGGAAGACAGGTTCGACATGCCGCGGGCGCGTTCGACGGCGTGCTCATCGTAGATATGCAGGACATCGGCCTTCTTGAAGTCGCTTTTCATCGACAGTACGTCGGCGCATGACAGGCCATCCCTGCTGTCCTTGAGCGCGTCGGCGGCCGACTGCCGTATCACGAGGCTGCCGCCGATCTGAAGTCGGTTGGTCATCCAGAGCACCCAGCTCGAGGAGGGGGTCGTTTTTGCGACGCAGCGGATGTGACGCCGCTTGCCTTCGAGCACGTCCGAGATCGGACGCTCGAGCGTTCCGCGCGCGATCAGCGCAGGCTCCTCGACACAGGCAATGACGTGCAGGGACGCACTAATGCCGCGAGCGCAGGGAGAAGGTGAGACCGCACAGCGGTCGAGAAACTGGCCTGGGCCATGCGCAGGAGCGGCCACCCGCAGCTGGCCCCCGCACGCGCTGATCGGCACACCGGCAAGGCTTCTTGCGAGCAAGCTCGCAAACCGTCATGCCGGCTTAGCCGGCGCTAACGCCGCCAGCCTGGCCATGACAAATCGGCAGGATTGCCGATTTGGACGACCGCAGGTCGCCCGAAGGGTGGCGCACAGGGATGTGCGCCATCAACTCCAACGGCTCCAGCACCACGTGCGTCGACCCAGCTGGCCGGCGCCCTGTTTCTCGGCGGGCTCTTTTTCGTACCCCTTGCGCTGGAGCGGCTCACGACCTTCCTGGCACTCCCCTGACGCCAGCCGAACCCCTCACGCCCCCGGCGCGCTGACGGGGAGCGGGCGCACCTCTCCGCCCGCTCCCTGTTTTTTTTGGAGCGTCTTGGATCGCCGGAGTCCAGGGTGCCCTGGCCGGGAGCGGATGACCTGGCCGGGAGCGGATGCTTGCGCCGAGCCATCATCTCGCCGTCAATGTGGCGGGATCGTTCGGGAGACTGCGTAAAGAAAAACAGTTCAACTTGCAGCCTCTGGGACACCATCAAACACCATGTATCAGTTCAAAACAGTACCGGCCATTTTCATGGTCGCCGCAATGCTGGCCGCACCGACGGTCGGGGCTCAGGGGTTAGATTGTCCCGACCCCGGCGGGATCTTCACCAAGACGTTCGTCGGCCAGGACGTGGCCGGCGGGGGTTACGACGTCGGCGAGGGTGAATGGAATGTCGATGCGAACTGGTCGCCGGCAGGTGTTCCGTTTACGGCCATCGGTCCTTGTGGTTTGACAGGCCTTCCGCGTGTCGTCATCCCGGCGGCGACGCGCGCGGTGGTCGCTGCATCGGCCCCGTCATCGGTGGACTCCATCGTGGTGGCCGGTACGCTGGAGGTGCGGGGTGACCGGGATTCCCGTTGGATCGACACCAACCTGCCGCAACTTGGTTCTTCTCTGGACGGCACGATCGAAATCCAGGCCGGGGGTCTACTGACGACGAGCTCCCGGATTTTTGCGCCGGGGGGATGGACCATCGACGGCACGGTGGACAACGCCGGCGCGCTGATTACCAACGGCGACCTGTCCGGCACGGGCCGGATCGAGCTGCGTGGCGACGAAGAGCGTCGCGGAGAAATCCTGCTTCTTGGTGACGGCGAGGGGCGTATCGGGGCCGGCCTCGAGATCGAGGTGCTGAGCGGCACCTGGTCCAGGCTCGGGGTCGGTAATGCATCCGGCACGCTGACCAATCGCTCCGACATCATCGTCAGCGGTGGCGATCTGTTTATTGGCGTCGACTTTGGCGGCGGGTCGTTGTCGTTCGTGAACGAGGGGAAAATCGAAGTCCGGGCAGGGCGAAGCGCGAAATTTGAAAATCGCGCCGGCAACACGTTCAACGTCGAGAACGCCGCCGGCGCGCTACTCGCCGTGGGCGGCGATGGCGCCTCGATAGAGATTGGTGATACGGGCCGCGGCGATATCCAGCCGAGCCAGACCCGGCGACCAGACAGCTTCATCAACAACGGCCAGATCGTTGCCGGCTCCGGCTCGGCGCTGCTTCTGAGCGGCGACAGCTGGGACAACACCTCGCTCGGCAGCATCTCGGCGATCGACGCTGCGATCACGGTCGCCGGCGGCTATGCGGTGAGCGACGTCGCCGACATCAACCGCACGAACAGTTCCCTCGAACTGTGGGGAACCGCCGACAACGCCGGGGGCACGTTCGTGGTCGACAACGACGCGGGCCAGGTCAGCTTCGCCCGGGTGACGATCGACGGCACGATCGACGCCTCGAACGGCCTCCCCTCGACCGACGCCTTTGCGTCGACACCGACCCTGGTCGACGTCACCTGGATCGGGCCGTTCCGGCCTTCCCAGGGTTTTCGCGTCGGCGGTGATTCGCTGACCCTGCAGGAGGCGGCAACCGGTGACAGCAGCTGGGTGCTTCCTGGGCCGATGCGGGTGCTCGAACCGGCCACGGCGCCCCAGTTCACCATTTCCGGCGCCGGCACGATCCGTACCGACGATACAGGGTCCGCAACGGTCGCTTTCTGCGGCAATGCGCTCAGCACGTCGGGCGTCCGCTACGAACTCAACGGTGGCAGCATCTCCGGACCGGTCCCGTCCTGCCCGTCGTCGACGACCGATCCGACCATTACGATCAACGGCGATATCGAGGTGCTCGACTCCTCGTCGCTCGGCTTCGGCGGCACCTTCACCACCTTCCAGCTCAACGGCGACCTGGCAGTCCCGGCCGGCGAGGAGCTCTCGTTCGGGGGCGAGCAGGTGACCACCGCGGGAGTCACGACCGTTGCCGGCACGGTCCGGGTACAGCGCTTTCAGAATTTCAGCAACGCGACCGACGGCGCCGCCTGGTCGAACACGGGCGAGCTGGACCTGGCGCCGGGGGCTCAAATGGTGCTGCTCCGGGACAACATCGCCCGCGACTTTCCGATCATCTTCACCAACGAGACCAGCGGGGTCTGGACCGTGCCGGATGGCGCAACGGTACAGGCGATCTCCAACGGCCCGCCGAGCGACCCGGTCGTCAACCGGGGTCGGCTGAGGCTCGGCGGCACCATCGAGGGAACGCTGCAGAACTTCGGCATGTTGCTGCCGGGTGCATCGCCCGGGACCGCCAGGATTGTCGGCCGGTCGGTGAACGGCCCGGCGTTCCGGCCCGGCGTGCTTGTGCTGGAGCCATCTTCAACGCTCATGATCGACGTCGACGGCATCGCAGCCGGCAGCGGTTACGACCAGATCGTCGTCGCCGGCGACGTGGCGCTCGGCGGTACGCTCACCGTCGACGCCACGATCGACCCCGGCAACACACCGCTCGAGGTGATTGTCGTCACGGATATCAGCGGCGAGGTCGGTGCACCCGCCCAGGCCGGCGTCACCGGCGCGTTCGGCACGCCTCCTGCGCCGCCCCTGTTCACCTTCGAAGACGCCGTCTATCTCAACGCGCCGCCATCGCTGGAGGCTGGTGACCGCTTCATCGCCACCGCGGGCGGCTGGAAGCCGCTCACCCTGGTGACGGCCTTCCTGGAATCGACGCCCGTGCAGGTCGGCCAGGGAACGTCGGACGCCAATGGTGTCGTCGAGATCGAAGTCACGGTTCCGGCGGGCTTCCCGCCGGGCCGGCACACGCTCGTGCTCGTGGGCGTCGCGCCCGACGATTCACCGCGCCGACTGTCGGCCCCGGTGCGCATCCCGGACCCGGACCTCCTCCTCAGGTCCGGCTTCGAGCCGGATGACGGAAATGGCTGACTCAATGAAACCAGGCTGGGTCCAATAGACGGCCTCGCCGAGCAGGGCGGAAAGGATGTGATAATGGGCGAGGAAGCGCCGCATGCGCCCGCTCACAAACGTCCCACCGAGGAGCACAGCCCATGATTCGATGGACCGTCCTGCTGCTTGCCCTGGCCGGCGCCGCACCGCTCGCGGCGTCGGAAGACATCCCGGTCGTCACCTCCTGGGACCACTACCGGGAAATCCTGGTTGACGAGGGCAAAACCGACACCGAGGCAGACCGGCGCATCGCCGAACTGCTGTCGGGCCTGGAGGGCATGGACCGCGCCGCCGGCAGCGACCGCATCCGCGTGGCGGCGCCGTCGGTCCGCTTCGATGGCTGGCTGAATTCGGAACCGCTCACCCTCGATGACCTGCGCGGGCAGGTGGTCCTCGTGCGCTGCTGGACGGAGACCTGCCCCTTCTGCGCGAGCAGCGCGCCGGCGCTGCGCATGATCGACGACCACTACGGGCCCCGGGGACTCACGGTGGTGGGGGTCTACCGCGGATAAGAATTTTAAACCGCATTTTTCGTCAATCTGGCGGATACCAGGAAGTCCAAACCCACAACCGTTTCGCCCTCAATCCTCGCCAAACAAATCCCCATATCGCCTGACCCATGCCGAAAAGCCGCCGAGATCCATCAATCTGCGCCGCTCTCCATCACGGGCCCGCGAATGCCCCCGGACCCGCGTGCCCATCAAGACAGTTTGATTTCCTGCGGCCGAACCATCGGCGGCGCCCTCGCCTCCAGACCGACCAACGCCTCGCGCGCCCGAGCATGCCCCAGAATCTTCGCGATCAGGGCAGGCTCTTCAACACAGGCAATGACTCGCACCGTGCCCCCGCAAGCCGGGCAGGTC
>JAZBOL010000038.1:0-36810 GCA_036351115.1 Lysobacterales bacterium | reverse complement strand
GCCGCGGCCCATGCCGCGGCGACGCTGAGAAACACGGGCCCATCCGCATCACCATGTCAGAGATCGACGTAAGCTCACCCGTTCCCAAGCCCGCTGCGCCCCTCTGGAAGTCCAGGCTCACCCTCAGGGCCCTCGGCTTGCTGAAGGTGCCGATGATTGGCTGGTCCCGGGCCTCGCTCACGGAGATGACGGATGATCGCTGCGTGGTGACCATTCCGCTCCGGCGACGAACGAAAAACCACCTGGGCTCAATGTATTTCGGGGCCCTGGCGGTGGGGGCGGACCTGGCCGGCGGTCTCCTTGCGTTCAGCTGGATCCAGCGTATCGATCCGCGCGTGTCCCTGGTGTTCAAGGATTTTCGCGCCGATTTTCTGCGGCGCCCCGAGGGAGACGTGACCTTCACCAGCGAGGACGGCGCCCGCATGCGCGCCCTGGTGGAACGCGCCGCCGCCACCGGCGAGCGCCGGCAGGATACGGTGCGCGTCACCGCACGCTGCCCGGACCGTTCCGGTGACGAGCCGGTCGCCGAGTTCACCCTGACCATCTCCGTGAAGCGGCGCAGCTGATCCCCGGCGATCGGAGCCCCGTGCCCGGATTGACCGGGACGCTGACGGCTAGAGCCGGTAAGCCAGCAGGACCAGGATTACCAGCGTCAGCACCCAGCCCACGAGGACCCGGATCATGGCCCGCCGGGCTCGTTCTTTCTCGTAGTAGCGGCGCGGTCGATATCCCCGGGCGAGCATGACGAGCTTGGCGGCGATGTTCACGCACACGATGTTGATGCCCAGCAGCAGGGCCGACCCTTCGGCGGCGATCCACTTGCCCTGGCCCAGGAACAGGCCGACCGCGGCGGCCGGCGGCAACAGCGCGACCGCCACCATCACGCCGACGAGCACGGAGGACACCCCCGAGGTCAGGGAGAGCGCACCGGCGGCGCCGGCGGCCAGGGCGAGCGCCACGGAATCGAGGCCGACGCGGGAGCGCGACTCGAGTTCGAAACTGTCGATGGTTTCCGGCCAGAAGTAGCCGACCCCCGCGCTCAGGAGAATGGCAAGGCCCGCCCCGACGCCGAGGGCCAGAAAGGAACGGCCAACCAGGTGCCGATCCCCCAGGGCCGTGCCGAAGCTGAGCGCCAGGTTGGGCCCGAGCAGGGGAGCGATCACCATGGCGCCCACCACGACCGCCACGTTGTCCTCGATCAATCCGATGGCGGCCACCACTGTGGACAGCAGCACCAGCAGGACATAGTTTCGATCGAGGCGGCTCATTTTTTCCATTTCCCCGAAAATGGCCTCGCGGGCGGCGGGGGTGGCGTCTTCCGCCTCCCGCTCGGCTTCGTTCGGTTTCGGCAGGCTGATCTCCACGGGCAGCACGAGAATTCGGGACGAGGCCTGGGCGCCGAGAAAGGACTGGAGCGCGTCGAGGACGCGCTGAAGCTGGTTGTCGGGGATGATCATCCGATAGCGCTGCATTCGCTCGCCGTCCACCTCGAGGCGGCGAAAGTCGGCGGCCTTGACCTTGCCGGCCAGGGTCTCGAGGGTCTGTCCGCTGCCTTTCTCGGCAATAACCTCGACGATTTTCATGCGCGATCCCGGTCAGCCGGCCCGGCTCAGCGCGGCCACGTGCGCCCGGGAGGCGCTCGCGAGGCCCTGCAGGTCGTAGCCACCTTCCAGGATCGACACCAGCTTGCCGCCGCAATGCTGGTCGGCCAGGGCCATGATTTCCCGCGTCAGCCAGTCATAGTCACTGTCCTGGGCTTCGAGCTGCGCCAGGGGGTCCCGGGCATGGGCGTCGAAGCCGGCGGAAACCAGGATCAGGTCCGGGGCGAAAGCGTCCACCGCCGGCAGACCCCGCCTGGACCAGGCGGCCTGGAGTGCGGCTGAGCCCGAGCCGGGGGCCAGGGGCATGTTGACGATATTCCCGACCCCCGCCTCGTCGGCGTGTCCACTGCCCGGATAGAGCGGCATCTGGTGGCTGGACAGGAACAACACGCTGGGGTCGTTTTCGAAAATCTGCTGGGTGCCATTGCCGTGGTGCACGTCGAAATCGAGGATCGCGACCTTGTCGACACCATCGAAGGTCTGCGCGTGACGTGCCCCAATCGCGACATTGTTGTACAGGCAAAATCCCATGGAGAAATCGGTCCCCGAATGGTGCCCCGGCGGGCGTGAGGCGACGAAGGCGTTGGGCGCCCGGTCGCCGAGGACCTGGTCGATGGCGAAGCACAGGCCGCCCGCGCCCCGGGCACTCGCGGCCAGGGATCCGGCGTTCATGAGCGTATCCTGCTCGGTGAGGGGCACGCGGCCCTTCACGGGTTCCATGTCCTTCAACCAGTCCTGGTAGGCGCCGGTGTGGACCCGGGCCAGTTGCTCCTCGGAGACCAGCGGGGCCGGGAGATACTCGAGGTCGTGAAGGTCTTCCAGGCCGCCGAGCACGGCGGCGAGCCGCCGGACCTGCTCCGGGTGTCCGGGACCGGGATCGTGCTTCAGGCAGTCGTCGTGGTGGATGACCAGGGTGCTCATCGGTGACAGTGAACCTCGTTGCGGGGTGGGCACAGCATAGGCCATCGGCGCGAGCGGCACGTCATCGCCTCACCCCCTGGAGCGGACGAGCGGCAGGCGGGTGGTTTCCTTGACCTCCTCCATGACCACGTAGGAGCGGGAGCCGTTGACGCCGGGCAGGGCGAGGATTTTCTCCGCGAGAAATGCGCGATATTCCTGCATGTCCCGTACCCGGGCCTTGATCAGGTAGTCGAAATTGCCGCTCACGAGGTGGCAGTCGAGCACCTCGGGCAGCTTGCGCGCTTCGTTGCGGAATTCGCGGAACACGTCCCGCGCCGTGTGCGTCAGGCTGATCTCGGCAAAGACCAGCAGGCCCGCATCGACCTTTTCCGGGTTGAGCAGGGCCGTGTAGCCCAGGATGAAGCCGTCCCGTTCCAGGCGCTTGACCCGCTCCAGGCAGGGCGTTGGTGTGAGGTTGACCTGCTTGGCCAGGCGGACGTTGGAGATGCGGCCGTCTTCCTGCAGGACCTCCAGGATCCGGCGGTCGATACGGTCCAGGTCGGACAGGCGCTTGTCGGTCGGGGGCATGGGCGGTGCCTGTTGAAGGACTGTCCGGCAGCATAATGTTCCGCGATAGGACAATCAATGGAATAACGTGCTGCTTATGCACCGCTAGAATAGCGTATCCCGTTACCGGAGCGATGCGATGAAGGTTGGTGTGCCAAAAGAGATCAAAAACCACGAGTACCGCGTTGGCCTCGTTCCGGGTTCCGTGCGGGAACTGGCGAGCCGCGGCCACGAGGTGTTCGTGGAAACCCGGGCCGGCGAGGGCATCGGCGTTCAGGACGAAGACTACGAGGCCGTCGGCGCCACGATCCTGCCCGACGCGGCCGCCGTGTTCGAGAAGGCGACGATGATCGTCAAGGTCAAGGAGCCCCAGGCCGTGGAGCGGGCCATGTTGCGGCCTGAGCACGTGCTCTACACCTATCTGCACCTGGCCCCGGATGCGCCGCAAACCGAAGACCTGGTGAACTCCGGCGCCACCTGCATCGCCTATGAAACGGTGACCGACAGCAAGGGTCGCCTGCCCCTGCTGGCGCCCATGTCCGAGGTTGCCGGCCGCCTGTCCATCCAGGCCGGAGCGGCATGCCTGGAAAAGGCCCGGGGCGGCTCCGGTGTGCTGCTCGGCGGTGTCCCCGGCGTCCAGCCCGCGAAGGTGGTGGTGATCGGTGGCGGCACCGTGGGCTTCAACGCCACCCAGATGGCCGTGGGCCTGGGTGCACGCGTGGCGCTCCTGGACCGCAACGTGGATGTGCTGCGCCATTTTGACCAGGTGTTCGGTAGCAAGGTCGAGACAATCTATTCGAGCGCCGAGTCCATCGAATCGCACGTCACCAACGCGGACCTCGTGATCGGGGGCGTGCTGATACCCGGCGCCGCGGCGCCCAAATTGGTGACGCGGGCTCACCTGGCCAGCATGCGTCCCGGCTCCGTGCTGGTGGACGTGGCCATTGACCAGGGCGGCTGTTTCGAGACCTCGAAGCCCACGACCCATGCCGAGCCCACCTACATGCTGGACGGCATCGTGCACTACTGCGTGGCGAACATGCCCGGCGCCGTGCCGCGCACGTCGACCTTCGCCCTGAACAATGCCACCCTGCGCCACTGTATTGCCCTGGCCGACAAGGGCGCCCGGGCGGCGTTGCTCGACGATGAGCACCTGCTCGAGGGCCTGAACGTGCATCGCGGCATGGTCACCTACGAGGAGGTGGCACGGGACCTGGGCTATGACTACACCCCGCCCCGCGAGGCCCTGCAGACCCCCTGAAGACGCCCGGAAGACTCAGGTTCAAGAGCCGCTTTGGGCTAAGATTGGTGGTTCAAAGTCACCCGCCACGCAACGACGACAGGGCGCTGGCAGCGCCCGGGATGGGAAGATGAAAAAGATGGACTCGTTCTGGATGCCGTTCACCGGCAACCGCACCTTCAAGCAGAACCCGCGCCTGGTCGAGCGGGCCGAGGGCATGCACTACTACAAGCCCGACGGCTCGAAGGTGCTGGACCTCGTGGCGGGTCTGTGGTGCTGCAACGCCGGCCACAACCCGCATCGCGTGGTGAAGGCGATCCAGGCCCAGGCGGCAGAGATGGACTACGCGCCGCATTTCAACTTCGGTCATCCGGCGGCCTTTGACGCGGCGGACGACCTGGTGCAGCTCACGCCGGAGCACATGAACCACGTGTTCTTCACCAACTCCGGCTCCGAGTCCGTGGACACGGCGCTCAAGATCGCCCTGGCCTACCAGCGTGAGCGGGGCAAGGGCACCAAGACGCGCTTCATCGGCCGGGAACGCGGCTACCACGGCGTCGGCTTCGGCGGCATCTCCGTTGGCGGAATCATGCCGAACCGCATGCAGTTCTCCGCTGCCATGCTCAACGGTGTGGACCACCTGCCCCACACGCTGGATATTGCTCGCAACGCTTACTCGCGCGGCCTGCCGGACCACGGCATCGAGTGGGCCGACGAGCTCGAGCGCATCCTCATGCTGCATCACCCGGACAACGTGGCCGCGGTGATCGTCGAGCCCATCGCCGGCTCTGCCGGGGTGCTGATTCCGCCCAAGGGCTACCTCAAGCGCCTGCGGGAAATCTGCGACAGGCACGACGTACTGCTGATCTTCGACGAGGTCATCACCGGCTTTGGGCGCCTGGGCTCGAACTTCGCCGCACAGGAATTCGACGTCATGCCGGACCTGATCACCACCGCCAAGGGCCTGACCGGCGGTTCCGTGCCCATGGGCGCGGTGTTCGTGGCCGACTTCATCTACGACGAATTCATGAACAAGCCGGGTAGCGCCATCGAGCTCTTCCACGGCTACACCTACTCGGCGCACCCCCTGGCCGTAGCGGCGTGCCGCGCGACCATGGAAACCTACCGGGAAGAAGGCATCTTCGAACGGGTCAACGAGATCGCCCCCGTGTTCGAAGAGGGCCTGCACGGCCTCAAGGGCGAGCCGCACGTCATCGACATCCGCAACTATGGGCTCATGGGAGCCGTGGAGCTGGAACCGGACGAGGGTGCGCCGGGCGCCAAGGCCATGCGGGTGCTCCAGGCGGCCTTCGACCACAACCTCATGATCCGGGTGACCGGCGACACCATCGCCTTCAGCCCGCCACTCATCATCGAGGAAGATCACGTCGCCCAGGGCATGGACATCGTCCGCAAGGTCCTGGGGAGCATCTGAACATGCACGCGCAGGTGAGCGGCGACCCCGATACGCTCCTGCACTGGATCGGCGGGGCGGCCGTGGCCGGCGTGAGCGGGCGTTTCGGCGATATCTATGATCCGGCCACCGGCGCGGTGCAGGGACGTGTGCCCTATGCGAACGCGGCCGAGCTCGACGCCGCCGTGCAGGCGGCGAAGGCCGCGTTTCCGGCCTGGGCCTCCCGGTCGGCGCTCAAGCGTGCCCGCTGCATGTTTCGTCTGAAGGGCCTGCTCGAAGCGCGGATGGATGACCTGGCGGTCATTCTGACCCGCGAGCACGGCAAGGTGCTGGACGATGCCCGGGGCGAGATCCAGCGTGGCCTCGAGGTGGTCGAGTTCGCCTGCGGAGCGCCGCAGCTGCTCAAGGGAGAATACTCCGACACCGTCGGCACCGGGGTCGACAGCTACTCCCTGCGCCAGCCGCTTGGCGTCGTGGCGGGTATTTCCCCCTTCAATTTTCCCGTCATGGTGCCCCTGTGGATGATTCCCATGGCGCTCGTGACCGGCAACACCTTCGTCCTCAAACCCTCGGAGCGAGATCCCTCGGCTTCCCTGCTGCTGGCCGAGCTGCTCGCCGAGGCCGGCGTGCCGGACGGCGTGTTCAACGTCGTGCACGGCGACCGGGTGGCGGTGGACGCCATCCTGGAACACCCGGATATCGCCGCCATCAGCTTCGTGGGCTCGACCCCCATCGCGAAGAAGATCGCCGAGGTGGGCGTGGCCAACGGAAAGCGGGTGCAGGCGCTCGGTGGCGCCAAGAACCACCTGGTGGTCATGCCCGACGCGCCCATCGAGGCCGCGGCGGACGCACTCATCGGCTCGGCCTTCGGGGCGGCCGGTGAACGCTGCATGGCCATTTCCGTGGCGGTGGCCGTGGGGGACGAGGTGGCCGACCGGCTCATGGCCGAGCTCGAGCCGCGGGTGCGCGCCCTGAAGATCGGCCCGGGCACGCAGCCCGGCGTCGAGATGGGGCCCCTGATCACCGCCGAGCATCGGGCGAAGGTGGCCGGCTATGTCGACCAGGGCGTCGAAGCCGGCGCCGAGCTGTTGGTCGATGGCCGCGGCTACGTGAACCCCGATGAGCCTGACGGCTTTTTCCTGGGGGGCTGTCTGTTCGACCGGGTCACGCCGGACATGGCCATTTACCGCGAGGAAATCTTCGGCCCCGTACTGTGCGTGGTGCGCGCCGGCAGCTATGCCGAGGCCCTGGAACTGGTCAACCGACACGTGTACGGCAACGGCGTGTCCATCTTCACGCGCGAGGGGGATGCGGCCCGGGATTTCGTGCAGCGCGTGCAGGCCGGCATGGTGGGGGTCAATATTCCAATCCCCGTGCCCCTGGCGTTTCACAGCTTCGGCGGCTGGAAGCAGTCCCTGTTCGGTGACCATCACATCTACGGTCCGGAAGGTATCCGCTTCTACACCCGCCTCAAGACCGTCACCCAGCGCTGGCATTCAGGTATGCGCGAAGGGGGTGCTCGCGAAGGCGCGGATTTCCACTTCCCGCAGCTGGGGTAGAGCCCGGACCCGGGTTCGGGTCCGGGTCCGGGTCAGGGGCTGGGGCGCGAGCGATCCTGCGCTGGAAATTTCACGCAGCCCGCCCCACCTTTGGTGGAACGATCAACGAGTTGGCAGCCCGCTGCCCGGATGGTGTGTCCCATGATGCGAATTCTCCTGTTTCTTGCCACCAACGCCGCCGTGCTGGTGCTCATCAGCGTGGTCTTCCAGGTGCTTGGCATCGAGAGCATCCTCGCCCAGAACGGCGTGGACCTGAATCTCGAGGCCCTGCTGGTCATGTCTGCGGTCATCGGCTTTGCCGGCTCCTTCATTTCCCTGGCCATGTCCAAGTTCATGGCCAAGCGCGCCATGGGCGTGAAGGTCATCGAGCAGCCGTCGAACCGTAGCGAGCAGTGGCTCGTGGACACGGTCAGGCGCCAGGCCGAAGCGGCCGGTATCGGCATGCCGGAAGTGGGCGTCTTCAACTCGCCCCAGCCTAACGCTTTCGCCACGGGCATGCGGCGCAATGATGCCCTGGTGGCGGTCAGCACGGGCCTGCTGCAGAACATGGAGGCGGGCGAGGTGGAGGCCGTGCTCGGCCACGAGGTGGCGCACGTCGCCAACGGTGACATGGTGACCATGGCCCTGCTCCAGGGCGTGGTGAACACCTTCGTGATCTTCCTGTCCCGGGTCATCGGCCACACGGTGGACCGGGTGGTGTTCAAGACCGAGCGCGGCTACGGGCCGGCTTACTACATCGTCAGCATCCTGTCCCAGATCTTCCTGTCGATCCTGGCCAGCATGATCGTCCTGTGGTTCTCGCGGCGGCGGGAGTTCCGCGCCGACGAGGGCGGGGCCTCCCTGGCCAGCCGGGAGAAAATGATCGGCGCCCTGCGCGCCCTGCAGCGGGATTCGGAACCGGTGGACATGCCGGGGCAGCTGGCGGCTTTCGGGATATCCGGGGGTATCGGCCAGGGCCTGCGGCGCCTGTTCTCCAGCCATCCGCCCCTGACCGAGCGCATTGCGGCGCTGGAAGCGGGGCGCGGCCAGTCGGTCTGAGGGATCAGCCCTCGCGCTGGTCCCCGTGAATCCAGATCACCTCGTCACCGCCACCGGCGCGGGCGAGTACCCTTGCCGCGACGAACAGGTAGTCGGACAGGCGGTTCAGATAACGGATGCTGAAGGGGTTCACGTCTTCGTCCCGGGCCAGGGACACCACGCAGCGCTCGGCGCGGCGGCACACGGTGCGCGCCACGTGGCACCGCGCCGCGGCCTCGGAACCGCCGGGGAGAATGAAATCCTTGAGCGCCGGCAGGTCTTCGTTGAGCACGTCCAGGTCCCGTTCGAGCCCTTCCACGTAGGCCTCGGGGATCATGGTGTAACCCGGCATGCACAGCTCGCCACCCAGATCGAACAGCTCGTGCTGCACCCGGTCCAGGGTGTGACGCACTTCCGCGACCACGTCGGTGGCGAGCAGCAGGCCGATGTGGGAATTCAGCTCGTCCACGGTGCCGTAGCTTTCGACGCGGCGGCTGTCCTTGTCCACACGCGAGCCGTCGCCGAGACCGGTGGTCCCCTTGTCGCCCGTGCGGGTATAGATTTTTGATAGTCGATTGCCCATGGCGCGCATCCTAGGTTTGACCGGCGGAAGGGGCCGTGAAGTTTACCCGAACAGGCGTTGAATTCACCGCCGCCCGGCGTATAGTGGCGGCCCTCGCAACACTGCTTTGGATGAACACCATGTCCCAGAAGACTCCCCTGCACACCGCGCACCTTGACGCCGGGGCCCGCATGGTCGATTTCGGTGGCTGGGACATGCCGATCAACTACGGCTCCCAGATCGAGGAGCACCACGCGGTGCGCCGGGACGCGGGCATGTTCGACGTGTCCCACATGACCATCGTCGATCTCGAAGGTGACCGGGTGCGTGAGTTTCTCTCGCAGCTGCTGGCCAACGACGTGGCCAGGCTGCAGGTCTCCGGCAAGGCGCTCTACACCTGCATGCTGCGGGAGGACGGCGGAGTCATCGACGACCTGATCGCCTATTTCATGAACGAGCGCTGGTTCCGCCTGGTGGTGAACGCCGCCACGCGGGACAAGGACCTGGCCTGGATCCGCGAGCAGGCGACGGCCTTCGACGTGGTGGTCACGGAGCGCGAGGACCTCGCCATGATCGCCGTGCAGGGCCCGCGGGCCCGGGAGCTCGCCGCGCCGTTGTGCGGGGACCCCGGGGCCGCCCTGGCCCTGAAGCCCTTCAACGCCCGCATGGACGGCGAGTGGTTTATCGCCCGCACGGGTTACACCGGCGAGGACGGCTTCGAGTTGGCCCTGCCGGCCACGGAAGCGCTGGCCGCCTGGCACGCCCTGGTCGATGCCGGTGTCCGGCCCTGCGGCCTCGGCGCCCGGGACACGCTGCGCCTCGAGGCCGGCATGAACCTGTACGGCCAGGACATGGACGAGTCCGTGACGCCCCTCGTCTCGGGCCTCGCCTGGACCGTGGCTCTGGACGGCGACCGGGACTTCACCGGGCGGGCGGCGCTGGAGCGCCAGAAGGCGGAGGGTGTGCCGCAAAAGCTCACGGGCCTGATCCTCGAGGACCGCGGCGTGCTGCGTCACGGTCAGGTGGTAAAGACCGACGCCGGGGACGGTGAGGTCACGAGCGGCAGCTGGTCGCCGACCCTCGAGCGCGCCATCGCCCTGGTACGCGTTCCCTCGGCATGCGGCGACGAGGTCAGCGTGGAGATTCGGGGCAAGTCCCTGGCGGCACGTTTTGTGCGTCCGCCCTTTGCCCGGAACGGCGCGCCCCGCGAGGACGTGCTGTAGCAGGGCGCCGTCGACACGGGTCCGGGGATCCGCCCCGCGCGCACGAATCCTGCAATCCGGGCCCCGCGACCCGGACAACGAAAGAAAGCCTTACCCCGTTTCGTCGCTGGAAGATTGCCGCTAGAATTCCCGGCGGAGCGCAACGCTTCAAACCGACAACGACCCAATTACCTGGAACCGAAGCCATGAGCAACGTCCCCGACAATCTTCGCTACACCGAGTCCCACGAGTGGGTGGATCCCGCCGATGGCGAGGCGCTGAAAATCGGCATCACGGACCACGCCCAGGGACAGCTCGGGGACCTCGTGTTCGTGGAGCTGCCCAGCGTCGGTGACGAATTCGACCAGGGCGACGCCTGCGCGGTGGTCGAATCGGTCAAGGCAGCGAGCGACATCTACGCCCCGGTGGCCGGTGAAGTGATCGCGGTGAACGAGGCGCTGGAAGACGACCCCGCCCTCGTGAACACGGACCCCTATGGCGAAGGCTGGCTGTTCGCGATCAAACCGGAGGAAGAAGACGCGGTGGAAGACCTGCTGGACGCGGAAACCTACGCCCAGCAGCAGGACTGAGCCCGTCATTCCGGATCAGTAGCGCAGCCCTGCGGCGCGGTACAGGAACGACATCAGCCACGCCGGACCGATCAGCAGGAACTGCAGGTCCTTGAAAAACGACGGCTTCTTGCCCTCGATCCGGTGACCGATGAACTGGCCGATCCAGGCCAGCACGAACAGCACGGCGGCGACCTGCCACAGCGGCCAGGGCGAATTCGCCTCGACCCAGACCGCCAGCGCGATCATCACCACGTTGTACACCAGCAATCCCAGGCCGAGCGTCAGGCTCAAACGAAAGTAGTAGATCTGCGCCAGCAGCAGGGTGATCGTGGCCCAGTTGACCGGTACCGGTCCCAGCTGCGCCTCGACGGGGAAGGGCAGGCTCCACAGCAGCGCCACCACGGTCCAGACAATGATCGGCACGCAGATCCAGTGGATCAGCTTGTTGGTGCCGTTCTGGTGGCTGGCGCCATACTCGTCGAGGAGAGACTGCAATCGGCTCATGGCGCGGTTTCCTCGTGGCGCGCTCCGTGCCGCTCCGGGCGGCCTTCCATGAGTTCCACCACCATTTCGTACTGCTTCCGGGTGAGATCCACCAGGTCGGCAGGAACGTGGGGCCCCGGGGGCGTCTTGTCCCAGTCGAGGGTTTCGAGGTAGTCGCGGATGATCTGCTTGTCGAAGCTTGGCGGACTGCTGCCGGGCACGTACTGGGACGCCGGCCAGTAGCGTGACGAGTCGGGGGTCAGGACCTCGTCCATGAGGTGCAGTTCGCCGCGGGCGTCCAGGCCGAATTCAAACTTGGTGTCGGCGATGATCACGCCGCGCGCTTCCGCGTGGCGGGCTGCCGTTTCGTACAGGCGAAGGCTGACCTCCCGAACCTCGTTCGCCCGCGTTTCTCCGACCAGCTTGACGACGTGTTCAAAGCTGACGTTTTCGTCGTGGTCACCGACCGCGGCCTTGGTGGAGGGGGTGAACAGGGTTTCGGGCAGTCGATCGGCCTGGCGCAGCCCGGTCGGCAAAGGGATGCCGCAGAGCGCGCCGGTGGCCTGGTAGTCCTTCCAGCCGGAACCGATCAGGTAGCCGCGGACGATGGCCTCCAGGGGCAGGGGATCGAGCCGCTTGACCAGCATGGAGCGCGGCGCGATCCGCTCGGCCAGCTTGGGGTCGCCCAGGATTTCGGCGAGGTCGAGATCGTCCGCCAGGTGGTTGGGGACGATGTCCCGCGTCAGGTCGAACCAGAAGCGCGACATGCGCGTCAGCAGCTCGCCCTTGCCGGGAATCGGGTCCGGCAGCACCACGTCGAAGGCGGACAGGCGGTCCGAGGCCACCATGAGCAGGTGGTCCTCGCCGACGGCAAAGCAGTCGCGCACCTTGCCCTGGTGGACCAGGGGCAGGGTGGTGATCATGCCGGTTTCGTAGGCGGCGGGATGGGGGTCGGACACGGGCGTGGGCTTCACGGGTTGGGACGGCGAAATTATAGCGGCAAGCGCCACGGAACGAGCGCGGAGCACCCGGCGCTGCCACGCGGCCACGAGCATGGTCTAGACCACCTCGAGGTAGTCGGGGCGGTACACCAGGCACAGGGCCATGAGCACCATGACCAGGGGCACGAGCACCAGCGTGCCGAGCGCAAGGATCACGCTCAGCTCGAGCAGGCCGAGGAGTCCCGTGACGATGGCGAGGGGCATCAGCAGGCCCGGCAGCTGCTTGTGATCCCGGATCAGCAGAATCGCGATCACCAGGTCCACGATGCCGAAGAGCACGGTGAAGCCGACCCAGGCCGCGACCGCGAGCACGCCCACGGCCTCGTCGGACGCCACCCAGCCCAGCAGGCTGAGCAAAAACAGGGTCCCGTGGAACAGGCCGAGCAGTCCCGCCAGCACGAGGAGCGGCAGGTCCAGGCGATCGTAGTTCAACCGCTCGCGCAGCCAGCTGCGGAACCCCAGGTAGGCAACGATGGACAGGCCGCCCAGGGCCAGGAAGACGAAATCCGAGAATCCGGGGCCGGACCAGGTCAGCGAATCCCAGCCGGACAGGCTGATCCGCGCCGCATCGACGATCATGAGCAGTGGGTAGCCGGCGGCGACGAGGCAGGCGGCGAGGGCGGGCAGGTGGTACTGGCGTTCGTTCATGGTTCGCTCCAGGTGATGTGTTTCACCGGCGTCTGGTTGATGTGTCTCAGGGCGTCCGTGCGTCGCGGTACTCGAGGAGATCCCCGGGCTGACAGTCGAGGGCCTCGCAGATGGCCTCCAGGGTGGCGAAGCGGATACCCCGCACCCGGCCGTTCTTCAGCAGGGACAGGTTGGTCATGGACAGGCCGACCCGCTCCGCCAGTTCAGTCAGGCTCATCTTTCGCTGGGCCATGACGACATCGAGATTCACCACAATGGACATGGAAGTCGCTATTTTACGAAAACTGGATAGTATTTTACGTAAAACATAAAAATATACAAGTCAGGCAAAAAACCTTCGGGTGTCGCTCCGTGCCCGGTTTCACCCTCGCCTGTCGATCGGATTGGCAAACTGAAATCCCGACCCCACCTCAGCACGATGGCCACAGACTCCTTTCCCATCCCCCGCAACTGGTGGGGCAAAATCATCGGCGTGGTCTTCGGCCTGGCCAAGGGCGGGCTGTCCGGCGCCTTTTTCGGCCTGGTCCTGGGCCACGTGGTGGACCGCATGCTGTTCGCCGCCTCTGGCAAGCAACGCACGCGGAATCTCTTCTTCACTTCCCTGTTCGGCTGCCTGGGACGGGTCAACAAGGCCGACGGCCGGGTCACGGAAGCGGAAATCGCTTCCGCCGAGAACCTCATGCGGCGCCTGGAACTCGACGAGGAGGAGCGCCAGGCCGCCATTCGCGCCTTCAACGCGGGCAAGGCCCCGGACTACGACCTGGAAGGTGAACTGCAGCAGTTCGTGAGCTACACGCGGCTGAAACCGGACCTGCGCCAGATGTTCATGGAGATCCTGCTCGAGGGCGCCGCCATCGACGGTCGTATCTCGCTGCAGGAGCAGGAGGTACTGGTGCGGGTGGCGAACGCCATCCAGATCCCCCCGGCCATCTGGTACGCCATGTTCAACGCGTTTACTGCCAGCCACGGTGCGCGCGGCTACACCCCCGGGGGTTCACCGGCGGCCGGCGGCCTGGACCAGGATTACGCGGCCCTGGGGCTGAAAAAGGACGCGAGCGACGCCGAGATCAAGCGCGCCTACCGGAAACTGGTGGGCCAGTACCACCCGGACCGTCTCGTCTCCCAGGGGCTGCCGGAGGAAATGATGGAGAAGGCCAAGGAGCGCGTTCGCGACATCAACCTGGCCTACGACCGGATCAAGGCGGCCCGCGGTATCAAGTAGCGCAAGCGGATTGCCGGATCAGCACGGCCCGGCAAACCGGGCCGTTGCCGTCGCCCGCAACGGGTCACCGGCTTCGGGTACACTGCGCGCCATGAAACAGTCAACGGTCATCGCTCCCTCAATCCTGTCCGCCGATTTCGCCCGCCTGGGTGAGGATACGCAGGCCGTCCTCGACGCCGGCGCGGACTGGGTGCACTTCGACGTGATGGACAATCACTACGTGCCCAACCTCACCTTTGGTCCCATGATCTGCAGCGCCCTGCGCGACTACGGCATCACCGCGCCGATCGACGTGCATCTCATGGTCGAACCCGTGGACGCGCTCATCGAGCAGTTCGCGAAGGCGGGGGCGAGCACGATCACCTTTCATCCCGAGGCCAGCCGCCACGTGGACCGCAGCCTGGCACTGATCCGCGAGCTGGGCTGCAAGCCGGGGCTGGTGCTGAACCCGGCGACCCCGGTCAGCGTGCTCGACCACGTGCTCGACCAGCTCGACCTCGTGCTGCTCATGTCCGTGAACCCGGGTTTCGGCGGCCAGTCCTTCATTCCCTACGTGCTCGACAAGGTGCGCGCCGTGCGCGAGCGCATCGACGCCAGGGACCGGGACATTCGTCTCGAGATCGACGGCGGGGTCAAGGTGGACAACATCGCGGAGGTCGCCGCGGCCGGCGCCGACACTTTCGTGGCCGGCTCCGCCATCTTCGGCAGCGACGATTACGCCGCGACCATCGACGCCATGCGCCGCAACGTGGGCGGGCGGCGCACCAACGACTGAGCGCTCATGCGGCCCCGGTTCCCAAAGCGACTGCTCGCTCTGCTGGCCTTGTGGCCCCTGGGCCTCGGGGCGCAGACCGGGTCCGGCGATCTCGACGCCTACTACGCCACCGTGGACGACCGCAGCGCGGCGGCGCTCCGGGAGACGCTCCACGCGGTTATCGACGACCACCAGCGCTTCCCCTACACCTCCTCGAGCACGGATACCTGGGACATCCTCGAAGCGGCCCAGCGCGACCCGGAGGACGAGCGACGCATCATCACCATTTACCGCAATTCCTCGGAACTGGCGCGCGGCGGGGGCAACGACTTCTACAACCGGGAGCACAGCTGGCCGCGTTCCTACGGGTTTCCGGACAATGACGGCGGCGTCCTGAACTACCCCTTCACGGACACGCACGCCTTGTTTCTGAGTGATCCGGACTACAATTTCGCGCGCTCCAACAAGCCATACCAGGAGTGCGCGGGGGTGGTGCCCGGCGGCTGCGAGGAGTGGCCGACGGAACAGCGCGGACCGGTGACCACACCGACGCCGGGCCGCAGTAACTGGACCGTGGGCGAATTCACCGAGGGGCGCTGGGAGGTCTGGGACGGTCGCAAGGGCGACATCGCCCGGGCCCAGTTCTACATGGACATCCGCTACGAGGGTGGCACGCACGGCGGCACCGGTGCTGCCGAGCCGGACCTGCGCCTGACCAACGACCGGGCGCTCATCGACGCCAGCCGCACGGACCGCAACGAGGACGTGGCCTACATGGGCATGCTGGACACCCTGCTGGCCTGGCATCTCGAGGATCCGCCGGACGAGGATGAGCGCCGGCGCAACGACGTGATCGAGGGCTTCCAGGGCAACCGCAATCCCTTCGTCGACCGCCCCGAATGGGTGGCCTGCCTCTACCTCGACCTGTGCGGCTTCACGATCAATGCGGGGCTGAACGACGCCTGGTTCGATCCGGCCACGGCCGGGCAGGGCTTTTTCGTGACCGTGTTCCCGGAGAGCAAGCAGCTGTTCCTGGCGCATTTCACCTTCGACACGGAGCGGCCGGCGGAAGACGCGAGCGCCGTCGTCGGCGCACCGGGGCATCGCTGGATCACCGCCATCGGACCCATCGAGGGCAACCGGGCGACGCTGACGGCGACGCTGACGAGCGGGGGGCTATTCGATGACCCTGCACCCGTGCAAAACGACACGCCCTACGGCAGCTACGTGCTGACCTTCGACGGCTGTGCTTCGGCCACGCTGACTTATGAGTTTCCGGAGGCCGGGTCTGCTCCTGGCCTGAGCGGAGAAATCACCCTGCAGCGCGTCGTGCCGGACAACATCGCCCTGTGCGAGTCGCTGGCCGCAGGCGACAACTCCGATCCCGCCCGGTAAGCACGGCAGTCGGAACGCCGCCGCGATCAACCGGCCCAACGGCTCGACTCAACCCGCTGATTCCAGCAACAGGGCCGTCACCACCAGCCGCAGGGGCCCGCCGGCCAGGGGCGCGTCGAAGGGGTAACAGGTCACCAGCGTCAGCCGATCACGGTCGTTCCCGATCACCAGGTCCTGCCGGCGGCTGTCCACGATGTCCATCCACGCCACCCGGTAGCGTCGCTCGCGAGCGCCGTCACGCAGTATCAACGCATCGTCCACCGCCAGGTGCTCGAGGGGTGCGAAGTGCGTGTCCCGGTGGCCACTGAGCACCACGTCACGCTGCGTGACCGGGGTGAGGGCGGCCGGCCCCCAGGCCAGGTTGCGCCCCGAGGCGCCCTCGAGCACCAGTTGCCGAAGCCCCAGCGACGGAATCTCGAGCTCCGCCACCGGGCGCGTGTCGGCCCAGGGCCAGGGGCGCGGCGCCTCGGCGCCGGCACTGCGGGCCTGCCAGGCCCGTTCCAGCAACCACTGGCCCAGGGTGGCCTTGGCGGGCACCCGGGCGGCGTGGAAGGTCATAAGGAGCGCGGCGGTGAAGAGCGCCGCCGCGAAGAACCGGCGCAGCGGGTTCACGGACGGACCGGTTGCGGAGTCCGGCGGACCAGGTACCGATGGCGGTACCGCTGCACCAGCGAGCGGAACGGAAGGCGCGGCAGCGGAGCGAAGGGCCGCAGGAAGAGCGTGGTGGCGATGCCCAGGACCAGTACGGACAGCAACAACTGGGTTTTCCAGCCCGTGGCCGTGGCGGGAAAGCCGGCGCTCACGGCACTGCCGGCCGGCAGCAGGCTGGGCAAGTTCGCCCGGGCCAGGCCCTCGCCGGCGGGCCGGGCCGGGGTGCGGTCCACCGCCACCAGGCTGGTCCAGGGGGTCAGCAGGTCGTGCGCCAGGGCCACCTGCACGATGTCCTGCCGCGCCTGGTCCGAGTCGGCCCCGAACATCATGCCCGCCTGCAGGGACTCCACCTTTTCCCGGGCCCAGAGCGTGGCCAGCATGTCGCTGCCGTCTTGGAGGCGCGGCCAGGCGTCATAGGTCCAGGCCTCGTCGTTGAGCGTGCCGCACAGGCGAACGAGATCGGGTCTGTGCTGAAGGCGGGCCATCACCCAGAGCGGCTGGCCGGCGTACAGGTCCGGCAACACCTCGGGGTAGTACTCCGCCGGGCCGCCCCAGTCGATGCACAGATCGCTGATGGCGGGCAGGCGGATGTGGGTCCACAGGTCGGTCATGGTCCGGGAAACGTCCTCGGGCCGGCCGATGTGCGTGTGGTGTCCCCGCCCGAGCTCCGCGGCCCTGCGCATGAAGCCGCCGTTCGGCGCCGAGCCGATGCTGACCGTGAACAGGCGGCTGTCGCCGAGGCGATCGGCGACCTCGAGGAGCAGTTCGCGCTCGTTGCCCACGGCGCCGTCGGTGATGAACACGACCTGGCGGAGCAAGTCCGCTCGGCCGGCGGCGGTCGTCAGGGCGGCTGGCGTGGCGAGGGGGCGGGTGGCGAGGGCGCGTTTCAGGGCCGGCGCCATGTCCGTGCCGCCGTCGGCCTCGAGGCGCTTCACCCACTGCCGCGCCTCGCGCAGGGTTTCCGGCGTGACGGGGACCGGGTCCGCGAAGAGACTCTCGGTAATGCTGTTGAACTGAACCAGGTTGAAGCGATCGTCCGGGCCCAGGGCGTCCAGGCCGACCTGCAGGGCGGCCCGCGCCTGGTCCAGGGAAGCGCCGGCCATGGAGCCGGAGGTGTCGATGACGAAGATGACCTCCCGCGGCGCCGGGTCCAGGGCCGCGTCCCGGGGCGGCAGCAGCATGAGCTGGGCGTAGACGTCCTGGCCGTCATCGAAGGTCACCAGGGATGACTGGGGCTGGGCGCCGAATTCGGGCATCCAGCGGAGTTCGAAGGCGCGGTCGGCGATCTCGTCCGGATTCAGCAGGGTTACCGTGTACCCGGCCTCGCCGGCCTGGATATCCACGTCGTGGTGAAGGCTCTCCAGGCTGGCCAGGGGGATGCCCGCGGCCAGGTCGACGCGCAGGTTGAGACGGTGGCTGTCGTTGGCGGGCATGGCCGTGAAGGACGCGAGCTGCGGCCGCGGCGCCGGCAGGCCGGTGCCGGGCTGGGCCTCGGCGCCCCAGCGCGGCGTGAAGGTCATGGGCAGGTTCAGGCGAAAGGCCCCGTCGCGGTAGTCCACCCTGGCCAGGAAGCCGATCAGGACGTGCACCGTGTCGCCGGGGCCGATGTTGGCCATGCGCGTGCTGAACTGGTTGGCCCGCTCCTGGCTCACCAGGCTCGCGGCCTGGCCGGCCTCGCGCGCCTGCTGGTACACCCGCTCGGCGCTTTCGCGCTCCTGGATCTCACCTTCGAGCGTACGATCTCCCACCTGGATGATCAGGCGGTCTACCGCGGCGCCGTCCGGCAGGGGAAAGCGATACACACCTTCCACCCAGTCGTTGCTGTCGTTGCGGAAGCTCTGGAGCACGTGCACCCGGGCCAGCAGGCCGTTGACTTCCGCGTGGACCGAAGTCTCCAGCGCCAGGGACGTCATCGCCTGGTGGCCGGCGAGCAGGGTCAGGCCCCAGGCCTGTGGCTCCGCGGGTTGTGCCCCGGGTTGTCCGCCGGCCGTCGCGGCGTCGCCCTGGGCCGTCTCGACGCGCAGGAGCAGCAGGGTCATCAGGATCACCGCCAGCCCGAGCAGAACCCGGTCCTGCCAGCGCATGCCGCGGCGGGGCGGCGCGAGACGCCGGCGCAGGTCCGGCGGGCACACGCGGCGATGCGGATGGGCTGCGTGCAGTTCCGGGTGGCTGCGCCGGCTCTGGCGTTCCAGGGTCTCGCGGATGCGGGCAGGGCGGCGGGGAGACCCGTCACAGGACTCCCGGCGGGTAGCGTGAACGATTCGGTGCTGCGGCGCGTGCATGGTCGGTTCCTTGTGGCTCGATGCGATGGAAAAGGGGTGTTCAGTGGCTGACATTGGAACCGGCGCGGCGGCGCTGGCCGTGTCGGATTCTTGCGGCGGGCTGACCAAATTCGGGCAAAGCGGTGGCGCCGGGCGATTTCAGGCGCGGGAGGACGCTGCGCGGGCTGCGTTACGCGCATGCCGGCCGTATCATGGGCCGCGTCGAGGAGTGATCCCGGGAGCCCGCCGTGCAACGAACCATCGCCATCGTCGAGGACGAGGCAGCCATCCGCCAGAACTACACCGACGCCCTGCGCCGCTACAACTACCGGGTGCAGGGTTACGGCGACCGGGCCTCGGCCATCGACGCCTTCCGGCGGCGCCTGCCCGACCTCGTGATCATCGACGTGGGCCTGGGGGAGGACGTGGAAGGCGGCTTCGAGCTGTGCCGCGAGCTGCGCGCCCTGTCCCGCGGCCTGCCGATCATTTTCCTGACGGCCCGGGATTCGGATTTCGACGTGATCTCCGGGCTGCGCCTGGGCGCCGACGACTACCTGACCAAGGACATCAGCCTGCCGCACCTCGTGACCCGGGTGGCCGCGCTGTTTCGCCGCGTCGAGGCCCTGTCCGGGGGCAAGACCGACGAGGCCCGGCTGGAGCGCGGTGACCTGTCCCTGTCACGGGAGCGCCTCGAGGTGCACTGGAAGGACCAGCCCGTGCCCCTGACCGTGACCGAATTCTGGCTGATCCACTCCCTGGCCCAGCGCCCGGGTCACGTGCGCACGCGCCAGCAGCTCATGGACGACGCCAACGTGCTCGTGGACGAGCAGACCATCACCAGCCACATCAAGCGCATTCGCCGCAAATTCGAGGCCCTGGACGAGCGCTTCGACCAGCTGCACACGGTGTACGGCGCCGGCTACCGCTGGGGGCAGTGACCCTCCGCAACCAAATGCTGACCCTGTCCCTGGCCACGCTGCTGGTGCCGTGGTTCGGGTGGCTGCTGCTGCAGGAGCTGGAAGAGTTTCTGCGCTCCGGGCAGGAGCAGGCGCTGCTCAGCGGCGCCCGCACCATCGCCGCCTCCGTGCCGGACAACGACCGGGTGCGGCTGCGGGCAAGACGCAACGCGCTGCCCCTGCGCGTCTTCGAAAGCCGCCCGGCCGTGGACGGATATGCCAGCGAATGGCCCGAGCCGCAGAGCGCACTGGTGTTCGAAGCGAAGGAGACCGGCTCTCGCCTGTCCGTGCTGGGTGGGCGCTGGCGCGGCCGGGATTTCCTGTTCCTCCGGGTCGAGGACCCTACGCCCCGGCGTCCCGAGCCGCCCGGGGCGGGGCAGGACGGGGACGCCGTGGATCCGGCAGATGGTGTGCAGCTGGTGCTCCGCAGCGGCCGGGGGCTGACGGCCTTCCGCATCGAAAGCGCTGCGCCAGGGCCGCTGCTCATCAGCAGCCAGAGCGAAGGCGGGGGACAGCTGGCCGGGCACTGGCTGGACACGGACAGCGGCTATCAGCTCGAGCTGGCCCTGCCCCCGGCCGGCCGGGCCGTGGACTTTGCCCTCGGGGCCGAGGACGCCTGGGTGGACCGAAATGACGTGGTGCGCATCGCCGAGATGGGCACATTCCAGGGCGGGCGGCCGGCGACCTGGCTCACCCCGACGCCCCGCGACGAGCGGCTCGGCGACTGGCTGGACCGGGTGACCCCCGAACAGGCCCAGGGGTGGGTCGTGGATGCGGCGGGCTGGGTGGTGGCGGACACGGGGCCTCGGTCCGTGGCGGGCCAGCGATCTCCCAGCTGGGTGGAGCGGTTCATCTACTGGCTCGTGGCCGGCGACGCGGTCGAGCGTTTCGATACCGCGACCACCCGGCCGTTACGCCTGGACACGCCGCTGGTGCGGGCCGCCATCGCGGGCGAGGCGGGGTCGCGCTGGGCCGGCGATCCGGAAACGGCGGAGATCCGCAACACGGTGGCCGTGCCCCTGTTCCTGGATGAGCGGGCAGCGAGCCGTCGGACCAATGCTGATGGGACCAATGCTGATGGGGCCAATGCTGATGGGAGCGGTGCGGCTGGGACCGGGGCTGCGCGGACCGAAGCTGACCAGGTCCTGGGCGCCGTGGTGCTCGAGGCCAACACGGACGGCGCGCTGCTGTTCACCAACCGCACCCTAGGCCGCCTGCTGGGCCTCAGCCTGCTGCTCACCGGGGCGCTGGTGCTCGGCCTGTGGTTCCTGGCCACGCGCCTGTCCCGCCGCGTGCAATCCCTGAGCGGCGCCGTGAGCGAAGCCATGAGCGACGCCGCCCATCCCCGGGACCTGCCCATGACCGGGGACCGGGACGAGCTGGGCGAGCTGGCGCGCAACAACGCCCGCCTGCTGCGCGCCGTGTCGGACTACACGCGCTACCTGCGCACCCTGGCCGGGCGCCTGTCCCACGAACTGAAAACGCCCCTGGCCATCACGCGCACCTCCCTGGACAACCTCTCTGCCGGGACGCTGGACGACGACGCCCGGCGCTACCTCGAGCGGGCCCGCGAGGGCCTGGCGCGGCAGACGGCCATCGTCCGTGCCATGTCCGAAGCCAGCCGTCTCGAGGCGGCCGTGGCCTCGGCCGACTGGGAGACTGTCGACCTGGTCGAGGTGCTCTCCGCCTGCGCCGGGGGCTACCGGGCCGTGAACCCGGACCGGCACATCGACCTCGAGCTGCCGGCAGAGCCGGTGCGCACCCGCTGTGCGCCGGACCTGCTGGCCCAGGCCCTCGACAAGCTCGTGGACAACGCGCTTGGCCTCATGGGGGCGGAGGACCGGCTGACCCTCGCCCTGGTGCCCAAGGGCGACTGGCGCCACGTGAGCGTTCGCAACACGGGCACGCGCTTGCCGGAAGAGCTGCAGGACCAGCTCTTCGACTCGCTTGTCAGCGTGCGCGAACCGGGCGCCGACCTGCACCTGGGGCTGGGTCTGCACATCGTGCGCCTGGTGGCCGAGGCCCACGGCGGCAGCGTGGAAGCGCGCAACTTGCCCGACGACGGCGGCGTGGCGTTTACCCTCCATCTGCCGGCAAGCGGAAAGGCGGGCTGACCGTCGGTTCCGTCCGCCGTCCCGGCGCCTGGTCCCACGCTTGCCCAGGCTGACCTCGCGCCCCCGCATCCGCTAAACTTCCCGCCTCTTTCTTGCCCGGACACGGCCGTGGACAAGCAGCAGTTCGAACAACTTGCCAGTAATCATGCCGCTGATCATGCCGGTAATCACGCCGGTGATCACGCCGGTGGTTACAACCGGGTCCCGGTCTGGCGTACGGTGCTGGCGGACCTGGATACGCCCCTGTCCGTGTACCTCAAGCTCGCGGATGGCCCGGACTCGTTTCTTTTCGAGTCCGTGGAGGGCGGAGAGTCCTGGGCGCGCTACTCCATCATCGGTCTGCCGGCCCGGCGGCGTTTCACCATCAACGGCCAGACCCTGGCCACCTTCGAGCTGGGCCGCCGGGTGTCGGAAGAGACGCTGGAGGATCCCCTGGCCGGTATCGAGGCCTTGCGCGAAAGCTTTCGGGTGCCCGACCTGGAGGCGTTGCCGGTGTTCAGCGGTGGCCTCGTCGGCTACTTCGGCTACGAGACCGTGGAACTGCTCGAGCCGCGCCTGCGCCGCGACGACAAGACTGACGAGATCGGCACGGACGACATCGTCCTGCTGCTGGCCGAAGAAGTGGCCGTCTTCGATCGCCACGAAGGGCGCCTCTGGCTCATCGTCAATGCGGATCCGTCGGAACCCGGCGCCTGGGAGACCGCGCAGCGCCGCCTCGACCAGCTCGAGCACCGCCTGCGGGCCGGCAGCCCGGGGTACGGCCTGGCGGTGAGCGGCAACGCCGTGGGCGAGGGCGATTTCCGCTACGGCTTCGAGAAAGACGACTTCCTGGCGGCCGTGGCGCGCAGCAAGGAGTACATCCTGGCCGGCGACATCTTCCAGGTGGTGCTCAGCCAGCGCATGAGCGTGCCCTTCCAGGCCCGGGCCATCGACGTGTACCGCGCCCTGCGCGTCCTCAATCCCTCGCCCTACATGTACTTTATCGACCTGGGCGATACGCAGATCGTTGGTTCCTCGCCCGAGGTGCTCGTGCGCGTCGAGGACCGGCGCATGACCGTGCGGCCCATCGCCGGCACGCGGCCCCGGGGCGCCACGGCGGAGGCGGACCGGGCCCTGGCCGATGAGCTGCTCGAAGACCCGAAGGAGTGCGCCGAGCACCTCATGCTCGTAGATCTCGGGCGGAACGACGTGGGCCGCGTGGCCGCCACCGGCACGGTCGAGCTCACGGACAACATGGTCATCGAGCGCTACAGCCACGTCATGCACATCGTGTCCCAGGTCGAAGGCGACCTGGCCGAAGACGCCACGGCCATGGATGCCATCCGCGCGGCCTTTCCCGCCGGGACCCTGTCCGGGGCGCCGAAGATCCGCGCCATGGAAATCATCGCCGAGCTCGAGCCGGTCAAGCGCAACATCTACGCCGGCGCCGTGGGCTACCTGAGCTGGCACGACGACGCGGACCTGGCCATCGCCATACGCACCGCCGTGATCCGCAACGGCCAGCTGCACGTGCAGGCCGGCGCCGGTATCGTGGCCGACTCGGACCCGGAAGCGGAGTGGGAAGAGTGCATGAACAAGGGCCGCGCGTTGCTCAACGCGGTGGACCAGGCGTCAAGGGGTCTTTGATGGCCGGCGGTTTCGCCAAAGATGGCGCGGTCCAGGACCAGATCGACGCCACCATCGAGGACGCGGTCAACCGGGCGCGCTCAAAGCTCAAGGCCGGCGACAGCCGCAAGGACTGCATCGAGTGCGGCGAGGACATACCGGAGCCGCGGCGCCAGGCCGTGCCGGGGGTCCAGCTCTGCATCCAGTGCCAATCCGCGCTGGACGAGGAAGAGAAAGCCTTCGCCGGCTACAACCGCCGCGGCAGCAAGGACAGCCAGCTGCGCTGACTCGTCACCCGCCGCCTGGCGCCCGCAGAATCTTCACGACCCGGTTGTAACTGGCCTCGTGGACGCTCCAGGAATCGCCCCCGCTCGTGTTGACGAACTGGATCACCACCGCATCGATATCGGGGTGGTAGCGGGCGATGCTCGAGTAGCCGGGCAGAAGCCCCGTGTGCCCATAACGGTACAGGTCGCTGTACGTGACCTGCTCGGTCTCACTGAGCAGGGAACCGTTGTTGAGCGCGCGCAGGAAAACACCCACCTCGTCGATGGGCGCAATCATGGCGCCGGCCGGCCCCGGGTAATCGAGTTCCTTCAGGTCCCCGTCCCAACCCTTCATATAGCCGCTGGCCAGGTCCTCGAGTTCCACTTCGCGGATAGAAAAGACGGTCCGTTCCAGTTCGAGAGGCCGCAGGATTTCCTCCCGGACCAGGGCTTCCCAGCGTTTGCCGGTCGCCGCCTCCATGATTCTGCCGATCAGGAGGTAGTTGGTGTTCGAGTAGCCTTCGCCTGACCCGGGTTCGAAGTCGGGGGGCAGGTCGTAGACCCGGGTGATTTCGTCCGGCTTGTCCCCGGACATGTCGAACCAGTCGTAATCGCCCACATCGTTGTAATTGGGGATGCCACTGCGATGTTGCACCAGCATCCGCAGCGTGACGCGCTCCGCATAGGGGATGCGCGCGGCGATGTCCGGCAGGTAAGTATCGAGCGTCTGGTCGAGGTCCAGCACGCCCCGGTCCGCGAGCCTGGTGACGGTGGCGGCGACATACAGCTTGGTAATGCTGGCAATCTTGAACAGGGCAGCGGGGTCGGCGGGGATTTCCTTTGCCCGGTCTTTCCAGCCGGCGGTGTGGATGACGGGTTCCTGACCGCCTCGTTCCACGTAGACCAGGATGCCGTCGAGCCCGTGCCGGGTGGCGTCCTCGACCTGTTCCTGCACCGTATCCGGGAGGGGGGACAGATAGACGCCGAGCAGGTTCCAGGGGACGAAGTAGATCGTCGCGGCAAGGGAAATTGCGATAAGGGCGATTCTCGCCAGGGTTTTCAATGGACGTTTCCCCGTGGACAGCTATGGGCAACCTAGCAGGGTTGGCGGGCAGTGCAAGGGCGCCGCTCTTTGACTGAATCGGCGCTGGTGCAATTCCAAGCGCAGGCATCGGGGCACTGCGCCGCCCCTGATGGTGCTTTCACCTCATCGCCCCCATGATCTGGACATGAACCTCGAACACACCTACGCCGGCCTCGAAGGCCCCTTCCACGAACCCGCACAGTTGCCGGGTTTCGAGACCCCGACCCTGATCGCCTGGAACGAAGACCTCGCCAGGCAGCTGGGCCTCGGCGACATCGGCGGTGACGCGGATCAGCTCGCCCGCTGGTTCAGCGGGAGCGAACCGCTGCCCGGCGCCAACCCGATCTCCCAGGCCTACGCGGGCCACCAGTTCGGCCAGTTCGTGCCGGTGCTTGGCGATGGCCGCGCGGCCCTCCTGGGCGAGGCCGTGGACGCGGACGGCAGGCGCTGGGACATCCAGCTGAAGGGCTCCGGCCGCACGCCCTTTTCCCGGGGTGGTGACGGCAAGTCGTCCCTGGGCCCGGTGATCCGCGAGTACCTGCTCAGCGAGGCCATGCACGCCCTGGGTGTGCCGACGACCCGGGCCCTGGCCGCCGTGGCCACGGGCGAAACCGTGTTTCGCAACCACGCCGAGCCGGGTGGGGTGTTCACCCGCGTGGCCTCCAGCCACCTGCGCATCGGCAGTTTCCAGTACCTGGCGGCGCGGGGGGAAAAGGAGGCGCTCCAGGCCCTTGCCGACTACGCCATCGCCCGCCACGATCCGGCGGCTGCCGAGGCCGAGCAGCCCTACCTCGCCCTGTTCCAGGGCGTGGTCGAGCGCCAGTCCGAACTGGTCGCCCACTGGCTGTCCCTGGGTTTCATCCACGGGGTGATGAACACGGACAACACGTCCATCTCCGGCGAGACCATCGATTACGGCCCCTGCGCGTTCATGGACGAGTACGCGGCCGGCAAGGTGTTCAGCTCCATCGACCGCCAGGGCCGCTACGCCTACGGCAACCAGCCCACCATCGTGCACTGGAACCTGGCGCGGCTGGCCGAGTGCCTGCTGGTGCTGGACGAGGACCTGGAAGGCTTCCAGGCAGCGCTGGATCGCAGCCCGGTGATCCTCTCCGAGGATTATCGAAAGCGCTTCGGCGCCAAGCTGGGCCTGGCGGATGTACAGGACGAGGACCAGGCGCTGATCGAGGCGTTTCTCGAGCACCTGGAGGAAGAAGGGAAGGATTTCACCGTGAGCTTTCGCGCCCTGGCGGACCGCATCGACGCGGCGGACGAGGGCGAATTCGGGGCCTTCGAAACCCGCTGGCGGGCGCGGCTGGCGGAGCAGGGCGAGGGGTCAAAGACGGTTCGCGAGCGCATGAACGCCGCCAATCCGGCCATCATCCCCCGAAACCACCAGGTCGAGCGGGCGATCCAGGCGGCGTTCGAGGCGGATTATGGGCCGTTTCGCGAGCTGCATGCCGCCCTGTCGAGGCCCTTCGAGGAAAACGCGGCCGCTGGTCCTTTCGCGGTCCCGCCCCGGGAGTCGGAGCGCGTAACCCGTACCTTCTGCGGTACCTGAGCCCGGTGGGCGCCGGCGTCGCCTTTAAGCCGGTCGCTCCTTGCCCGAACTTCCGGCAGAATACGACGCTTGATTTCATCGGAGCCCCGCACCGCTCATGATCCTGATGATCGACAACTACGACTCGTTCACCTACAACCTCGTGCAGTACCTGGGCGAGCTGGGGGCGGACGTGAACACGGTGCGCAACGATGCGATCACGCCGGATGGCATCCGCGAGCTCGATCCGGCGGGCATCGTCATCTCACCGGGTCCCTGCACGCCGGACGAAGCGGGGGTGAGCCTGGACGTGGTGCGCGAGCTGTCGGGGGAGATCCCGATCCTGGGCGTGTGCCTGGGTCACCAGGCCATCGGCCAGGCCTTCGGCGGCGAGGTGATCCGCGCCGGCCGGGTGATGCACGGCAAGACCTCGGACATCCACCACGACGACCAGGGCGTGTTCGCCGGCCTGCCACAGCCCTTCGAGGCCACGCGGTACCACTCGCTGGTGGTGTCCCGGGGCTCGCTGCCGGACTGCCTCGTCGAAACGGCCTGGACCATGCGCGACGACGGCAGCCGCGGCGAGATCATGGGTCTGCGACACCGGGAACTGCCCGTGGAAGGGGTGCAATTTCACCCCGAATCGATCCTCACGCGCAGCGGTCACGACCTGCTGCGCAACTTCCTCGAACGCTGCGCGGTGGCCGCCTGATGGACATCCGGACGGCACTGGCCACGCTGGTCGAGGGCGACTCCCTGACCACCGACGAGATGGCGGCGGTCATGCGCCAGATTATGACCGGCGAAGCCGAGGAGGCGCAGATCGGCGCCTTCCTGGTGGCCCTGCGCATGAAGGGTGAAACCCTCGACGAGATCACCGGCGCCGTGCAGGTCATGCGCGAATTGGCGACTGGCGTCGACGTGGACGGTGACCACCTCGTGGACATCGTGGGCACCGGCGGTGATGGTGCGAACCTGTTCAACGTCTCCACCGCCTCCACCTTCGTGGCGGCTGCCGGCGGTGCGAAGGTGGCCAAGCACGGCAACCGTTCCGTATCGTCAAAGAGCGGCAGCGCGGACCTGCTCGAGGCTGCGGGCGTGCGCCTGGACCTGAACGCGGACCAGGTCAGGCGCTGCGTCGAGGAGCTCGGCGTGGGCTTCATGTTCGCCCCCATGCATCACTCGGCCATGAAGCACGCCATCGGCCCGCGCAAGGCCCTGGGCCTGCGCACGATCTTCAATATCCTGGGCCCCATGACCAATCCCGCCGGGGTCAGGCGCATGCTCATCGGCGTGTTCGATCCGGCGCTGCTCCGACCCGTGGCCGAGGTGCTCGGGCGCCTCGGCGCGGAACACGTACTGGTGGTACACGCGGCGGACGGCCTGGACGAGATCAGCCTGGCGGGCCCGACCCACGTGGCGGAATACGCCGGCGGCGAGGTGCGCGAATACACCATCGACCCGGGCACCCTCGGTGTTGATCAGAGGGCGCTCGACGGGCTCGAGGTGGACGGCGCGACCGATTCCCTGGCGCTGATCCGCGCAGCCCTCGGCTCCCCGGGCGAGCGCAGCGCCGAGGCACAGAAAGCCGCGGACATCGTCGCCCTGAACGCCGGTGCGGCGCTGTACGTGGCCGGGCTGGCGGATGACCTGCCCTCCGGCGTGGCCCGGGCCCGCACCGTGATCGATGAGGGCGAGGCCCTGGCCCGGCTGGAAGCCCTCGCCGAGCTGAGCCAGTCGCTGGGCTGACGCTTGAAAGCAACGCCCGGGCCGTTCTCCCGGTAGAGCCCGAGCAACCCGCCGAGTCAATTTTTCACCGACCCCCGACCCAAATTTCCGAGCTGACCCATGACCGATATCCCCTCCGTCCTCGCCCGCATTCTCGACACCAAGGCCGAGGAGATCGCCCGTGGCAAGGCCTTCGTGTCCCATGACGAACTGCGCGCGAAGGCGGCGGATCTGCCCCCGACCCGGGGTTTCGTCGCGGCCCTCGAAGCGGCGGTGCAGCGGGGCCCCGGCATCATTGCCGAGGTCAAGAAGGCCTCCCCCAGCGCCGGTGTCATCCGCGCCGACTTCCGGCCGGCGGAGATCGCCGCCAGCTACGAGCGCGGCGGCGCCACCTGCCTGTCCGTGCTCACGGACGAGGCGTACTTCCAGGGCCACCGCGATTACCTGGGCGAGGCCCGCGAAGCCTGCGCCCTGCCGGCCCTGCGCAAGGACTTCATCGTCGACTCCTGGCAGATCGAGGAATCGCGCTGCCTGGGCGCAGACTGCATTCTGCTGATCGTCGCGGCCCTGTCCAAGGACCAGCTCGAGGACCTGCACGGCCGCGCCCGGGAAGCGGGCATGGACGTGCTCACGGAAGTCCACGACGAGGCGGAGCTCGAGCGCGCCCTGGCCCTGGACGACACGCTGCTGGGCGTGAACAACCGCAACCTGCACACCTTCGAGACCTCCCTGGACACGAGCGTGCGCCTGAAGGCCATGCTGCCGCCCGAACGTCTGCTGGTGACGGAAAGCGGCATCAAGGCCCCCGAGGACGTGGCCCGCATGCGCGCGGAGGACATCCACGCCTTCCTGGTGGGCGAGGCCTTCATGCGGGAAGCGGACCCGGGGGCCGCGCTGCACCGGCTGTTTTTTGCCGGGGCGGAGTCGCCCTAGCGCGTGTTTTCGAAGAAACGTCTCTCGGTGTGATCGCTCGCACTCGCTGAACAGGTACTCCAGCGACACTTCTACCGTGCCGGATTATGATGCTAGGATGCCGAATTACCCGCGTCCCCAAGTCCCCGAATGCGCCGACCCATTGCCCGAGCCGCCGCGCTCATTTCACTTCTTTCCGCACTCCTGCTTTTGCTGGCCGTCGCCCCGACCACCGTGCAGGCCCAGGCGAGCAGCTGTCCGCCAAACTTCGGCAACGGCAAGCTGTGTACGGCCAATGATTTCAACGTTACCAGTGTCGTGGTCAATGGCCCGGACGAGTGCACGATCGGGGAGACCATCGCCATCGACCTGCTGGTCGGCCTGACCTCCACCGCCAACGAACGCTACGACGTGGGCCTGTTCGTCGCCGACAATGGCGGTGAAGTGATCGGGGGCCCCAGTTGCAGCTTCACCAGCCTGACCCCGCAAACCGATGTCCCTGCCCTGTTCAGGGGCACCGACCCGGCCGGTGAGGGTCCTTTTCGTGACCTCGAAGGTGACGCCTGCGGGGATGTCGCCGCGAGCGACGGCGAGAATTACCGCCTTTTCTCCCTGACCTCGGTTTTGTGCCAGGACCGGGACGGCGATGGCGATGTGGACATCAACGGTCTGGTGGTCTGGAGCCAGAACGCGAACCAGGATGTGTGCACCGACCCGAATGAACCGGCCGAGTTCTTCCCGGATCAGAGTTCCAAGTGCCAGCTCGCGCCAAATTACAACCTGCCCATCACCGTGGAGCCGCGACCGACCCTCGAGGTGGAAAAGCGGGCGGCCCCCCGGACCCTGCAGGAACCCGGTGGTCCGGTCGTGTTTCTGGTCTCGGTGGGCAATACCTCCGCTGATACCGACCCGCTGGTCCTTACCTCGCTGGTCGACGATGTCCACGGCGACCTGAACGGTCGCGGCACCTGTTCCGTTCCCCAGGTCATTGCTCCAGGCACGACCTACGCCTGCCGATTCATCGCTGACGTCACGGGTATCGATGGCGACACCGAAATCGATGTGGTCACGGCGACGGCGGAGGATGACGATGGCGAGGTGGTCACGGCTTTTGATGACGCCGTCGTTGAAATCATCGGTGCCACCGACCCCACGCCGCCCAGTATCAGCGTCGTGAAACTGGCCTATCCGCGGAATGTTCCGGAGCCGGGCGGGACGGTGCTCTACGTGGTGGAGGTGACCAATACTTCCGATACGGAGGACGTCACCCTTACCGCTCTCGATGACGACCTGTACGGCGATGTCTTCACACTGGGCGATGTCTGCGCCTCGTTCAGCGGCATTACACTCGCGCCCGGCGAGCGCTTTTTCTGCGCTTTCAGGCAGACGGTCTCGGGGCAGCCGGGCGACGCCATCACCGACGTCATCACGGCCGTCGGCGAGAGCGGTGGTCTTACCGCCACCGGGGATGACGATGCGACCGTGACCATCATCGACACGCCCTCGTCACTGACGGTGAAGAAGACCGCTTTTCCGCAAACCCGTCCTGCGCCCGGCGGCACCTTTGCCTTCCGCCTGGATGTACAGAACAGCTCGGCCGTGGATACGGTCACGATCAGTTCGCTGGAAGACGACGTCTACGGCGACCTGTCCATCCTGGCGCCCAGCACCTGCAGCGTGCCGCAAACCCTCGCGCCTTCAGAGGTCTACAGCTGTGCCTTCGCCGGTGATTTCACCGGCGGGCCCGGCCAGTTCCAGGTGGATTCGATCCTGGTCCAGGGCGTGGACGATGACGGCAACGGGGTGAGGGCCGTCGCGCGCGCCCAGGTGGAACTCACCTCACCGCAGATCCCGGCTCCGCCGGCCCTCAGCGTGATCAAGACAGCCAACCCGACATCGCTCCCCGAACCCGGCGGCAGCGTGACCTTCACCGTCGAGGTGATCAACGCCTCGCCCGCCGGCGACATTACGATTACGGCGCTGGAGGACGATCCCTACGGAGACATCACTGCACTGCCCGGTTCAACCTGTGCCACGGGTGCGGTACTGACCCCGGATCCGAACGACGTTTACCGCTGCAGCTTCACGGTCGATGTGGTGGGCGCGGGCGGCGACGAGCTGCTTGACGTGGTAACGGTAACCGGCACGGCCGGAGGCGTGCAGCCGGTCACAGCCAGTGATGATGCCACGGTCGCGATCCTGCCCGTGACCTCGGAGATCCTGGTCACAAAAAGCGCATCGCCGCGCCTGCTCAGCGCTCCCGGAGGCCCGGTGGAATTCACCGTCACCGTCAGCAACACCGGTGCCGAGACCGTTGAGCTGACTGCGCTGGATGACAATATCTACGGCAACCTCGACGGGCGAGGTGATTGCGCCATCGGCATCATGCTTCCGCCCGGCGACATTTACCGTTGCCGGTTCACGGAGAACGTGAACGGTCCTTCGCCAACCTTGCACCTCGACACGGTGACCGTGGCGGCGGACGCGGCCTCGGGGCCCGTTCTGTACGACAGCGCGCGTGCGCTGGTGCTGATATTCAGTCCTCTGAATCCGCCCGGTTCGCGGCCGGTCGCGGTGCCCGCATCGCAACTGTGGTTCCTGCTCGTCCTGGTGGGCTTGATGGCCCTGTTGGCGGGTCACGCGCTGCGCAGGTAGCAACCGCGGCCATGGCCCGCGCTCTCTGCTCCATCCTGCCGAGGCGCGCGGCGCCTGCGCCCTGGCTCCAGAATCCCTGGACCGGAGACAGATAACCGGCGAATGACTTGCCTCCGGGAGGTCCTGCGGCGCTTCAGTCCGCAGCGCGGGCATCCGTTGACCACCGGGAAGCATCGGCCAGGAAATCCTCGATGGCCTTCCAATCCTCGAAGCACCGGGCCCAGGGGCCGGGCTGGCACGCCCCGTCCCCCTCGCGTCGCACGGCAAAAATGCGCTCACGCTCGACCCCCGCCCGCAGGTAGGCCTCGAAATCGGTGCTCGAGTCACCCACGGCGGCGACGATGTCCCAACCCGCGGCCTGCCAGGCGTCCACGACGCCGGCTTTGAAGGCCACCACGTCGTCCCGGTGTTCGTCGCTTTCCGTCACATGCACGCTGCCATCGGGGAATCCATGGCGCTCGAGCCAGCCAGGAATGAGGAACTGGAAAGCGGGAACCCGGGCCGTGAGATAAACCACGTGCAGGCCGGCGGCCTCTATGGCCTCGGCCACGCCCGGGGCGTGCGGACGTACGTCGAAGACGGCGGTGACATCGGGAGTCAGCGTTCCGTCGATGTCCAGAATCACGGCTCGGGCTCCCGGGTGGGGCGCTGGAATGACCCGGTCCGACTGCAGGGTGCAGGCCGCAAACAAGGCGGTCATAGCGAGCAGGAGGCGCCACCGCACGTACCGACCTGGGGCGTCGATGGTCATCGGGTGCCTGCCGGTCACGCCCTAGCCCAGCACCCATCGGACGATGCCTGACCAGGCGACCATGCACATGATCAGGAACCAGGGCGTCAGTCGATGCACCTGTTCGTTGGACGTGAGCAGGCCAATCGCGCTGGTACCCATCATGAACAGGACGAAGACCGAGTAGTACCAGGGCTCGAAGAAGGCCCCCTGCACCGCCGTTTGCGCCATATCGGTCGATGCCGCGAACAGAAAACCCCACAGCACCAGGGGCCGGCGTTCGGCGAAGGAATAGTCTTCGAGTGATCGACTGGGGTAAAGCGCGGACGCCATGAAGTAATGGGACAGTGCCCAGATCAACACGACGAAAAACTCGCCGAAGGTCCATACCTCGTTCTCGGACCAGGGAAAGAACGTCCACCAGTTGATGGCGAGGACGTACATGCAAAACAACGTCCAGCCGAGCTGGTCGCTGCCGAGCGCGCGCTTCTGCGTCTGCGCAACCGCGCCGGAAAGAATCTGGGTCAGTGAGAGGCCGAAGATGATCGACACGAAGACCGCGATGAACTCGAACTCACTCATTGCCTGATCCGTCTCCCACGGAGCGGAAGTATAAACCGCTCTTTCTGCCAACCCACGCAGGAACCTGCGTGGTGCGGTTTTGGCCAGCGGTGAAGCAGGCGTGTCATACCACCTTGCGTGGGCTCGAAGCGCCAGTCTTCGACGAATTCAGAACAATTTCATGAAAATTTCAGGCCCTGTGACGCGGCCTGGGCAAAGCTTACCGGTGAGCAAGAGTGCACCCCCGGGAAACCGGGCGGAGGTCATCTTGCGAAACGTCGTAAATGGAGCGGGCCCCGATCACAGCATTCCCCCGCCGCGACCTTACCCAGGGCCCCCGAAGGCGAGACAGAACAGGGAAAGTGTCACCGCGACGTTCGACCGGAGGAGAGTCGATGCATAAAACCGTTCCGATCCTGCTTGTTCTGGCCTTCTTCCTGGCATTGCCGATAACCGCCATGGGCCAGTCAACGGTTACGCTTTCTGTCAACGATGCCCTGGCCGGCGAAGCGGGCCAGGACCCCGGGAGCTTCACCGTCACGCGCAGCGACAGCGGCAACACGGCGGCGGCTCTCTTCGTGTGGGTGACCATCGGCGGCAACGCCACCGCCGGCGTCGACTACACCCTCACCAACGCCGTGTTCCGGGGTGGCACCGACTACCAGGTCACCATCCCCGCCGGCCAGCTGTCCACCCCCGTGACCCTGACGCCCCTCCGGGACAACCTCGACGAGGGCGCGGAGAACTTCACCGTCGAGCTGCGCAGCCCGGGAACCGCGGGCAGTGACTACACCATCGGGAACCCGAACAGCGCCGAGCTGACCATCGCCGACGACGTCGCCGAGGTCACCGTGACCCTGAACGACGGCAGTGCCGACGAAGCAGGCCAGGACCCCGGGAGTTTCACCGTCACGCGCAGCGACAGCGGCAACACGGCGGCGGCTCTCTTCGTGTGGGTGACCATCGGCGGCAACGCCACCGCCGGCGTCGACTACACCCTTACCAACGCCGTGTTCCGGGGTGGCACCAACTACCAGGTCACCATCCCCGCCGGCCAGCTGTCCACCATCGTGACCCTGACGCCGGTCTTTGACCTGACGCTCGAAGGAGACGAGACCGCAACCATTACCCTGAGATCACCGGGTACCGCCAGCAGCGACTACGCGATCGGAGACCCCTCGGACGTATTGATCGTGATCAGGGACCGGACGGAAGCTGTTTTCAAGGACGGTTTCGAACCCTAGGGTTGATCAATTGTCCGGGGTGGCAAGTCCCGGTACCCGTGGGGGGGTGGTGCCGCGGACCTTGGTCTGGGCTTCCCGGAGCCTGGCTCATGGTCGAAAAAGACGATTTATACTTCCGACCCGCGTCGCCCTAAAATGGGGTCATGACACGTCAGAATTTACCGGGGCTGATGAAATGTTCAGCGCCATTACGAGCGCTTCGGAAACGCCGTCCTTTGGCGAGGCGATCTGCCGTGGCTTTGACAGGGGCACTCGCCGGCCTGCTGTTCCTGGCCGCTCCCCTGGTCTCTCCGCTGGCCATGGCCGAGGACGCGGAACCCGACATCCCGCGCACGGACCGCTGGCACGAACCGCACGTCACCCTGCTGGACGTGGACTTCATCCATACCGGCTTCCAGGCGCGCTGGGAGTACTTCCACTGCGCCTGCGGGGACATCCTCGTGCGTCTCGAGCAGTCGGCGCCGGACGGCGTGGTGACCGGCGAACTGCTGCTGGTCGGTGGCCAGGCCCTGGCGGCCCGGGGCCTGGTCAGCCTCACCCCGGACCTCGAGCCCATGCTGCAGCCGCCCTCCGTGATGATGCACCTGGCCTTTACGTTATTGGAGTACACGGCGCCGAAGGGGCCGGGGAGCGTCACGGAGCGCACCAACCTGACCGCCGGCCACGGTTCCCGGGACCTGGAAATCGACTCGGGCCTGGCCACGGGCACCTTCAGGGCGCCATGGACCGTCACCGGTGAAGCCTGGCCGAGCGGGGAAGGGCAGCGGCGCTTCGAGCTGCGCTTCGAATTCGCCAACCCGACACCGGAAGATCCGGACGGCACGAGCGCGTTTCGCTTTTCCGGTGGCCAGGACTACCGTCGGGATGATTTCCCCCTGGCGCCGGAGACGCCCCTCGAGGGCTGGAAACTCCAGTGGGTCAGCGACGGGGAAGTGCAGGCGAGGGAGGCCCCGTCGGGCCTGACCCTGGAAGGTCTGCGTAACGGCCAAGGGCGTCCGGAGACCTGATGGGCTGGCGCGCTGAACGCCGCCGGGCCGGCCAAGCGTTTCAGAGCCGGTAGGCGACGGCCTTCATCAGTCCGGCCGTGGTGCGCATGGCGCGCTTGACGAGCGTGGGCAGCTCGTAGGCCCCGGATTCCTCAGCCATCTGCGCGTGCTTCGCCTCGTCCTCCTTCATTTGCGTCAGGATCGCGCGGCTGCGTTCATCATCCGCGGGTAGCTGCTCGATGTGTTCTTCCAGGTGCGCTTCCACCTGGTTTTCCGTCTCTTTCAGAAAGCCCAGGCTCCAGCCGTCCCCGGCCAGGCCGGCGGCGGCGCCGAGGGCGAAGGAGCCGGCGTACCAGAGCGGGTTGAGCAGGCTGGGCGGGCTGCCCAGCTCGTCGAGGCGATCCTGGCACCAGGCCAGGTGGTCGATTTCCTCGTCCGCTGCGTGGGCCATCTCCAGGCGCACTTCCTCGCTGCGCGCGGTGGCGGCCTGGCCGGCATACAGGGCTTGCGCACAGACCTCGCCCGTGTGGTTGATGCGCATGAGGCCCGCCACGTGGCGCAATTGCGCCTCGTCGAGGGCGGGTTCGGCCAGGTCGCCGGCCGGGTTGGGGCGCCGGGCGGGGGGCACTTCGCCACCGGCCGTGCGGATGGCCTGGTCGAGGGTGCCGATAAAGCGGTCGAGGGGGGTGAAATGTCGTTCCATGACGTCAAAAATGACGGCGTCGCCCCCGAAATGCAAGACGCGCCGGACACGGCCGGCTACAGGCGTTTCGCCGGCAGGCCCGTCAGGGCCGGCGGCATCAGCGCTTCACCGGATTGTATTTGCCTGCAACCGCCCCCAAGCATCGTGACATGAGCTACTACGAACGCCACCTGTTCTTTTGCACCAACGTCCGGGAGGAGGGCGCCGAGCGCCCCAGCTGCGGACGCTGCGGCACCGCCGAGCTGCGCGCCTACGCCAAGAAGCGCATTAAATCGCTGGACCTGGCCGGCCAGGGCAAGGTGCGGGTCAACAGCGCCGGTTGCCTGGACCGCTGCGAGGAGGGGCCCACCCTGGTCGTCTATCCCGAGGGCATCTGGTACACCTTCATCGACGAGGAAGACCTGGACGAGATCATTGACGAGCACGTGGTGAACGGTCGTCCGGTGGACCGGCTGCGCATCTGAACGGAAGACGGCCAGCCAAGCCGGACCTCGGTAAGGCTTCAAATTATCCGGCTTTTTCGCCCTCCAGGTGTTGATTCGCAGCGCCCGATTCCGTAAAATGCCCGCCCTTCGCCCGCGTTCCGGGCGTTTTTGCATGTACGTCAGGAATCACTGCAATGAAAACTTTTTCTGCGAAGCCGCAGGACGTCAGGCGCGAATGGCACCTGGTCGATG
>JAZBOL010000037.1:0-35487 GCA_036351115.1 Lysobacterales bacterium | reverse complement strand
TCCGTCAGCGTCGACCAGCGCACCAACACGCTGCTGGTGACCGACACCGCCGATCGCGTGGAAGAAATCCAGAACCTGGTGGCGGAACTCGACCGTCCCGTGCGCCAGGTGCAGATCGAGTCGCGCATCGTCATCGCCTCCAGCGACTTCAGCCACGAACTCGGCGTTCGCTTCGGCGTCACCGGTCTTCACCAGGGCAGCAACATCCTGGCGGTCACGGGCACGAGCGCCGGCGCCAACACGCTGAACCCGGCGATCAACCCGCGGGACGATGACCTGCTCGACATCCCCACGCTGTCGAATCGCTACAACGTCAACCTGCCGGTCACCCAGGGCAACCCGGGCAGCATCGGCCTGTCCTTCCTGACCGGCAACTGGCTGATCGACCTCGAACTGTCGGCGCTGGAAGCCGAAGGCGAGGGCGAGGTGATTTCGACGCCGCGCGTCGTGACCGCCAACCAGGCCGAAGCCTTCATCCAGCAGGGTGTGGAAATTCCCTACGAGGAGGCCACCTCCTCCGGTGCAGCCGCGGTGCAGTTCAAGGAAGCCGTGCTGGAGCTGCGGGTCACCCCGCTTATCACGCCGGACAACCGGGTTCAGCTGGACCTGAACGTCAAGCAGGACACGGTGGGCGAGATTTTCGAAACGTCCCGAGGCGGCTCCGTGCCTTCCATCGACACCCGTGAGCTGGGCACGAGCGTACTGGTGAACAACGGCGACACGGTGGTGCTGGGTGGCATCTTCCAGGACGAGCGCGCGCGCCAGGAAGACAAGGTGCCTTACTTGAGCAGCATTCCGGGTGTGGGCGCCCTGTTCCGTCGCCGGGCCAACAGCACGCAGAAACGCGAGCTGCTGATCTTCGTGTCCCCGACGATCGTGGAAGACGCGCTCCCGGTGACGAACTGACCGGCTGGCCAGTTCAGACCGGAGAACATCAAGGCCCGGGTTCGCCCGGGCCTTTTTTTTGACCGGGTACCCAGGTTTCACGCCTGAGGCTCTGGCGTATCCCGCTTTCAACCGATCCCGAGGCCCGACGAACCCAGGTGGATAACGCACTGCCCTTCGCACCGGCCGCCGCGCGCAACGAGGCGCCGATTCTCGAGGTCCTGCGGCGCTACCTTGCCGCCCCCATGCAGGTGCTCGAAGTGGGATCGGGTACCGGCCAGCACGCCACGGCGTTCGTCCGTGCCCTGCCCGGACTTCGCTGGCAGCCGACGGAACGCCCAGACGCTCTCGAGGGGCTGCGCGCCCGGGTCGCCCATGATGGCGTGGACGGCGTGTCGGCGCCCCGGTCGCTGGACGTGGAGACCGGCCCCTGGCCGGCCGGGCCCTTTGATGCGGCGTTCACCGCCAACACCTGTCACATCATGGGCTGGGAGGCGGTGCAGGCCATGTTCGCGGGGGTGTCCCGCGTGCTGCGTCCTGGCGGCCCGTTCCTGGTGTACGGCCCCTTTTTCGAAGCCGGGGTCACGCCGGCCGAGGGTAACCGTCGCTTCGATGAGACCCTTCGCCGGCATGACCCCCGGCAGGGGCTGCGGGAAGTCGAGGCGCTTGAATCCCTGGCGCGGCGGCATCATTGTTCGCTTACGGCAAGCATTCCCATGCCCGCCAACAACCTGACCCTGGTCTTCACCCGTGATGAATGAAACAACCGCCCAACCCGCAGCGCGTTCCCGGCCGCAAACCGACTGGTCCCTGTTGCTCGAGCAGGCAAAAGCACTGATGTCGGTATCCCGCGATCCCACGGCGAACGCCGCCAACCTGTCCGCCTTGCTCTACCAGGAGCTCGAGCAGGTCAACTGGGCCGGGTTTTATTTTCTGCGCGGGGACCAACTCGTGCTGGGCCCATTTCAGGGGCGCCCGGCCTGCGTTCAGATTCCCGTCGGTTCCGGTGTCTGCGGCACGGCCGCGGCAACCCGCCAGGTCCAGCGCGTCGCGGACGTGCATGCCTTCGACGGCCACATCGCCTGCGATGCCAACTCGGAGAGCGAAATCGTCTTGCCCCTGCTGGCGGGGAAGGTGCTGGTGGGTGTGCTGGACATCGACAGTCCGGTGTCCGATCGCTTCTCCGCTGCGGACGAAGCCGGACTCAGGGCCATCGCCGAGGCCTGGTGCGACGCGGTGATTCTCTCGTGATGGACCGGGTCGACAGCGGGTTTGCTGCCGGCGGAGTCTGTTGCCGGCGCCCGTCTGCACCCTTCGCGGGTCCTGGCTTGCTGTTTAACCTGGTGCTGCTCGTCCTCTGCTGCCTGGCGCCGTCTCCCGCCCGTGCCGCCGACAGCGCCGAACTGGTCTTCGCCAACTGGAAGGACCGGGTGGTGCAGGTGCGGCTGATGGACCGGGCGGCCGGTGGAAAATCCGGCATCGGCTCCGGGTTTTTTGCCGGGCGGGATGACTGGGTCGTCAGCAACTATCACGTGATCGCCGGACTGGTGAACGAGCCGGGTCGCTTCGAGGCACGCTACGTTGCCGATGACGGTTCCGAGGGGACGCTGGAGCTGCTCGCGGTGGATGTCGTACACGATCTGGCCCTGCTGCGGACCGACGGTATTCGACGTGAGCCGCTGGTACTCGCCGATGGCCTCCCCCCGAACGGCGTTCGCCTTTGGTCCATGGGCTATCCCTTCGACATCGGCCTGACCATCGTCGAGGGCACGTTCAATGGTCCCTGGCAGAACACGCTGTATGAAAAGCTGCATTTCACGGGGTCGGTGAACCAGGGCATGAGCGGCGGCCCGGCGCTCGATGCCTCGGGCCAGCTCGTCGGCGTCAATGTCATGGGCGGATTCAACCAGGTCAGCTTTCTCGTCCCGGCCCGGCATGTCGGCACCCTGCTGCAAAACGCCGGGGACAGTCCGCCGGGGAAAGCCGTCATTGACGCCATGGTGGCCGCACAGCTGCTCGAGAACCAGTCGCGCCTGGTGGCGCGCACCCTGGAAGGCGACACCGCCTCCACCCGTCTCGGGGACTACAGCGCCCCCGGGGCCCTGGCCGACTTCATCAACTGCTGGGGCGGCAGCGAGGAAGACCTCGATAGTCGCCTCGATTTCGTTTACTACGGCTGCCAGACCCGGGACGAGATTTTCCTGGCAGACAGCCTGAACACGGGGTCCATCCGCTACCAGCACGAATACATCAGCTCCGAGTCCCTCGAACCCCTGAGGTTCTGGCGTCAGCTCGAGGATCGGGGGTACTACCCACGGCTGGAGCTGTCCGGTGACGAGGCAACGGTCACCAACTTCCGCTGCCAGTCAGGTTTCGTCGAAGGGCGAACCCTGCCCCTCAAGGTCACTTACTGCGTGCGTGCCTACCGCAAACTGGACGGGCTGTTCGACGCTTACCTGACGGCGACCTCCCTCGTTGAGGACACGCGCGCGCTGCAGACACGCCTCGCCCTGTCCGGGTTCAGCTGGGAAAGCCTCGAGCGATTCACCACGGCCTACCTGGATGGATTTCAGTGGACGCCTTGAACGACCCGAAGCGCTGGATGCTCGAGGTGCTCGACCGGGGCGGGCGGGTGCAGCAACGACTCCGGGTCGACCAGGCGCTGCTGACCCTCGGGCGAGCGCCGGACAATACCATCGTTCTCGACGACGCCTTCGTCGATGCGCACCACGCCGAGCTGCGCTTCGATGGCGCCGCGGTCGAGGTCCGCGACCTGGGCTCGCTCAACGGGGTCTGGCTGGGCGGGCGGGAAGCGAAGCCGAGTGCAACCCTGACCAGTGGCCAGGAAATTCGCCTCGGCCACAGTCACGTTCGCCTGCGCGCCCTGTCCGCTGACGTCCCGCCGGCGAGGCGGGACACGACCGCCCGCGGGCCCCTGGCCTGGTTGAAAAAACCGGTTGTTCTGCTGGCCGGACTCACACTCGCCGCCCTCGCGCTGGTGTTCGACGCCTGGATGGCGGAAACCCGCGCCCTGAACGTGGGCATTCTGGTCAACGAGCTGGCCTATCCCCTGTTGTTCCTGTTGCTCTGGGCCGGTCTGTGGGCCGGCGCCAATCGGCTGACGTCCCACCGGGCCAATTTTTCCGTACACCTGGCCATCGGTTCTCTCGCCCTGGCGGGGGTGTTCCTGGCCGATCCCCTGGCGGCCATCCTGGCTTTTGCCTTCGACTGGCATACCTCCTTCTCCGGCGTGCTGCTGTTACTGGAGATTGCCGTCATGAGCCTGGCGCTCTTTGCGCACCTGCAGTTCGTGGCGGATGGGCGGCGGTCACTCCAGGCCCTGGGCGCCTTTGCCGTTTCGGCCCTGCTGTTCGGCTCGCCCGTGCTTGGTGATTGGCTCCGCCGTGACGAATTCATGGCTCAGCCCATGCTCATGCCCCTGTTGCTGCCGCCGGACTTTCGCCAGGTCGATGGCCGCAGCGTCGAGGCGTTCGTGCGGGACGCGGACAAACTGCGCGAGTCGGTCGAAACGTCCCGCTAGGCGGTCCCCGCGCCTGCGTGGTCCGGGTGCCGGAAACAACCGAGCAGGTGGTCATTCACGACGCCGGCGGCCTGAAGATAGGCATAGACCGTGGTCGGGCCGACGAAACGGAAGCCCAGCGCCTTGAGTTGCCTGCTCAGTGCCTGTGAGCGCGCTGTCTGGGCCGGCACTTCGGCCAGGGTGGTCCAGCGATTGACGACCGGGGTCCCGTCCACGGGATCCCACGTCAGTGCCCGGAGGCTGTCGCCGCCTTTCCACAGTTCCAGCAGCCTCTGCGCGTTGTTGACCGTCGCTTCGATCTTGCCGCGATGACGAACGATGCCGGCATCGTTCACCAGGGCATCAATGGTCGCCGGGTCGAAGCGTGCCACGGCTTCCGGGTCGAAGCCGGCGAAGGCCCGGCGATAGCCCTCCCGTTTGCGCAGAATCGTCAGCCAGCTCAAACCGGCCTGGGCGCCCTCGAGTGTGAGCATCTCGAAGAGCCGGCGCTCGTCGAACACCGGTTCGCCCCATTCTTCATCGTGATACCGGAGATAAGCCGGGTCGTCGGTCACCCAGGGGCAGCGGCGCACGGTGTCCATAGGTGATCAGGCCCGGCTTTCGGCGGACGGTTCGGATGGCGAGGCCAGCCAGGGAAAGTGCTCGATATCGATGTTGCCACCGGTGAGCACGACGCCGACACGGCGTTCTGCGAAGCGGTCGGGGTGCCGCTGGATGACCGCGAGCGCCACCGCGGCGGAGGGTTCCAGGCGGAGACCGGCGGCATCCAGCGCAAGTCGCATGGCGTCCACGATCGCGTCATCGTCGGCCAGCAAAACCTCGGAAACCCGCTCCCGGATGATCGCGAAATTGCTCACGCCGACCAGGGCACGGAGACCGTCGGCGATCGTTTCCGGATCCCAGGCGTCCACGCGGCTTCCGCGCTCGAGGCTCGTCGCCGTGTCCGCCGCCCCGGCGGGCTCGGCCCCGATGATCTCGATCTCCGGATTCAGGCCCTGGGCGGCAATGGCGCAGCCGGCAAGCAGGCCCCCGCCGCCCAGGGGCGTCACCAGCACGTCCAGATCCGGAACGTCGTCGAGCAGTTCCAGCGCCGCCGTACCCTGGCCTGCGATGATGTCCGGGTGGTCGTAGGGCGGAATGGGGATGTGTCCCGCGGATACCAGGTCGGCAAGGCCCGCCTCCCGCGGGGCCTGGCCGGGCGCACACAGGATCACCTTCCCGCCGAAGCGGCGCACCGCCTCGATCTTCGCGGGCACGGCATTCTCCGGCATCACCACGTAGGCCCGGCGGCCTGCGGCGCGGGCGGCCCACGCCAGGGCTGCGCCGTGATTGCCGCTCGAGTGGGTCGCCACGTCTCCCGCGATGCCGCGCTCGCCGAGGCGGGCGATCGCATTCGCGGCGCCACGAAGCTTGAAGGCGCCGGTCGGCTGCAGTTGCTCGCATTTGAGCCACAAAGAGCAGCCAAGCTGCTGGTCGAGCCTGGGAGAACGCTCCACGGGAGTCCGGGTGATCTGATCGCGAATTCTCAGGTGCGCCTGCTGAACATCAGGCAGTTCCGGAAGGGGAAAAGGCATGCTCATGACGGGTCTTCCTGATCCTTGAGTGCAGAGGGGAAGCGCAGGGGTCGAAGGACGACTCCGGTCAGGGGCGCGGCCTGCCTTCCGCTTCACCGTAAATCGCTATAATACGGCGTTTTTGACGCCGCAAGGCGCATCGGAAAACCAAGATCATGAAGCAAGGACAGCCGCGGCAGGCCATCCGCCGTGAAGACTACACGCCCTATCCCTGGCACCTGGACGACGTGCGCCTGGATTTCACTATCCGGGACGACGTGACCGAGGTCCGGGCAGAGCTGGATTTGCATGCCCGTTCCGGCGAGGCCGGATCCCTGCACCTCGCCGGTTCCGACCTGGAGCTCGTTTCCCTGGCGATCGACGACCGGATCCTGGACGAATCGGAGTACGCCGTCGAGGGGGAAACCCTGGTCATTGCCGACGTGCCCAATCGCCTGACACTGAGCACGGTCGTGCAGATCCGGCCCGCGCAGAATTCGGCGCTGGAAGGTCTGTACCAGTCGGGAGGTTTGCTGCTCACGCAGTGCGAGCCCGAAGGTTTCCGCAAAATCACCTGGTTCCCCGACCGCCCGGACGTCATGTCGCGATACTCCGTGCGCGTGGAGGCGGACCGGGCGCGCTACCCGGTGCTGCTGTCCAACGGCAACCTCATCGACGCGGGTGACGACGTCGAGGGCGACCCGTCCAGGCACTGGGTCCGGTGGGAGGATCCGTTTCCCAAGCCATCCTACCTGTTCGCCCTCGTCGCGGGCGACCTGGCGCACATCGAAGAGACATTTACCACGCGTAGCGGAAGGGACGTGACGCTGCGCGTGTATGTCGAGGCGGAAAACATCGATCGCTGCGATCACGCCATGGAATCCCTGGTCAACTCCATGCGCTGGGACGAAGAGCGGTTCGGCCTGGAATACGACCTGGACATCTACAACATCGTCGCGACCAACCAGTTCAACATGGGCGCGATGGAGAACAAATCCCTCAACATCTTCAACTCGCGCTACGTACTCGCACGTCCGGACACGGCGACCGATTTCGACTACCAGGGCATCGAAGGCGTCATCGGCCACGAGTACTTTCACAACTGGACCGGTAACCGGGTGACCTGCCAGGACTGGTTTCAGCTGACCCTCAAGGAGGGATTGACCGTCTTCCGCGACGAGGAATTTTCGGCGGACATGCAGTCGCGGGCCGTGAAGCGTATCCAGGATGTCCGGGATCTGCGCAGCCGCCAGTTCCCGGAGGATGCGGGTCCCATGGCGCACCCGATCCGGCCGGACAGCTACATCGAAATCAATAACTTCTATACGGCGACGGTGTACCAGAAAGGGGCCACGGTCATCCGCATGTATCACACCCTGCTGGGTGAAGAGGGCTTCCAGGACGGCATGCGCCTGTACTTCGAGCGCCATGACGGCCAGGCCGTCACCTGCGACGACTTCCTCGCGGCCATGGCGGATGCCAACGACCGGGACCTGTCGCGCTTTTCACGGTGGTACAGCCAGTCAGGCACACCGGAAGTGACGGTGACCACGGCCCACGATGCCGAGGCGCAGACCTGGACCGTGCGTCTTGCCCAGCGGACGGCGCCGACGCCGGACCAGGCCGAGAAGCAGCCCCTGGTGATCCCGTTCGCGATCGGCGCCTTGAGCAAGACCGGGAAGACCATCCCCCTGCGCCTTGCCGGGTCCGGGGATGAGCCCCGGGAAACCGTGTTGCTGGTGCTGGAGGAGGCCGAGAAGGAATTCGTGTTCAGCGAAGTTTCTGAACCGCCGGTGCCCTCGCTGCTGAGGGACTTCTCGGCGCCGGTCAAGGTGATCCACGACCCCGACGAGGCGCAGCTGGCCACGCTCATCGCCCATGACCCGGATCCCTTCGCCCGCTGGGAAGCGGCGCAGCGCCTTGGCCAGGATGCCATCCTTGCCCAGCTCAAGGTGCGCCAGGCCGGGGGCGCCATGGCGCTGCCGCAGGCCCTGGTGGAGGCGTTCCGCGGCCTGCTCACCGACGAGTCCGCCGATCCGGCCCTGATCGCCGAATCCCTTGCGCTGCCGGATGAAGACTACCTGGCCGAGCAGCTCGAGCCGGTGGACGTGGACGGGCTTCACGCCGCGCGAACGTTCATCCGCCGTGGCCTGGCCAAGGCCCTGGCCCCGGAATTCCGGCGGGTCTACGACCGCTTCAATGACGGTCGCCGCTACGACAAGGCACCGTCGGCCATGGCGGACCGCGCCCTGAAAAACGCCGCCCTGTCGTACCTCGCGCTGACCGAGGCCGGGCCGGAGCTGGCCCAGGCGCAACTCGATGCCAGCGACAACATGACCGATTCGCTGGCGGCAATGCGCGCTCTCGTGCTCAACGATCTGCCCGGGGCCGCAGACGCCCTGGCCGCCTTCGAGAAACGCTGGGCGGGTGACGCCCTGGTCATGGACAAGTGGTTCGTGATGCAGGCCATCACGCCGGGGCACGACACGGTCAGCCAGGTGCGCAAGCTCATGGAGCACCCCGAGTTCAGCCTGCTGAACCCCAACAAGGTCCGGGCCCTGATCGGCGCCTTCGCCATGCTCAACCCCACGGGATTCCATGCCCCGGACGGCAGCGGCTACCGGTTCCTCGCGGACCAGGTTCTTCGCCTGAACGGGACGAACCCGCAGATTGCGGCGCGCATGGTGTCTTCCTTCAATCGCTGGCCGCGCTACGATTCGGGTCGTCGGGCGCTCATGAGAAAGGAGCTCGAACGGATCGCAGCCGACGATGATCTCTCCCCCGACGTTTTCGAAATCGTGAGCAACGCGTTGAAACTGTCCGTGTCATGAGCATCGCCGAGGTTCATTTTCTCGACCGGTTTTCCCCGGAGGTCCTGTTCTTCCTGAGCGTTGCGCTCATGGTGCTGTGCATCGAGATCGGTTTTCGCATCGGCAACCGCGGCGTGGGCCGGTCCGCAAAAGCCCAGCACAGCCAGGTGCGCGCCATCATGGGCGCCGCCCTGGGCCTGACGGCCTTCATGCTCGCATTCACCTTCGCCACGGCCCAGTCCCACTTCGAGGTTCGTGTGCAGGGCATGCTGGAGGAGACGCGGCTGGCCAACGATGCCTTCATGCAGGCCGATCTCATGCCCGAGCCCTACCGGAGCGACGCCCGGGCGACCCTGCGGCGCTACATGGGCGGGCGTCTGTCCATGGCCGAGGCGAGCCACGACGACGATCTCCAGCGCGTCCTGGCCCTGCTGGACGAAGCGGAGGCCATGCAGGATGAGTTGTGGGAGCTCGGTGTCGCCCACGCCCGTGAGGGTCGCGCCGAAGACACCCTCGGGCTGTCCCGCGGCCAGTTCCTCCACTCCATCGTGGGCCTCATGGACATCCAGACAGCGCGCCTCGAGGCGGCCATCAGCAACCGGATTCCATCCGTGATCTGGTACACCCTGTACCTCACCGGCTCCCTGTCCATGCTGATCATGGGCTACCAGGCGAGCCTGGTGGGTCGCCGGAGTCCCCTGGCGACGGTGACCCTCGCCGTCGCTTTCTCCTCCGTGCTCATGCTGATTACGGACCTGGACCGCCCGATCATGCGGTTCTTCGAGATCGACAACCAGGTCGTCGTGGACCTCGTCGAGCGCATGGACCGGAAACTCCAGTCCGAACCCTGAGCGCGCGGTGGAATACGAACCGTTCCCCCGCCCTGTTCTACACCGGTTGCGCCGCGCGTTTCGCGCCAGCCTGTTCCCGCTGATGGTAAGCCTGGCGCTCGCCGGGTGCGCGACGTCCACCGTGCCCAGGGGCGCTTCCGTCTTCATCGATGGGTTGACCTTCGAAAACCGTTCCACCACGCCAATCAACGGCATCACGCTGCAGGTGCCGGCCACCGGCGGCTTCGTGTCCTGTGGGCGCATTGCGCCGGGAGCGCGGTGCGCCTCTGGATTTCCCGGGGTGAGCTATGCGGGCGACCCCGTCGAAATTCGCTGGTACCAGGGTGGCGCAGAGTGGACCACGGGGCTCGCGGCGCTGGACGTGGAAGAGTCGGTGCGGGAGGCGGGACGTGGCGAGGTTCGCGTGCTGGTGCTCGCCCCGGGTTCCGCGGGCGCCCTGTTGCTGCCGGGGGGTTCTGTCGGGGTGCCCTAGCGTTCGCGCACTGCCTGGACCAGCAGGCCGCGGGCGAGTTCTGCTTCTTCCCGGGTCGGGAAGCGCGGCGACAGCCGGATATCCGCGACAAAACGCACATTGAACTGGTAGCCTTCGCCGCCTTCCGCTTCGAAGACTCGTGTGATGAGGGCGACGTGGTCGAGGACGAGGGTGTAGCCCTGGAGCTCGTAGGTGGATCTGGTCATGAACAGGGTTCCGTTGCGGTCCGGGCAGTGTACCTCAGCGGATGCCGGGGCCGGCTCGAAACGTGTCCGGCGATGACCGGCGCCGGTACGTCACTGTGCTAAGGTGGGCGTTCGAACCGAAGGCGCCGTCTGGAGTGGTTATGCCAGGTCAGCTACGAACTGGGGGGCTCGTGGCCCTCGTCCTGTGTGCGGGATTCCTGCTCGCCGGCTGCGTGCACACGCCAACCGTTGTGCCGGATGCGCCCGTGCGCGTCCCGTCAGCGGCTCCGGCCACCGGCTTCACTTACTTGAGTCAGCCGGGGCCCTGGGGCGATCCGGTACGCCGGTACTCCCGCAGCGTCGGAGGCGCCTTCGTCCCGTGGTACCCCTACCCGGTTCCCTATTTCGCGACGTCTCGCTTCGGCTTCACCTATGGCTGGCCCTGGACGGCTTCCTACCGCATCTGGCCCGGCGCTTACTTTCCTCCGGGCCGGTGGACCTACTACCCCTGGTACGGCTGGTCGCCCCTGGCGCACGCCCCCTGGCCGGGGGCGTGGCAGGCCGCGGCGCTGAACGACCCCAGGCGGGTTTACGAGCCTCCGTTCCAGCTCGAGTCCGGGCCCGTGCCGGTGGCCTATGCACGTCCCGTCTTTCGGTCCGAAAACGGCCAGCGGCTGCCCGCGCCCCATGCATCCGGACTGCGCGCGCCACCAGGGGCCCCTTCCACGCGCCTGGTCGAGGACTACCGCGCTTTCCGCAGTCCATCCGCGCCTCCACTGAACGCGAGCGCTTTCCGCCGACCTGCCGCGGCCCCGGAACGTTCCCGGTCCGCCACCCGTGTCCGGAGCGCCGGGCAGGCCAAGCCGGGGCTGAGCCGGACGCATGCCAGCGGGTTCACCGCGCCCTCCACCCAACCGCGCAGCACATCGCGCGCCGGTTCTCGCCCGTCCCCGGCTTCGGGGCGCCCACGGTCCGCGACCCCTTCGATTCCCGAACATTGACGACGGGACCATCGGCACTGGGTATGATGCGCGCTTCGGGCAACAATTCATCATCGACCGGCACTCATCGGCGCGCTTGAGCGAGGCGGTATGACGGAATTCATGAAAGAACTGCGGAAGCGGCGGGTCCTGCCCGCCATCGGCGTCTACGTGGCGAGTTGCTGGGTGGGCATCGAGATTCTCGATCGCCTGACGGAACGTTACGGCCTGTCCCCGTACCTGACCGACCTGGTGTTCTGGGGGCTGTTTTCCCTCATTCCCGCCGTGTGCATTCTGTCCTGGGCCTTCGGACGTCCGGGCAAGGACACCGCGACCCGCGCCGTGAAGATCGGTGTTCCACTGAACGTGCTGGCCACGGCGGCCCTGCTGATCGCGTTGTTCAGCGGAAAAGACCTGGGACGTCCGGATCCGGCGGCTGCCTCCGCGCCCCGGGTCACCGCCGATACCTCGACGGCGGAACCCGTGCCGGAGGAAAGTCTCGCGCCCGAGCCCGCTGAGCGTCAGCGCCTCGGCATGTTCTTCTACCGCAACGAAACGGGCGATCCGGAGCTAGACTGGCTGCGGTATGGCGCGACGAACCTGCTCGAGCAGGACCTGGACCAGGACCCCTACCTGGCCATCGCATCGCCGCACAATAATTGGATCTCAGGGTACTACGGCCGCCTGGCCGCGGCGGGTTTCGAAGACGGGGTCAACGCGCCCGCGACCCTGATGCGGGAGATTGCGCGGGACTCCAACCGCCAGTACTTCATCGACGGCAGCATCCGCCGGGAAGGCGAAGACCTGGTGCTCGTGACGCGACTGTGGGACGTCAACACCCTGGCGCAGAGAGAAGAAATTGTCCAGCGCGGCTGGAACCTCTTCGACATGCTCGACCGGACGTCCGTCGCGATCCGCGAAGCCCTCGGCGTTCCGAGCCTGGAACGAGCTGACTACGAGGACCTGCCCCTTGCCGAAACCTACGGCGAGTCCCAGAAGGCGTTGCAGCTTTACCTCGAAGGGCTCAATGTCCGCATGGTGAAGAACGATCTGTCCCAGGCCGCGGAATTCATGGATGCTGCCCTGGAAGCCGATCCGGCCTTCGTCATGGCCATGATGTACAAGGGACAGATTCTCCTGGAAACCGGCGACATGGCCGGAGCGCAGCAGTATTTCGGACAGGCAGAAAACCTCGATTACCGCCTGCCGTCCAGCGACCGTGCCGTGCTGCGCGCCGCCATCTACCGGGTCACGGGGCAGACGGACAAGCTCATCGGGCATCTTCGGCTGCAGGTCAAGCTGACGGGCGAAGCGCGCTGGCACCAGCAGCTCGGCGGCCTGCTCATGGCCAACGGTGAGCTGGAAGAGGCCCGGGAACAGTTTCGCCTGACCCTGGAAAAGGACAGCCAGAACACCGGCTTGTACCTCGTGCTTTCCGATCTCGAGCGCAGTCTCGGGAACATGGAGGGGGCGATCGAGAATGCCCGCCGTTACCAGGAAGCGCGTCCCGGCGACATGGACGCCAACCTGAAGCTCGGTGAGCTGATGCGCGACAGCGGCGACCTCGATGCCGCCGAAGCGTTGTACCAGGAAGCGTTGCTCATGGACGATGACTCCGTGCAGCCACCGCTGAAACTGCACCTCATCGCCGCACGACGGGGCGAAAGCGAGCGCGCCCGTCGTTATCTCGAGCAGGCCCTGGAGATCGCCAAAACGCCCGGCCAGCTCGCCCTGGTTCATAGCACGGCCGCCACGTACGAGGCGCGTCTGGGCCGTATCGGGCAGGCCTTGGGTCAGCTGCGTGCCGCTCAACCGTACCTGGCCGAATCCCAACCGCCGTACCTCGTCGCGCTGCAAATTCACACCGGCATGGTCGACCTAATCCTGCACCTGGACGACGTCGAAGGCGCGCGGGCGATCCTTGACGAAGCGCGCGCACTGGTTCCCCAGCCGCCCCTGAGCCTGTTTCTCGAGCCGGCCAACGCCAGGATTCTTGGCAGGGTGGGCGACATCGAGGCGGCCCAGGCCAGCCTCGACGAGTTCGAGTCGGTCATGCTCCAGCTCGGTTTCCGCGGGGTCCTGTTCCAGGTGCCCCTGGTCGGCGCACAGGTCGCTGCGGACATCGGCGATCACGAGCAGGCGGTCAGGCTTTTCGAGCAGACCCTGGAGGAGATCGATGAATCCTTCATTGCCGGCCAGATGTACGACGCTGCGGTGCCCGACCTCATGGGACTGCTCGCGAACGAGCAGGTCGCCGCGGGACAACTCGAGTCCGCCGCCCTGACCATCGAACGCGGCCTCGACCTCGATCCGACCTCACCGGAGCTGTGGCTGGCGCAGGGACGGCTCCACAAGGCGCGCGGGGAGGACGCTGAGGCCCGGGTGGCCTTCGAGCGCGTGCTGGACACCTGGTCCGACGCCGATCCTGAACTTCTCAGACTGCAGCAGGCCGAGACCCTGCTGCGGGAGACGACTCAAGCCGGGGCCTGATCCGGCCCGGACGGCTCGTTTGCGCCTGTTTTTGCAGGTGTTTTTCTTGTTTTTGCGGTCTCCAGACCGGATAATGCCGCTCCGTTTCGTCCACAGTTGATCGCAAGGCGCAGGCATCATGGATTTTCGTGAACGTTTCCAGGTCATCGTTATCGGCGGTGGCCATGCCGGTACCGAGGCCGCCCTGGCCGCGGCGCGCGCCGGTGCGCGGACGTTGCTGCTGACGCACAACATCGAGACCATCGGCCAGATGAGCTGCAATCCGGCCATTGGCGGCATTGGCAAGGGCCACCTTGTGCGCGAGATCGACGCCCTGGGTGGCGTCATGGCGCAGGCGGCCGATGCCGCGGGCATCCAGCTGCGCACGCTCAACGCCCGCAAGGGGCCGGCGGTGCGGGCGACGCGGGCCCAGTGCGATCGAAACCTGTACCGCGCCTTCATCCGCCAGGCCGTGGAGGCCCAGCCGGGCCTGAGCCTGTTCCAGGGGGCGGTCGACGACCTGCTGCTCGACGGCGACCGGGTCGTGGGCTGCCGGACGGCGCAGGGTCTCGTTTTTCACGCGGACACGGTAGTGCTGACCACCGGTACGTTCCTGGGCGGCAAGATTCACATGGGTGAAGTTCAGCAGGCCGGGGGGCGCGCCGGCGACCCGCCGTCGATCACCCTGGCCGCCCGGTTGCGCGAATTGCCTCTCGAGGTTGGCCGCCTGAAAACCGGCACGCCGCCCCGAATTGACGGCAAGAGCGTCGATTTTTCCGGCCTCCAGGAGCAGCCGGGCGACCGGCCCCTGCCCGTGTTTTCCTACCTGGGCAGCGCTGCCGATCACCCCGACCAGGTCAGCTGCTGGATCACGCACACCAATGAACGTACCCACGAACTGATCCGTAACGCCCTGCACCGGTCGCCCATGTTCGCCGGCGCCATCGAGGGCAGCGGCCCCCGCTACTGTCCCTCCATCGAGGACAAGATCGTGCGTTTTGCGGACCGGGACAGCCACCAGATCTTCATCGAGCCCGAGGGACTGAACACGCGCGAGCTGTACCCCAACGGGATCTCCACAAGCCTGCCCTTCGAGGTGCAGCTGGATTTCGTACGGTCCATCGCCGGGTTTGAGCAGGCTCACATTACCCGTCCGGGCTATGCGATCGAGTACGACTTTTTCGATCCCCGGGGGCTGCACGCCAGCCTTGAAACCAGGCCCCTCGAAAACCTCTGGTTCGCCGGCCAGATCAACGGCACCACCGGGTACGAGGAAGCTGCGGCCCAGGGTCTGCTGGCCGGCCTGAACGCCGCCCGGCGCGCACTGGGCGAAGCGCCCTGGACGCCCCGCCGGGACGAGGCCTACCTGGGCGTGCTCGTCGATGACCTGGTCACCCAGGGCACTCGCGAGCCCTATCGCATGTTTACCAGCCGCGCCGAGTATCGACTGCAGCTGCGCGAGGACAACGCGGATCTGCGCCTCACGGAGCAGGGCCGTGCGCTCGGCCTGGTGAACGATGAACGCTGGGCGGCCTTCGAGGCCAAGCGCGAAGCCATTGAGCAGGAGACGCAGCGCCTTCATGGCCTGTGGGTGACGGCGGACAATGCGCTGGGCAAGGCCCTTAAGGATCGCCTCGACCTGTCGATCAGTCGCGAAACCCGGGCCCTCGATCTCCTTCGCCGACCTGAAGTCAGCTACGGGGACCTGGTTTCCGTGCCGGGCATCGAGCCCGGCGTGGCGGACCCGAGGGTCGCGGAGCAGGTCGAAATCCAGGTGCGTTACGCGGGCTACCTGCAGCGGCAGCGGGACGAAATCGAACGCCAGCGCCAGCAGGAACACCAGGCCCTTCCCGCCGATCTCGACTATGCGAGCGTCGGTGGCCTCTCGGCCGAGGCGGTGGAAAAACTGGGCCGGGTGCGTCCGGGAACCATCGGCCAGGCCGCCCGCATTCCAGGCGTCACACCCGCCGCCATCTCCCTGTTGCTGGTGCATCTCAAAAAGGCCGGCGCCCTGAAGAAGACCGCCTGAAGACGACCGATCGCTGCCTGTTCGCCGCGATCACGAAAGCGAAACACCGGGTTAATGAGTTTTTAAGGCGCCGTGGGGTAACGTGAACCTGCAAGTTGACTGTGCCTGGTGTGTCGCACGCAAACAGGCAGTCCCCACACGCAACGCCTTTCGCGATACACCGTTGATGCCCCGGCCCCGCCGGGGTTTTTTTTGCCGGTCCACATGGGTTCACGCTCGGCCCCGGTTTCGGGCCGGTGCCTGCCGCTTACCGGCCGGTCTTGCGGCCTTCGGCTTCCCTCTCTCACCTGCGCTTTATGGGAACGGCTCGCACGGTTTGCTTTCTAGGCTCGTGATTTATTGCGGCGCTCGCCTCTGGCCTCTGCGCGGCCAGTCCCAGTCGCTTCGGTTCGTTCGGCGCAAGCCCTGATTGGCCGGGAAGCCCCAGGCACCGGCCCGAAACCTCCGAGGGTTCCTGGGCATGGGCCTCCACCATGAGGCCAACCCCGTGCGCGGCGACGCCATCGGGGCCGTAAGGTCCGGCCTCCAGCTATCGGGGTGGTGGGGTTGTCTGTATCGTCCGGCGGGCTTCCCCCAAGCGACTCGGTGGAGGGACTCCCACCGAGCCCCGGCCCCGAAGCCCGGGGGACTCCCACCGAGCCCCGGTATCGGAGTCAGGCCCGGCTGGCGGTTTCGAGGGCCTCTTCCTCGTAGGCCTCGCCGGCGTGGGTGTCGTTGAAGACGTCCAGGTCCAGCTCGCCCTCGCTGCGGGCGACGATGGTGGTGACCGTGGCGTCACCGGTGATGTTCACCGCGGTGCGTGTCATGTCCAGGATCCGGTCCACACCGAGAATCATGGCGATGCCCTCGGCCGGCAGGCCGACCTGGGTCAGGACGCCGGCGAGCACCACCAGGCCGACGCTCGGGACACCGGCGGTACCGACGGAGGCCAGGATGACCATCACGACCACCATGAGGTATTGCCCCAGGGACAGATCGATGCCGTAGAACTGGGCGATGAAGCCCGTCGCGATGCCCTGCATGATGGCGGTGCCGTCCATGTTGATGGTGGCGCCAAGGGGCACGGTGAAGGAGCCGATCTTGTTGCTCACCCCGATGCGCTTGGTCACTGTCTCCAGCGTCACCGGGATGGTGGCGTTGCTGGACGCGGTGGAGAAGGCGAACATCATGGCGGCGCGCATTTTGCCGAGGAACACCACGGGATTGATCCGCGCCAGGAAGGTCAGCAGGGTGGGGTAGACCAGCAGCGCGTGCAGGAAGAGCACCGCGAACACGAGGGCCACGTACTTGCCCACGGCCAGGAAGTCCGCCATGTCGCTGGTGGCGGTGAGGTTGGCGATGAGCGCGAAAACGCCGTAAGGCGCGAAGCGCATGACCAGGGTCACCAGCCGCATGATCACGTGGTTGATGTCCTGGAACCAGGCCGCGACCCGCTCGCCCCGGCTGCCGCTGAGCGTGATGGCGATGCCCAGGAGCACGGAGAAGACGATGATGGGCAGCATCTGTGCGTTCGCCATGGCGGAAACGGGATTCTTCGGCACCATGTCGATGATGACCTGGGAGAAGGGCGTGGCTTCCGCGATCTGGCGCTCGACGGTCGTCACCGGGTTTGCGCCGATGCCGGGTTGGAAGATCGCCGCGGCGCTGAGCGCAAGGGTCACGGCGATGCCGGTGGTCAGCAGGTACAGGGCGACGGTCTTGCCGCCCACGCGTCCCAGCATTTTCGGGTCGGAGAGGGAGCTGGAACCGCACACCAGGGACACGAACACGAGTGGGACCACCAGCATCTGCAGCAGGGCGATAAAGACCTGGCCCAGTACCCGGAACAGCCCGTCGATCAGCCAAAGCTGACTCCAGGTGGGATTGCCCAGAGCGCTGAGGATCCAGCCCACGACGGCTCCGGCCACCATGGCGATCAGGATTCGGGTGCTGAGGCTGAGGTTTTTCTTGTCTGCCATGCGGTCAGGGCTCCTGGGGCACGGACCGGTTGCCGCACCCGGTGACTCCCGGTGGGCGAGGACTGTCCGGTCCCGGTGATTGCGTTAGAATTCGCGGTTTCCACGGCGCGCCACTCGCGTGGCGCCCGTAACGGCCGTTAGCCTACACGAAGGCAGTCCCATGGACGAATCCAAGCAGAACACCACAACGAGCACGAACTTCATTCGCAACATCGTCCTGGCCGATCTCGATTCGGGCAAGCATGCGGCGATCACGACGCGATTTCCGCCGGAGCCGAACGGCTATCTGCACATCGGCCATGCCAAGGCCATCTGTCTCAATTTCGGGCTTGCGGACGAGTTCGGGGGCAAGACCAACCTGCGTTTCGACGACACGAATCCGCTCAAGGAGAACGAGGACTACGCCCAGGCCATCATGGACGACGTTCGCTGGCTTGGATTCGAGTGGGATACGCTTTGCCACGCCTCCGATTACTTCGACCAGCTGTTTGACTGGGCCCGGCATCTCGTTCGGGAAGGGAAGGCCTACGTGGACAGCCAGGACGCGGAGGCCATCCGGGCCCAGCGGGGCACCCTGACCGAACCGGGGACCGACAGCCCCTATCGGGACCGCAGCGTCGAGGAAAACCTCGATCTCTTCCAGCGGATGAAGGAGGGCGAGTTCGAGGACGGGGCGCACGTGCTGCGTGCGAAGATCGATATGGCGTCGCCGAACATCAATCTGCGCGACCCGGTGATGTACCGCATTCTCAATACGCCGCACCACCGTACCGGCGATGCCTGGCACATCTACCCCATGTACGACTGGGCCCACGGCCAGTCCGATGCGCTGGAACACATCACCCACAGCCTGTGCACCCTGGAGTTCGAGGATCACCGGCCGCTGTACGACTGGTTCCTGGACAACATCCCGGCGCCGGCGCGGCCCCGCCAGATCGAATTCGCCCGGGGCAACCTGAATTTCACCGTCATGAGCAAACGCCGCCTGCGCGAACTGGTGGAAGAGGGCCACGTGGACGGCTGGGACGACCCGCGCATGCCGACGCTCGCAGGTCTGCGGCGCCGGGGCTATACACCGGCGAGCATCCGCGGCTTCTGGGGCGACCTCGGCGTTTCCAAGGCGGACAGCATCATCGATATGGGGGTGCTGGAGAACGCCGTACGTAACGATCTGAACGAGACCGCCCCCCGCGCCATGGCCGTGCTCGATCCGGTGAAGGTCGTGCTGACCAACTTCCCCGAGGGGGAGACCGAATGGTTCGAGGCGCCGGTCCATCCCCAGCAGCCGGAGCGAGGCACGCGCCGGGTCCCCATCACCCGGGAGATCTGGATCGAACGCGGTGACTTCATGGAAGAGCCGCCCCGGAAATTCTTCCGCCTGCGTCCCGACGGTGAAGTCCGATTGCGCAACGCGTTCATCGTCCGATGCACCGACGTGATCAAGGATGACGCCGGTGAGATCGTCGAGCTGCACTGCGAGCTGGACCCGGACAGCCGCAGCGGCATGCCGGGCGCCGAGCGCCGGGTAAAGGGCACCATCCACTGGGTGAGTGCGACCCATGGCGAAGCGGTTGAAGTCCGGCTCTACGACCGCTTGTTCAACGTGGAGAACCCGCTGGCGGACAAGGAACGTGACTACCGCGAATTTCTCAACCCCGAATCGCTTCGGGTCATCGAGACCGCCTGGGTGGAACCCTCCGTGCTGGAGGGTGACCAGGTAGCCGTGCAGTTCGAGCGGACCGGCTATTTCGTCCGCGATGAAGCCGCCGCCGGGGGGCGCCCCGTATTCAACCGTACCGTCACGCTGCGGGATACCTGGGCTAAACTGCGCAAGGGCTGATCCGGGCTCCTGCCGGCCGCGAACTCGTGACCTGCGGCAGGGGATGTTCGGGTAGGGGTTTGCTAGACTAAAGTCCTGCTTTCAGAGGAGCGAGCGCATGTCGGGTTGGATTTTGCTGATTCTCATTGTCGGGGCGGTGGTTTTCGCCGTCTCCATCTACAACCGGCTGGTCGCGTCCCGCAACCGCTTCAAGAACGCGTTCGCACAAATCGACGTGCAACTGACCCGGCGTCACGATCTGATTCCCAACCTGGTCGAGACCGCCAAGGGCTACATGGCCCACGAGAAGGACACGCTCGAAGCGGTGATCAAGGCCCGCACCGCGGCGGTTTCCGGCCTGAAGGAGGCGTCGAAGGATCCCTCGGATCCCGCGGCCATGAAAGCCCTCGCGGAAGCAGAGCAGGGTCTTTCCGGCGCCCTGGGCCGTCTGTTCGCGCTTGCCGAGTCCTACCCGGACCTCAAGGCCAACGAGAACATGATGCAGCTCTCCGAGGAACTCACCACCACGGAGAACAAGGTCGCGTTCGCCCGCCAGGCATACAACGACTCGGTCATGGACTACAACACGCTGCGGGAGTCGTTCCCGAACAACTTCTTCGCCGGCTGGTTCAACTTCGCCCCGGCGGAGCTGCTGGAGATCGAGGACGAAACCAAGCGCGAGGTGCCGCAGGTCTCCTTCTGAAGCGCGCGGACACGCTGCCGGGGCGCTGAGTGAATTTTTTCGAACACCAGGACCGTTCGCGAAAGCAGACGCGCTGGCTGCTGCTGATCTTCGCCGTGGCCGTGCTGGCGGTGATCGCGGTGGTGGACCTGGTGCTGCTGGTGAGCCTGGGGCTGCTGGACGCCCAGGAAGGCGCCCCGTTGTTTTCCCGCCAGAGTCTGCTCGCGAACATGCCGGTGCTGCTCGGCGGGGCCATTGCGACCGGCGCCCTGATCGGCCTGTCGAGCCTGTACAAGACCCTGACCCTGCGCGGCGGCGGCGGCCAGGTCGCGCGTGGCCTCGGTGGTACGCTCGTCGATCCGGACAGTCGCGACCCCCTGCGGCGCCGCCTGGTCAACGTCGTCGAGGAAATCGCCCTGGCCTCCGGCGTGCCCGTCCCCGAAATTTACGTGCTGGAGCAGGAGGCGGGCATCAACGCCTTCGCGGCGGGATATTCGCCGGCCGACGCGGCCGTGGCGGTCACCCGCGGCACCCTGGAACAGCTGGATCGCAGCGAGCTCCAGGGTGTCATCGCCCACGAGTTCAGCCACATTCTCAACGGCGACATGCGCCTGAACATCCGCCTCGTCGGGGTGCTGTTCGGTATCCTGGTGCTGGCACTCATCGGTCGTCGCATCTTCTTCCACAGTAACTACCTGGGCCGTTCCCGCAATAGCGGAGGCTTCGCCGTGCTCGCCATGGCGCTGGCCCTGGTGGCGGTCGGCTACGTGGGCCTGTTTTTCGGGCGGGTCATCAAGTCGGCCGTCTCGCGTCAGCGGGAATACCTCGCGGATGCCTCCGCGGTGCAGTTCACGCGCGATCCGGGCAGCATTTCCGGTGCGCTAAAGAAAATCGCCGTCAACGGGCAGCATTCCTACCTCATGGCGGACACGGAGGAGGTGGGACACATGCTGTTCGGGCCGGGGCGGGCCATGAACCTGCTGGCCACGCACCCGCCGTTGTTCCAGCGGATTCAGCGCGTCGAGCCGGGATTCCGGGAGGAGGAACTGAAGGACCTCGCGAGGCGCATGGCCCGTGACGCGGAGCGCCGGCAGGCGCGGGCGGCCCGTGACGCGGAGCGCCGTGCCCGCGAAGCCGCGCGTCCGCCGGGCCCCTTCGACGCCCGGACGCTGATCGAGCAGATCGGTAACCCGGACCTGGAGCGCATCCTCCTGGCGGCGGCCATGGCCTCCAGCCTGCCCGGCCCGGCGACCGTCATGGCACGCGCCGTGGAATCCGCGCCCGTCGCCTTGCTGTACTCCCTGTTGCTCGAGGATGACGAAGGCCGCCGCCTGCAGCTGAAGGTCATCGCCGATCGCCTGGGGCTGCCAGTGGCGGAAGCCGTGGAACAGCTCGTCGCATCGGACGGTGTGCTGGAAACGGTGCAGCGGCTGCCGCTCCTCGAGATTGCCTTGCCCGCGCTGCACCGCCAGCCACGTCAGACGCTGGAGCGGATGCTGGGAACCATGGACGCCATGACGCGCGTGGATGGCCGAATCGACGTGTTCGAGTACCTGCTCGTGCGGCTCGTCCGGCAATACCTCTGGGAATCCGCCAACCCGCACCGGGTTCGGGTCGCCGGCCGCCAACCCCTGGGTCGGCGCAAGGACGCCGTGCGGACCGTGCTCGCGATCGTGGCCTGGCATGGCGCACCGGATCAGCCGGACGTCGCGTTGGCGGCCTACCAGGCGGCCGTCGCGGAAGCGCTGGGAGAGCAGCCGGAGACCCTGCCGGACACGACGGACTGGATTGGGCAGCTCGATGGCGCACTCGATGCGCTGGATGAACTCACTGCCCCCGCCAAGGAGCAGATGATCCGCGCGCTGACCCTGGCAGTGCGCCACGATGGGGAATTCAGGGCGGCGGAACTGGAGCTTGTCCGGGCCGTATGCTCGGCCATGCACGTGCCGATCCCAGCCCTCGCCGATCGGCGCTCCCCGGGGCAGGCCGGAGCCTGATCGCAGGGTGTGAACCCGGGTTCTGCACCCGGGATCTGAACCCCGGGTACAGGCTCAGGGTCCGGCGCTTCAGGCGGCGGTGGCGTCCGCCAGACGGGCGGTCATTTCATCCGCGATTTTTTCCGCAATCATGATGGTCGGCGCATTGGTGTTGCCCGATACGAGAGCCGGCATCACCGAGGCATCCACCACGCGCAGCCCCTCGAGACCGCGAACGCGAAGCGAGGGATCCACCACGGCCTCGTCATCGGTTCCCATGCGACAGGTGCCGACCGGGTGGTACACGGTTTCGGCCTTGCGACGAACGAAATCGAGCAGTTCCTCGTCCGTGTCCACGCCGTCTTCCGGGTAAACCCGCCCAGAGACCACGTCCCGGAACGCCTCCTGGCCGAAGATGTTGAGACTCTGCCGCACGCATTCCACCATCATGCGCCGGTCGTACTCCGAATCGAGGTAGTTGGCGATGATGGCCGGCGCCTCGCCGGCCACCGCGGACTTCAGCCGGATACGACCGCGGCTCTCCGGTCGCAGCGGGCAGGCGTGAATCGTCATTCCCGACCCGGGCAGCTGGTTTTTACCGTGCTCGTCGAGCTGCGCGGGAATGAAGTGCAGCTGGATGTCGGGCCGGTCGTCCGTGGCCTGGGGGCTCACGATGAACGCGCCGCCCTCGGCGATATTCGAGGTCGCCGGGCCCTGGCGGTTCAGGACGTAACGAAGGCCGGCGGACAGGTGGTTGAGCGTGTCGTAACTCTCCCGGGTGCTGATGGACACCACCGTGCACACGTCGAGGTGATCCTGCAGGTTCTCCCCCACCATGGGCTGGTCGAGGTGCACCTCGATGCCGTGCTCCGCGAGGTGCGCGCCGGGACCAATGCCCGAGAGCATGAGCAACTGGGGGGAATTGATGGCGCCGCCGCTCAGGATGACTTCACCCGCCTCGAAGTCGCGGGTTTTGCCCCGGACCCGCGCCCGCACGCCCCGGGCGCGCTGGCCGTCGAACAGGATGGATTCCGCCGCGGCGCCGGTGATGACCTCGAGGTTGGGCCGGTCCAGGACGGGCTTGAGATACCCGGCCGCCGTGCTGCAGCGGCGCCCGTCCCGCTGGGTCACCTGGTACAGGCCGCAGCCGCGCTGGTGCGGGCCGTTGAAATCGTCTGTCGGCGGCAGGCCGGCCTGGGTGCAGGCTTCCAGGAACCGATCCGTCAGGGGATTGTGGTAGCGCAGATCCTGCACCGCTAGCGGGCCGCCGGTACCGTGCCACTCGGAAGCGCCGCGCGCCTGGTCCTCGGATTTCAGGAAGTAGGGCAGGCAGGCGTCAAAGGACCAGCCTTCCGCGCCGTTCGCCGCCCAGTCGTCGTAGTCCTTGCGGTGCCCGCGGCAGTAGCACATGGCGTTGATGCTGCTCGATCCGCCCAGGACGCGTCCCCGGGGCCAGAACAGGCGCCTTCCCGCCAGGTTCGGTTCCGGTTCCGTGTAGTAATTCCAGTTTACCCGCGTGTTGTTGCGCAATTGCCACAGGCCAGCGGGCATATGGATGAAGGGGTTGCGGTCCTTGCCCCCCGCTTCCAGCAACAGGACGCGGCGGTTCGGGTTCTCGCTGAGACGGTTGGCCAGCACGCAGCCGGCGGAGCCCGCGCCAACGATGATGATGTCGTGCGTGTTCAAGAGGAAAAAACTGCTCCATTCGGTGGCGTATGCATGATAGCGCCTGCGTTGCTGCGTGCAAGGACCTGGGTCAACTGTTCCGGGGGTCCTGCTCGCGGCTTGTCTGCCCCTGAGGTCGGACTGCCGCTTTGCTCCCGGAGTTCCGCCCCGGACTGGTAGAATGGAGTCTGGCCGGACACGCCCCGAGGGCGGTTCGGCTTTCGTTTCGGGGGTGACCGCATGAGCCAGAGCCAATGAACCTGACCCGCCTGTCCCTGGGCAACCCGGTGGCGGTCGCCGTGGGCGCGATCCTCGTGGTGATTTTCGGCACCATCGGCATGAGCCGGCTTCCGATCGAAATGACGCCCGAGATTACCCGTCCCGAGATCCAGGTCTCCACGTCCTGGCGCGCCGCCGCGCCCACGGAAATCGAATCGGAGCTGATCGAACCGCAGGAGGACGTGCTCCGCTCCACGCCCGGCCTGCTGCGCATGTCCTCTTCCGCCAACTACGGCAGCGGCTCCGTCACCCTGGAGTTCGTCATCGGCACGGACATGAACCGGGCCCTGATCGAGGTCATGAACCGCCTCAACCAGGTGCCGCGCTATCCCGTGGATGCCGATGAACCGATCATCCGCCTCGGCGGCTCGAACTTCGATCGCGCCATTGCCTGGTTTCAGATCACGCCCCGGGAGGGCAACGAGGTGCCCATCGCCTCGTACCAGGACTTCGTCGAGGACAACGTCATCACCCGGTTCGAACGGGTCCCCGGCGTGTCCTCCGTGTTCGCCTTCGGCGGGCGGACCCATGAAGTTCGCATCACTTTCGATCCCTACGCGGCGGCGGGGCTCGGGCTGGATCTGACGAGTATTTCCGGTGAGCTCGGAAGCAATGCGGACGTGAGTGCCGGCAACACGGAAGTGGGCCGACGCATGTACACGCTGCGCTTCAGCGGGAAGTACGAGGTCGAGGTCCTCGGCGAACTGGTGCTCGCCTGGCGCGAAGGGCGACCCATCAAGCTCCGGGACGTGGCGCGCATCGAAATGACCATGGTCGATCCGACCTCCGTTCTGCATCTCAACGGCGGCCCCGCTATCGGTATGGGCATCTCGCCGGAATCGGGGGCCAATGTGCTCGATGTGCTGGACGACATCCGGGCCACGGCGGACGAGCTGCGCGCCGGCATCCTGGATCGGGCCGGCCTGGAGCTCTTCATGGGCTTCGACCAGTCCCAGTACATCAACGCGTCCATTGCCATGGTGCGCAACAACCTGCTGCTCGGCATGAGCCTGGCGATCGTCGTGCTGTGGTGGTTCCTGCGCAAGTTCCGGGCCACGGTCATCGTCGCCCTGTCGATCCCCCTGTGTCTGTTCATCGCCTTCATCGTGATGTACACCACGGGCCGGACCGTCAACATCATTTCCCTCGCCGGCCTGGCCTTTGCAACCGGCATGGTGCTCGATGCGGCGATCGTCGTGCTCGAGAACATTTTCCGGCAGCGTGAGGCGGGACGCGAGCCGGAGGAAGCGTCGGCACGGGGCACACGCCAGGTGTTCGGCGCGCTGCTGGCCTCGACGGCGACCACCGTCGCCATCTTCATGCCCGTGGTGTTTCTCCAGGACGAGGCGGGTCAGCTGTTCGCCGACCTGGCCATCACCATATCCGCCGCCGTGGTGGCGTCCCTGGTCGTCGCGGTGACCGTGTTGCCCACCGCCGCGGCCAACTGGGTCAAGGGCGCCGCCATCGAGGACCTCCACCGCAGCTGGTGGCGCTGGGCGACGGACCACATCATGCGCTGGACGGATACACCCCGGCAGCGCTGGACCTGGATCGGCCTTCTCACGGCCGTTCCCCTCGCCCTGGCGGTGCTTCTCGTGCCACCGGCGGACTACCTGCCCGAGGGTCGCCAGAACTGGATCCAGGGGTTCATGGTCGCTCCACCGGGCCTGGGCATTCGCACCGGGGAGCGAGAGATCATGGACGTGATCGACCAGCGCCTCGTGCCCCACCTCAACGGCGAAAAAGGGCCGGCCATGGAGTCCTATTACCTGGGTTCGAGCCCGGGCTTCGGGACCTTCATAGGCGGACGCGCCGTCAACCCGGACGAAGTGGACGAGCTGGTGCGCATCTTCAACACGGAGATCATGACCGGCTTCCCGGACACCTTCGGATTCGCGGCGCGGGCGCCCCTGTTCAACGGCGAGCGGGGGGGTCGGCAGATCAGTCTCGATCTCCAGGCCGAGTCCTTCGAATCGCTGCTCGCTGCGGGCCGGGCGGGCTTCTTCGCGGTCATGCAGGCGCTGCCCGGCGCCAGCGTTCAACCGTCGCCGGGCCTCGAGCTGGCCGAGCCCGAGTTGCGGCTCGTCCCTGATGACCGCGCGATCGCCGAGGTAGGCTGGAACCGCTCGCGCATGGCGACGGTGGTGCGGGCCCTGGGCGATGGCGCCTTTCTCGGCGAGTATTTCGACGGGAACCGCCGTTACAACGTCATTCTGCGGGCGGAGGGCTGGGAAACGCCGGAACAACTCGCCGCGATCCCCCTGGCCACGCCTCGGGGCGACGTGCTGTCCCTGAAGGAGCTCGCCCGCGTGGAGCGGACGGCCGGTCCGTCCCAGATTCGCCGCATCGACCGTCGGCGCACGTTGTCGCTGCAGATCCAGCCGCCCGGTGACATGGCGATCGAAGAAGCCCTCGAGGTGGTGCGCAGCGACGTGCTGCCGGCCGTCCGCGCCGAACTCCCGCCGGACGGCATCATCAAGCTCAGCGGCACGGCGGAGGCCCTCGACGAAGCCCTGGCCAGTATCTCCGGCAGCTTCATCCTGGCCGTGGTCATTCTGTACCTCCTGATCTCGGCCCTGTTCCGGTCCTTCCGGGATTCGCTGCTCGTGGTTCTGACCCTGCCCATGGCGACCGTGGGCGGCATCCTGTGTCTGCGCCTCATGGACTTGCTGCTGGCGGGCAGCGGCGGTCAGCAGATGGACCTGCTCACCATGATCGGCTTCGTGATACTGCTCGGGCTGGTGGTGAACAACGCCATCCTCCTCGTGTATCGGGCCCGGGATGGCGAGCGCGAGGGGCTCAGCCGGCGGGAGGCGGTGGAAAGCGCCGTCCGCCTGCGCCTGAGGCCGATCCTCATGAGTACCATGACCAGCATCTTCGGCATGTTGCCCCTGATGCTGATTCCCGGGTCCGGCTCCGAACTCTACCGGGGCATGGCGTCGGTCATCGTCGGCGGCATGCTGGTGAGCACCCTGTTCACCCTGCTCCTGCTGCCGAGTCTGCTGCGCATGAACGAATCCGCCTCGGGCGTGGTCCATGCAGAGCCGGAAACGGTGTGAGATAGTCGGATGATGAAGCACGGAACCCCCTGGACGGCCGCCTTGCTGGCGTTCGCCGTCGGACTGGCGAGCGGAGCGCTCCCGGCGCGGGCCCAGGAGAGCGGGATGCCCCCTGCGCTGGTGCGGGTCGCCGAGGCGCGCATGCAGACCCTCGCCCCGGTCACCCTGGTGCCGGGAACGGTTGTGAGCCGGGACGATGCACGGCTCGCCGCCGAACTCGACGGGCGCCTGGTGGACGTGGCCGAGGTCGGCACCACCGTCGCCGCCGGTGAGCCCGTGGCCTACATCGAGGACACGCGGCTGGTGCTGCGGCACCAGGAACTCCGCGCGGAAATCGAACGCGCCCAGGCCCGGCTGGAGTTTCTCGAACGCGAGCAACAGCGCTTCGCCCGCCTGGCCGAATCCAACCTGGCGGCGGCCACGCAGCTCGAACAGACCCGCTCCGACCGGGACATGGCCCGCAGCGAATTACGCGTGGCGGAATCGCGCCTCGCCCTGAATGAAGACCAGCGGGAGCGCACGGTCATTCGCGCACCCTTTCCCGGCACGGTGGTCGAGCGGCTCATGATGCCCGGTGAGCGGGCGAGTGACGGCGCGAGCGTCGTGCGCCTCGTCAATCAACGCAACCTCGAGGTCATCGCCCGGGCGCCGCTGGCCTATTACCCGTTCGTCGCGCGCGGACAGCGCCTGGCCCTGACCGCGCGGGAGACCCGCGCGGAGGGCGTGGTGCGGACGGTGGTGGCCGTGGGTGACGAAGACACGCACCAGTTCGAGCTGCGCATCGACCTCGACGAGGGGATTTTTCCCGTCGGCCAGACTGTACGCGTCGCCGTCCCCATGGACGAAATGCGCGAGGTCCTCGCCGTGCCCCGGGACGCGCTCGTGCTTCGGCCGGAGGGCATTTCCCTGTTCAAGGTCGACGAAAACAACCTGGCGAGGCAGGTCAAGGTGACCACGGGTATCGGTGCCGGGGACCAGATCGAGGTGAACGGCATGCTGGACCCCGGGGATCGGGTGGTCATTCGCGGCAACGAGCGCCTGCAGCCCGGGCAACCTGTCACGATCACCGGCGGCTAGCCTCGCCGACGGGAGCGAGCAGGGGGGAGCATGGCACAGGCAGACCGCACTCACGCGCCACCGGGCCGGCTCTCATCCCTGCTGCGGATTGAACCCGGCGAATGGACCCGGTTCCTCCTGGCCTTCGCCTATTTCTTCTGCCTGCTCGGCAGCTACTTCATGCTGCGCCCCATCCGTGGCACGGTGGCGGCAAACCACAACGAAATTCTCCACCTGCTGTACACGGGCACCTTCCTCAGCATGTTGCTGCTGGTGCCGGTGTTCGGCTTTCTCGTGTCCCGTTTTCGCCGCGGAATCTTCATTCCCCTGTCCTACGGCGTGTTCATCCTTCAGCTGCTCTGGTTCGCCTGGAGCTTTACCGGTGCGGAACCGGGCGACCGGACGCAAATCGCGTTCTACATCTGGCTGAGCGTGTTCAACCTGTTCGTGGTCTCCGTGTTCTGGAGTTTCATGGCGGACATTTTCTCACCCGGGCAGGCGCAGCGATTGTTCGGGAGCATCATGGCCGGCGGTTCGATCGGTGCCATCTTCGGTCCCCTGGTGACGGCGAAATTTGTCGACGTGCTCGGGGGCGGCGGCGTCATGTTCCTCGCCGCTGGCGGGTTGTCGGTCGCCACGCTGCTGGCCATCACCCTGGGCCGCTTCGAGCAGCGCCACGGGAGCGGGCAGGGGGAAAAGGTCATCGGGGGCACCATCCTGGAGGGCGCCGTGGCCGTATTCCGGTCACCCTACCTGCTGCTCATCTGTCTGATGATGCTGTGCCACAACATGACCTCGACCTTCCTGTACAACGGGCTGGCGACGTTGGTGGACGCGGAGATACCCGGCTTCGCCGAGCGCACGGCGTTTTTCAGCTGGGTCGATCTCGTGGTGCAGGTGCTTGCCTTCACCTTCCAGTTTTTCCTCACGTCGCGGTTGCTCACGGCGCTCGGTATGCCGCGGACGGCGATCATTCCCCCACTGTTGCTTGCCGCGGGGCTCACGCTGCTGGGCAGTTCCCTGGGGCTCGTCCTCTTCGCCGCGGTGCAGGTGGCCCAGCGGGCGCTCAACTACGGCCTCCTCGGGCCGATCAAGGAAATGCTGTTCACGGTCGTGGACCGCCAGACCAAGTACAAGAGCAAAAACTTCATCGATACGGTGGTGTACCGGGGCAGCGACGTCGTGGCCAGCTGGATTTTCAAGGGATACATGACACTCGGGCTCGGTGTCCACCAGGCCGCCTTCGCCTACCTGCCGTTCATGGCGGCGTGGGCGTTCGGCGTCTGGCGCCTCGGCAAGCGTTACGAACTGCGCCGTCAGGCCCTGGTCGAGCTGGACGAGCCGTCACCGCCCGAGGAAGAGAAGGCAGGGTGAAAGCGGCGTCCCTCCGCCGTGTCGACGGCGGTCACGGGACACTGGTACAGCCGCTCCAGCCGTTCCGAGGTCAGCAGTTCCGTCGCTTTGCCCGCTTCCCAGGCGCCGTCGCCAAAGAGCATGAGTACGTGGCTGCAGTAGGTCGCGGCGAGGTTCACGTCGTGCAGGGCCGCCAGTCCCGAATGCCCGTCGCGATAGATGCGATCCCCGATGGTGCGCATGAGCCGGACCTGGTGCCGGAAGTCGAGATGGTTGGTCGGCTCGTCCAGCAGCAGGATGTCCGGGTCCTGAACGAGCAGCGTGGCGAAGGCCAGGCGTCGAGCCTCCCCACCGGAAAGGCTCGTTACGCTGCGGTCCGCCAGGGCGCCCAGGTCCACCCGGCCCAGGGCGGCATCGGCCAGGGCCCGGTCCTCGGCGGATTCCCGCTGCCAGGCCCCGAGGTGCGGATGCCTGCCGGTCAGGGCAACGTCCCGCACCGAGGCGTCGAACACGTAGGCCGTGTGTTGCTGGAGCATGCCGAGGCGTTGGGCGAGCTGTCGCCGCGGCCAGTGATCGAGCGGCCGGCCGCCCAGGCTGACCTGCCCGGCAGCAGGGCGGACCAGTCCGGCCAGGTGGCGGAGCAGGGTCGTTTTGCCCACACCGTTCGGTCCAAGCATGCCCCAGTAGGCCCCGCCCTCGAGGACCAGGTCGAGACCTTCGACCACCGTCGTTGACCCGATCCGCACGCCGAGACCCTCGACTTCGAGTGACTGCACGCCGTTCGCGTCGGTGCCGGAGGGGCTTTGCCGTTCGGGCCGCGGGGTCATGGCGCCTGCGGCCGCAGGCGCGCCCGGTTGAGCAGCACCAGGAACAGCGGCACGCCGAGCAGGGCCGTGATGACCCCCACCGGGAGCTGTTGCGGCGCAATGACCGTGCGTGCGAGCGTGTCGCTGAGGACCAGGAAGGCGCCACCGAACAGGGCGGCGCTTGGGACAAGCACGCGGTGATCCGAACCGACCAGGAGACGCATGAGGTGGGGCACGATCAGGCCCACGAATCCGATGCTGCCGGCGACGGAGACCGCCGTGGCGGTCAGGAGGGAGCTGAGGAAGTAGATGCCCCAGAGCAGGTGTTGCGTCGATTCGCCGAGGAGGCGGGCCGTGGTTTCGCCCATGCTCAGGACATTGAGGCGCCGCGCATTGGCCAGCACCACGCCGAGACACAGGAGGAGCACCACCAGGGTCCAGGCCGGCAGGCGGGCGTAGCTGAGATCGCCCATGAGCCAGAACAGCATCCCTCGCAGGCTGTTGTCCGGGCCCGTGGCCAGTACCAGGCTGATGAGCGCGCCCCAGCCCGCCGCGGTCACCACGCCGGTCAGGAGCAGCCGGGTCCCGCTCCAGGGGCCATCGCCGCGCGCCAGGCCGAACACGATCAGGACTGCGACCAGGGCGCCGACGAGGGCGAGGATGGGCATCCAGAATGTGGCGAGTCCCAGGGAAAAGCCGAGGAGGGCGAACAGGGCCGAACCGCCGGAGACCCCGAGAATGTAGGGGTCAGCCAGGGGGTTCCGCAGCAGTACCTGCATGAGGCAACCGGAGACCGCCAGCATGGCCCCCACGACAAAGGCCGCGGCGGCCCGGGGAATGCGCAGGCGCCAGAGGAGTTCGCCCTCGCTGCTGGCCGGCTGGGTCAGTGCCGTCCACCAGTCGGTGGGGGAGAGCGCCACGGAACCCACGGCGGTGGCCAGCACGCCGCACACCAGGCACAGCGCGGTGAGCAGCAACAGGACGATCCAGGGTCGAGGGTGGCGCATGGTGGGCTAAGCCCGCGGGGACCGGATTGGCTTCGCGAGGCGATTTTATTACCATCGTGGAAGGAAAGGCGCAAAGTATCACATGCCGAAAATCACACCAACGAATGCAGCGGGCGCCCGAGGCCGGCCATGATCGATCCCGACGGATACCGGCCGAACGTCGCCATCGTCATCATCAATTCGCAGGGCAAGGTCTTCTGGGCCGAGCGCTCGAACAACGATGGCTGGCAGTTTCCCCAGGGCGGCATGCGGACCGACGAGACACCCGTTGAAGCCATGTACCGCGAGCTTCACGAGGAGACCGGGCTCCGACAGCACCATGTCGAACTTCTCGGCTCCACACCCGGCTGGTTGCGTTATCGGCTGCCACGGCGATTCCAGCGACGCGGCGCCGGGCCTGTCTGCATCGGCCAGAAGCAGGTCTGGTTCCTGCTGCGCATGCTCACCGACGAATCCCGCGTCACTTTCGATCACACCGAGTCACCGGAATTCACGAGTTTCCGCTGGGTCGATTTCTGGTACCCGGCGCAGAATGTCATTTCTTTCAAGCGGCCGGTTTACCAGCGCGCCCTTACCCTGCTCGAACCGCTGGCCAAAGCCGCACCCTGATTCCTGTCGAGACACGCCATGAAGAAGACCCTGACCCGCGGTTTCCTTGCCGTGCTGCCTGCTGTGCTCCTGCTGGCGGCGTGCGGGCCCACCACGCCCCACAGCGAAACGATCAACCGGCTGCAGGCCGACGCCCTGGAGAGCGACCTGGCCTGGGAGCTCCTCTCGTCCCTGACCACGGATGTGGGACCGCGGATGCCGGGAACGCGCGGTGACGCGCTCGGCGTCAGTTGGGCGGAGGCGGAGTTCAAGCGGCTCGGTTTCGACCGTGTCCGCAAGGAGAGGGTGACCTTCCCCCTGTGGCGCCGGGGCTTTGAACAGGCCCGCGTGGTGCTGCCCCGGGTCCAGGATTTCGCGGTGACGGCCCTGGGCGGCTCGCCGGGGACCGGGGGTATCGTGTCCGCCGAGGTGGTGTACTTTCCGGATCTCGCGATGCTCGAAGCCGCGGCGCCGGGCAGCCTGGACGGCAAGATCGCCTTCATCTCGGAACGGATGGAACGGACGCGGAGCGGACGTGGCTATGGCCGCGCCGTCGCAGGGCGAACCGAGGGACCGTACGTCGCCGCCGAAAAAGGCGCCCGGGCCCTGATCATCCGCTCCGTGGGAACGGACAACGACCGCTTGCCGCACACGGGCCAGATTTCCACCAGCCGCACCGGCCCGGCAGTGCCCTCGGCGGCGATTTCCAACCCCGACGCGGACCTGCTGGTCGCGATGCTCGAGTCCGACGAACGGGTGCGCATGGAGCTGCGCCTCGATGTCGGATATACCGGTGAGGAAGCGGAGTCCTACAACGTCATCGGCGAGTTCGACGGGCGCGAGGACAACGGCGAGTACGTCATGATCGGTGCACACCTGGACTCCTGGGACCTCGGGACCGGCGCGCACGACGACGGTGCCGGCGTCGCCATCACCATGGCCGCCGCCCGTCTCGTGGCGAACCTCCCGGAACGTCCGCGCCGGGGCATTCGCGTCGTGCTGTTCGCCAACGAGGAGCAGGGGATCTTCGGCGGCAAAGCCTATGCCCGCGCCCACGCCGGTGACCTGGCAAGCCACGTGATCGGCGCCGAAGCGGACCTGGGGGCGGGCCGCATCTACCAGTTCCGCAGCCGCGTCCGGCCGGAGGCGGAAGACGCCATGGACGAACTCGCGCGCTATCTCGCACCGCTGAACATCCCGCGACAGCTGGACCGACCCGCCAGCGGCGGCGCCGACATCGGGCAGATGCGCGCGATCGGCCTGCCGGTGGTGGATTTGAATCACGACGCCTCGCGCTATTTCGACCTGCACCATACGGCGAACGATGTGCTGGCCCAGGTGGACCCGGAAGACATCGCGTTCAACGTGGCCGCCTATGTCACTTTCGTCTACTTCACCGCGGAGACTGACGTGGTGTTCGGCCCGGTCGAAACAACCGAATGATTGCGATGGCTGGCCGGGCAGGACGCGGTCGGTTGGCCGTGCCCGGCGGTGCATTAATCTAGTTGACAATCATTCTCATTCATATTTAAATGGGAATCATCATTCAACGGACCGCTGCCTGCCATGTACGTCTGCCTTTGCAAATCCGTCACCGATTCGGACATTATCGAAGCTGTCAACGGCGGGGTACGCACGATGCGCCAGCTGGCACGGCAGACGGGATGCTCGAGCAACTGCGGCCGCTGCGCCGTGACGGCCTCGGAAATCCTTGGGCAGGCCACGGGCCAGGGCGAGCCGCTGCTGGACGTGGTGCAGCAAAGCGCCGAAGCCGTCCGCGCCTGAATCCCCTTCCCGGCAGTCTTTGCCCCAGGCGTTTCGCGACGCACCCCGCGAACACTTCTCATTTCGTCAGGCGTTTTCCCGTTTCGGTACACTCTTTCCGTCACCGGCCCCATCGCCGTGTGTCCACAATCGCAACCCATTAACGAGCAAGGAGATTTGCCATGAAAGGTGATGGCAAGGTCATCGAATTCCTGAACAAAGTGCTGCGCAACGAGCTGACGGCCATCAACCAGTACTTTCTCCATGCGCGCATGTACAAGGACATGGGCCTGAAGGAACTCGGTGAACACGAATACGAGGAATCCATCGACGAGATGAAGCACGCCGATGTGCTGGTCGAACGCGTCCTGTTCCTGGAAGGTCTGCCGAATCTGCAGGATATTGGCCGCCTGCGTATCGGGGAAAACCCGCGGGAAATGCTCGAGTGCGACCTCGCCCTGGAAAACGAGGCCATTCCCGACCTTCGCGATGCGATCGAGTACTGCGAATCGGTCCGCGACTACGTCAGTCGGGAACTGTTCGAGCACATTCTCGAGTCGGAAGAAGAGCACGTGGACTGGCTGGAAACGCAGCTGGCGCTCATGGACCGCCTCGGCGAACAGAATTACCTGCAGGAGCAGATGCGCTCCTGATCACTCGCAGCATGCGGCTTTACACCGCCGCATCTGCCTTTCATGCTTGAACCGGCGCGTTGAGTGCCGCATATTCTTCGCATGTTCAATCAGACGAGCCAACCCTGCCAGTTCGAGCGCGACTGTGACGTGGTCATGATCCCGTCCGGCGACGAGGTGACCATGCCCGCCGGCACGGCCGGCTACATCACCCAGGCCCTCGGCGGCAGTTTTACCGTGTTCGTGGAGGGCAACCTGTTCCGGGTCGCCGGTATCGACGCAGACGCCATCGGCAAGGAGCCCGTCTCACCACCGAGCCTGCCGGATGACGCGACGGAAGAGGACGTGGAGAAGCTGATCTGGGCCCAATTGAAAACCTGCTTCGACCCGGAAATCCCCGTCAACATCGTCGATCTGGGCCTGGTGTATCGCTGCGAGCTCGATCGCAACGAGGCAGGTGAACGCCGGGTTTCCGTCGACATGACCCTGACCGCTCCGGGCTGCGGCATGGGCCCCATTCTCGTGGAAGACGTCCGCTCCAAGGTGTCGCTCATTCCCACCATCGAAGACGTGCAGGTCGAACTGGTGTTCGAGCCGCCCTGGAATCACATGATGATGTCAGAAGCGGCGCGCCTCGAAACCGGCATGTTCTGATCCGGGCCTGCCGGCGGCCCCGGCGTTTGGGGCTTTGTTGGCGGGCTGGGCGGGTTTCCCTCGCTGCGGGATCGGGCAGTCGCCCTTTGGGTTCCCTCCTTCACCTGCGCTTGGTGGGACCGGCTCGCACGGTTTCCTTTCTTGGCTCGGGTTTCATGACGGCGCTCGCCTCTGGCCGCGCAGCGGCCAGTCCCAGTCGCTTCGGTTCACTCGGCGACCGCCCTGATTGATCCCGCAGCGAGGGAAACCCGCCGAACCCCGCATCACGGCAACGTCGAAGCCGCCGGCACAAGTGCGTCCGGGAAAACACCGCATGACGCACAAGACGATGTCCGGCCTCTTCGCCGCTCGGGATCTGATGGGTGAGCTCTGGCTGGATGCCCACCGCCCAGAAGACTCGGAGGATGAGGGTCC
>JAZBOL010000036.1:0-70603 GCA_036351115.1 Lysobacterales bacterium | reverse complement strand
TCCTTGACCATCTTGTCGATCTCTTCCTCGGACAGGCCGGAACCCGCCTTGATCTCGATGCGCTGCTCCTTGCCCGTGGCCTTGTCCGTGGCGCTCACGTGCATGATGCCGTTGGCGTCGATGTCGAAGGTAACCTCGATCTGCGGCATGCCCCGCGGTGCAGGCTGGATGCCGGCGAGGTCGAAGCGCGCCAGCGACTTGTTGGCGCTGGCCATCTCGCGCTCACCCTGGAGCACGTGAACGGTCACGGCCGCCTGGTTGTCCTCGGCGGTGGAGAAGGTCTGGGACGATTTCGTCGGAATCGTCGTGTTCTTCTCGATCAGCTTGGTCATCACGCCGCCCAGGGTTTCGATACCCAGGGACAGGGGCGTGACGTCGAGCAGCAGCACGTCCTTGACGTCACCGGCCAGCACGCCACCCTGGATGGCGGCGCCCACGGCGACGGCCTCGTCCGGGTTCACGTCCTTGCGCGGCTCCTGGCCGAAGAACTCGCCCACGGCCTTCTGCACCATCGGCATGCGCGTCTGGCCGCCGACCAGGATCACGTCCTGGATGTCGTTGACCTTCAGACCGGCATCGTCCAGGGCCGTGCGGCAGGGAGCGATGGTCTTCTTCACCAGGTCTTCCACCAGCGACTCGAGCTTGGCCCGGGTCAGCTTGATGTTCAGGTGCTTGGGACCGGACGCGTCGGCCGTGACGTAAGGCAGATTCACCTCGGTCTGCTGGCTGGAGCTCAACTCGATCTTGGCGCGCTCGGCGGCTTCCTTCAGCCGCTGCAGCGCCAGGGGATCGTTACGCAGGTCCACACCCTGGTCTTTCTTGAATTCTTCCACCAGGTAATCGATCACCCGGTTGTCGAAATCCTCACCGCCCAGGAACGTGTCACCGGAGGTGGACAGGACCTCGATCTGGTGCTCGCCGTCGACTTCGGCGATCTCGATGATGCTGATGTCGAAGGTGCCGCCGCCGAGGTCGTAGACCGCGACCTTGCGATCACCGCCCTTCTTGTCCATGCCATAGGCGAGCGCCGCCGCCGTCGGCTCGGAAATCACGCGGCGCACGTTGAGCCCGGCGATCTTGCCGGCGTCCTTGGTGGCCTGGCGCTGGGGATTGTTGAAGTAGGCCGGCACGGTGATCACCGCTTCGGTTACTTCTTCGCCGAGGTACTCTTCGGCGGTTTTCTTCATTTTCATGAGGACGCGCGCGGAAATCTCCGGTGGCGCCATCTTCTTGCCATCCACTTCGACCCAGGCGTCACCGTTGTCGGCCTCGACGATGCTGTACGGCACCAGGTCGCGGTCTTTCTGAACCACGTCTTCGCTGAACTTGCGACCGATGAGTCGCTTGACGGCGAACAGCGTGTTCTTGGGGTTGGTGACGGCCTGGCGCTTGGCGGACTGGCCGACCAGCACCTCGTCGTCCTTGGCGAATGCGACCACGGATGGCGTGGTGCGATCGCCCTCTGAGTTTTCGATCACCTTGGGCTGACCACCTTCCATCACTGCAACGCAGGAGTTGGTGGTGCCCAGATCGATACCAATGATCTTGCCCATCTGAACAGTCTCCGAATAGTTAGTTAATGCAATGTCTTATAAATGGGGTTTACCGTGATTTAATCAACATGGACTTCACGGCGCGGGGGCTGATTCAGCCGCCGCTGGAGACCACCACGCGTGCCGGGCGAACCAGCCGGTCGTTCAGCCGATAGCCTTTCTGGACCACGTCGATGACCGTGTTCTCAGGATGCTCCGGCGACGGAATCATGCTGATGGCCTCGTGGAGTTCCGGGTTGAAGGCCTCGCCGGTCGGATCGATCTCCTCGAGCCCGTGGTCGGTCATGACCTTGTCCAGCATGCGCATGATCAACGCCTTGCCCTCGCGCAGGGACTCGACCGAGGCTTCGCCCTCGGCAGCCTGCAGGCCTTTCTCGAGGCTGTCGCGCACGGGCAGCAGATCATTCATGAAATCTTCGAGCGCGCGCTTGCGGGACTTCTCCAGGTCCCGGATCAGGCGTTTGCGCAGATTCTCCATCTCCGCGTGCATGCGCAGCATGGCCTCGCGCTGTTCCGCAGCCTCCTGCTCGGCCCGGTTCAGCGCCCCCTCGAGGTCGGCAAGGTCGCGATCCACGGCCTCGGCGTCGTTTTCGGCACCGGTTTCGGCGTCGGCGGCGCTGTTCGCCTGCTCAAGGTCGTCTTGCTTGTCGTAGTCGATGCTCACTGTCTGCTCCCAACTCCCGATCGGGTCTCTAGTCACGTTGGCGATATGGGGTTTGCGGGCCCCGATTCAAGCAAAACACCGACGCAGGAGCGATGCGTTGCCGCTACACTGGCAAGCTGATAATTTTCCCCTCAGGGTTCCCATTGCCCGTGCACCGGGCCGCGGATGATCACAAACCATGCTGCTGCATCTGCACATTCGTAACTTCGCCATCGTCCCCGAACTCGAACAGGAGTTCGCGCCCGGGTTCACGGCCATTTCGGGTGAGACCGGCGCAGGCAAATCAATCATGGTGGATGCCCTGGGCCTGCTGCTCGGCGCCCGTTCGGACGCCAGCTGGGTCCGCGACGGTGCGGAGCGCGCCGACCTGACCGCGGAGTTCGCCGTCGCCACCAACCCGGCGGCGCAGCATTGGCTCCACGAGCACGAACTCGAAGACGGCGAACACTGTCTGCTCCGTCGCAGCATCCAGGCCACGGGCCGGTCCCGCGCCTGGATCAACGGCACACCGGTGCCCATCAGCCAGCTTGCGGAACTGGGCAACTTGCTGGTGGAGGTGCACGGACAGAATGAACACGTGCAACTCGCCCGGGGAAAACAGCAGCGGGCCCTGCTCGACCGGACCGGCGCCTATGAGCAGGCCCTGGAGGCCGTGCGCGCAGCCTTCGACGACTGGCAAAGCGCCGCCACCTCCCTGCGTGAGCTTGCGGAGGGCGCCGCCCTGCCCCCCTCGGAAATCGAATTCCTGCGCTTTCAGCTCCAGGAACTGGACAATGCCGAGCTGGAACCGGACGCCATCGAGGCCCTCGAGCGCGAGCATCGCCTGCTCTCATCCAGCGGGGATCTGCTCCGGGCCCTCGACCGCTGTGCATCCTGGCTCGAAGCAGATGAACAGGGCGCATCCGCCCTGCTCCAGGACGCCCTGAACGCCCTCGAACCGTATGCGGAACTGGAACGCGCCATCGCCGAGGCGCGGGCCATGCTCGATGAGGCGTTGATCAATACGCGGGAGGCCGCGGCTTCCCTGGAACAGGTGTCATCAGGCGTCGATCTGGATCCGGCCCGCCTCGAACAGGTCACCGCCCAGCTGTCCCAGCTGGGCGACCTCGCCCGAAAACATGGCGTCGATCTCGAGGCCCTGGCCGGCATCCGCGAGACGCTGCTCGAACGCGTGGATCGGGCCGCTCACTTCGATGAGCACCGCGAAGCACTCGAGTCGAAAGTCGCCGCCCACCTCGCCACCTGGCGCGCCGCTGCGAAAACGCTTTCCCGGGAGCGGGCCCGCCACGCCGACAGCCTCGCCAAAAAGGTCCGGAAACTCATGCATCAACTCGGCATGGGCGGCGGTGAATTCCTGATTCGGGTGGAGCACGACAGCGACGCGGAGCCCGGCGCCCTCGGCGCAGACCGCATCGACATGCTGGTGAGCGCCAATCCGGGCATGAAGCCGGCGCCCCTGGCGCGGGTGGCGTCCGGCGGCGAACTGTCGCGCATCAGCCTCGCGCTCAAGGTTGCCACCGCGGACAGCGGGGCGCGGACCCAGGTGTTCGACGAAATCGATACGGGGGTCGGAGGTGACACGGCCAACGCGGTGGGTCAGCTACTGCAGACCGTTAGCCGCGGAGGCCAGGCCCTGTGCGTCACGCACCTGGCCCAGGTGGCCGTGCGCGCCGATCAGCAACTCCAGGTGATCAAACAGGCCGCGAGGAAAGCCACTGCAGTGAACACACGGGTCCTGAGCGAAACCGAGCGGGTGGAGGAAATCGCCCGGATGCTGGGCGGAACCGTTTCCGACCAGTCTCGTGCCCACGCCCGGGAAATGCTCGACGCGGCCGGCAGCACGCTCCAATAGGGAGACCACCGGTACGGATTGCTTCTCCGGGCCACCCCGGGGCATGGACGGGTTGAACGGGGCGTGCGCCTCAGGACTTCTTGGGACGAACGTAGATGACGAGGGAGTGGTCCTCGATCTCGTAGCCGGCCTCCTCGGCGATCTTGTGCTGGAGCCGTTCAATCTCCTCGTTGACAAACTCCATCACCTTGCCGGTTTCCACGCACACCATGTGATCGTGGTGTCCGCCGGAGTCCAGCTCGTAGTAGGCCTGGCCGCCCTCGAAATTGTGCTTGATGACCAGCCCGGAGGCCTCGAACTGGTTGAGAACGCGGTACACCGTCGCCAGTCCCATGTCGTCGCCCAGTTTGTTCAGCTCACGGTAGATGTCATCGGCGGTCATGTGCTTGTAGCGACGCCGTTCGAGCAACTCGAGAATCTTCAGTCGTGGCTGGGTGACCTTGAGACCGACTTCTCTGATTTTTTCGGATTCCACCGGAACGGGCTCCTCTGCCTGGGCAATGGGTTCATATTTCATCGTGCATGCCGTTCTACCGGCAAGGTCGGGTGCGGGTTCCCGACTGCCCCTGTCGGGCAGCAGCGCATCATTGTATCATTCACGCCCCGAGACCCTGACGCCTTCTGCTCCCATCATAATGACAAGACGCCTGCTTCCGGGCCTGTGCCTCAGCCTTCTGCTGCTCACGGGCTGTAACATCATCTACAAGCAAAACATCCAGCAGGGCAACGCCCTCGAGCAGGAGGATCTCGACCAGCTCGAAATCGGCATGAGCAAGAACCAGGTCGCCTTTCTTCTCGGCACCCCGTCCATCCAGGACCCCTTTCACCAGGACCGCTGGGACTACCTCTCCAGCTTCGCTCGGCGCGGGGGCGATCCCGTCCGGCGGCTCGTAACGCTCAAGTTCGAGGATGACACACTCACCTACATGCGCGGCGTGAATCCCGGGGAAAGCGAGGAGGTGCTGACGGCTTCCGGCGGCGAGCGCCTCACTGCCGCCATCCCCGTCACCGGCGTCAACGTCAAGGACGCCCGGGACTATGAAGACCTCGAGATTCTGACCGAGGGCGCCCCGGGCTGGACGCTCCAGTTCGGCAGCTTCGATGCGCGCGTGGACGCCGACCAGGCCCTCGCACAGCTGCAGGCCGATGGCATCGACGCGACGATTTACGGGCAGGTCATTGGGGATACGGGCTTCTTCATTCTGCGCGCCGGTAGCTACGACAGCCGGGACAGCGCCCTTCGCGCCCTGCGCGACGTCGAGGAACGTACCGGCCGCCGCGCCTTCGTGGTGACGCCGGGCAGCTGACCGGAAACCCGGCCAGTCGCAGTCCCGGTCAGGGCTTGCGCCCTGCCCGGCCCCGATCTTCCTTCATCCGGTCCGCCTCGACGCGGGCGCGGCGGGCTTCCCTGGGATCAGCCTGCAGCGGCCGGTACAACTCCACCCGGTCGCCGTCGCGGAGTTCATCCTCGAGACGCACGCGCCGGCTGAACACACCGACCCGATCCGGGCGGATTTCGTATTCCGGTTCCCGTTCGTGAATGATCGCCAGGATCCCGGAGGCTTCGATCGCCTCGATGACCGTCGCACCAGCGGACAATTGGACCGTTTCGATGCACTGCCGGTCTGGCCAGGCGAAGGCCACGTCGATGCTCAGGCTGCCGGCTCGGGGAGGTTTCGTGTCAGACATGCTTCAGCCACCGTACACCGTGTCAGCCCGAAGGCTGAAGTCCTTGACCAGCCGGTCGGCGACTCGGGCGAAACCCCGGGAAAACGCACCGGCCATGAACCGTGAACTGACTTCGAAGCTCAATTCCAGGGAGACTTTGCTGCCCGCATCGCCCAGCGGTTCGAAGCGCCATTCCCCGGAGAGGCGGCGAAAGGGCCCATCGACGAGGGACATGGAGAGCAATTCCCCGCGCTGCAGGCGGTTGCGGGTGGTGAAACGCTGCCGCACACCGCCGATCAGCACCTCGAGACTGGCGACCTGCAATTCCGGACCCTGTTCGTGAACCTCCGCGTTGGTGCACCAGCTCAGGAACGCCGGGTAGTCGGCGACGTCATGCACCAGGCGGTACATGTCTCCTGCGCTATGGGTCACGAGGGCCGAACGGGCGATGTCCATGGCCACCTCCGGAAAGAAAGCGCCGGACTATAGCACGAGGCGAGTCGCATTCTTCTGCCGGACATTCCTTTACAATACGCCGGCTATGACCCAGGGACAGAAAACCATCGCGCTCAACAAAAAGGCGCGCTTCGACTACCACCTCGAGGATCGGCTGGAAGCCGGTCTCGCCCTCGAGGGCTGGGAGGTCAAATCACTGCGGGAAGGCCGGGTGCAGTTCGCCGACAGCTACATTTTCCTGCGTGACGGCGAGGCGTTTCTCATCGGCACCCGCATCGATCCCCTCAACACGGTCAGCACCCACGTGGACCCGGACCCCATGCGCTCGCGCAAGCTGCTGCTGCACCGGCGGGAGCTCGATCGCCTGACGGGCCTGGTGGATCAGAAGGGCAAGACCCTCGTGCCCACGGCCCTGTACTGGAAACACGGTCGGGCCAAGCTCGAGTTCGGCGTCGCCACGGGCAAGAAGCAGCACGACAAGCGCAAAGCCATCAAGGACCGCGACTGGGAGCGCCAGAAAGGACGCATCATGAAGGGGCGCTAGGCGCCCCCGCTGTTCCGCAATCCCTGCTGTTCCGCAATCCAGTTATCCACGCGCGTCTCCAGCAGCGGCATGGGAAGCGCACCTGCGCCCAGCACCACGTCGTGGAATGCGCGAATATCGAAGTTCTCGCCCAGGGCCCCCTCAGCTCGGGCCCGCAATTCCTGGATCTTGATCATGCCCACCTTGTAGGAAGTCGCCTGGCCGGGAATGGTCAGGTAACGGCGTACCTCGGAGCGCACCGCGCCTTCGGGAATGGCGGAGTTCTCGAAAAAGTACTGAACTGCCTGTTCCTGCGTCCAGCCCCTGGCGTGCAGGCCCGTGTCCACGACCAGGCGGATGGCGCGCCACATTTCCGCCGTCAGCCGGCCAAAGTCCATGTACGGATCCTTGAACTGCCCCATCTCCTTCGACAGGGCCTCGGAGTACAGCGCCCAACCTTCGGAGTACACGGAAAAGCGGGCCTGGGTGCGGAACTCGGGGACGCCCTCGAGCTCCTGGGCGATGGAGATCTGCATGTGGTGCCCCGGGCTGGCTTCGTGGTACGCCACGGTTTCCATGTCGGTCTTCGAGTAGGCGCTCATGTCCGACATGTGCACGTAATAGACGCCCTTCCGGGAGCCGTCCGGCGTGCCGGGCTGGTAGTGCTGGGCGCCGCCGTCCACTTCACGGAAGGCCTCGACCCGCTTCACCTCGTACCCCGTTCTGGGCAAACGTCCGAACCACTCGGGCAGCTTCTGGTCGATTTCCGCCAGGAAGGCCCGCGTGTCGGCGAGATAGGCCTCGCGGCCCTCGTCCGTGTTCGGGTAATAGAACCGTTCGTCGGTACGGATGAACTCGAAAAATTCTCCCAGGTCCCCTTCGAATCCGACCTGCTCCCGGATGGCTTCCATCTCACCGCGGATGCGCGCGACTTCGCTCAGACCCAGCTCGTGCACGTCGTCCGCGCTCATGGGGAGCGTGGTGTACACGGACAACTGGTGATCGTAGTAGGACTTGCCGTTGGGCAGGCTGGAGACGCCCTGCGCTTCCTCGCTGGCGTTGGGCATTTCCGCGTCCAGCCAGGCGATATAGGCGGCGTAAGCCGGCTCGAAGGCCTCGGTCATGGCCTCTTCGGCCTCCACCAGCAGGGCATCGGCGGTCGCCTGGTCGATGATCCCACCCTCGACCAGCGCAAAGAGCTTGCGCTTCACGTCACCGTAGAGCGGCGAATCTTCCTCGCCATTGAAGGGGCCGCCGGTCACCACCTTCTCGGCGCGCTGCCGGGCCCGCTCGAAGGCGAAGCGCGGCGGACGGATGCCCCGGGCCGCTGACTCCTGCGCCATCTCCAGGACCTGGGTCATGGCGCGGGCGCCCTCGCGAAGGCGGGCGATGTAAGCGCGCATGTCCGCCTCCGTATCGACACGGTGAAAATTGATCATGAACTGGGGCAGCTGGGCCTCGGGCCCACCCAGTTCGCCGAAGGGATAGGCGTGGTACAGGTAATCGAGCGCCGCCTCGGCGGCCTCGGCCTGGAAGACCCAGAGGTTCCAGGACTCCTGCGCCTGCGGCGACAGGGCCTCGTAGTCGAAGGTCTCACGCATCGTTTCCACGCTGGCCCGGCGCCACTCCGCCTGCTCCCGCAGGGCCGCTTCACCGAACTGGTCAAGCTCGTCGTAGCGGTCCTTGCGACCGAGGAAGGTCAGCTGGGTCGGGCTCTGCTGCAGCAACTCCTCGTACTGGTCGTCGAACCAGGCATTCAGGCGTTCCGATGCGTCTTCGGCCATCGCCGGTTGGTCGGCCACGGTTACCGCGGGCGCCGCCTCGGCGACAGCCTGTTCCGTGGTCTCCGGGGGTTGCTGCTCGCAACCCGCGAGGGCCAGGAGCGCCGCGAAGGTGAGAAAAGCAGGCGTCAATGAAGCCAGGTGGCGATGTCGGCGTCGAATCATGGCTAGGAGAGTCTCTGGAGTCTGAAGCGCAGCATCCTGCCACGATTTGCGCCCGCCTGCGAGTCCCGGCGTTGCCCACCCGCGCCGTCCCGGTGTGATTCGCTGGTTTCCCCTGCCGGGGAACCTTTCTGTACAATAGGCGTCTCAGAAACACAGCTTTCGGGGGCGACCTGGCTTCGACGTGGGTCGTGAAACCGGAGGTGCATGCCGAGCGGCGAACATCTCGTAAAACTGATCGCAAAACCTATAGTTGCCAACGACGACAACTACGCACTAGCAGCTTAAAAACCTGCCTTAGTGCCCTCCGCCCGGAGCCTGCCCGTGGGAACCGGAGTCCGGGGGTCGACCCACACGGGATCGCGGAAAAGCGCGCCTGGCGCCGCTCCGTTAAAACCTTACCAGGCTCGCTGATGGTCTTCCCTGCCGACCGGGTAGCCATCAGTTAAAACAATAGGCCGGCTAAGCATGTAGAGCCAAGGGCGAATCACTTGCGGACGCGGGTTCGATTCCCGCCGCCTCCACCAATACTGAACGGCCACCCTCGCGGTGGCCGTTTTTGTTCTAGCATGTCTCCCTACACGCATCTGTTCTGGAGACAAGCCCATGGGAAGACTGGCCGGCAAGACCGCCCTCATCACCGGCGCCACCGGCGGCATCGGCGAAGCCACCGTTCACCGCTTTCTGGAAGAAGGCGCCCGGGTCATGGCCGTGGGCCGATCGGCGGAAAAGCTCGCGGCGCTGGCGGGCCGCGTCGGCGACAACGAAGTCCTTGACACCTTCACGGTCGATGCCACGGACGAACGCGGCGTGGAGGCCTCCGTAAAGGCCACGAGGGAACGCTTCGACGGTCTCGACGTGGTGTTCGCCAATGCCGGCACGGAGGGCGCCGCCAAGCCGCTCGAGCTGCTGACCGCCGACGAATTCCGCCTGCCCTTCGAGACCAACGTGCTGGGCGTGTGGCTGCTCATGAAGTACGCGGCGCCGGTGATGCGCGAGCAGGGAGCCGGTTCGATCATCGTCACGGCCTCGACAGCGGGACTGATCGGCTTCGGGGGCCTCTCGAGCTACGTCGCCAGCAAGCACGGCGTGATTGGGCTGACGAAGTGCGCGGCGCTGGAACTGGCGGAGTTCAACGTGCGGGTCAACGCCATCGCCCCCGGTCCTATCGACAATCGCATGATTCATTCCCTGGAGGATCAGCTGTCTCCGGAGGATCCGGAAGCCATGGAGGCCATGCTCCGGGAGCTGATTCCCATGAAGCGCTACGGCGTCAATGCAGAAGTTGCCAACATGGCGTTATTCCTCGCCAGCGACGAATCGTCCCACAGCACCGGCTCCGTGTTCACCCTGGACGGGGGCTATACCGCCACCTGATTCTCCATCGCCTCCGGGACGGGCCGCGTGCCCGTGCTCGAGGCTCGTTCGTCACACAAGCGTCATATTCGGCAGGGAGACTGGGAGGCTTACCCCGACTCCTCCCGGACTCCGTGCAACGCAGCCCCCTGGTCCATGCCCTGCCCCTCCTGATGCTGGTCGTCTTCGGCCTGCTGGGATCGCAGCAGGACGCCTGGAGCGGCGCGCTGAGCCCGGAACTGTCACGAGCGGTCCAGCTGGCCCTTCGCACCGGACTCTGGGTCGCCGCTGCGGCCCTGTTCAACCAGTTCATGCGCTATGTCGTCTACGACCGCCTGGTGGCGCGAGCCCTGGGCGGACCCGTGCCTGACGTGCTCAAGACCCTGACCAGCGTGATCGTTTACATGCTGGTGGCCACGGCGATCGTCGGCCTCGTGTACGAACGCAGCGTGACGGCTTTTCTCGCCGCCCTGGGCGCTTCCGGCGTGGTCCTGGGATTCGCCCTGCGAAGCCTGATCGCGGATGTGTTCACGGGCCTCGCCATCAACCTCGACCGATCCTTCATCATCGGCGACTGGGTGCAGGTCAACGAGGGCGTGTCCGGGTTGGTCATCGGGAAGATCGAAGACATTGGCTGGCGATGCACCACTCTGGTCACCGAGGAACAGACCCACGTGGTGATCCCCAACGGCATGCTCGGGCTCGAACGCATGGTGAACATCACCCGGCCCCCGGGCGCCACGCGCTACGAGTTCAGCGTAACCGTGGAGTTTTCCGTCCCACCGGCGCGCGTGAAGCGCGTCCTGCTGGCCGCACTCCAATCCCTGGTGTCCGAGCCCGGATTCGATCCTGCACGCAAGCCGGTGGTGCTGATTTCAGGCACGTCCAGCCTGGGCGTGGAATATCTCCTGCGCTACTGGATCTTTCCCTGGGACCCGATTTCCCCGACCACGGCGGAAGACACGGTCTACGGCACCGTGCTCAGGCACCTGCACACCGCGGGCATTGGTCTGGCCTATCCCAAGCGCGACCTGTACACGGCCGAGATGCCCACGCGCCAGTTCGACGGTCACCGGATTACCGACCTGGCGCTGATACTGGGCAACACCCCCCTGTTCAAACCCGTCCGGCTCGAAGACCTCGAAGTTCTTGCCAGGAAAATGGAGCGGCGCCACATGCAGGCCGGTGAGATACTCGTGCACGAGGGCGACCGGGGCGAGTCCCTGTTCATCCTCATCGAGGGCCTGCTGGAAGTGCGGCTACGGACGGACGCTGGCGAAAAGGCCGTTGGCCACATCGGCCCCGGGGAATGCTTCGGTGAGATGTCCCTGCTGACCGGGGAGCGTCGGGCCGCTACGATCGTGGGCGCCGTCGAGAGCATCGTGTACGAAGTCGCCAAGGAACCCATGAGCGAGCTCATGGCGCAACGTCCGGAGCTGGCCGACGCCCTGGCCACGCTGCTCGCGGAACGGCAGCTGGGCACGGAACTCGCCCTGCACGACGAGGAGGGCCGGGATTCGGAAGCGGAAACGGACGGATTCGCTCGCCAGCTGGTATCGCGTATGCGGGAATTTTTCGAACTGCGGCCACCCCAACAGCGAGGAGACTGACCATGCTGACCCTGATCGAAGGTTTTCCCGACCGCGTGCTCGGCGTCTGCGCTTCCATGACCACCTTGGCGAGGCCTTCGGCGGCTATTCCGCCGGCGCGCCGAACCCGACAAGCTAGGGCGTCAGGAGCAGCACGCGCTCGACGTAGAACAGTTCGCAGGAACCGCCTCCCGTGTCGTCCCGGGACAGGGAGGTGGTCCAGGTAAATCCATTCGGCCCGCTCGCGTCCACCAGGTACCCGCTGAGGCGGACCAGGTCGCCCTCCCGGACCTCGTCCAGATCATCCCTGATCCCGTCATTCGCGGGGATCAGATGCATGTTGCCGCTGTGACCCATGGCGACCCGTTCCGGCAGGGGTTCCGGGAAGTCCCAGCGCAGGTGATACCAGCGACCGGACTGGCGCACCTCGATACGGTCCAGCACCGTCGAATCCGACATGGGCCCCCAGCCCAGCGCGAGATCCACGGGCACCAGGTCGGCACCGCGGTCGAAACGGTAGTCCCGACGGGACAACACGCGCGCCTGCAGGTCGAAGCGGGCGCGGGTGTTCAGGGCGTATTCACCGTGACCGATCGTTCGGGCAGCTACGGGCTGTTGCTCCGGCACCGAGGGCACGAGCACGCCGGGACCGTGCGTGACCGGTGCATTGTCGCAGCGCCACAGGAGCAAGGCGGCGCCCAGCGCCAGGCAAACGAAAAACAGACGGGATGCGCTCATGGCACCATGCTACCGCGCCCCGCTCCGCAAGGCAGCTTCAAGGAAAGCCATCCCGACAGGTTTTCATTCACCGGGCGGGCGGTTCCCCGGTACACTGGGCGCCCCGAAACGACCACCCAGAAGCTTCATGCTCTCCTTGTCCCAGGTCGCCCTCCGCCGCGGCCGCCAGTTGCTCTTCGAAGACGCCAGCCTGCAGGTCCACCGGGGCCAGCGCCTGGGCGTGATCGGGCGGAATGGTTGCGGCAAGTCGTCCCTCTTCGCCCTGATCCGCGGTGAACTGGAAACGGACCGGGGCGAGGTCACCCTGCCCCGCGGCTGTGTCATCGCCAGCGTGCGCCAGGAGACCCCGGCCTCGGACCGCAGCGCCATGGACACGGTCATCGACGGCGACCCGGAGCTGCGCGAGCTGCTCGACCGCATGCGCGAACTCGAGGCCAGCGGCCGCACCGATGCGCTGCAGCCCCTCCTCGAGCGCCTGGAGGAAATCGACGGTTTCACGGCCGAGACCCGCGCCGGCAAGCTGCTGCATGGACTTGGCTTCGCCCCCGACGACGCGGAGCGTCCGGTCTCCGAGTTCTCCGGTGGCTGGCGCATGCGCCTGAACCTGGCCCAGGCCCTCATGTGCCGCTCGGACCTGCTGTTGCTCGACGAGCCCACGAACCACCTCGACCTGCCTGCCATCCTGTGGCTGGAGCGGTGGCTGAAGCACTACGACGGCATGGCGCTGATCATTTCCCATGACCGCGACTTCCTCGACGACCTGTGCACGCACATCGCGCACATCGAACAGGGCCGGCTTACCACTTACACCGGTGATTACAGCCAGTTCGAGGCCGTCCGCGCCGAGCGGCTGGCCCTGCAACAGGCGCTCTTCGAGCGGCAGCAGAAGGAAGTCGCGCACATTCAGAAATATGTCGATCGATTCCGGTACAAGGCCAGCAAGGCGAAGCAGGCCCAGAGCCGCCTCAAGATGCTGGAGCGCATGGAGCGCATTGCGCCGGCCCACGTGGACTCGGAGTTTCACTTCAGCTTTCGCGACCCGGAGCGCCAGCCGCCGGTGCTCATTGACCTAAACGGGGCCACGCTCGGCTACGAGGCGCCGGTACTCGAAAACGTTCGCCTGCAGGTCCAGGCCGGGGACCGCATCGGGTTGCTGGGCGTGAACGGCGCCGGCAAGTCGACCCTGGTCAAGGCCCTCGCCGACGGCAGCACGCTGCTGGACGGTGACCGGGGGCTGCACCAATACACGAAGATCGGCTACTTTGCCCAGCACCAGCTGGACCAGCTCAACGAGGTGGAGAGTGCGCGATGGCACGTCGAGCGCACGGACGGCAGCCTGACCGAACAGGAAGCGCGCAACTTCCTCGGCCGCTTCGGCTTCGCGGGCGAACGCGCGGACGAACCCGTGGCGCCCTTCAGCGGCGGGGAGAAGGCCCGCCTCGTACTCGCCCTGCTCGTCCTGCAACGTCCCAACCTGCTGCTGCTCGACGAGCCCACCAACCACCTCGACCTGGACATGCGCCAGGCCCTGAGCATGGCCCTCATGGACTACGAAGGGGCCCTGGTGGTCATCGCCCATGACCGGCACCTGCTGCGCAGCGTTTGCGAGGACCTGTTCATCGTCCATGACGGGCAGCTGGAACACTTCGAGGACGACATCGATCACTACCCCGCCTGGCTGCGCGCCCGGGAAAAGGCGGCGGCAAGTACGGACAGCGAAGCCACCGAGGAACACGCGAATGCTCCGGCCCACGGCCGCGACGCGCGCAAGGCCGCCCGCCGCGACAGCGCCGAGCGCCGGGCCCGCCTGCGCCCCCTGGAGCGCAAGGTGCAGCGCATCGAGCGCGACCTGGCAAAGCGCCGGGAAGATCTCGACGCGGTGGAGCAAGAACTTGGTGACGAATCCCTCTACGGCGCGGATGGCGACGCGAAACGACTCCAGCAACTGCTGGAGCGGCAGGCCACGTTGAGGGAAGTCGTCGATGCGGGTGAATGGTCCTGGCTCGAGGCTTCGGAGCTCCTGGAAAAGGCCCAGGCGGAATTTGAAAAGCGCTGAAGGGGTCGGCCAGGCATGGCGCCCGCTGTTTCCTCCATGGCCCGCGTTCAGGACAGCGTTTCAGATCACCTTTCCGGGATTCAGTATGCCCCGCGGGTCAAGCGTGGCCTTGAGGGTCCGGAGGGTTTCAATTTCCGCTTCGCTGCGGCTCAGGTGAAGCCAGGACTTTTTTTCCAGGCCGATGCCGTGTTCCCCGGATATGGAGCCGCCGATGTCGGCCAGGGGTTCGTAAACGGCCCGCTCGACCCGTTCACGCGTAGCGTCGTCACCGGCGCCCGTCGCCACCACGATGTGCAGGTTGCCGTCCCCGAGGTGGCCGAAGACCCAGACTTCCGCTCCGGGAAAGGCCCTGGCCAGGCGGGTACGAACGCGGGCCAGGTAAGCTTCCATGTCCGCGACCCGCAGGCTGACGTCGAAGGTGAAGGACGGCCCGCGGCTGTTGGTCATCTCCACGTCGTCTCGCAAAGCCCAGAGCGCCTCGCGTTCCCGTCCCGAAGCCGCCACCACCGCGTCCACCGCCAGCCCCGCCTCCAGCGCGTCGGCGAGCACCGCTTCGAAGCGCGCGGGATCGCCCTTTGCATCACCGCCCTCGGACTCGATGAGCACGTAGTGGGCGTGGTCGTTCTCCAGCGGCGGCTGCCGGTTCGCTTCCGGGCCGGTTACGAGGCGATAGAAATCCTGCCACATGACCTCGAAAGCGCTCAGGGTGCCGCCCAGGCGCGCATCGCAGTGCTTCAGGAGACCGATTACGGCCTGCAGATCGTTGGCGGCCACCAGTGCCGTGCAGCGGCTTGCCGGCCGTTCGCGAAGGCGCAGGACGGCCCGGGTGATGACGCCGAGAATGCCCTCGGAGCCGATGAAGAGCTGTTTCAGGTCCAGGGCCGCGTTGTTCTTGATCATGTGGTTCATGGACGAGAGCACGGTCCCGTCGGCGAGCACGGCCTCCAGCCCCAGCACCTGGTCCCGGGCCATGCCATAGCGGATAACTCGATTGCCGCCCGCATTCGTCGCCAGGTTGCCACCGATGGTGCAGCTGCCCCGGGCACCCAGGTCCAGAGCCAGCTGCAATCCGGCGGCCTCCGCGGCCTCCTGTGCCCCCTGCAGGGTCACGCCGGCCTGGACCGTCATGGTGCGGCCGGCCGCGTCCACGTCCTCGATCTTCGTCATGCGCTCCGTGGACAGCACCAGGTCACCGGCGCGTGTCTGGGCGCCCTGCACGAGCCCCGTGAGGCCACCGTGCGTCACCACGGGCTGTCCCCGGGCATGGCACAGGGCCAGGATGGCGGCCACCTCGTCCGTCGTCCGCGGCCGGACCAGTGAATCCGCTTCCAGGGGAGACGGGTCCCAGATTCCCGCCGCGCGGGCGTGCACGTCGTCACCGGTAAGGAGTCCGCCGGTATCCAGCAAGCGGGACAGTTCGTGCTCCGTGACCCTCACGACTTGCCGTTGTTGCCGTTATTGCCGTTATTGCCGTCGTTGCCGTCCACGGCCTGCTCGCGCAACTGTCGCTTGGCTTCCGAGGCATCCGCCGGATCGATGCCGACCTCCCCCGGGTCGAGTTTCGTCGGCAGGGTCAGGTTGCTGCCGTCGCGGTCAGCCTGGTACATGGGCGACAGGATTTCGATTTCCGCATCGCGAAATCCGTCCTGGATGTTGGCGTGCATGTCCGAGGAAATGCGGGCCTTGCTGCCAGGCTTGCGGGTGTAGGCGTTGAGTTCGTAGGCGACGTAATTGTCGTCCAGGCTGGTCTGCAGCACGAAGGGCGGCGGGTCGTCGAGAATCTCCGCGGTCTTCATCGCCGCCTCGGTCAGAATCGCATGCACCCTGGGCCAGGGCACGTCGTAGCCGATGGTGACCGTGGTATGGAGCATCACCCCTTCTTCCTTGGCCTGGGCGCTGAAATTCACGATGTGGTTGGCCATGACCATGGCGTTCGGTATCGCCACTTCCTCGTTTTTCGGCGTCCGCAGCCGCGTAACGAAGGCGCTGCGCTCGATGATGTCTCCCTCCGTGTCGGCGATCCGCACGCGGTCGCCAATCTTGAAGGCCCGGGTGTAGGTGATGACGATCCCGGCCATGATGTTGGCGACCACGGAGGTCGAGCCCAGGGACACGAGCAGGCCGAAAAAGATCGAGACCCCCTGGAAAGCGGGGCTGCTGGAACCCGGGAGGTAGGGAAAGATGATGACCAGGGTCAGGGCGATGATCAGCACCTTTGCCAGGCCGTAACTGGTGCGTGCCCAGTCGGGATAGAACCCCGGTAGCGAAATGCGCTCCAGGCGAATGCCCTCGAAAAAGGCGTACACCATGTGCAACACCAGGCGCGCCAGGAGCACCACCACGACGATGATCCCCAGATTCGGCAGATAAGCCACGATGGCCTGGGCGATTTGGGCGATCAGCGTGCCGAAAAAGCCGAATACGGCGAGTGCGACCTCCCGGGACCAGTCGAACTGGGAGAACACCAGGTTCAGCCACAGGAGAAACAGCAGGACTCGTACGGCCAGCCAGGCGTAGTTGACGCCTTTGTGCAGGGCCCGGGCGATTTGCCGCTCGGTGAAGATCTGCTGATCCTGGAAGGTCACGGAGGAAATGCCGCGGTCGTCCGCGTCGATCCAGCGGTGAATGGCCTTCCGCCAGCGATCGGCGAGGCGCCAGACGATCCAGATGATGACCGTTGAAAGGACCAGGGTGATGGCCACGGCCGCCGAGTAGGCAAACGCCCCACCGCCCAGCAGCTCCTGGAGCGTATCGAAGAGGGGTTTGGAGCTGAAATCCATGATCGCTCCCACGCGAGGAAGCCCCGATTGTGCCAGATGTATCAAACCGGCGGGAAGGGTTCCGCCCCGGAATGAAAAACGGCCCCGATGGGGGGCCGTTTTTCGGTTGGGGATGACCGCGATCAGTACCGGTAGCTGAGCTCCAGACCCAGGCGACGTTCCGTCCCGGGGTGATTGAAGGCCCCACCGAACTCGGGTGCCGGAATCACCTCTTCCAGGTAACGCTCGTCCGTGATGTTGGTGCCGAAGGCGGTGATCGTCCAGGTGTCGTTGCCGAAGCCGACGCGCAGATCGACCAGGCCGAAGCTGTCACGCTTCGTGACCGAGTACTCGGCGATGCCCAGGCCGCCGGCGCCCGGGCCGAAGCCCAGTTCGAAGAGCGGCATGAAGATCGTCGGGCGCTGCCCGGTCTGCACCGTGTGGAACCAGGTCTCGCCGGTCCAGCGTCCGTTCAGGTTGGCGAACATGTCCCAGTTCTGGGTGATGGGAACGGTCACGTCGATGCCGAAATTGGCCGTGTATTCCGGCGTGTAAGGCGCCTCGTTGCCCACCGTATCGGGACGCGAGCTGTTGGCCTTGATCTCGGAATCGAGCCAGTTGAAACCGGCGTAGACCCGGGCGTAGTCCGTGACGGCCCAGTCGGCGCCCAGCTCGACCCCCGTGATGTCCACGCGGTCGATGTTGGACACGACCCGCAGCAAGCCGAAGGTGCCGACAAAGAACTCGAAGAACTGCATGTCGGTGACCTCGGTGTAGTACCCGGCCCCGTTCACGCGCAGGCGCCCGTCGAGGAAGGTGCTGTTGAAGCCCACTTCGTAGGCGTCGGAGGTTTCCTTGTCGTAATCGTCACGAATCACCGGCAGATCCGCACCGAGCTGGTCGGCAAAGCAGATGCCCGAGGGGTTGCCACAGTTGATGAAGCCGTTGATGAACAGGTCAACGGTCGCGGCGCTGCCGGCGTTGTTGAACCCGCCGGCCTTGAAGCCCACGCCGTAACTCGCGTAAAGCGACGTGCTGTCGAGCGCATCCCAGCGCACGGCGAGCTTGGGCTGGGTTTCCGAGTAGTCCTGGGACTTCGGCGCGATGCCGCCCGGCTCGAAGAGCAGGCCCGGGTTCAGCGGGTCGTCGAACACGCCGTCGCCGTTCAGGTCGATGTAGGACTGGCGGGCGTTCGGATCCACCAGGTTCGTCACGTCACGCTCTTCCTTGTCGTAGCGCAGGGCGAAGGAGAGCTCGACCGTGTCGGTCACGTCCCATTCCACCTGGCCGAAAATGGCATACACCTGGCTGTCGAACTGGTCCCAGACCAGGGAGGCGGTGGAATTCGCACCCGGCTCGGGCTGGTAGAGCCCGCGATTCGGCGGCGCACCGCTGTCGCGGTTCAGGCTGACGCCCACCTGCCGATCGATATCCAGGAAGTAAACACCGGCCATCCACTGCAGCGGGGAATCGGTCGCGGAGGCGAGACGCAACTCGAAGCTGTAGTCCTTCTGGTTGCGCAGCTGCTCCTGGATGCCGTCACAGGTGGTTGGTGTGTAGGCGCCGAGGAAGGAGCCGTTCACCGGGTCGAAGATCACCCCCACGGGCGAGTTTCCGATGAACTGCGGCGGCAGCAGCGGGTAACCCGTGTTGTCCGCCACGGTCTGCTGGCAGACCGGGTCGCTGTTGTAAAAACCGAAGGCCGCGGAGGTGCCATCGGAGATCAGGTCGTTGTCGATGTCGCTGTACAGGCCCCAGGCCGTCAGCGTCATGTTGTCGAAGTCATGATCGACCTTGACGGAAAACTCCGTGGCTTCCTGGTCGTTGTCCGACACGATGTTGCCGTCGAACTGGAAGTCGTAGTCGTTGACGTCCTGGTAGGCCGGCGGGTTGTCCAGGGCCGCGGCGAAGACCGGCAGTGCAAAGGTCGAGTTGAAGGTAATGCTGTTGGCCGACACCTCACCGATGCGGAATTTCGTGTCAACGGTGGTGCGGTCCGTGGGTTCCCAGAGCACCCGCGCGTTGACGTTGTAGCTCTCGAAGCTGTCCACGATCGGCGCGCCACCCTGGAATTGGTTGCGATAGTAGCCGTCGGACTCCCGGTAGTCGGCACTCACGCGCCAGGCGACGCTATCGCCGAGTCCGGCGCCAAAGGAGCCCTTGAACAGGTAGGTATCGTCTTCCGCCGCGCTCAGGAATGCCGTGGCGTTGGTTTCGTAGGTCGGGCGCTCCGTGGTCACGATGATGGCGCCGGCCGCCGCATTGCGGCCATAGATGGCGCCCTGCGGGCCCTTGAACACCTCGATCTGCTGGAGGTTGGTGTACTCCCGGTTGAAGGCAGCGGGGTTGGTGTAAAGCACCCCGTCGAGAATGAACGCGAAGCTGTTCTCGGCGTCCCGTGCTCCGTTGATGCCGCGGATGTTGACCTGCGTGTCACCGACTTCGGCTGCATCGACCAGGGTCACACCGGGGGTCAGGGCGAGGAAATCTTCCGCGCGCTGAACACCGGCAGCCTCGAGGGCTTGCTGGCCCAGGGCCGTGACCGTGCCAGGCACGTCCTGCAGGCTTTCCTCCCGGCGTCGCGCCGTCACGATGACTTCTTCGACGGCGCCCGTGTCATCGTCGGATTCGGTTTGGGCGTAGGTGACGCTGCCGGGTACGGCAAACGCCCCAAGGCTCGCGGTGATGGCCGCGGTCAGGACTGTGCGCTTCATGGTTGCTCCTCGCTTTTTTATGGGAGTCGTTGCTCCGGCGGCTTTTTCCAGGCCGCCTTTCACCCCGACGGAAGTTCTCGGACGTGCTTGAGAACGTTTTCGAGCGACGTCACGTCCGCGTATTTCGCGTTGAGGTCGAACAGGTTCGCCTCGTGAGCCAGCTCGTTCCGGTCTCCGACCCCTTCCCGCGGGATCACGACCGGGTAGTTGTTTTGCAGGCCATCGACGGCGGTGGCGCGGACGCAGCCGCTGGTGGTCAGACCTGTTATGACGAGCGAGTCTGCGCCCGCGTCCGTCAAGCACGTGTCAAGCGAGGTCTTGAAAAATCCGCTGGCCCATTGTTTTTCCACGACGATTTCGCCCTCCCGCGGGGCCACGCGCGGGTCCACCTGCACCCAGTGGCTCCCGGGCACGAGGACGTCGAGGGCCGGTAAACGGTCCCGGAAAACGCGGGCCTGGCGCTCGTCGTGGTACACCACGGTGGTATAGAACACGGGAAGCCCCTTCCCCCGGAAGGCCTGCAACAGGGTTTCGCAGGCCGCCACCACCGTGTCGGCGGTGGAACCGAGGGGACAGGCGGGGTCCGTGAAGCCGTTGATCACGTCCACCAACACCAGGGCCGGGCGCTGGCCCAGGCCCTGGCTGCGGCGGTCGAGATCGGCCATGACCCTGTGTCGACCGGAACCGGCTCAGCCGGCCCGGGCGAAGGTGGGCTGCTCCGGCGGGTCGAGATGCGTTTCTTCCTTGCAGCGGGCCTTGATCTCCTCGATGGTGCCGCCGAAGTCGAACAGCTCGATCTCACCCCGTTCGCCGCGCAGCGTGTCGCGAAGGGCCTGCGTGGCCGCCCTGTCGACGGACCCGTCGTCCGCGATGACCACGCCGTAGCGCTCCGCACCGTCGACGCTGACGAGGCCGCGGGCCACATCCGCTGCCACCAGCTCCGCGTCGCGATCGTAGGGGTCGCCCCAGCCGCCGCCGCCCCAGGTGTTGAAGTAGAGCAGATCGCCGGCCTGCACCTTGATGCCCTCGGCCTTGGACGGCAGCCACTCGGAGCTGCCGTCGGTGCGGACCAGGCGTTTGGTGGAGCGCATGCCCGGCTCACCGCCGCGCACGCCCCAGGGATAGGTCAGCCACCGTTCGTCGTGGACCGAAACGGTGCCGTCGCAGAGGAAGCGGTAAGCCACGCTCAGCCCGTTGCCGCCGCGGTGCAGGCCGGCGCCACCCGAATCGGGAATGGTCTCGTACTGCTCGATGCGCAGCGGGAAGTAGGCCTCGATGAACTCGTTCGGCACATTGGTGAAGCCCGGCCACAGGGAATGGCCGTCCGGCCCGTCGCCCACCGGTCGCCCGGGAATGCCGCCGAAGCCGATCTGGAAGAGCTGGAACCATTCGCCCTTGTCGTCGTAGCCGGCGTAAAAGAGATGCGGAGAGTCGGAGAAGCCCGCCGCGTTCATGGCCTCCGGAGCGCTCTGGCCCAGCAGGCCACCCATGACGTCGAAGATGCGTCCGAGGGCGTGCGTCCGCCCGGAGAGGGCCGCGGGGTAGTTCGGCTTGAGCAGCGTGCCCTGGGGGATGCGCACTTCCACCAGGTCGTAAAAGCCGTCGTTGAAGAGGATCTGCGGGTCCACGAGGTTGATCGTGAAGGAGCCGAAGAACATCTTGAACATGTCCTCGTTGAGGTAGAAGTTGATGGAGCTCTGGGCCTGCGGATCCGTACCCTCGAAATCGAAGATCGCTTTCGATCCCTCGCGCCAGAGCTTGCAGCGGATCTTGTAGGGCCCCTGCCCCACGCCGTCGTCGCACACGTAGTCCTCGAACACCCGCGGCTCTTCCGGCACGATCATGTTGATGATCGCCTCCATGGCCATGTGATTGCGCTCGAGCATGATCTCCATGGTCGAGTAGAAGACGTCGTCACCGAAGCGCTCGGCCATCTCCCTGCAACGCTTGGCCGCGGTATTGCAGGCCGCCACGAGCGCGTTGAGGTCGAAGCGGTTCCACTGGGGTGTGCGCACGTTGTGCAGGATCAGCTCCAGCACGTCGCTCTGCAGCTTGCCCTTTTTGTACAGCTTGGTCGGCGGAATTCGGATGCCTTCCTGGAAGATGGTTTCGGCCTGGATCGGGATGGAGCCCGGCACCATGCCGCCGTTGTCGGACATGTGCCCGAACATGGCGGACCAGGCCATGTGGCGGCCGTCCTTGAAGATGGGCACCAGCACGATCCAGTCCGGCAGGTGGCTGACCGCCGCGTTGCACATGTACGGGTCGTTGGTGAGGATCACGTCACCCTCTTCCAGCTCCCCGTCGTAGGCCTCCATGAAACCGTGGATGAAGGAACCGAACTGGCCCACCACCATCTTGCCGTCCTTGTTGGCGATCATGGGAAAGCAGTCGCCCTGCTCACGGATCCCCGGGCTCATGGCCGTGCGGAACAGCACCGCGTCCATCTCCTCCCGGGCATTGCGCAGCGCATTCTCGATGATGTCCACGGAGACCGTGTCCACGTCGATGCGCTCGAAGGGCGTGTCGTTCGTTTCGATGATGCGTGCGGTCATGATCCGCCCTCCGTCGTGGGGTTGATGAGCAGGTTGCCGATGTCGTCCACCCGGGCCTCGCAGCCGGGCAGCACCAGCGTCGTGGAATCCATCTCCACCACGATGGCCGGGCCCGGCACCACCGTGCCGGCGCCCAGCACGGCGCGGTCGTAGATGACGGCGTCATGCCATTCGCCCCCGAAATAGAACCGGGTGTCGTGCAGCCTGGCGTCCTCGAGGCTGGCGCCCGCCTGACCGATCGCCTCCTGGGCGATGTCTTTCGCCCGGGCCCGGACAATGGCCCGGATCATGACCAGCTCGTGCTGCTCGCCGAGGGCGAAGGTAAAGAGCTGCTCGTGTTCCGCGTCGAAGCGGCCCGTGAGGTGTTCCAGCCCTTCCCGCTCCAGGTCGTCGCGATCGAACTCCAGGCTGATCTGGAAAGCCTGGCCGGCGTAGCGCACATCGGCCTGGTACACCGTTTCCTGGTCGCCGGCGGCAATGCCGTCGGCGTTGAGCGCCTCCGAGGCACGCTCCCGCAGTTCCTCCAGGTCCTTGATGAGCTGTTCCGCGGTCAGGTCCTCGGCCATGGTGACGTAGGTGCGGGACGCCTCGTCCTGCACCTGGGTGGTGGCGTCGCCGTAGGCGCAGAGCACGCCCGGTCCCGGCGGCACGATGACCGGCCAGGCATCCGTGAGCAGCCCCATGGCGTTTCCGTGCAGGGGCCCGGCGCCGCCGAAGGCCACCAGGGCGAAATCCCGCGGATCGAAGCCCTGCTCCACCGAGACGAGACGCAGGGCGCCGAACATGGACTCGTTGACGATCTTGATGATGCCCTCGGCCGCTTCCATGAGCGGAATGCCCATGGCGTCGGCGGCTTTTTGAACAGCGGCCTCGGCAGCCTCCTTGCTGATCTCCATCTTGCCGCCCAACTGGACGTCTGACGGCAGGTAGCCGAGCACCACGTTGGCGTCGCACACGGTCGGCTCCTCACCGCCTTTCATGTAGGCGGCGGGACCGGGTTCGGCGCCGGCGGATTCCGGACCGACGCGAAGGGCCCTCGTCAGCTCGGGCACGAAGGCAATGGATCCGCCCCCGGCGCCGACGGTGCGCACATCGACCGACGGCGCGCGGACCGTGACGTCGCCGACGCGGGTTTCGCGGCGGATACGCGCCCGGCCGTTCTGCACCAGCGCTACGTCGGTGGAGGTGCCGCCCATGTCGAAGGTCAGGACGTTGTCATGGCCCGCCTTGCCGCTGAACCAGAGCGCACCGGTCACGCCGCCCGCCGGGCCGGACATGAGCAGGTTCACCGGGGAGTCGGAAGCGGCGCGGGAAGATGCCAGGCCGCCATCGGAACGAAGAATGGAGAGTTGCACGTCGTCGCCCAGCCGGTCTTCGAGGGAAGACTGGAGGTTTCTCAGGTAGCTGGCCACCTCCGGCGCCACGTAGCTGTTGACCACCGTGGTCTCGGTGCGCTCATACTCCTGCATCTCCGGCACCACCTCGGAGGAGATGGAAATCGGCATGTCGTTCCCGAAGACGTCCCGCGCGACGGTCCGGGCCTGGACCTCGTGCTCTCCGTTTACATAAGCATTTATAAAACAGATTGTTAAGGCTTCAATCTCATCTTTACTCTTAAGTTCTTGCAGCGTCTTCCGCAACGCATCCTCGTCCAGCGGCGAGACCACCTTTCCCTGGGCGTCCATGCGCTCGTCCGCTTCGACCGTGAGTTCGAGCGGGGCGAGGAGCGGCTTCTTGACGTAGCTGACCCACCCCCCGAGCCCGCCGGGGCAGAACGATCGGGCGACCTGCAGAACCTGTTGAAAACCCTTCGTCGTCACGAGACCGACCCGGGAGCCCTTTCCCGTCAGCACCGCGTTGGTCGCAACCGTGGTGCCGTGCATGACACGCTTGATCTGCGCCGGGTCCACGCCGGACTCTTCGCAGATGCGCGCCACGCCGTTCAGAACGCCGATCGAGGAATCCTGGGGCGTGGACGGCACCTTGGCGGTGAACGTCCTGCCGCTGTCCTCGTCGATCAAGAGCAGGTCCGTGAACGTACCGCCCACGTCGACCCCGAGTCGATAGCTCATGCTTTACTCCCCTGTGTCATTGCTGTTGTCTTTTCGTGGTTTGGCTTCATGGTCTCACCCGCGTTCGCGGCGCCGCCTCAGGCGGCCAGGTAACGATCCATCCAGGGTTTGGCCCGACCGCCGGGCGCCGTGCCGGTCAGTTCCCGGGCGAGATTGGAGGCGTCGAGCAGCCGGGGCAGATCGATACCGGTGTCGAATCCCATCTGCGTGAGCATCATGACCACGTCCTCCGTGGCCACGTTGCCGGAGGCGCCGGGCGCGAAGGGGCATCCCCCCAGGCCACCGATGGACGCGTCGAAGCGCCGGACACCGGATTCCACGGCGGCGAACACGTTCGCCAGGCCCATGGCCCGCGTGTCGTGGAAGTGGCAGGCCAGCCGTTCCGGTCCGTGTTTCTGAACCAGCGAGTCCATGAGGCGTCGCACCTGCGCGGGGTTCGCCGCGCCGATGGTGTCGGCGACCACGAACTGATCCACGTCCAGGGCCAGGAAGCGCCGCGCCGAGGCCTCGACCACGGCCGGGTCAACCTTGCCGGCAAAGGGACACTCGAAGGACACGGAAATGGTCGCCATGACGGTGACGCCGTCCGCGCGGGCCCGCTCGATGATGGCCTCGGTGGCCGCGTCGGCCTCGGCCATGGTCATGCGCACGTTGGCCCGGGCCATCTCGTCCGTGGCGTAGAGCACCATGCCCACGGCTTTTGCCCCGGCATCCACGGCCAGCTCGTAGCCCTTCATGTTGGGAATCAGCACGGACAGGGCCGCGTCCTCGACGTCGGCAAGCGCGCCGACGACCTCCGCAGCGCCGGCCATGGCCGGCACGGCCCTCGGGGACACGAAGGCCGCCACCTCCACGTGTTCCATGCCAGCCGCCAGCAGGGCCCGTACGAGGCGGACCCGTTCGGCCGGCTCGAGAATCTTCTGCTGGTTCTGGAGCCCGTCCCGGGGCCCTACGTCGTTGATGACGATACGCTCGCTCATCCGCCTATGGTCTCCTGCGCCTTCAATTCGGCGATGCGTTCCTCAGAATAGCCCAGCAGGTCGCGGAGCACCGTGTCCGTGTCCTGGCCCACCTCCGGCGCCGCGGAGAACGACTCCTCCGCCGTGCGGGACAGCTTGATGGGATTTCCCGGGCCCCGGGTGGCTTTCCCGTTGGGGTGCTTCAGGTCCACGACCATGTTGCGGTGCAGAACCTGTTCGTCGCTCAGGGCCTGGCTGAAGCGATTGACCGGCGCACAGGGAATACGCCTGGCCTCCAGGGCCGCCAGCCAGTACTCCGAGGTGTTTTGCGACAACGTCTCGTTGAGGCGCGTGTTGATCATGTCCTGGTCTTCCCACCGCCCGGGCTGGCCATCGTATTTCGGATCGTCGAACTCCGGGATGTTCACCACGTCCTTCAGGTTCTGCCAGAAGTTGTCCGTGATGACCGCGATGACGATCCAGCCATCGGCGGTACGGAAGGTGTTGTAGGGCACGTGCACGAAGTGCGAATTGCCGATCGGATACGGATCCTTGCCGGACAGGAAAAACATGGTCGCCATGTAATTGAGCATGGAGACCTGGCAGTCGAGCATGGAAATGTCCACGTGCTGGCCCTTGCCGCTCACCCCCCGCTCAACGAGCGCCGACAGCACCCCCATGACCGCGAACATGCCGCCACCGAGGTCCCCGATGGGGATGCCGGCCCGGACCTGGTGATCCGCGTCCGGGCCCGTGATGGACATGCCGCCGCCCATGGCCTGGGCCACCTGGTCGAAGGCCGGGCGCTTCGGATTGGGGCCGTCGGAACCGAAACCGGTCACGGTGCAGGTGATGATGCGCGGATTGATCGCCGAAAGCGTGTCGTAATCGATGCCCAGGCGCTCCGGCACCCCCACCCCGAAGTTGGAGATCACCACGTCGGCCTCCCGCACCAGGTCATGGAACACGGCCTTGCCCGCATCACGCTTCAGGTCGATGGCGACGCTCTGCTTGTTGCGGTTCAGCGTGATGTAGTAGGCGCCCATGCCGTCGAGGGAGTTTTCCGGGTCTTTTGCCAGGAGCTTGCGTGTGCCCTCGCCGTGGAGCGGTTCGACCTTGATGGTCTCGGCGCCGAGGTCCGCGAGGATCATGGCGCCGTAGGGGCCCGACAGCATGTGCGTCAGGTCGAGAATGCGAACGCCGTTCAGCGGTTTGCTCATAGTGATGTCTTTTCGATGATTTGCTGTTGTTATCGTTGTCGGTGTTTCGGCTTCGTTCCGGCCGCCGGCTCTGCCGGCTTCGCCGCCGATAGCGTTTCAGCCGTCGCGGGACAGCGCCACCAGCTCGTAGTGCGTTTGCATGTAACCACCGGCGCCGGCGCGCAACAACAGGTAGTCGTCATCCGCCGTGCACCACACGTCGTAGGGCGGGTGCTCTTCGGGCAGGTTGCCCGCCGTGTCCGTCACCTGGAAGTGCCGCGCCCGGAAAGCGCCGGCCTCGACCTCGATGTCCTCTTCCCCGAGGTACACGAGGGAGAAACCGGTACGAAACAGCAGGGGGCCCGTCGCGCCGCGATGGTCCGGGGAGGTCAGGTACAGGTCCTCGAAGAAGGTCTTCCCCGGCCCCCGGGACAGGTCATACAGCTTCATGAGCAACGCGTCGCCCACAATCGGATGAGCCTGGAGCCACCGGACCGGTGAACCCACCTCGATGCGCTGCGTGATTCTGCCGTCACGCTGATTCCAGCTTTCGCACTCCATGTGGCGGTCCGAGAACCGCATCCACCCGCTTCCCTCGAAACGATGGCCGACGGATAGTCGCACGCTACAGTCAATCGGACGTGAAGTGGTGTGATCGAGGGCCAGGACCACGTCCCGCACGACCTTGGGCTCGTCGTCGATCTCGCAATGGGCGTGAAGCACATCCACGCCGTCGGGTTGCCGCGTCAGCGAAAAGTTCTCCCGGCCGCGTTCCTCGTCCAGGCGATCGGGTTTCTTGCTCGTGTAGCGGATCGTGCCGCTGAGGGTGGGATAGGCGCTCATGGGACCTCCGGGAAAACGGGTTGGGTTCGGACCTCCGGCACGTCCGTCACGACCAGCACCGCGGCGTGTCGCCGGAAGGTCGCGGATCAGATCGGCTTGACGGCGCCGAAGAACGCCACGGTCCCGATCCCGATCCAGTAAAGATAGGCCAGGCGACGCCCGGTGCGAATGCTGGCGTCAAGGGTCCGCTCCGCCTCGATGTTGTCCGGGTCCGCCACCAGCACGCGAAAGAGTTCGGTCCACTCGCGCATGATGAAACGCAGCTTCAGCCCGATCACCAGCAGGCCGGCGAAGATCAGCACCTTGATGGAGAACCACTTCTGCCCCGGCAGGGCTTCGAAGGGGCCGTAGCCGAGGAGTGACGTGATCGCGACGATCGTGATGAGCGGGATGAACACGAAGCGGATCCGTTCGTCGAAAACGGTCAGGGCGATGCCCCGGTCGGTCTCCCGGTAGATGAAGGCAGCCCAGGTGATGGACAGCCAGGCCAGGAAAAACACCCAGTTCACCACCAGCCAGATGCCCCCGAACGGCTGGATACCGTAGTACCACCCCATGTGAAAACCGATGGGAAAAAGCAGCACGATGCCCGTGCGGGCGAGGATGTCGATCCGGTAAGCCGTTTCCATGTGACGCTTGCGCTCATCCATGGGCAAGCGGTGATTGACGACGTTGTAGGAGGTCTGGAAAACACCCCACTCACCACCCAGCCAGTAGACCATGGCGATGATGTGCGTCCATTTCAGGACTGCAAGGGTCGTGATCATAAAATCGGGCCCGAAACAGGATATGCCCTAATGATATAGGAATGTAACATTTACACGCAATTGGACCGGGTTCGCCGGGCCGCCTTTCGCACCCCGTTGAACCCCATTGACCCGGCCCCAAAAGATATATCATTATGTCATTCTGACTTTTGACGATTCAGGGAAAGAAGCGTGAGCAGTATCGACCTCAGCACCGTATTCACGGAACACCAGCGGCGAACCCTCAGCAAGGAGTCGCCGACCCCGATGTACTTCCAGCTCTACACCCTGTTGAAGGGTTGCATCGTCGACGGCACTTTCGCCGACGGCATGCGCCTGCCGACGGAGAAGGAGCTGTCCGACGAGTTCTCGATCTCCAGGATCACGGCCAAGCGCTCCCTGGACGAACTCGCCGCCGAAGGTCTGGTGGAACGACGGCGCGGCAAGGGCACGCATGTCACCTTCCGCTACCAGCAGCAGCCGGTGCATGCCCCCCTCACCGGCATGCTGCAGGAAATCGAGACCATGGCCCTCAGCTCCAAGGCCGTGCTCCTGTCCTGTGACACGCTGCGGCCACCCCGGGCCCTGCGGGAAGAGTTCGAAATCGGCGAGGACGAGACCCTGCTCTACCTCGCCCGCGTGCGCGAACGCGACGGTCTTCCCTTCGGTTATTACACGAGCTGGACCCACGGGGTGAAGCGGCCCCGAAATCCGAAAATTTTCGAGAAGAAGCCCCGCCTGGAATACTTCCGGGAGAACGGCCTGGTGATCACCCACGTGAAGCAGACGCTGCGTGCCGTGGCGGCGGCGCCGGACGCCGCCGAAGCCCTCGGGGTCGATGTGGGCTCACCGCTGCTGGCGCTGCGGCGCCGTTCCTACAACCAGGTCGATGGCGGGGAGCACCTCATGGACTACCTCGAGGTGTTCTATCACCCGGACCGTTTCCAGTACCGCATGGACCTCACCCTCGACGGATCCTGAAGGACGAGATTAGACGCAGCAGATCAGCGGCGAACCGTGGCACTCGGGTCAGATCACCCCGCGACGCTGCAAGGCCTCGATGACGTCCGCCTGGGTGCGCATGAACCAGGCGCGGTCCGGCACGCGGACCTCGCCGTCGTGGAGCAGTCCGTTGGCGGGGTGGACGGGTTCCCCGCCGTAGATCGGCGCGAAAAGCTCCAGGCGTTGACGGGCCAGCAGGTTGGTCATGGCCGGTTTGGAGCGGGCCGCGCGAAGCGCGTCGATCTGGATGTCTCCATTACCGTTGAGTGATTCACCGAAGGCCGCCTCGGCCAGCACCCGGCCCTTGTAGTCCACCACCTGGGAATGACCGTCCACGCAGAACTCCGGCAGGGCAATGTCGCGAATGCCGGCCGAGTTGGCTGACACCACGTACACCATGTTCTCGTAGGCCCTGGCCTGCTTGGCGATGTTCTTGGGGGTGACGAGGTTGCTGCTGACTTCGCTCGAGGAATGGCAGATGACCTCGGCCCCGCGCAGGGCCAGGGCACGGCTGATCTCCGGGTAGAGAATCTCTTCCGACGCGACGCAGGCCAGGCGGCCCAGGGTCGTGTCGGCTACCGGAAAGAGACTGTCCGCGCCGTAGTGATCGAGATAGGCATCGAGGACGTCATGGGGCGTGGGCGCGAACATGGACACGAGGCGCCGGTAGCGCAGCACCAGGGATCCGCCGTCGTCGATGATGAATGAGGTCTGGAAGTACAGATCCGGGAAGTGGGGATCGGTTTCGTAGGCGTTGCCGGACAGAAAGAGGCCGTTGTCCTGGGCGATCTGACCGAGCTGTTCATACTCGGCGCCGTCGGGCTCGATGCACGCTCTCGCCTTCCAGGCTTCGATGGACTCGCCCATGGGGAAGCTGGTCAGAAAATACTCCGGCAGGACCACCAGTCTTGGTCCGGCACCGCCGAAGGCAGCCAGGAAGAGCCGGCTGCCCTGCACCCGTTCGGCCGCGTGGGCCAGATTTTCCTGCATGCGCGCCCGTGCGGCTTCGACCCCGTCACAACGATTGATCGCGTGGCAGCTCAGCTGCAGGGCGAGCGCCGAGTAGCTATCCACGGCGGGCCGCCCGGCCGGATCTTCCTCAGTAAGGCTCATGATGTTTTCCTGTCCGGTTCGTCTGGCGGGCATTCGGGTTGCTCCGCACCACGCCGAAATGCCATACTTTAAAAGTTATATTCATATATGTTTATGCTGTTTGGATTGTGCCGGGGCGACGGTCGTCCCGCAAGCCACGAACCACCGCGGAGCCGTGCATGACCCCTCCCCGTCTGGGACCCGTCCAGGGCGCGACCCTGGTGACCGCCGACCTGGCGCAGTGTACCGCGAGTTATTGCGATCACCTGCACCAGCGCGAGCACCACCGAGGCGTCCTCGCGGACGCCGAGGCCCGGGCCCTCGGCTGGCCGGAACTCGGCGGGACTCCGTGTGCCTGGCTGGCCAACACGCTGGACGAGCCCTGGCTGCGAATCATCGAAAACCCGGATGCCGAGCGGCAACAGCCGTTCGAACACTACGGCTGGCTGTCCCTGGAGATTTCCGTACGGGATGTCGATGCGCTCGGCAAAGCCCTCGAAGACAGTCCCTTCGACATCATCGGGCCGCCGGCGAACCTCGCCGTGGGCGAAGCGATTCGCGCGATGCAGGTGGTGGGCCCCTGCGGCGAGGTGCTCTACCTCACGGAGATCAAGGCAGACCTGCCCCCGTTCGAGTTGCCGCGTGCCCGCTGCCCCGTCGATCGCCTGTTCATCCCGGTGATGATGGCGCCGGACCGGGAGGCTGCGCTCGGCCACTACGAGCAATGCGCCGGCGCCGAGGGCCTGCGCTTTGAGACCCGCATCACCGTGATCAGCGGCGCCCGGGGACTCGACCGCGATCACCCGCATCCCGTGGCGACGCTGCAGCTGCCCGGCAACACGCTGATCGAAATCGACCAGGTCGATGGACTGGCCCCCGCCGCTTTCGCGAACGCCAGCCCACCGACCGGCATCGCCCTGGCGCATTTTCGCCACGGGAACCCCGAAGGGGCAGCAGCCCCCGAACAAGATCCCGGCGCCTGGTCACTGAACGATTTTCATCTTGCCACCGGCGCTGCCGGTGAGCGCTACCTGGTCCAAAACCCATGAGAGGAAAACCCATGAAACACGCCCTCACCCGCACGCTCAGCGTGAACCTGAGCCTTGGCCTCGCCGTCGCCACGACCCTCGGCGCCACGTCGACCGCCGTCGTCGCGGACGAGATCGACCTGATGACCGCCGAAGGCTCGGTCCTGGCCAATCGCAAGATCCAGTGCTCCACCGTCGACGAAAAACCCGTGGTGTATACCTGGCAGGGCAAGGCCTATTCCCGCGTGCCCGGCGAACGCGACCGGCACCTGTTCAATCTCGACGGCATGAACATCCGCCAGTGCACCACGGTGGAGGACCCGGAAAAAGGAACCGGCTACCGCATGGTGTCCCGGGAAATCATGCTGTATCTCGACCCGGAGACGAACGAGGTGCTCCGAAGCTGGACCAATCCCTGGACCGGCGCCGAGCTCGAGCCCATCCACGTGGCCAATGACCCGGTCAACATGCGGGCGCCGAGCTTCGGCCTCGACCGGGCCGGCAACCCCATGGGCGCGTCCATCAGGGAGATCAACGGCACCTGGCTCATGCCCTTCGAAGTGCCCCTGTTCTATACCAACGTGCTGGGCGGGGATTACCAGAAGTACGTGGGCGGCACCTACCACGCGACGGAAATTTTCGACTTCAACGGCGACATGGAGGAACTGCTCGACCCGGACCTGGACATGGCCTACCCCGTCGTCTCCTGGGTGCGCATCTCCCAGTGGCTTCCCTGGATGGAAATGGGCGGTCGCTTCGGCAACCTGTATTTCAACGCCATGGGCAAGAAGCTCGAGTCCTTCGACCAGCTGACGGAGACCATGAAAGCGGAAATTGCGGCCAACTACCCCGAGTACACGGCGCCGCCGCCGGTGGACGATACGCGCCCGAACGAAACCTCCTGGACCTACATGAAGAAGATCCTGGACGCACGGGGTGAGGGCCAGCAATCCGAAGGCGGCCATTGATGCGGATCGGTATCCTCGTCGCGGCGCTGATCGGCGCGCTCGCCCTTACCGGGGCGGGCGTCGCCGGCGCCGCCCCGGTCCCGGAGGAAGAGCGCGTTCCCCTGGACCTGCGCCGCACCACCCTGGTGGTCGGCGACATGGAGCGATCCCTGGCGTTCTACCGGGACGCCCTGGGCATGAAGGTCACCTACGACAACTGGGTTCTGACGCCCCGGGACGCGGCGACCATCGAAGAAGCAGACGTCGCCCGCCGACTGGTGTTCCTGCAGGCCAACGACGATTACGTCGGGGTGCTCGGCCTGCTCCAGTACACCAGGCCCGTAAAACCCGTCGTCGACCTGGAAGGCACGGCCTTTCACCAGGGCACGGCGGTACTGATCTTCAACCTGGAGCGGCTGGATGAGGCCTTCGCGAAAGCGAGCGCCATCGAAGGCGTCACCGTGGTCTCGGAGCCGGAGCTGGTCACCTACCCGTCCTACGACGGCACCAGCTCCATCAGTGTCAAGGTCAGCACGGTGCAGGATCCGGACGGTTTCACCATCGAGCTGAACCAGCTGCAGGAGGCCCTGCACTAGGATGCCGTAACGGAATTTGTCTAAGCGCCGAGGAAAGCGACCAGTTCGTCCAGGCGCGGTGCACCGGTGGTATCGACGTTGATGATCACATCCCGCTCAGCGTCTGCGAGGGGCTCTTCCGACTGCTGCTGACGCTCGAGCACCTCGAGATTCGCCTCCGAGGCATCCCCTTCCCGCTCAAGGACCCGCGCCCGCTGGACCGCCATGTCCGCCTCGCAGTGCATGATGGCGAAGGGACAGCCGCAGGCCTGGGCCAATGCCCGGAACCGATCCCGCTCCCGGCGCCTCAGGAATGTCGCGTCCACGAGCACGGACCAGCCGCTCTCCAGCACCTCTTGCGACAGCTGCGCGAGCCGTTCATAGGTTCGCTCGCTGGCGCTCTGCGTGTAGATGCCCGCGTCCTGGCCTGACCCACTCGTCTCGGTAGGGGACAGTCCGAACAACCGTTTACGTTCCACGTCCGAGCGCAACCGCACCAGCGGCGCCGCCTCGAGCAACTTCTGTGAGACATAGGTTTTGCCGGAACCCGATAGCCCGTGGGCAATCACCAGCCGGGGCGCCGGCGACCGGGTATAGCTGGCGGCGAGCCGGAGGTAGGATTCGAGTTCCGCCACGCCGCCCTCGTCGAGCGTGTCCCGCTGCACCAGGCGCAGACTCGCCACCTTGGCCCGCACCATGGCGCGATAGGCCTGGTAGATGCGCAGTACTTCCAGGCCACCGAAATCACCCGTGAGTTCCAGATAGGCGTTCAGCAGGCGCTGGGACAATCCGGGCAGACCATGATCGTCGAGGTCCATGAGCAGGAACGCGAGTTCACTCATCACATCGATCCAGCGCAGCGACGGATTGAACTCGATGCAGTCGAAGGGGATCACCTTCTCCTGCCACCACACGATGTTTCGCAGGTGCAGATCACCATGGCACTCGCGGACGAAACCCTCCGCCAGACGGTTGGCAAACACCCCGACGTGGGTCTCGCACACGGAACGGCTCCACGCCGCGGCCCGCTCGAACCCGCCAAGGCTCCCGGGCGCCTGTTCGCCGATACGGGACTCGACCTGGTCGAAGTTCTCCAGGACCTGAGCCACGATTTCCGCCGGCGAGCCGAAACCCGACTCCTCGTCGGCGCGCTCCGCGGTGGCGTGAAACGCAGCGAGCACGGACGCCGTCTCGTCCATGTGCCGGGGTGACAGCGCGCCCCGCTGAGCCAGGCGATCGAAACCACAGTCCATGTCGAACTGGCGCATCTTCACCGCGTACTCGAAGGGCTTGCCGCTGCCGCCGACGCGAGGCGGTGAGCCGGCGATCGGCACGACGTCCAGATACAGGGTGCTGGCGAGCCGCCGGTTCAGGCGCAGTTCCTCGCGGCAGCAGTGCAGGCGTTTGTCCAGGGTGGAAAAATCGAGAAAGCCGAAGTTCACCGGTTTCTTGATTTTGTAGGCGAACTCGCCGGTGAGAAACACCCACGAACAGTGCGTTTCGATCAGCTCGAGGCCCGCGACCGGGTGCGGCCAGGCCCCTGAGGTTTTCAGTGCTTCGACGGTCTCGTGGTTCATGGACCGATTATGCCGCAGGTCCCGGACCAGGCATTCGGAACAGGGGCATGCGCATCAATCCATCACGGCCAGGGGCGTGGCGTACAGCGCGACGTCCTTTTCATCACCCGGCATCCGCAGAGCCCGTTCGAATTCCATTCCCAGCTTGTTCAGCAGCCGGATCGAGCGCGTGTTGGACGGTGACACGATGGCCAGGACTCTCGAAAACCCCAGGTCGTCCCGTGCGTGGGCGAGCACCGCACGGGCTGCCTCGAGAGCGTGGCCGCTGCCTCGAAATGCCGGCAGCAGACTGTATCCGAGGTCGGGAAAGTCGAGGTTGTCGCGCTTGAACAGTCCACAGATGCCCATGGGCGCTCCGCCGTCCCGGGGCTCGAGAAGGTAGGGACCGTAGCCACGTTCCTCGTACAATTTCAGGATGCCGTCGCGCAGGGCCTGTCGGGCCTCTGCCTCGGTGCGGATTCCCCGGTCGGCGACGTAACGAATGAAACCCGAATCGTTCCAGATGGCCAGCATCAGGCTGGCGTCAGTCTCGTTCATCCAGCGCAAACGCAGGCGCTCCGTGACGAGTTCGGATCGTGGCTTTGCCGTCACATTCCCGGCCGCGGAAAAACTTGCCGGGTCCGCGCAGTCAACGCTGCGCGACGACCGGCTCGGCCAGCAGGCGCTCGATGGCGGCGCGAATGCCGACCATGTCGTTGGCGCACTGGGCATGCTCCTCGGACCCGTTGGCCTCGTGGTACTCCATGCCCGGATGCACGTACTGGATGACCCCCTGCTTATCCAGCAGGAAAGTCACGGACGTGGCCGGCCGGTCCGGTCCGGTCAGCCACCAGTCCGCCAGGGTGCCGTTGCGCCAGTCCCAGTCGACGGCGATGGGAAAATCCAGCTCCCGCGCCTTCACGGCACGCTCGACGCGTTTCATGTCCAGCGCCGAATCACGCTTCGCCTTGGGGTGGTAGACCCCGACGACCGTGAGCCCCCGGGGTCCGTAGCTCTGATTGATCGCCCGGAGCGCCGGCGCACTGCTGGCGCAGAACGGGCAGGTCTCCGTCCACCAGCGCACGAGCACCACCTGCCCGCGCAGGTCGTCGAGGGTGAGCGGCTCCGAATTAAGCCAGCCGTCGAATTCGAAGGACGGCGCTGCGACACCGATGCGGTCGGCTCCGGCGGCGCGGTCCATGCCGTTGAGGCTGCTCAGCATTTCGGTGATGCGCCGGTTTGCCTCGGCAGCGCTCTTGCCGTCCTCGATCATCAGGTCCCGGTAGTGGTCCCAGGAGGTGACGACAGTGATGTCCTCGGCCCAGCCGTTGTGGCCGAGGCCTGCGAAAAGCGCAATTGCGACGATCCATCGGGTCATGGCGGGTCTCCGGGGCGCCATCAGGGGCGCCAACAACCAGGTGCATCAACAGTTTAGGGCAATCGCCGTTCGCAAGGCTGAAAATCTGGCTTCCACGGGCGCTGCGCTGTGCCGCATGGTGATGTGTGATGGCCACTGGAAGTCATCCAGGCGATCGGCCTGTTCCCGTAACAGGCTGCCGGCCCAGCGCAGGATGGTCGTGGGCACGGATAGGGACTGCACCCGTTCGGCCCGTTCGTTGTTAAAAGCGGCCTTGTAGGCGCGGGCGTAGTCTTCCCCCGCCATCAGGTAGGCCAGCGCCGTGGCCTGGACGACGGCAAGCGGCGGCGCGGGTAGCGGCGTGTCCGGTTCTTCGTACCACGGAAAGCCGCGAAACAGGCCTTTCGCCATGGCCCAGGTATCGGCGAGGTGGCTGCCGTCTTCCCGGGGCGAGATGTCGGGAAAATAGCGCGCCAGGATATCGGCCCGCTCGGCGTCGGTGAAATGCACCGCGTTGTCGAGGAACAGGTGCCGCAGCCGCATGGGATGGGCATGCGCGAACTCGATGGCAATCTGTGCGCCGGTGGCGGAGCCATACAGGAGAAACCGGTCCAGGCCCAGGGCGTCGGTGAAAGCAAGCAACCAGTCCACGTAGGGGGACAGGTCGTCCCCGGGCTTCGTCAGCGCGTCGGTCGCGCCGTAACCCGGCGTGTCCGGGGCGATAACCCGGCAGATATCGGACACCGTGTCGATCACCGGGACCATGAAGGCCGAAGACATGGGCGATGGGTGCAGCACGACCAGGGGAACCCCCTCCCCGGCCGCCCGGTAATGGGTCTGGATCGTGCCGGCGGACAGAGGGGTGTCCACGTAGGCCTTGCGGATGGGCCCAGCGCTCACAGCCCCAGGGCGCCGGGATTCATGCGCCCCCCGGGATCGACGATGCCCTTGATCGCCTTCGCCAGGGCGAGCGGCGCTTCCTTCAGCCCATCGTGGTAGTGATACGCCCTGGCCACCTGCAGGTGCACGGCGCCCGACTCGCGGAACAGGTCCGCCAGGCCCTGCTTCAGCGCGGTGACCAGCTCCCGGGCCGGCAGGTTGGGCTCGCGCTTGGGCAGGCGCGCGAGGTGCTCGGCCTCCACGTAACGCCGGTGCATTTCAAAAAGCTCGTCGGGCCAGAAGAACACGGGTTCGATGACGAAGCAGTTCGTCGAAACGGTGGCCAGCAGGTAGCCGTGACGCACCTCGAGGCGCTCCATGGCCTCGCCGTGCTCCGCGAAGAGGGCCTCAACCCGATCCATGACCGGGACGACCTGCGAGTGCGGCACCAGGCCGTGTACCGGCACCCAGCGCTCGCCGTCCGGGCCGAGCATGTTGTTCACGTTGCCGAAGGGATGCGCGCTGAGCAGCCTGGGAATGGAGTTGGGCAGGCTGCGGCCGCCGGCGTCGCGAACGATGGCGTCGGCCTCGTCGATGCAGCCCTGGGCCACGCGATCGTCCCGCTCCGAGGCCAGGGCGTGGAAGGACCATTTCACGTCGTCCATGAAGCGCCGGCCGGCCGCGGCGACCTTTACGCCGTCCTTGACCGCTTTGCCGATGCCCCCGGCATTTTTCAGCATGCCCATGAACTGGGTCGCGTCTTTGGTCAGGCTCTCCCGGCGCATGCGCTGCTGCTGGAGGTAGGGATCGAAGCCGAAGCACTCGGTGGCGAGTCCGCGTCGGGAAATCTCACTCATGGCGCGAGCCATGCCCGCGTAATCCTCGAAGGCCCAGCTGCCAAAGGCTTTACCCGGCAGGTCCGGCACCAGGCGCAGGGTCACCGTGGCCTTGACGCCGAACGCGCCGCAGTCGCCCGTGAACAGGCCGGTCAGATCCGGGCCGAAATGCCGGAAAAACGGACGCGCATTCACCTGGGCGGCGGACCCGGTGGTGATCACCGTGCCATCCGCCAGCACGACCTGGAGACCGATGACGGAATCCGCCGCAGACCCGTGACGGCCCGAACCCCAGAAGATGCTGTTCTGCGACATGCCGCCACCCACGGTGGCGTGCAGGCCCGACAGCGTGCCCCAGTAAGGCGTGGTCAGGCCCGTGCCTTCCAGCGCCTCGTGCAGCGCCTTCCAGGACATGCCGGCCTCGACCTTCACGTACATGTCTTCCCGGTTCAGCTCGATCAGGCGGCTCATGCGCGCCATGTCGATCATGACCGAGCCCTCCTCCGCCGGCACGTAGCCGCTCGTGTAGGACATGCCGCCACCACGGGTCACCACCGCGTGGCCGGCCCGGGTGGCGGCGCGCACCACGGCGGACAACTCTTCCATGCTGGCGGGCGCCACCACCACGCCGGCGGGCAGCGCGCGGGTAAACACGTCCTGCGCGAAGAAGGCGCGTTCCTGGTCGTCGGTCACGACGCTGCCGCGCCGGACGGTCTCCTTGAGGGTGTCGATGAGTTCCTGCATGTCGCTGTGCTCGTCCTCAGCCCGGGCGTCCTGCAGCGCCGGCCCGGTTGGTGAAGTTCCGGTGGGTGAATTCATGAGTCGGACTCAATCCGCCTCTCCGGCGCCCAGGGCCTTGATGGCCACCGGTCCGCGGGGAACGATGGTGGCCTTTTCCTCGGTGAAAAATTCGGCGCTCTGGCGCGGGCCGTCCCGGCCGATGCCGGATTGCTTGAAGCCGCCGAAGGGCGCCCGGAGATCGCGCGCCAGGGGCGTGTTGATCCACACCGTACCGGCCTGCAGCCCCTGCTGCAGCCTCAGGGTACGCTCCAGGTCGCGGGTCCAGGCGTAGGCCACGAGACCGTAGTCCGAGTCGTTCGCGATGGCCAGGGCCTCGGCCTCGTCGTCGAAGACCTGGATCGTGACGAACGGGCCGAACACCTCCTCCTGGCAGATGCGACGCTGGTTGTCTTCAACCCGCACCACCGTCGGCTCCATGTAGTAACCGCGTTCGAACTCCGGGTGCCGCCGGCCGCCGCACAGTACCTCGCCCTCCTCCCGGGCCAGGTCGGCGTAGGCGAGGACACGCTCGAGGTGGGCCTCGAAGGCCAGCGGCCCGGCCTCGGTGGCCGGGTCCTTCGGGTCGCCGACCCGCAGGGCCCGGGCCCGGACCACGAACCGGTCGATGAACGCGTCGGCCACGGACCGCTCCACCAGGATGCGCGATCCGGCAATGCAAATCTGGCCGTTATTGCTGAAGATGTTCACCAGCGAGCCGTCGAGCGCGCGGTCCAGGTCCGCATCCGCGAACACGAGGTTGGCCGACTTGCCGCCGAGCTCGAAATGCACCGGGGCCAGGTGCTCGGCCGCGGCCGCCATGATATGCCGCGCCGTCGCCGAACCCCCGGTGAAGGCGATGCGGTCCACGCCCGCATGCCGCACCAGGGCATCTCCGGTGACCGGGCCCGTGCCGTGAACCACGTTGACCACGCCGGGCGGCAAGCCGGCCTCGCCCATGAGCTCGACCATGCGGTGCACCGCCAGGGGCGTGTGCTCCGAAGGCTTCAAAACACAGCCGTTGCCGAAAGCGATGCACGAGGCAACCTGCATGCTCGAAAGCGCCAGGGGCGCGTTCCAGGGAGACAGCAGCGCGCAGACACCGGCGGCCTCGCGGGTGACCAGTGTCAGGTAACCCGGCATCTGCTCGAAGGTCTCGCCGGCGATCTGGCCGATGACCTCGGCGAAGAAATCGAAGTTTTCCGCGGCCCGCGGCACCTGGCGTGATTTCAAGTGAGCGATGGGCAAGCCTGCGCAGGCGCTTTCCAGCTCGGCCAGGCTGTTCGCTTCGTCGCGGATGGCACCGGCCACGCGACGCAGCACGGCCTGACGCTCAGGGACCGGCGCCTGGCGCCAGTCGCCGGCTTCGAATCGAACCCGCGCGCTCATGACGGCCTCGTCCACCTGGCCGGGAGTGGCTTCGTGAAAGGCGCCGATCTCCAACTCCGTGGCCGGATCGATCACCGCGAAGCGGTCGCCCTCACCCGGCACGGATTCCCCACCCATCAGGTGGAACACCGCCTCCGTCCGGCTGTCCGTTGGCAAAGCCATCAGTCGATCTCCCGTTCGCGCTGCCGCGACCGCAGCATGGATGAATCAAGCAGAAAGTCCCGGTGGCGCTCGCGATCCGCCGCCGTCGCCGCGAGATCGGCCCAGATGACCGAGCGCCGCTCGGGATCGGTTTCCCGGTGGCGCCGGTAGTTGCGCGCCGAAAGCCGCTGCACCTCGTCGAGGGCGATGGTGCGACGTCGGCGATCGTAGCGGTCCAGGTGCCCCTCGCCGGCCTTGCCCGCCAGCACGGGCAGCAGGTGCTCCACCAGGCACGCCGCATCGTGAATGCCACTGTTCATGCCCATGCCGCCGGCCGGACTGTTGAGGTGCGCGCTATCGCCGCAGAACAGGATGCGCCCCAACCGGAAACGTTCAAGACAACGCTGGTGCAGGGTGTAGTGGTTAAGCTGCGCGATCCGGTAAGGCCGATCCCGGGGAAACACGGCCTGCAGCCGCGCCTGGGCCGCCTTTGCGTCCTGGGCCTCCACGGGATTCTCTTCATCCTCCGGCGAAAAGCTGAAGCGCCAGAGATCCCGGACCCGCATGAGGCTGTAGTGGCCATCGTCGGTCCATACATAGTTGACGCCCAGCAGACCGGGTGCGTCGTCCTGGAACCGGTGATCGAGCACGAGGGTGATGGAGGTGCGAGGGAAGACGCTGCCCTCGAAACTCAGCCCCAGGATTTTGCGAACCGTGCTGCGGCCGCCGTCCGCGGCGATCAGCCATTGGGCCTGGTCCTCGATCGATTCCCCGTGTTGCTCGTAGCGGTAGCGCACCGTGTCGCGCCCCCCTTCCAGCCCGGCTAACCGGGCGCCTCGAAGCAGGCGAAAGCCCGGATGATCGCGCAGGCGCTGGACGATGGCGCTCGTCAGGCGAAATTGCTCTACCTGCAGGCGGTAGGGATGCCCGGTGCTGTCGGCAATGGCGGCGAGATCGAAGACGATACGTTCGTCGTGGCCGTGGCGCAGGTACTGCCAGCGCCTCACCCGCGTGCCCTGCCCAAGCAGGGTTTTCGTCACCCCGGAGCCGTCGAGCAGGTCCAGGGTCGCGGGGTGAAAGGTCGAGGCCCGCATGTCCTCCGGCAGCCCGGTCTGCTTTTCGAGCACCGTTACCCGGTGACCGGCCTCGACCAGCCAGAGCGCGCAGCACAGCCCGGCCGGGCCGGCGCCGATGATGGTGATCGAATCGCCCAAGGTTATGGAAAAGCAGTCATGGACAGAGGCACCTCTGGACGGCTTGGATAAGACTTATGATTATATCATTGTGACAAAGCAGCCAGAGCGGCTTTCCCGGGTAAACGGCCATCATGACACCCCCCCTTTCCCTGCGCATCGGTATCGCCACCCCCATGGCCAATCCCACGGTGGAGCCGGAGCTGCGCGCGCTCTTTCCGCAGAACGTGAACATGCTGGTCACCCGCAGCGTGGCGGCGGGCGACTCCCGCACGCGCCTGGTGGCCTATTTCGACGGCCTGGAGGCGTCGCTGAGAAGCTTCGGCGGCCTCCAACTCGACGCCTTCGGGTTTGCGTGTACGGCGAGCAGCTACCTGATCGAACCAGGGCTCGAAAACCAGCGCTGCATCGAGCTGACCGAACTTTTCGGCTATCCGGTGCTCACGGCCGGCCAGGCGATCGAGCAGATCCTTCGGGAGGAAAACGTACAGCGTCTGGCCATCGCCAGCCCCTACCCGGCCTGGATTGCCGAGGCTTGTTCGGCCCATTGGACGAGAAGGGGCTTCGACGTGGTTGCTGCGACCACGGCCGCGGCCGGCATGACCGACACCCGGGACATCTACGCGCTGGACCCGGAAGCCGTCTGTACCCGCTTCATCGAGGACCTCGCCGGCGGCGACCAGCCGCGCCTGCGGGCCGACGCCCTCCTCGTCACGGGTACCGGCCTGCCGACCCTGCCCCTGCTCGAGCCGCTCCGCGAGCGTCTGGGGCTTCCCGTCTTCAGCTCCAACGCGTGCCTGGCCGAAGCCTGCCTGCAGGCGGCGGCGTGTTAGCATTTCGCCGGGACCTCGAGGAACAGGACGCCCGATGAGCCAGACATCCCGGTTGAGCATTCCGTCTTATCGGCTGCTCCCGGACGCCCGCCGGCACGTGGCCCGCAAACCGAAGCGGCCGGAGGTCCGGTAATCGCGACTCATGATTCAAGCAAGCTGGCTGGCGTCACACTGCTGATTGCCGGGATGGCACTGTTCGGCAGTGCCACCCCCATCAGCAAGCTCGTTGGCGAAGGCCTGCCTGTTTTTACGGCGTCCTTGCTTCGCGTAACGCTCGGAGCCCTTTCGCTTGCCCCCTTCGTCATGAAAGATCTGCGCGGGAATCTTGCAGGCATGAATGGTCGTGCGTGGCGAGAGGTTTCGCTCATCGCTCTGTTCGGCATGGTCGGTTTCACCCTGCTGCTCATTTACGGCATGAAATACATCACGGGCGTCGCCGGAAGCATCATCATGAGCTTTACACCGGCACTGACAGCGCTCGGCGCCTTTCTCTTTCTGGGTTCACCGCTTGGCTGGCGCCGCATCATCGCCATTGGTACGGGGGTCGGCGGGCTCATTTTTATCAACATTCATCGTGGGGAGTTCTCGGATTCGAGCGGTCCCATGTTCTTTCTGGGTGTCGCGCTCGTGATGGGGGCAATCAGCTGCGAGGCCGTGTACACGCTGATGGGAAAAAAGGCGACGGACCATCTTCCGCCTTTGCTCGTCACTTTTCTCTCGACGGCGCTGTCCATCCCACTGTTCACCCTCCTGGCTTTTCTGTTCGATTTTGAGCAGGCGGACTTTGGTGCCGTGAGCGCGAAAACCTGGTGGGCTCTTGGCTGGTGGAGCCTGGGGACGCTGAGCGCGGGGTCCGCCTTCTGGTACTCGGGACTGGCACGTACCGAGGCTTCTACAGCTGCCGGGTTCATGTCAGTGATGTCCCTGAGCGCGTTGCTCCTTTCTTACCTCCTGCTGGATGAAACTTTCGAGTGGATTCACTTGCCGGGAATCCTTCTGGTACTGATTTCGATCGGATTGATGAGCTGGGTCCATGCAACGGATCATGGCGACCGGTAAGCCGATGCTCGACAGGCTGCGCGGGACGGGTCCGCGTTCAGCCAAAAGCAACCCTCGCTTACCGGGAGCCGGTTCGAAATCCGGCCCCAGTCAAGACCCGCAGCTACCGGCCACCCGCAATGCATCGGCGACTTTCTCTCGCTCGTCAACAGCGCCTTCCTGGACGCCGTCGAAGTGGGCACGGTCGAAATCCAGGTCAACTGATCGCTCAACCCACGGAGTCCCTGGGCATGGCCAGCAACTCGCGGCATGGCCGGACCGGAGAACTTTACAATCCGGGCAGCACAGCCCGGGTCCGAACACGACCCAGCATCCTGGAGATTTCGGTCAGGGCCCCAACCCTCCGTGACGCGCTCTTACCATGAGCAAGACCGCGAGCGCCGCGCAAAACGGCACCAGCCGCTCCAGGATATCGCCCGGCGTATTGGGCAACAGGTAAAAGGTGACGGCCAGGCCGAAGCCGGTCAGGATGGACGCCAGCACGCCTCGCGGTTGGAGCGGTACCCCGGCCAGGCGGGCGAACACCGTCGGCCCGAAGGCCGAACCCAGCGCGATCCAGGCGAAGAGCACACGGCTGAAGATCGCCTCCGGCAGGTACAGGGAAACCAGTACCGCAAAGACCACCAGCATCACGATCGCCAATCGTGAATACAGCAGGCGATTGCGCTCGCCCCCGAGGCCCAGGTCGTGCGAAATCGCCGAGGCCGCTACCAGCAGCTGACTGTCCGCCGTGGACATGATGGCCGACAGCACGGCCGCCAGCAGCACGGCGCCGATGATCGGGGTGAACAGGCTCTCGGTCAGGACGAAGAAAATGGTTTCCGGGTTGTCGATGCCCGCGTGCAGCACGTGGCCCACCAGGCCGACAAACACCATGCCCAGGAACACGACCAGGTACCAGACGATGGTGATCAGCCGCGCCTGGCGAAGCGCGCTGTCGTCGCGCAGCGCCATGAAACGCACCAGCAGGTGCGGCTGGCCATAGGTGCCGAAACCGATGCTCAGGCTGCCGACGATGACGCCGACTGCCATGAGCCCCGCATTGCCGCCGGTAAGGCTGAGCTGCGCCGGCGTGCTCACGGCCTGCAGTCCCTGCCAGAAGCCGCTGAACCCGCCGACCTCCATCAGGGCCGCCACCGGCAACAGCACGGCGGTGAAGGCCATGAGCAGGCCCTGCACCGTGTCCGTCACGCTCACGGCCCAGAAGCCGCCGAGCAGCGTGTAGATCATGATGATGGCGGCACCGATGAGGATGCTCTCGGTCATGCCCAGGTCGAAGGTGCTGGAAAAGGTGTTGCCCGCGCCCTGGAACTGGGCCGCCACGTAAAAGGCGAAGGTGAAGATGATGATGATCGACGTGCACAGCACGATGGCACGGCGCGTGCCGCCCCCGGACCCTTCGGCCAGGAAGTCCGTCAGGGTCAGGTTGCCTTTCTCGCGGCTGTAGACCCGGAGTCGGGGCCCGATCCAGAACCAGGCGACGAACATGCCGATGATCGAACCCAGGGCGATCCAGACCACCCGCAGCCCCAGCATGTAGGCGGCGCCGCTGAGCCCCAGCAGGGTCCAGGCCGAAGAGGCGCTGGAGGAATAGCTGATGGCGGCCACGACCGGTCCGAGGCCGCGACCGCCCAGAAAGAAATCCTCCTCGTCCGAGTTCCTGCGGCTGGCCCAGAAGCCGATACCGATGAGCAGCAGCTTGTAGGCGACCAGCGTGATGAGGACGAGGGTCGTTTTTTCCATCGGTGAATCCAGTGATTGGCGGCGCTCAGCGCGGCGCCAGCAGGTAGTCGACCAGGCGAGTGACCTCACCGGGTTCGAGGTGGTTGTGATAAAGCATCCAGGTGCCGGGCACGACGCTCTCGGCCTGGACGATCCACGCGGTCAGCGTTCCCCTGTCCCAGGCAAGGTCCGCGGCCCGGAGCGCCGGCGAATAGGCGTAGCCCTCTGCGCTGCCGGCGCGTCGTCCCGCCAGGTCGTGGAGATTGGGCCCGACGCCGTGGGGCGCACCGGCTTCCAGGCTGTGGCAACCGGCACAGGCGAGAAAGGCCTGCTTCCCCGACAGCCCGGCGGGCCCTGCCGCGTCCTGCCCCGTACTCCCGGTCGCGCCCGGCGGATCACCGTTGCCCTGAGCGAACACCAAAACTGGCCAGGACAGGACGAGCGCCAGCATGAGCGCTGCCCAGCGTCGGGGAGCGAGCGCCAGGGCGAGCGTCGGACCGACCTTGTGCACGCGGTTCCGCGGCAATACCGGCGCACGACCGGCGACGAAGGCGGCCATGCGACTCATGCGAGCCATCGCATCACCTCCAGCGCCGCCCGGTCGCCGGACTCCATGGCGCCCTCCATGCCCGAATTGGACCAGGCCGTGTGTTCACCGGCGAAGGCGATGCGGCCGTGGGGCTTCGCCAGGGCGTCCGCGTAGCGCGCGATCTCGCCGGGCCGCCAGATGGCCCAGGTTCCCTGGTTCAGCGGCTCGTTGGCCCAGGACACGAGCGCCTTCAATTCGGCGCGTCCCCGGGCTTCGGGCAAGAGCAGGAAAAAGGCCTCTTCCATGGCCTGCTTCGCCGCGTCCGGCGCCAGGCGGTCAAACGGATCACAATGCCGTCCGTTGATCCAGCAGGTCAGGTTGTAGTGCCCTTCCGGCGCCTGCCGGGTGAAAATCCGTCCGAGCGGACCGTCGGTCCACCAGCCGCCCGGATCGCCCCGTTCCGGCCACCAGGGATCGCGCACGACGAAATGCGCCTGGGTGACCGTGTGATAGTCGACCGTATTCACCGCCAGTGCCTGCCCTGACGGTAGCCCCGGTTGAACCTCCACGCGGCGCAGCGCCGGCAATGGCAGTGTGCACACGAGTGCATCCCCAAAGAACGTTCGTCCACTGTCACAGGTTACCGCCACCCCCTCTCCCGTTTGCCGCACGGAGCGGGCACGTTCCCCCAGCACCACGGGCTGCGGCAGGGCCGCGGCCATCGCCTCGGGGATGCGTTGGTTGCCGTCCCGCGCTTCGAAGGCAGGCTGGCGCATGGCAATGGCCCGTCCGATGCTCGCGTGCATCCGGAACAGGCTCAGGATCGAGGTCTCGTCCAGGCGGTTGCCGTAGGAGTTGTTGGCATCGATCCAGGCCAGGGCGGAGTCGTCAAGACCCAGACCGCGATAAAAATCCGTCGCCGCCTGGTCCAGGGAGGCGGCGGCAGGAGACCGCCAGGCGTCGGACCGGGCGAGCGGATTGTCCCGCAACAGGGCGAAGCCGAGGCGGTCCGGCGTCAGGGATCGCAGCGGGTCCGGCAAGGTGTTGCGGGGGGACTGCGGCCAGTCGTCCCGGGCTACGCGTTCGCCATCGAGAATCAGCCCCATGGCCTCGGCACGGGGCGGCGTGTGCAGCGCCACGCCATGCGCCCTGGCGCTGCTGATCACCCGCCCATAGTTGGGTCCGATCGTGTTGCCGCCGCCTTCCGGGTGCCCGGGCACCGCATCGAGCGTGTACAGCCGACCGCCGACCCGGTTCCTGGCCTCGATCACGGTGACGCCAAGCCCGGCGCCGGACAACAGGGACGCGGCCCGGAGACCGGCCAGGCCCGCTCCCAGCACCAGCACGTGGCGGTCGTCAGCGAGGGCGCCACGTGGCAGGCCCGCAATCAGTCCGGCCGCCGAGAGGCCACCCAGGAATGCGCGCCGACTGGTCCGGGCCCCGGCGATGCCCCGACCTGAGCCGCTCGCTGAGCCGTTCGGCGTTGACCCGCGTGACGCGTTCATGGCGATGGTTTCACCTCTGGCATGGGACTCACGGGAAATGACGACAAACTATGATTGCCATATCATTATAACTTTTCAATCCCCGGGAAGAATTCCCCGCACGTGGCCGAGGCCTGCCCATGAGCGATACCGACAAAGCCGTTCCCACCGACTTTCGCCGCGTCACCATGATGGTGAACGAGATCGACACGCCGCTGAGAATCTACCGGGACATTCTCGGCATGGACGTGTACTACGACCAGGAGCTCGTGGTATCCGGCAAGGGCCTGCCGGCCGGAGAGCCGGACGCGAAAACGCGCCTGGTCATCCTCAAGTGCAACGATCCCTACATCGGCATGCTCGGCATCCTGCAGTACATCGATCCGCCCCTGCCCGCGCCCCTGCCCCGGCCGGAACCGAACCGGGTACGCGCCGGAGAGATCGTCTTCGTCATGCATCACGAGGACGTGGACGGGGCCTACGAAGCGCTGAAGGACCTGCCGGGCATCCAGATGCACAGCGAGCCCCACGTGACCGAGTATCCAAAAGACGACGGCAGCGTGTTCCGGGTCAAAGGCATCAGTTTCTTCGATCCGAACGGCTACTTCATTGAACTCAACCAGTGGGTCTGAACATGAGCGAACTCCCCGAACGCCAACTACGATTTCAACGGGCGAACTTCCTGGTCTCCAACCTGGAACGCGCCCTGGCCTTCTACCGCGACGCCCTGGGCTTCGATGTCGCCTTCATCAAGGACTCGGCGGCGGACAGCTACAGCTATGACGTGTTCGAAATCCCCCGGGACCGCGCCATGCGTTTCGCGGTGCTGAGCACCGCCACGCAGCCGCGGGTCATGGCGCTTACGGAGATCGGCGAACTCGACCCGGCCACCCTGCCCCGGCGCAGCGCCATCGTGCTGGAAACCCCGGACATCGACGGCATCGTGGAAAAAGCCCGGGCAGCGGGACAGACCGTGTACAAGGAAGACCACCTCGTCACGCAGGACGGACGCGAAGGCAGGGAGATCGGCATCCTCGACCCCGACGACAACCTCGTGGTGCTTTATTTCATCACCCAGCAGCCGGACTGAGCCATGAGCGATACATCGACCGACCGGCCATCCGGGGAACACGAAAATTCCGGCGGCGCGAGCGCACCCGCGACACCCCCCGCCAGGGACTACCCATCGCCGACCCGTGCCTGGTACATGGTGGCCCTGCTCACCGTGGCCTACGTGTTCTCCTTCATCGACCGGTACGTGCTCGGGCTGCTCACGGAGCCGATCCGCGCCGACCTGGGCCTCACGGACTTTCAGTTCAGCCTGCTGCTGGGCCCGGCCTTCGCCATTTTCTACGCCACCATGGGCCTGCCCCTGGGCTGGCTGGCGGACAAAAAGCGTCGCACCTGGATCGTGGGTGTCGGCATTGCCCTCTGGTCCGCGGCCACCGTGGCGTCTGGCCTGGCGAAGAACTTCTGGCACATGTTCCTTGCGCGCATGAGCATCGGCGTTGGTGAAGCGACTTTAAGTCCCTGCGCTATGTCAATGATTTCAGATAGTTTTCCAAAAGAAAAACGCGCCAAACCCATCGCCTTTTACACCATGGCCCTGAGCCTGGGCGCGGGCATTGCCTCGCTGCTGTCCGCCGCCGTGCTGCAGTGGGCGAAGACCGTCGAGGGCGTGGATCTGCCGCTCGTTGGCACGGTCAAACCCTGGCAGTTCACCTTTTTCGTGGTGGGCCTGCCGGGACTGGTACTGGCCGTTTTCTTCTTCTTTCTCCGCGAACCGCCCCGCCACAAGCCGGCAGTGGCCCCGGAAGGCGGCGACAACCTCTGGGACATGCTGCGGCACGTCTTCGCCAATGCCTCCCTGTACCTGCCCTTCATCGCGATCTTCTGCTACATGACGATCATCGCCTACAGCCAGGGCTTCGGCGCGCCGCTGTTCCAGCGCACCTGGGGCTGGGAACCGGCCAAGTACGCCACGGTGAACGCCATCGTGCTGCTGGCCACCGGACCCTTCGCCGTGAATTACGCAGGCTGGCTTTCCGATCGCTGGACGAGCAAGGGCATCAGCGATGCACCGGTGCGCATCGCGCTCATCGGCGTGGCCATCATTATCGTCACCGGCGTGGCGGCGCCCCTGGTGCCGAATCCCTACGTCGCCATGGCCATCTACGGCGCCAACACCGTCGGCATCGCTTTCGTCTCGGCGGTCGGTGTCACCGCCCTGCTGAATATCACCCCGGCGGGCATCAAGGCACAGCTGGTGGCTTTCTACTACATGTGCATCAGCATGGCCGGCCTGTTCATCGGTCCACCGGCCATTGGCCTGTTCAACGATTTCGTGTTCGGTACGGACGGCATCCGCTATTCCATGGCGCTGGTGCCGGCCCTGTTTGGAATCCCCGTCCTGCTGGCCGGGCCGTACGTGCTGCGCAAATACCGGGCGGCGAATGCGTACTACGAGTCACTCGGGCAGAATTGACCGGCAAAAGCGGAAGCCGAACAGACTCATGAAACGCAGCCCCCAGGGACCGCGAAACCTCTCGACCCGGAGCGACCAGGGCATGCTGAACTGGCGCTGCCATGCGGCGATCGAGGACGCGGCCCCGGTCCTGCTGTGCCTGCATCCCCTGCCCTTCGATGGCCGGTTCTTCGATGCCACAGCGCCCCTGCTGGCCAGCAAACGCCCGGTGCTGTGCCCGGACTACCCGGCCTTCGGTGCGTCGGAGGCGCTCGAAGCGCCCTGGTCCATCGAAGCCTGGGCCGATGCGCTGCTGGCCGGCGTCGCCACCCTGCCCACGGGCACACCGGTGGACCTGTTGGGATTTCACACCGGGTGTCTCGTCGGGGCGGAAATGGCACTGCGCGATCCGGAGCGGATCGGCCGTCTCGTCCTGGTGGACACGCCCTATTTCGATGCCGAACAGCGCCTGGCCCTGGGGGAGAAGACAGCCAACGCCCCCCGCTACCACGGCAAGCCGCTGGCGATCGCGGGGTTCAGGGCGGCCTTCGCCTACGATCCCATGCCCTGCTTTCGGCGCCTGGAACATGACACGCTGTGCATCGGAACGGATTCGAGCCTGCATGGCCCGAGCGAGGCTGCGGCGCGCGCGGCACCGGGCGCCCGCTTCCTCGGCCGGCGGGACCTGGTGGCGCCGGTCTTCAAGGCAAGTGCCGAAGCCATCGCGGACTGCACCGAAACCTTCCTGAGCCGTTGACCGGCTGCCAGGTTCCCGGGCCACCAACCGGCGCTTGCCGGATCCGGCCTAGAGATGCCGGCTCGACCATACCGGGCTTATTCATCCGGGCTTATTCATCCGGGCTTATTCATACGGGCTCATGATTCCGGGCCCATGCGCACCACCGACTTGCCGAAGTTCCCGCCCCGCATCAGGCGGCAAAAAGCCGCCGGGGCGGCGTCGATGCCCGCGGCCACGTCCTCGAGCTGGAAAATCTTCCCTTCTTCCAGCCAGGGAACGACCGCGTCGATGAATTCGTCGCGCCGCGCTTCGAAGTCGTAAACCACCAGCCCGGTCACCGTGGCGCGCGCCTTGATCCAGTTGCCGGGCGGCGGACCGGCGGAACGCCCGGCCTGGTTGTACTCGCTGATCAGCCCCGCGAGCACCACCCGCGCGTTGAGCGCCAGGCGCTCGGAAGCGAGGTTGAGCAGTTCGCCACCGACGAGGTCGAAATAGATGTCGATGCCGTCGCTGAAGGCCTCGTCCAGGGCGGCGCCCAGGTCCGTTACGTGGCGGTTGACGCAGTGTCGCACCCCGAGCCGGTCCTCGGCATACCGGCATTTTTCGTCACTGCCGGCCGTGCCAACGACCTCCGCACCGCGAAGGCGGCAGAATTGCGCAGCCGCCGCCCCGACGCCGCCGGTGACCGCCGGGATCAGCACCTGGTCACCGGGGCCCACGTCCGCCTGCCAGACCATGCCGGCCCAGGCGGTGAGGCCGGTCATGCCAAGCAGGGAAAGCGCATAGGACGGCGGCTGGATGCGGGGATCCACCGGCGACAGGGACGACGCGTCGAGCACCGAATGGGTCTGCCACCCGCCGAATCCCCGGACCCAGTCCCCCGGGGAAAAGTCGGGCGAACGGGATTCGATCACCTGGCTCACGGTCTCGCCCCGCATCGGGTCACCGGGGCCGATGCTGCCGGAAATGTGCCGCCCCGCGATCTGGCTTCGCATGTACGGGTCCAGGGACAGGTAGCGGGTCTCGCACAGCACTTGCCCGTTGCCCGGCTCCGGCATCGGCAGCGTGGCGATCTCGAAATCCTCGACGCGCGGTTCGCCCTCGGGCGTCTGCGCGAGCCTGACTTGCTTCATCTCCATTCCAAATTCCTCTGGTTCACCCCACGCTGCCGGTCGCCGGGTTTTCGGACCGCGCCTGCGGTCAATCACCTGCTTGCCATTGGAGAGTCATGCTAACGTGTTCTTTGCCTCCCCGACCGCCGGAGACCTCATGACTCAACCTACCCGGGACTGGGTGACTCGTGGCTATGCAGAAGCCGGACTCGGCACCGCCGACCCCGGCTTCTGGCTGCGGTTTTTCATGGACCAGGGCGGCTGGTCCCTGATCTGGGACGGACCGGCGTCGGGACAGCCGCTGTGGCCGCACGCCGCAGCAAGGCCCGGGCACGAGTGGTTGCTCGGCCAGCGGGACTGGCCCACGGGCAAGGTGCGCCTGTTCGCGTTCGACCCGGACGTCCCGGCGCCCCGGCACGGCGCCAATACCTGGGACACGGGCGGCATTTTCGACCTCGACCTGCGCGTCCGGGATCTGCCGGCCTGGGCAAGGCGCCTCGAAGCCGACGGATTCACCGGCATGAGCGAACCGATCACCTGGCCCTTTGGTGAACTGCGCATCGGTGAATGGCTCGCGCAGGGTCCGGATGGAGTGGTGCTGGCGCTCGTGGAGCGCCTGCATCCACCACTGGAGAATCCGGGGCCCGCCTCGGGGTTCGGCCACGCCTTCAATTCCTCCCAATCGGTCCGCGACGTGGATGCGCATCTTGCCCTGTTCAAGGCCCTCGGATTCCAGCCCCGCCTTCGGCAGATCGAGCCCCTGGGCGGTCGCGGCGGGGAGATGCTCGGACTCCCGGCGAATGCGGCCGGTACCACGGTAGTGGATCTCGCGATCAGTCACCCGACCGGTGAGCTCGACGGCTCCGTCGAATTCGTCGCCTTCCCGGATCATCCGGGACGGCATGTCGCTGCGACGGCCTCCCCCGGCTGCCGGGGCCTGAACCTGTTGCGCTTCCCCGTCACGAACATCGATGCGATGGCGCGGGACCTGGCGGAATCCGGGTTCGAATTCAGGGGTCCATTGGACTGGCAACTGCCCCCGCTGGGCGCGGTTCGGGGCGTCGCCCTGGGAACGCCGGACGGCAGCTGGCTGGAATTCATCGAACACCTGTGACGTGCTATGCTTCGCTGATTGATATGTCATTATATCTTTTAGACACAAGGTCTTTCAGGCGCAGGGGAACGGAGCCCGAAAAACGATGAAAACCCTCGACGTCACCAACCCACGCACCGGCGAGGTGGATTACCAGGTACCGGTTCACGACCGGGCAGCCGTGGAAAACACCGCGGCGCGGCTGCGGGAAGCCCAGCCGGCCTGGGAGGCCCTGGACCTCGACGCGCGCTGTGATGCTCTCAGGCGCTGGGCGGAGGCCATGGAGCGTCACAACGAGGCGTTGACCGGGGCCCTCTGCATCGACACGGGCCGGTACCTCATGGCGCAGGTAGAGGCCGCCAGCGTGCGAGGCTGGATCGCCTACTGGACCGCCCGGGCGCCGGAACTCATGAACCCGGCCAGCGGCGCCTCCGCCATGGCGCCGAGCGTGCATTACCAGCACCAGCTCAAGCCCTACCCGGTCGTCGGGATCATCAGCCCGTGGAACGTGCCGCTGATCCTGGGGCTCATCGACGCGGTGCCCGCCCTGCTGGCGGGTTGCTCGATTCTGCTCAAACCCAGCGAGGTGACCCCCCGCTTCGCCGAGCCCCTGCGCGCGACCCTGGACGAGGTGCCGGAACTGGCATCGGTCGTGTCCATCGTGACCGGTAGCTCAGAAACGGGACAGGCCCTGGTCGACAACGTCGATGCGGTCTGTTTCACCGGGTCCGTGCCAACGGGACGGCTCGTGGCGGCCCAGGCGGCCGCCAACTTCATCCCGGCGTTCCTCGAACTCGGCGGCAAGGACGCGGCCATCGTGCTGCCGTCAGCGGATCTCGACAACGCCAGCAATGCGATCCTGCGCAGCGCCGCCGGCATGAACGGCCAGGCCTGCCAGTCCCTGGAGCGGATTTACGTCCACGAGGACGTTGCCGAGGACTTCCTCGAGCGGCTCATCGCCCGGGCCGAGGCCACGGAAATCAACTGGCCCGACATCCACCAGGGACAGATCGGCCCCTTCATCTTTCCACCCCAGGCGGCCAAGGTGAAAGCCCAGCTCGACGACGCCGTGGCCAACGGCGCGACGATTCACTGCGGCGGCGTGGAAGACCACGGCGGCATGTGGTGCCGCCCGGTCGTCATCACCGGCGTCCACCACGACATGACGCTCATGCGTGAGGAAACCTTCGGTCCCGTCATGCCGGTAATGACCTTTGACCATATCGAGGACGCCATCGCCCTGGCCAACGACTCGCACTATGGCCTTTCCGGCGCCGTTTTCGCCGGCAGCCGGGAAGAAGGAGAAGCGGTGGCGCGACGCATGGTCGGTGGCGCCATTTCCGTGAACGATGCCAGCCTGACCGCCATGGTGCACGACGTGGAGAAGAACTCCTTCTGCCAGTCCGGCATGGGCGGCTCGCGCATGGGCGACGCCGGGCTCATGCGCTTTTTCCGCAAGCAGGCCATCCTCTATCAATCGGCCCCGGCTGCCTCTCTCGACGTGATGGAGGAAGCGCAGGCCATGCACCAGTAGCCCAACCCAACCTCTCGTCGGGCGCCGCCCGGCGCTCCCGGAGATGCAATGAGCGGTTTCAAGGAATTCAAATTCGGCTGGCCCGTGGTGGTGTCATCAGCGCTGGGCATCGCCCTGGGCATGTCGCCCCTGCCCTTCTACACCATCGGCGTCTTCGCGAGCCCGCTCATGCAGGAATTCGGCTGGCAGATCAGCCAGGTGATGTTCGCCCTGGTGGTGTTCACGCTGGTCGCCATGGGGGCGAGCCCCCTCGTCGGCTACCTCACGGACAAGCTCGGCGTGCGTCGGGTGGTGCTGACCTCCATCACCCTGTTCTCCTTCGCCTTCATGGCCTTCGCCCTGAACAACGGCTCCATCACCCTGTACCTCACCCTGTGGGGCATTCTGGCCCTCGCCGGCGCGGGTACCCTGCCCATCACCTTCACCCGGGCGGTCAGCAACTGGTTCAACGAGAAACGCGGCCTCGCCCTTGGCGTGGCGCTCATCGGCACGGGTATTTCCGGCGCCATCGTCAAGGTATACGCCGGCTGGCTCATCGGTGAATTCGGCTGGCGCGCCGCCTATGTCGGCGTCGGCGCCCTGCCCCTGCTCATTGCCCTCCCGGTGGCCTGGGCGCTGTTCCGGGATACCGACGACCCGAAAGCAGCGGCCCGCCTGGCGCAGATGAAAGCGCACCACGCCGACTCCGGCCATGACGGGACCGCGTACGGGCTGACCCTGGCGCAGGCGCTCAGGGACTGGCGCTTCTGGCTGCTGGCCGCGGTCTTCGTCCCGCTGTCCTTCGCCATCGGCGGACCCATCCCGAACATGGAAACCCTGCTTGACACCAAGGGCTTTGATCGGGCGGACGCCATCTTCCTGGCCTCCCTGATCGGCTATGCCGTGTTCGTCGGCCGCCTGGCGGGCGGCTACCTGCTCGACCACATCTGGGCGCCGCTGCTGGCCTGCGTGCTGCTCATGATGCCCGCCGCGTCCATGTGGCTGTTCATGCTGCCCGAACCCAGTTATTTCCAGGCCGTACTCGCCGTGGTGCTGCTGGGCGTCGCGGCCGGGATCGAGTACGACCTCATCGCCTACCTGGTATCGCGCTATTTCGGTATCCGCAACTACGGGGCGATCTACGGCATCCTGTACGCCTTCTTCGCCCTGGGCGCGGGTTTCGGCCCCGCCGTCTACGGCCGGTTCCTGGACCAGACCGGCAGCTACGACCAGGTGCTGCTGTACTCCCTGTATGCCTTTATCGTCTGCTCCGCGGCGCTGTTGTTCCTCGGGCCGTACCGGGATGAAAAGCTGAAAAGCATGACCGGGACGGCGCCGCCCGAATCCGCGGACACCCAGAAAGCCTGACCACGAGGAAAACGCCATGCCTGCCTACATGATCGTTACCGCCGACATTTCCGACCGTGACCGTTTTATCAGTGGCTACGGCAAGGCCGCCGCCGCGCTGGTTCAGCAAATGGGCGGCCGTTACCTGCTCATGGGTCCTGGGGCGGAATGCCTCGAAGGCGACTTCGGGGACGGTGCCTCCATGGTGATCTCCGAATGGCCGGACAAGGCGGCCGCGAAAGCGTTCTGGGACTCGCCGGAGTACCGGGAGATCAAGAAGCTGCGGGAGGGCATCGCGGAATGCCAGGTCCTGCTCATCGAAGCCCCTGGCATTTCGGGAGACGTAAAATGACAGTCCACGCCAAGAGCCGAACACCGTTCACATCACTATTCGCTATCCTCGCCCTGCTCGCCACCACACCCTCCGGGGCCGTCGAGTTCGAGGATTACGATTTCAGCCGCTGGTCCCAGGAAGTCACCGAGTGCGACCGCCAGGCATCCCATGGCCGCGATCCCGGCCACGTGGCGCCACCGGTGAGCCAGTCAGCCATGGACAAGCCGGCCGCCATCGCCGCCTGCGAGGCCGCGGTGGCCGCGGACCCGGAAAACCCGCGTCTCAACTACCAGCTGGGTCGCGCCTACGGTTACTCCGGCATGGGCGAGAAGGCCATGCCCTACCGTCTCAAGGCTCTGGAACAGGACTACCCGCAGTCCCTGTTCGTCATCGGCTACCTCTATTCCCTCGGTCTGACCATCGACCCCGACATCTGCAAGGCGCAGGAACTCTGGATCCGCGGCGCAAAATACCAGCGCCTGGCGGCCCTCATCGCCCTGCCTCGCCACACCATGCAGGGTGATTTCGACGCCTGCGGCGTGGACATTCCCGTCGCCGACCTGCGCGCCTACCTCGAACGCGCCAACGAGCTTTCCACGGATTACTACGTGGGCATGCTCATCGAAGAACTCCTCGAGGACGTGGCGGCGCTGGAAGCGGCGGCGTCCGGCTAACCGCCCAGACAACCCGGAGGCCCGGTTTCGCCGCCGAGCCCGCCGGCACGCGGCCTTCCCTCAAAAAAACGGGCGCCGAGGCGCCCGTCACACACTCACCCCCGCTCGAGGGGTTTGCACGGGGTACTCAGAATCGGAAGAACGCCCGCAGCCCGTACTCGCGCTTGTCGAGCGGCGACACCGCTACGCCCTGCTTCGCCGTCAGGAACGGGAATTGGGTCGGGCTGGAAAAGTCGGTCCAGCGCGCGCCGGTTGCCCAGGCTTCCTCGTCGAACAGGTTCGTCACGAACAGTTCCAGCGTCCAGTGCTCACCGAAGTCCATGCCCGTTCGCAGGTTCACCAGCCAGTAGTCACTGATCTTGGCCAGGTTGGACTCGTCCACGAAGGCCTCGCCCTGGTAGAAGGCGTCGCCCCGCAGGTAGGACGGATTGCTGAAGAGCTCGTAGTTCCAGGTCAGCGCCGTGTTGCCGCTGTGCTTGGGCTGGCGAGGCGTCTGGTTGCCGCGCATCTGGGCGTAGCCTGCGATGGGGCGCACGAAGTTGAACTCGTAGTCGTCGTATTCCGAATCGATGTAGGAGTAGTTCAGCTGGAACAGCAGGTTTTCCGTGAACGCCCAGAGAAACTCCGCCTCGAGGCCCAGGATCGTGGCATCACCCGGCAACAGCGTGTTCCGGGCGTTGAAAAATGGCGTCAGCTCGCCGTCCGGTCCCGGGATCTGCTTCGGATCACCCACCCCGATGCCATTGGCCGGATCACACTCGGGCGTACCGATGTCCCCGGAACGACAGGTCTCGTTGATCAGGAAGGAGGACCGGCCCTTGATGTTCTCCCAGGTGTAGTAGTACGCCGCCAGGTTCAACTGACCCCGGCCGCCGGCCAGGGCCTGTTTCCAGCCGATTTCCCAGGCCTCGAGGGTCTCCGCATCGAGGCTTTCCTGGATGCGGGGATCCTGGGCCAGGTACTGGGCCCGTTCCCGGTCATCGGCGCTGATGAAGAAGGTGTTGAAGTCGCCGGCAATCTGGCCCTCCGAGTAGCTGGCGTAGAGATTCGTGCCATCGGTCGGCGTCCAGCGCAGAATCACGCGTGGCAGGAAGTCGTCGAAGGTCTCCGAGATGACCGTGGGCGAGTCGGCGAAGGTCGTGGCGCCCTTGCGGAATTTATCCTCCTGCCAGCGACCCTCGATGATGGCCGTGATGCTGTCCGTGATGTCGAAGTCGATGGCGCCGAAGATGCCCTGCACCTCGGCCTCGTCCGAACCGGCCAGCGAGTTGCGGAAGAGGAGGTTCACGATGCCCGGCACGCCACCAATGCAGTCCGCCGGATAGTTGTCGGAAATTGGCACCTGGTTGGTGGCAAAGCACGAGGTCGTGGCGTCACCGCCGCCCCCGGATGAGGTGAATTCCTGCTCGTAGTAGTTGTAGCCGACCAGCCAGCGGAAGCGCTGGTCCTGCGGGCTGGTAAAGCGAATTTCGTAGCTCTCATCTTCGAGGAACTGCGGGTCCCGGGAAAACCAGCTGATGCGGTCCGATAGGTCGAAGTCACGAATCCAGTTGGCCTTCTGCTCATTGCTGCCGTAGTTGAAGTCGATGCTCGAGCCGTTGTCGAAGGCGTAGCCGCCGAAGAAACTCCAGCGGGTGGTTTCACGCAGCAGCCCCACATCGTCGACCTGCGGCAGGCCCGGTATGTTGGTGGCCGGATCCGTCAGCCCCGTGTCGATCACGTACTGCGGCAGAAAGGTGTTCGAGGAAATCACGCCGGCGCCCGGATCGACGTTGACCGCATTGCCGTAGGGTACGGTGCCGCAGATGTAATTCATCGGCATGACGGGGCCTTCCGGGGAATCGATGGTCAGGCCGGAGCAACTGTCGTTCAGAAACCCGGATACGAAGGCCTGGGCCGGCGGGCCGTCGTCGTCCTCCGAGTATGCGTAACGCAGCTTGAACTCGAGGGCGTCCGTGGCGTTCCACTTGACGACTCCGTTGAAGGTCGACGTCTGTTCGTCACCGGTCCGGCCGCCGTCGGTGGCGGTCCAGTGGCCTTCCTTGTCGTAGTACCGGCCGCTCAGGCTGAAGGACAGCACGTCCTGGATGATCGGGCCCTCGATGATCGCGTTGATCTCGTTGTTCGAGCGGTCCGTGAAGCGCACCATGGCCTCGCCGGCGAAGGTGGCCATGTTCGGGTCCCGGGTGATGATGTTCACCGCGCCGCCGAAGGTGTTGCGGCCGAAGTAGGCCGCCTGGGGCCCCTTGATCACTTCCACCCGCTCAACGTCCATGAGGCCCAGGGACGTGCCGCCGTTGAGCACGTAGATGCCGTCGATGAACAGGGCGCCGGTCGCAAAGCTCGGGGAGAACTGCGCCGTGGTCAGGCCCCGGAACTGGAGCTGCGTGTTGTAGCGTCCGGGCTGCTGGTTGCCCTGGTTCTGGAACTGGAAGCCCGGGGTGAAGTCGGCGACGCTCTCGAGGTCGCGGATGTCCTGGGAGGCGATCTCCTGGGCGCCGAAGGCGGTGATGGCCACGGGAATCTCCTGGAGCGATTCCTCGCGTTTACGGGCCGTCACGATCACTTCCTCGAGAAGCGCGTCCATTTCGTCGCCAGACTGATCCTGGGCCAGGGCCGGTTGCAGGGGCACGGTCGAGGCACAGGCCAGCGCCGTGCTGAGGGCCAGCACGTTTTTCTTCAGTTTCATGGGTTGCCTCCGGAGGCGATGTGGGGCTTGGGGGAACAGAAGAGCTCGAGGTAGCGCCGAAGGCAGTAAGCCGCACCGACAGGGGCCGGCGCGATCGCGGAACGCCCACCGGGTATTGCTGTCTTCCATGGCCGCTTCATTGCGATGGCTGACTGCCCAAATTACGCTTAAGGTTATATTAATATATCTTTAATTCTTTCTCGCCGTCAAAACCAGGAGAACACTTGCCAGTTCGCATGACCTTTTCGCCGTCCCGCCAAGCCGGCGGAGGATGAGCGCATCCCCGGATTATCGACCGTCGGTCCTGCTGCTCGGCGCTGCGAGCGGCCTGTCTCCGTTCGGGGTGACGATTACCGTCCCGTTGCTGCTCATGATCGCCGTGGACTTCAACGCGACCACGGGCCAGGTGCAGTTCCTGATTTCCGCCTATCTCTTCGGTCTCGCGGCTGCGCAACCCTTCAACGGGTACCTGTGCGACCGCTTCGGACGTCGCCCGGTGCTGCTGGGCGGCTTTGCGCTCTTTATCCTCGCGAGTTTGCTGGCCAGCCGGGCCCAGCACCTCGAGGCTCTGGTCTTCCTGCGTTTTCTGCAGGCCGTGGGTGTCAGCGTGGGCACGGTAGCCAGTCGCGCCGTGGTCCGGGACACGAACGATGCCCGCGGGGCCACGGAGGCGCTGGCCTACATCGCGGCGGCCATGGGCTTCGCCCCCATCCTCGCGCCCATCGCGGGCGGGTGGCTCGGTGCGACCGGCGGCTGGCAGAGCGTGTTTATCGTGACCGCAGCCCTGGGCGCGGTGATCTGGGCCTGGATCTTTTTCGCCCTGCCGGAAACGCTGCGGCCGGAACACACGCGTCCCAGACTGGGCGACTGGTTTGGCCACTATGGCCGCCTGCTCCGCACGCCGGCCTTTATGGGCTACACCTTTATCTTCGGCTTCGTCCAGGGTTGCTTCTTCGCCTTCCTCGCGGTGGGCGCGGCCGTGTTCGAGCAGCAACTGGGCATCGGCGAGGCGGAGTTCGGCCTGTGGTGGGGCGGCATGGCCATTACCTATGTCATCGGTGCCATGGTGTCCGGACGCCTCTTCCGGGTGCTCGACCTGCACCGGGTCATGGACGGCAGCGTTCTGCTCGTGCTGGCCGGTGGGCTGCTGGCCCCCCTGCTGGTCTGGCGATTCGGCGTCACCATGGCCACGGTGCTCGTGCCCCTGGGATGCATCATGGTGGCCGCGGGTACGACCACGCCGGGCGCCCTGGCCGGCGCCGTCAACCTGTTCCCGCAGATGGCGGGTACCGCATCGGGCCTCTCGAGTTCCGTGGGAATCGTCCTGGGCGGTGTGTTCACGGTCCTGGGCGGTCTCGTCTACCGTGGGGATTACCTGCCGGTCACCGGGCTGATCGCCCTGTCGGCGCTGTTGACCGCACTCAGCTGGTTCGCGGTTCGCCTGTTCTCTCCCAGACCTCGCTCGCAAAGCACGAAACAGAGCTAATATCAATTCTCTATAATTACTCTATCTATATGTTATGAAACATTTAATTAAGATATTCTTCGTCCTGTTTCTTGGGATGGCCGCCGTGCCCGGCCAGGCCGAACTGCAGCTGCAGCGCGCCACCCTGACCGTGGAAGACATGGACCGAAGCCTCGCCTTTTACACAGACCTGCTCGGGTTCACCGTCAGCGGAGACGCCCGTTACGACACCCCGGCCCTGCGCACCATGTTCCACATCCCGGAGGGTGTCACGCCACGGCTCGTGCTTCTCGATGCCAGTCCAGCGCAACCGCGGGCCCTGGCGCTGGTGCATGCCGAGGGGCTGTCGGTGGACGCCGAGAGCAATGCGCGCCACGCGCCCGCCCTCGTCATCAACACCACGCGCCTGGACGAGATCATGGCCCGAGCGACAACCGCCGGCGTCACCGTCATCCTGCCGCCCACGCCCTTGAATGATTTTTCCGGCAAGCCGTTTGGACGGGAGGCGATGATCCTGGATCCGGACGGCGTGCGGATCGTGTTCTTCGAATTGCTGAAGAGCGACGTGGACAAGACCGCGAGCCATGACTGACATCGCCCTCCTCCAGTTCGCGCACATCCTGGGCCTGGTCTACTGGCTCGGCGCGGACCTCGGCGTCTTCTACAGCAGCTTCGTCCTGTGTGACGACCGCAAACCAACGGCCGTCCGCCTCTCCGCGGCAAAGATGCTGTTTGCCCTGGACCAGGCGCCGCGCGTCAGCATGACCCTCATGCTGCCCCTCGGCGTTCACCTGGCGGTGCGGCTCGGCTACATCACGGCGCCGGGTTGGATCGTTCCGCTGACCTGGGCACTGGCCCTCGCGTGGCTTGCCATGGTGCTGATCCTCCACTTCAGGGCCCACGGCGGCAAACTCGCCTGGCTCACGACGGTGGATTTCGTATTCCGGACCGGCGTCGTGGTGACCCTGCTGGGATTCTCCGGGGCGGCGCTCCTCGGACTGATCACCGGATTCAGCGCCTGGGCCGCGATCAAGCTGGCCATCTTCGCCGGCCTCGTGGTATGCGGACTGCTCGTGCGGGTTCGCCTCCGGCCTTTCGGTCCGGCCTTCGCCGCCCTGGCCGCCGGTGAGGCCGGCGAGGCGGAGAACACGGCCATTCGCCGCAGCATTGGCGGCACCCGCCCCTTCGTGGTCGCGATCTGGATCGGGCTGCTGGTCAATACGGCCCTGGGCGTTCATCTGCTATGAATTCAATGACACCGTTGAGAGGACCCTGACCATGCGCGCAGCCCGAATACACGAACCCGGCGGACCGGAAGTGATTCGCATCGAGGACACTCCGGCGCCGGAGCCCGGAGCGGGGGAAGTTCGCATCCGGATCGCCTATGCGGCCCTGAACCCCCTGGACACCCATGCCCGGGCCAACCGCATCGACTGGATGCACCCGGGCTTTCCCTTCACACCGGGCTTCGAGTACGCGGGCCGGGTCGAGGCGGTTGGGCCGGACGGCGACCCGGCGCTGGTTGGGCGTCGCGTCGCCTGCAACGGCCTGTGGGGCGGGAACGCGGACTATGCCGTGGCTGCGGCGGATCGACTGGTGCCCGTGCCCGAGGCGTTCGACTGGCACACGGCGGCCGCCTTTTCGACCTGCGCCTACACCGCCTGGCTGCTGGTGCATTCCGCCGGGAAGGTGCAGCCGGGCCAGGTGGTCGCCATCCATTCCGCTGCGGGCGCCGTCGGCGCCCTCACCACCCAGGTGGCCAAGGCGGCGGGCGCAACGGTCATCGCGCTGGCCGGTGGGCCGGACAAGGTTGCCTACGCCCTCACCTTCGGAGCCGATCATGGCGTGGACTACCTCGAGGACGACTGGCCCGAGCACGTCAAGCGCCTGGGTGGCGAGCGCGGCGCGGATGTGATCATCGACGGTAACGCGGGCCCCGGGGCCCTGAAAAACCTCGATGCCATCGCGCCCCTGGGCAACCTGATTTTCATGGGCGCCACCGCCGGGGTCGCACCCGACATCAACGTCTCCCGGCTTATCGGCGCCTGCTGCTCCGTGACCGGATTCGTGCAATACGTGCACCAGGCGGTCAGCGGTGGCGCGGAAATCGAGGCCATGAATGCGGCGCTGGCCGACGGCCGCTTCCGGATTCCCGTGGAGCGCGTCATGGATCTCGAAGACCTGGCGGAAGCGCACCGGGCCTGGGAAGCCCGGGAACTGACCGGTCGCACGCTGATCCGGGCAGGGGGCGAGATCTGATCCCATGCCGGCGATGATTTCCCAGGGCGTCAGCGAGTTCGTTTTCGGCGCGGAATGGGGCGAGGAGGACGACCTGCTGCGGTTCTGGGAAGCCCTCGGCTTCACCCCGGTCGCCGAGGGGACGCTGCCCGCGAACGCGGCGGAGGCACTGTACGGACACGACCGAGCCCTGCGGAGCGTTCGCCTCGTGCACAGCGGCTGCAGCAGCTTCAATACCGGGTATGTTCGCCTCCAGCTCTGGGACCGGTGTCGTAACGACGGGTTGGGCGAAGCCCTGCCCCTCGAGCCGGGCAGCCGGTGGATGGGCATGTACTGTCAGGACATCCTGCAGGTCCGCGATGCGTTTACCGCACCCTCCAGTATCGAAGGCTGGGGCCTGTGGGTATCACCGCTGGTCAACGCCCCCCTCGCGCATCCGCCGCCCGAGCCGACCTTCTGGGCCCCCTTCGTCGGGCTGCGGGAAACCCTGGTGTTCGGACGAAGCTTTCGCCTGGCCTTTATCCAGCGCGGGGGCTTCGACCGCCCCGGCTTCGGCACCTTCGACCCGTCCCTGGCATTCCGCAACACGGAGGGAAGCCACGCGAGCCTGGTACAGCCACCGAACGCCTTCGACACGGCGTTTTACAAAACCGTGTTCGGCTTCGAGACCGCCCCCTACGGCGAGGCCCATGTGTCGGGAGACGAACCCCCGACCAAGATAGCGCTCCGCCTCGAACCCGAGGAGACCTTTCACGTGGAACGGCTGAGGGCGCCGGAGGTTCCCAGCGGGCTGCTCCAGGTCTATTCGCCGCACGTCGAACGGCCGGATCGGCGGGACGTCAGTCGCGCCGGATCCCGCAACCTGTGCCTGTACTCGGTGCAGACCGACCGCCTCGGCGAACTGCGCGACGCGGTGACCGCCGCAGGCGGAACGCGGATCAGCGACATCCGCGACGACGAATTCGGCCATCCGGCGCTCACCTTCGACGCGCGCGATGGCCTGCAATGGCTGGCCACGGCTCATGTGGGCTGAGATCCGCGGCTATCCCCTGCGCGCCTTTGCCATCTGCCTGGCCGCCTACGCCACCGCGCAGATGGACCTGGCCCTGTTCGGTTACGCGATCCCGTCGATCCGCGAAGAGTTCGGCCTGAGCCTGACCGGGGTCATGAGCATCGTGTCGAGCGCCTTCGTCATCGGCGGAGCGCTCATCGTGGTGCTCGGGCTGCTCACGGACCGCTGGGGACGCAAGGCCATGTTCCAGTTCTCCCTGGCCGGTTCGTCCTTTCTCGTGGCCCTGCACGCCATCGTGCCGAATGCGGCCAGCCTGGCGGCGCTGCGCGGCGCCAGCATCGGGGTGGGCGGACTCAGCTACCCGGTGACCGGCGCCATCATCACGGAGGAGTTTCCTGCGCGCCTGCGGGGACTGTTCATGGGCTTCCTGCAGATCGGTTACCCCCTCGGCTGGGCGCTCGCCAGCCTGTGGGCCGCCTGGCTGCTGAGCCATCACGGCTGGCGCCTGCTGTTTCTCGTCGGACTGGTGTCCCTGCCGATCGTCTGGATCGTGCACCGGTTCATCCGTGAACCCCGACGGTTCACGGAGCAGCGGGGACGCCGGAAAGCGCCGCGGCTGACCGAGCTGCTGGCGCCTGGCATCCGGCGACGCGCCCTGCTGCTGTTTTTCGCCCAGTTCCTGTTCGTCTGGGCCTACGCCGCGTCGATCTTCCTCTTTCCCAGCTTTCTGCGCGAAGCCCGGGGCCTCGAGGCCTTCGACTTTTCCCTCCTCATCGGCGCCGGCAACGCGATCGGGATCCTGGGTTACATCCTCGCGGCCCTGGTCGGAGAGTTCGTCCTGACCCGCCGCACCACCGTGGTGGTCTGGACCCTCTGCGGCGCCGTGCTGTTCCAGTGCCTGGTCTGGGGACCCGAGACCTTCCGGGGCATGCTGTGGCTCTACGGGGCCATGAGCATGTTTTTCTATGGCAGCGCCGCCGTTAAATTCGCCTACCTGGCGGAAGTGTTTCCGACTCGCCTGCGCGCGACCGCCATGTCCACCTGTGGATCGCTCGCCGTCACCCTCGGTTCCGCCGCCGGCCCGCTCATGGTGGCGCGCGCGGTGGAGACCTGGGGATGGAACCTGGGCTATTCCGTCCTGGTCGGCATACCCCTGGTGCTCGCCGGCCTGCTCTACCTGTTCCTGACGCCCGTGCCTTCCGGCCTGGAAGTCGAGGAGGTGGAGCGGCTGCTCGAACCCGCACCGTCCATCCGCCCCAGGGAGGGCACCTGAATGTCAGAGACCATGCAAGGCTTTATCGTCCGGGCGTTCGGCGGGCCCGAAAACATGCACTGGGAAACCCTGCCGATCCCGGAGCCGGGGCCCGGAGAGGTGCTCGTGCGCGTTCACGCCAGCGGCATGAACTTTGCCGAAACGCGCATGCGCGCGGGCACCTACAGCGGCCAGCCCCTTCCCTTCGTCATGGGCATGGAAGGCGCCGGCGAGGTCGTGGCCCTCGGCGACGGTGTCGTCGGGTTTCAGCCCGGGGACCGCGTCTTCGGTCGCGCCCGGGGCTGCCACGCGCAATACGTCAACTTCGAGGTGGACCACCTCATGCCCCTGCCGGAATCGCTGTCCTTCGTCGAGGGAGCGGCCATCCCCGTCGGCTGGCTCACGGCCTGGCACGCCCTCCACACGGTCGGGGGTATCGAGGCGGGCCAGCGAGTCCTGGTGGAAGCCGTCGCCGGCAGCGTCGGCAGCGCCGCCCTGCAGATCGCCAAGGCGGCCGGCTGCTGGGTCGCGGTCACGGCCAGCCGGGACGACAAGCTCGAGCCGGCACAGTCGTTCGGCGCCGATCTCCGGGTCAATTATCTCCGCGAATCCATCAGCGAGCGGGTCATGGCGGCGACGGAGAACGCCGGCGTCCACGTCAGTCTCATGACCATCGGGGAGGCCACGGCGCAGGAGCTGTTCGATTCCATGGGCATGGACGGCAAGGTCGTCATGTTCGGGAGCACCGGCGGCAAGGACATTCATTTCAATCTCGCCATCGGCATGGTCAACATGCAGCTGCTCTCCATGAGCATATCGACCAGCCCGGCTTTCGTGCCGGTGACGATGAAGACCTTTCGGGAGCTGGCCCTGCCCCGCTTTGCCGACGGCACCTACAAACCCCTCGTCGACACCGTGCTGCCCCTGGAACGGCTGGTCAGGGCCCATGAGATGATTGACGAGCGCCGGCACTTCGGCAAGGTCATCCTGGAAGTCTCCCACTGAAACCCTGGAGGATTCACCCATGCACAAAGCCCTTTGCCTCGTCATGTTCATCCTGTCCACGGCGCTCTGCGTCCTCGCGCTGCCGACGGCGGCGGTCGCCCAGGCCATCGACGCCTGTGACTGGGAAGCCGGCCACCCCTCGGATCCGGACCGCGTCGGCCCGGGGATCGGCTCCGGCGACGTGAACACGGAACGCGCCATTGCGGCCTGCCGCCGCGCCGTCGAACGCGAGCCGGAAAACGCGCGTTTCCACTACCAGCTCGGGCGGGCCCTGGTCTACGCCGCTGACCGTGAAGGTACGGACTGGCAGGTCGGCATGCCCCACCTGGAAAAGTCCGCGGCCCTGGAACACCGCCAGGCCATGTTCGTCCTCGGCCTGATGCACAAGCGCGCCGGAGACGTCTGTGCGAGTGAGCCGCTCACCCGCGGCGCCGCGGACCTCGGCCTCAAGTCGGCACGCATTTCCTACGTCAATGATTACCTGTCGGGCTCCCTGGACGCGTGCCCGCCCCGCGCCAGCCTGGAGGCCATGCAAGGCTACCTCGAGGCGGCGCGCGGGCAGGTTTCCGGTTACTACGAAAACATGCTGCTCGACGCGCTGGACCGCCACCTGGCCGTGGCCGTCGCCGCGGGTGAATCGCCATGAACCGCGCGAAGGTGAACGCCACGGCCTTCACGGGATGGTTCTTGCTGGTCCTGGTTTGCGGCGCCGTGCACGCCGCGGACCAGGCTGCGGAGCTCGCAGGCCCTGGCGAGCCGGCCCCCATCACTCCGCGGCCCTGGCAGGAAGCGGTGGTGAGCGTTACGGACCTGGACGTCACGGCCCGCTTCTTCCGCGAGATCGGTGGCTACGAAGTCAAGTGGCGCGGCGCCCTCGACGCCAGCGCGATCGAGGCGTGGGGCTTGCCGGCGGAAGCAACCGGCGAGGGCCTGCTCCTGGGGCCGGCCGGCGAGGATACCGGACTGCTTCGGCTCGTGCGCTTCGACAACGCCGGCCGCCGCGAGCCCATGCGCCCCGGCGCCCGCCCCTGGGACACGGGTTGCTACTTCAGCATCATGGTGCGCATGAAGGACATGCAGGCCATTTACGACGACGCGATCAGGCTGGGATGGTGGACGGAAACGCCGATCACCGATCTCGAATTCGGCACATCAAAACTCAAGGTGGTGATTTACCGCGGCCCGGATGGCGTGCAGGTGCAGGGCTACGAGCGGCTGGAGCCCCCGCTGCCCGACACCATTCCGCCCTTCGAGCGCATGACCCGGCCCTTCAACATGATGCAGATGGTCCGGGACCGGGACGCGAGCTACGCCTTCTACACGGACCTGCTCGGCTTCGACACGTTCTACAAGGGCAAGCCCTACCTTGCGAAGGAGCCCGAATACATGCCGCTGGGCATTCCCGTAAACCTGACCACGGAGGTGCCCTACCGGGCGGGCATCGTCTACCCGGTGGCCGGGGAGTTCGGTCGCATGGAAACCATCGAGATCATGGGACTGGAGGGGCGCGACTACGCCGACCGCTGCGTCGCGCCGAATCTCGGTATCCTCGCCGTCCGTTTCGAGGTCGATGACGTGGCGACCGCCGTCGCACGGATCGAGGCGCGGGGCGGCGTCCCCACCGCCCCGGTACGCCGCGTCACGATGCCGCCCTACGGCCAGGTCGAGGTCTTCGATCTCAAAACGCCCGACGGGGCCATCGTGCAGTTTTTCGCCCGATGATTCGCCCTTCTCCCGCTACAATGGCGCCTTTCTCATCGGGATCGCCCCTTGCAACAGGCCAACTCGCCAAGCGCTGTCTTTCAACGGGCACGTCAGGCCTACGCGGCCCGGCGCTATGAGGAGGCCCTCAACCTGGCCGGGCAACTGCTGCGCATCGCCGGGCCGGGAGAGGAAGCGTTCAACCTCCAGGCCCTGAGCCTGCTGGCGCTCGGCCGGGCCCGGGAGGCACGGGCACAGGCGGCCCAGGCCCTGAAGCTCAACCCGCGCGCCGTCGGTGTCCTGCTCAATGCCGCGCGCATGGACCTGGCCCTGGGAAACCGGCGCGGCGCCAAGCGCCTGGCCATGGACGCTGCGCGCCTCGCGAGCCGGGACGCGCGGGTTCTCTACCAGTCCGCCCTGCTTTCGCGCCAGGCCGGCGATTATGCGACCGCCCTCCGTCTGGTGGATCGCTGCCAGGCGATGGACGCCCAGCTCGCCGAGGCGAGGTTTCTGAAAGGCTCCATGCGCCTGGACCAGGGCGAGCGTGCAGCCGCCCGCTCGGAATTCGAGGCGGCCCTGGCCATCCAGCCGGACCATGCCCGGGCGCTCGCAGATCTCAGCAGGATTCTTGACGATACCGAGGAAGCGCGGGCCTGGCTTGAGCGGCTGGAAAATGTGCGTGACCATGCCCGCCAGCCTCTGGACCGATCCAGCGCTGCGTTCGCACTTGCGGACTGGCACCACCACCAGGGCGCCTGGGATGAAGCCGCGACCGCCTACGATCTGGCGAATCGGTTGGGTGCCGCCGCGCGCCACTTCGACCTCCCCACCTGGGAGCGACGCCAGCAGCAAACCCGCTCGGATTTCGCGGACCTCGCGCCGGCCGGACCGCCCGGCAGCGGCCCGGGCGCTCACCTGGTCTTTCTCGTCGGCATGCCCCGCTCGGGTACGAGCCTGTGCGAGCAGGTCCTGGGCGCCCACGGCCGGGTGTTGGCCGCCGGTGAATTGACCACCGCGCCTTCCCTGGAGCTCGATCCCCCCGGGAACGCCAGCGAGGCCCAGCTTCGACAACTCTATACCGAGGGACTGCCCGCAGGTCACGCCTCTCATCAATACGTCACGGACAAGCTGCCCATGAACTTCGAGCGGGTCGGCTTCCTGCACCGGCTGTTCCCCGGCGCACGCTTCATCCATTGCCGGCGCCATCCCCTGGACACGGTGCTTTCGTGCTACCAGCAGGATTTCCAGGCGGGGGTGCTGTGGGCCTTCGACCTGGCGCACATCGCCCGGGTGCTGGTCCAGGAACGCGCGCTGATGGCCCACTGGACAGAGCAGCTCCCAGAACACGTGCTCACCGTGGACTATGAATCGCTGGTGACGGACCTGCCAGGACAGACCAGGCGCCTCGCCGACTTTCTTGACCTCGAATTCGAAGAAACGATGCTGGCGCCCCAGGACCAGGATCGAACGGTGCAGACCGCCAGCCGGCTGCAGGTGCGGGAATCGGTGTACACGACCTCGGTGGAAAAATGGCGGCGCTACGACGCACTGCTCGAACCGGCCCGGCGGCACCTTGAACAGGCCGGCGTGCTGGAGCGTCCGGACGCATGACCCAGACCGCAAAGGCCGCTGACGTGCCCGCCGACCGCCCCGGACCGGACCTGCGAACTCCCTTCGACGACGCGCGCTCCCTGTTCCTCGCGGTTTATCTGACCCTGGTCGGCTACGGGGTCATGGTCGGAATCCCGGTCATCAGTACGGCCTGGGTCGAGCTGCTCGGATTCACGGAATCGCAGGTAGGCCGCGTCGCGGGCGCCGATCTCGGTGGCCTGGCCCTGGGTTCCCTGCTGGCCTCGCTGGTCATGGCCCGGTGGAACCGCCGCTGGCTGGCCTTCGCCGGGATCATCCTGGCCGTCGCCGCGAACGGTTTGTGCATGCAGCTGGTGGCCTACGAGCAGGTACTGTGGCTCCGGGTACTGGCCGGCGTGGGCAGCGGCGTGGTCTGCGCGGTGGCCGTCACCACGCTGGGCGGCAGCAGCAAGCCGGCCCGGGCCTACAACATCATGCTGTTCGCCTTTGCCTTTTCCCAGGCAGCGGAAATGCAGTTTCTGCCCATGCTGCCCATGAACGGGATCTATGGCGCCTTCATCCTGTTTTTCCTGTTGCCCGTCCCCCTGCTTCGCTGGCTACCGGCGCGCCCGGACCCGGTGCCGGCCGGCGAGCTCAGCGTCATACGCGACGGGGCCGCGCCGCAGCCGCCGCCCGCCCTTCCCTGGCTCTGCCTGGCGGCGATCTTCTTCACCTACGTGAACATCGGCACCTACTGGACCTACATCGAGCTGGCGTCCCTCGACGCCGGCATCGAGGCGGACTGGGTCGGACGGCTGCTCGTTATCGTCTCCCTGGGCAGTTTCCTCGGTTGCCTGGTCGCCACGCTCATCAGCGACCGCTTTGGCCTGGCCAGGCCGCTGCTGGCGACGCTGGCGGTGATGGCTGCCATCGTGGGCATCCTGGTGCCGGGTATCGACTACCCCAACCTGCTCGTGAGCCTCGCCCTGTTCAACTTCCTGTGGATCTTTATCGACGTGTACCAGATGGGTACGGTGGCGGTTATCGACCGACGGGGCGTCTTCGCCGCCCTCATGCCCGGCGCCCAGGGACTGGGACAGATCGTGGGCCCGAACCTCGCCGCCACCGTGCTGGACCAGGGTCAGGGCTACGGTACGATTTTCGCCTTCTGCGCCGCCTCGGCGTTGGTGGCCATGCTCATCTACGGGCTCATGCTGGCGCGGGTGCGCCGCAGCGTGCCCGAACTCGCGGCGCGCCCCGCGAGAACCCGGCCTACTGCGCCGTGAAGCGGGCTACCCAGCCGGCCAGGGCTTTCATCTGGGCGCCGTCCCGCGTGAGATAGTTCTCACCCGTGTAACCCCACCAGTCCCAGCACCCCAGGGGGTTGAACGGCTGGGTGCGCACCTGGGGAAACAAAAGCACGATGTCATTCGCCCGGGCCCAGGGCAGATAGCCCGCCGATTCCACGAACGCCCGGCCGTTCTGCTCGACGGACATGGCGCAGCCGTGAAGCGCCAGGTGCAGGCGACAGCCTTCCGGCGGACAGGCGGCGGGGAAATAGGCCAGCGCCGTCTCCGCGAGGCCAGCGCCGGATTCCACGGCCAGGGGCAACTCGACGATCTCACCGTCGGCCACGGGCCCCTGTTCTTCTTGCGTCGGCGCCGCCAGGTCCGGGTAGAGGAAGGACAGCATCTCGCCGGCCGCATCGTAAGCGCAGGCACCCAGCCAGGGGGGCGCTGCCTGGTCGCAGGC
>JAZBOL010000035.1:0-46723 GCA_036351115.1 Lysobacterales bacterium | reverse complement strand
TTGCCCGGGGTCTGTGTGAACTGTCCGGGCGGGTGGTGGCCGGCGGATCGTCGCCCTCGACCATCACGCTCTGGGATCTCAAGGCGTCGCGTCACCTCATGTCCGTGCGTCTGACGAACGACGTGCGCAACGCCATTCACGGGCTCGAGGTGTTCCCCTACTAGGAATCCCGCGCTTTTCGCCTGCCAGGGACGACCGGGCCGCCGGCAATCGCCATGCCGGCGCCGGCCAGGATGGCGATACTGGCGGCATGGTTTTCGTCACCGACCAGGCTCACGGCGCCGGTTCAGTCCGCAGGCCGGCCCGCGTCGCGGACCCGTGGCGGCAGGTCGTCGAGGATGTCGGCGAGGGAGTCCTTCCACACGTCCAGCCACGGCTCGTAGCGGCGCCATTTGCCGAGGGCGCCGGTGTAGATGGGCTGGCGCACCTGTTCCGAGCTGGCGGTCCGGACGGCCCGTTCCGTCTCCCAGGGGCGCAGGCAGGCTTCCTCGAAGGGCAGGCCGCAATGGTCCAGCAGGCGGCGAACCTGCGTCTCCGTGTCCAGCACCGTGTCCTCGTAATGAACGTCCAGCACCTTGCCCGGCAACACGGCCCGCCAGTGGGCCATCATTGCGTGGTAGTCCTTGTAGTACTCGGCCAGGTCGAACAGGTCGTAGGTGAAGTTCTGGCCCTGGCCATACAGCTGCTTGTAGTTGCCCAGCAGCGTGTCCAGGGGGTGGCGAAGCGTGTTGATGACCTTCGCGTTGGGCAGGATCAGGTGCAGCAGGCCGATGAGGGGGAAATTGTTCGGCAGCTTGTCCGTAAAGTACGGTCGGTCCGTTACCCGGTAGCGCCGGGTTTCCTCGATATAGCGCTTGCCCAGCTGGCGCCAGTCCCTGGCCCGGAGGTCGGCGCAGGCTTCGGGAAACTGGACGCCGTCGGGCCGGTAGCGCCCGATGGACATGGACAGGCGCCCCAGGTTCGGCAGTTCCGCCGTGCCCTCCACCTGGGAATGGCTGGCGAGGATCTGTTCGACGAGGGTGGACCCGGAGCGTGGCAGGCCTACCACCAGGATGGGGTCCGGTGCCTCGAAACCGCCGCCCTCGTGCTCGGCAATGAAGGATTCGCTGAAGACGTTCCGGATGGCCTCCTTTTTTTCCCGGTCTTCCAGGGGGTCGTGGTACACCTCGGTTCGCTGCTTCTGGTTGCCCGTGTGAAAGTGATGCCAGGCCCGTTCCCAGTCCTTCTGGTCTTCGAAGGCCTTGCCAAGCGCGAAGTGAAAGTGAACGGCCTCGGACGGCTGTAACTGTCCCCGATCGAGCTGCCCGAGCATGGCGTCCACCTCCGAGTCCTCGAAATGGAAGATCTTCAGGTTGGCCATGGACCAGTACACCTCGCCCGAGCTGGGCCGCAGGCGAATCGCTTCCCGGTAGGCGCGCAGCGCGGCGTCCTGGTCGCCCAGGGTCTTGAGCACGTGGCCGTAACCCATTTGTGTGTGGGCGTGATCCGGCTTCAGCTTGAGCGACCGCTCGAAGGAGTGTCGCGCGGCCTCCGTATCGCCGAGGTGCGCCTGGCAGTTGGCCATCAGGCTCCAGGCGCCGGGATGGCCCGGTTCGATGCGGGTGGCCTGCCGGTAAGCCTCCAGGGCTTCCGGCCGCTTGTTGCGCTTGGCCAGGATCGACCCGAGGTTGAGCCAGGCAGTGACGTGGTCCGGCGCCGCCTGGGTTGCTCTCCGGAGCAGCGCCTCGGCGTCGTCCATGTGGTTGTCCAGCTGGCGATAGGCCAGGGCGAGGAAGACCATTGCATCCACGTTGTTCGGGTCTTTTTTCAGAACGGCCTTGAGCGTGTCGACGGCTTCGTCCGTGCGCCCGGCCTTGAGATGGTCGGCGCCGATGGCCACGGCGCCCTTGTCGGGGTCGCGTTCGAAATATTCCTGGAAGGCGCTATCGGCTTCGGCGCCCTGGCCCAGCGCAGCGAGGACACGCCCGAGCTTCTTGTGGGGCAGCGGCAGGGTCGGGTCGAGCTCGATGGCCTTTTCGAAGCAGGGGACCGCTTCCCGCGGTCGTCCCTGGAGTGCGAGATTGGTGCCCAGGTCCTCGTGCAGGTGCGGCTGAGCCGGCCGGAGCTCGAGCGCGAAGCGAAGCTGCTCCTCTGCTTCCTGCAATCGATTCTGTTTCGTGAGCGCATGCGAGAGCAGCCGCAGGTGCTCGACGCACCCGGGGTGCTCTTCGAGATAGTCGCGGCAGAGTTCCTCGGCCCGGAGCGGACGGTTGGCCTTCATGGCCCGAACAACGGCCCGAAGGTTTTCGTCGCGGGTTTCGTGCACTGTGCTCATGCGTTCCATTCTCCCACAAAGCGCCCGTTACCCATCCGGGTCGCGCATGACAACCTGGTCGAAATCGACCGTGCCTTCCCGGGCGGCGAGGGTCACGAATGTCTTCCAGGTGCCCGGCGGCGCGGTAAACGTCGCCTGGATCCGTGTCCAGTTCGGACCCACTGCAAAATCCCGGGCGACGGCGCCATCTCGTCCGTACATCGCCTGGCCCTCGAAATCCGCCTGCAGGAGTGCGACTGCCGAGTCGCCGGCCGCCCGCGCCCATGCCGTGACTTCGTAGCGCTGCCCGGCACCGGTCGGTCCCGGCCGAAAGTCTCCCGTCGCCTCGGTGCCCTGGTGGACCTGCTCGCCGGCCTCGAGGCGGATGAAATACGCCCCGTCGAAGGCGCTTGCCGGATCATGAATTCGTTCCACCCCATCATCAGCATACCGCCAGCCGAAGCCGTTGAAACCGCTGCGTGCGGATTCCTCGAAGCCGCCGTTCGCCACGTCGAAGTGTCGTCCCCAGCCGTCGATGTACCCGACGGGGCGAACGATCTCGAACCCGAGATCGAGGTCGGCGATCGCCTCGGCCAGGAAACGCGCCTGGCCGCCGTGCTCGGCCATGGCGCCGTGGAACTGTTCCCAGATCCAGGGGTAGTGCACCGCCGAGAGCCTGCCGCCCACCTCGTCGACCACCTCCTGCGTATACCCCGCCGGTTCGTCCAGGTGCCAGCCGTACGCGTTGTAGAGGATGATGTGCGGCGCCGGCCCGTAGACGGTCCGCAGACGGTCGATGACGGTCCGATAGCGCTCCTTCATGCGTGCTTTCTGGTCCGCAGCCCTTACCCGGTAAATGTCGTTGGCGCCGGCATTCACCACGATCACCTGGGGGTCGAAGCCGTCACGGTAACCGGGCTCCGGGCGATCGCGCGCCGGGGCGGTGACGAAGTCGACGATGTTGTTGTTCGGCTGACCGGTGAGGGTGGCCCCGCCGTAGGCCTGCAGGCTGATTTCGGCGTCCAGCATGCGACCGACCGTGGCGGGGTAGGCGAACCAGGCGCCGCTGTCGCCCCCGTCCTTCTCGTCGTAGAGCGAGGTTCCGTCCATGTTGGAATCGCCGAAGAAGGCGATGCGCCGGGGCGGGGCGGGTGGGGCGCTCAGGACCTCGCAGGCCTCCACCACGAAGCCGAACAGGCTTGTCTGCTCCGCGTAATAGGTTTCCTTCATCAGGTGAACCGTATGGGGGCGGTCCGGATCCAGTCCCTCCACCAGCACGTGTCTTGCCTGGCCCGGTTGCGCAATCAGTACCTCGTCCATCGCTTCGCCGTTCACTGCCACGCGGAACTGTTCCGCGCGGTCACCGGGGTCCAGGTCGACGGCGGCGCCGGATCCACGGAATCGGAGCACGACCGACGCGCCGGCCCAGGACGCCTTCGCCGTGTGGGCGGAGGTCAGCCACCGGCCCGAGTAGCGCAATCGCCCGTCGCCCGGCGCGAGCTGCACGGCCTGCGGGGTGCAGGATTCCGCCTGGGGCTCTGCGATCGCCGAGGCGGCCGCGAGACATCCGAGCAGGAACGAGAGTGGCGCTCCGCCGCGCGTTGGTCTCGTGGATCGCTGGTTGTTCGTGTCTTTCATGCACTTTCCTGGCGTCGCCGACGCCATGATAGCCATGCCGCGGAAAGCGGTCCTTGATCATTTCTCACCGCCGGGAAGGCTCTGTGGCCTTAGAATTCGGGCATGGCACGGAACCCGAACTCCAGACCGACCCCGCGTCCGGGCCGGTCCCCGACGCGGCAGGAAGATCCTGCCCCGGAGTCCGAACTGGCGCTCATCCGGGCACAACTCGCGGGCGGCCGCATCGCCGAAGCCCGCCGCGAAGCGGAATCCCTCGGCGAACGACACCCGGATTCCCCCGCCGTTTTGCGACTGCGGGGCCAGGCAGCGGAGGCCGTGGGAGACTGGCGCGCTGCCCTGGCGATCGCCCGCCGCGCAACCGAACTGCGTCCGCGCAACATCCGCGCCCGGCTGCACCTCGTCCGCGCGCTCTGGCAGACGGGGCAGGTGGCAAGGGCGCTGGAGATGCTGGATGGCGTTTCACGCACGGCCGCGCATCGGCCTGGCGCCATGGCCCGGGTGGGGGCATGCTACGCCGGCCTCGGTCTGCACGAGCCGGCCTATCGCTGTTTTCTCCGGGCCCTGGAGCATCGGCCGGAGGATCCGGTGCTGCTCGCCTCGGTGGCAGACAGCGCCGCGGCCCTGGGTAAGGTTGCCGTCGCCAGGTCTCATGCGGACCGGGCCCTGTTCATCGATCCGGAACAGTTGCCCTTGCTCGAGCGCAGGACCCGGTGGTCACGTGAGGCGTCCGTGCTCCGGAATTCGCCCAAAGACGATGCAGACGAGCTGACCCGGGAACGGGTAAACCAGCTTGGGTTTCAGCTGGACCGCCTGCCGCCGGATGATCCGCGCCGGGCCCCCGTCTGCTACGCCCTGGCGTCGGAACTGGATGCGCTGGGTCACCTGGAACCGGCGTTCGGAATCTGGTGCGAAGGTGCCCGCTGCCAGCTGCTGGCCGAACGCCACGACGGTTCCACCGATCGGGCCCACCTGTTGCGGGCGACCGAAGCCTTCGATGCAGCCTGGTTCGACGCCCAGCCGGCGGCCCTTGCGGGCGTCGATGGGGGCGCCGACCGGGTGTTTCTCACGGGTTTGCCGGCCGCCGGGCTGGGGTGGCTGGCGGACAGGCTGCGGGCGGTGCCGGGCGTCGAAGTTCAATGTGACACGGGCTTCGTTGCCCAGGCACTGGCCCTGGCTTCACCGGGGCGAGGCGCCGGATCAGCAGGTTTCGATTCGGCAGGCGATGCCTCCGCCACCGGCGGCTGGGCGCGCCACGCGGGGCTCCAGCCCGGCGACTGGCGAGGGGGATACCTGGAATCTTCCCGGGCCCTGGCCCGCTGGCGGGAGGGGATTGAATCCCCCGCCGTCACGGTCGACGTGGCGTCGTCCCACCTGGGCGCGCTGGGGCTCATTCGGGCGGCGTTTCCCGACGCGGCGATTATTCACCTGCGACGCGACCCGCTGGACCACTGTTTTGCCCTGTTCACCACCCGTTATCCCAGGGGCCGAGCCTGGAGTTATGACCTCCGGACCCTCGCCAGGCACTACGCCGCCTACCATCATCTCATGGGCCACTGGCGCCGCCGCTTGCCGGGTGGCTTCGTTGATCTCGACGTCGAAGCGCTGATCCTGGATCCACACCGAATCGCGGATTGCGTGGTCGCCCACCCTGGATCCGATGCACCGCGGAGCGCGGGTCACGCCGAGCCGGCGGCGTCGCCGACGGAGGCCCTGCGCATCGGTCGCGCCAGCGCCTACCAGCAGCACCTTTCCGCCCTGGCCGAACGGCTCCGGGCCGACGGCGTACCCGTGCGCTGACCGCGGACCGTGCACCTCGATCGCTTCGACCAGGAATGCCTCGGAGGCCGGCACGGGGAAGCCGCGCGGTTCGCCATGACCATGCTGCTCCGGGTCGGCGAAATCACGGGCGCGGATCGGCTCATCGATGTTTCCCGCTGCCACCTCGTGGGCGCCTATGACGGAGGCGGCGCGGATCGGCGCTTCCTCGAGCGGCTGAGGTCGATGGACGCCCGGGTGCGCGTGCCCACGACCCTGAACGCCAGTTCCGCTTGCCTCGATCGTCTGCCGGGGATGGACGAAGCCGCCCGGGATCGTGCGTCGTGGGTCGTCGATGCCTATGTCGCCCTGGGGTGCCGGCCGACGCTGACGTGTGCTCCCTACTTGCTCGCCGACGCCCCGGTGCCGGGGGAGTGCATTGCCTGGGCCGAGTCCAACGCCGTGGTGTTCGCCAATTCGGTGCTCGGTGCCCGGACCAACGCGACGGTTCAGTATCTCGATCTGTGCGCCGCGCTGACCGGCCGTATTCCCCGCCAGGGGCTGTACCGGTCCCGGGAGCGGGTGGGCACGGTCGTCGTCGATGCCTCGGTGCTCCGATTGGGCGCCTGGCGTCGGGAAAGCGGTTTCGCGCTGCTCGGGCTGTGGCTGGGTTCCCGGCTGGATTCCGGGTCGGGCGATGCGGTGATACCCGTGCTCACCGGCTTGCCGGAAAGCACCGGCGCCGACGAATTGCGAACCCTGGGCGCGGCCATGGCCAGTGCGGGAAACCTGGCCATGTTTCACGCCGTGGGGCTGACCCCGGAGGCGCCGGACGAGAAGACGGCGACGGCGGGAAAGCTCGTGCCGAGGGTGATCGTGACCAGCGAGGCGCTCGAGGCCATCGGGGCGCGTTACTCGGCGTCACCCGGCACGACGATTGAGGCGGTCTGCCTGGGAACGCCTCACTATTCTCCCCGGGAATTGAAGGCCCTCGCCGCCATGCTGCGTCGACACGGCCGGCCGCTCCGGTGTCCGATGGTGGTCACCACGGCCCGGGATGTGGTCGCCGATCCGGACATGCAGGATTGCTTCGAAGGTCTTCGGTCTTTCGGCATTACGCTCATCAGTGACACGTGCAGCTATTACGGCTCCGTGGTTCCCGGCCTTTCGGGAACGGTCATGACCGATTCGGCCAAGTGGGCGTGGTATGCGGCCGGGAACCTCGGGGTACGTCCCGTGCTCGCGGGGCTCGATCGTTGCGTGGCCAGCGCGGTGGAAGGCCGGGTGGTCGACCTGCCGGATCGGGGAGAGATCGAGGCATGAGCGCCCACGATGGAGCACGGGCGCTATCGGCCCGGGTCCTCGTGCCCGGAGAGGGCGCGGCGGAACTGCTCCGCCTGGATGCGCCCCTGAGTTTCTGGGGCGGCGTGGATCCGCGCACGGGCCGGGTGGTGGACCCCCAGCACCCCCAGGCAGGCGCATCGCTCCGGGGTCTCGCGGTGGCGCTCCCCGGGTTGCGAGGCAGCACGGCGGGTCCGGGAGCGATGCTGGAATGCCTGGTTGCCGGTACGGCGCCGGCTGCGCTGCTGTTAACCCGGGACGCCACCGTTCCCTTTGTCGCCGGATTCGTCGCCCAATTTCTTGGCGCCCCGGCGTTGCCCCTGGCAATCCTGGATCCGGCCTGCCCGCTCGAGCGGTTGAGCAACGGGGCCCGGTTGATCATGGCCGGCGCCACCTGGCGCCTCGAAGAACGCTGATCTCTCAGCGAGGGGGATGATCCTCGCGAAGTTGAAGCAGCAGCGAACGCGCCAGGAGAATGCCCACAAGAAGCAGGGGCAGGGACACGACGATGGTGGTGGACAGCACCACCGTCAGGCCACCGTCCACGAACATGAGCGTCACCGGCAGGATACCCAGGGCAACGGCCCAGAAGAGACGGTGCCACCGCGCCGGGCTTTCTCCCGCATGGAGGCGCCGGGTGGCTACCGAGGCCAGGGTGAAGGATGCCGAGTCGTAGGTGGTGGCCAGGAAGACCACGGCCATCAGGAAAAAAGCCGACAGGGCGAGGGCGCCCAGGGGCAGGGAGGCGAACACGCTCGCGATGGCGGTTTCCGCGCCTGCTTCCTTCATGAGGGACGTGACCGACAGCAGGCCCTCCAGCTCCAGGTGCAGGGCGTAGTTTCCGAAGACGATAAAGAACAGCGCCGCGCCGAGGCTGCCGAAGACCAGCATGCCGCCGATGACCTCGCGCAGGGTTCTGCCATAGGAAATGCGGGTCACGAAAATGCCGACGAACGGCCCGTAGGCCACCCACCATGCCCAGTAGAAGACGGTCCAGTCCTCCACGAAGCGGCTGCTCGTGAAGGGGTCGGTCCAGGTGCTCATGCGCAGGAAATTCTGCAGCACCAGCCCGATGCTGTTGGTGCCGGTCTTGAGGATGAACAGGCTCGGACCCACGGCCAGGACGAAAAACAGCAGGCCGAGGGCCAGGTAGAGGTTGAAGTCGGAAAGGCGCTTGATGCCCCGGTCGAGCCCGAGCCAGGCGCTGGTGCCGAAGATGCCGATGCACAGGACCACGACGGCCACTTCGAGGGAAAAGTCGTGGGACAGGCCGGTGACCTCGGCGAGGCTCGCAGCGATCATGGGCGTGGACAGGCCGAGGGACGTGCCCGTGCCGCCGATGAGATTGATCATGAAGAGAAAATCGATGAACCGGCCGCGACGGCTGTTGACGCCCCCCGGGAGATACGGGGTGCAGCCGGTGCTCAGGCGCAGGTAGGGCACGCCACGGACGTAAAACGCATAGGCGATCGCCAGCGTGGGCAGACAATAGAAGGCCCAGGCGAGGACTCCCCAGTGGAAGAGCCCATAGCTGGAAGCCCATTCGGCGGCCTGCGGGGAACGGGGTTCCACGCCGAAGGGCGGCGCATCGTAGTAATAGCCCCACTCGATCACGGCCCAGTAAAGGAGACCGGCGCCGATGCCGGTGCTGAACAACATGGCCACCCAGCTCAGGGTGGGATAGGCGGGGCGGCTGTCGATGGGGCCGAGGCGGACGCGTCCGAACCGGCCAAAGGCCAGGTAGAGCAGAAAGGCGAGCGCGCCGACCCCGTACCACAGGTAAAAGACACCGAACTGGTCGGTCAGGAACGCATAGGCCTGCTGGATGACCTGCGCAGACACCTCCGGCGCCAGCAGGAGCGGGCCGCAAAACAGCACGATGGTGAGGGCGGTCGCTGAAAAGGTCCACCAGTCCGTGGCGTTGATTTCCCGGGGGGGGTCGGCCCGGGTATCGCTCGTGTTTTCGATGTCACCGCTCCTTGTTGGTTTCGCCGGGGAGTTCTTGCTGGGCGTCAAGGGCCGCCCGGGGGATCCGGTGCGTCGGGAGGGCCCATGGCCCGTACACCCAGGTCCGCGCACAGGGGCCATTCGGGATGGTGAACCGGCTCGATCACCGTGTCCAGTCGCTGAACGTCGTCGCCATCGCCCCGGTACGCAGGCCACGGCGGGGTGCGGATGCCGGTCTGCGCGCCCGGATTCGGATCGCCGGTCCGGGCGAAGGCGGTCCAGTAGGCGTTGATGCGAGCGGTCAGTCGCCGGTCATCCGCGTCGGTGGGCAGCCAGGCATCGTGCGTATCGAAAACATAGGGCAGTTCCGCGCCGTGGTAGGCGCCCAGGGTGGCGGCCATGTCGCCCTCGCGCTGTCGCGTGAACCAGTACACCCAGCTATCGTTCCCCTGGCGCGCCACCGCGGCGGCCAGGTGAAGCGAGGGGCAAACCATCTGCCAGGCCGTCACCACGCGATCGAGCGTGCGCGCCATGCGCTCGCCGTCTTCGAGCAGCCGGGTAGCCGGCGCCCGGGCGGCCTCCGGCAGTCCCTGGTCGGTGAGGTCGGCGAGCGTCGGAGCCTCCGGCAGGTACATCAGCCACTCGTCCCGGTTGCTGCCGATCAGCAGGTCCACGGGCGCCAGCCTGCCGCCGTTGACCGATTGGAACACGGACTCGCTCAGGCTCACCCCGTCCACCACCGGATCGTAGCCCCGGGATGCATGGGTTGAGCGGGCGGCGGCGAACACGGCGTCCGTATCCGCGGCGCGCAGCGCCCGGAGGGTGCTCCCGGCACCCAGCACTGCTTCCTGCAGGGCGAGGCCGGCGGGGTCCTGGTCCGCCTTGAGCGGGGTCTCCCGGAGGGCCCAGCCGGCGCTTTGCACCACGGCCCGCTGGAACAGGTCGCGTGCCGCCGGCAGCGCCATCAGGTGCACGATGTTGTTGCCGCCGGAGGATTCCCCCATGACCGTGATCCGATCCACGTCGGCGCCCAGGGCGTCCGCGTGCGTGTGGATCCAGCGCAGGGCCGCCACCTGGTCCAGCAGTCCGAAGTTGGCGTGGGGTTCGTCCGGATGGGAGAAAAAGCCGAACACTCCCAGCCGGTAGGCGATCGTTACGACCACGAATCCCTGGGCGGCCAGGTGCTGACCGTCGTAGTTGGGTTCCCAGGACCAGCCCCCGGCATTGCCCCCGCCGTGGATAAACACGATGACCGGTAGCGGCGCGTCCCCGGCGTCACCGGTTTCGCCCGCCGGCCGCCAGACGTTCAGGTACAGGCAGTCCTCCGACTCCGGCGGGTCCACCACCGCTGCCGGATCTCCGCCGAAGCCGGCGACCACGCCGCGGTACCAGTCACCCATGTAGCCGCCCTGGATGCAGGCGGGGGCGAAGCGCAGCGCCTCGTGACGGCCTGGCCGGGAGGGAAGCGGCGCCGGGGGACGCCAGCGGTGCTCGCCGACCGGCGCCGCCGCGAAGGGCACACCGCGAAAAACGGCCACGCCGGTCGGGTCGGCGTGGGTGCCGACATAGGCGGCGTCATCGATCTCGAGCACCGGGGCGGGGGCCGGTGGTGGCCGGCTTTCAGCGGCGGCCATGCCGACAAGCCCCGCGAGGGCCAGGGCCGTGACCAGGGAGCGGACGCCGGTTCCGCCGAAAATCCGGCGATGGGCAGGACGCCGGAAAGCCATGGACTCAGTCGATGGTCAGCACAACGCACCCGCCGAAACCGCCGTTCTCGATCAGTTCGTGGGAACGGGCGGCCTGGTCCAGGGGAAGTTCGTGCGCTATGCGATGGTCCAGTGTCCCCCGGCGCAGCGCCTCCTGCGTGTCTGCCACGGCGGCCGCCTTGGCCGCTTCGGGCATGGCGTAAACGATCACCAGGCGAAGCGTGAGGTCCATGAACATCATGTCGCGGAACGGCAGGGCCGGCTCGGGCACGACGGTCGATGAATAGGTCGCGATGGTGCCGCCGATGCGGATGCACTTGAGCACCTCGGGCAGATTGGCGCCGAATTCCACGTCGATCACGCGATCGACCCGCTCGTCCCCGGTGAGCTCGAGGACCCGGTCTCCCCAGCCGGGCTCACGGTGATTCACGACCTCGCGGGCGCCCATGGCCCGGCAACGCGCCTCGTCCTCCGGGTTGCTGGCCGTGGCGATCACCCAGGCGCCGGCCTGGCTGGCCCACTGAATCGCGTAGTCTCCGACCCGCCCGGCGCCCCCGGTGATCAGCAGGGTCTGCCCGCTCACGTCACCATCGGCGAACACGCAGCGGTGGGCGGTCATGATGGGAATGCCGATGACCGCCCCGACAGCGAAGGAGGCTTCGTCGGGGAGGACCGGTGCGCGCAGCGAGTCGAGGGCTACGTACTCCGCCGCCGTGCCCAGGCGCCGGCCGTACTGGGCCTGGTAGACGAACACGCGCTCGCCGACCCGGGAAGGATCCACCCCCGGACCGACGGCCTCGATGACGCCGGCGCCGTCGCTGTGGGGGATGATGAGACCGTCATCCAGCAGGTTCGGAAAGGCGCCGGCGCGCTTTTTGACATCCGACGGATTGACGCCGCTCGTGTGAAGTCGCACCAGCACCTCTCCGGGGCTCGTCTCGGGAACCGGTTGCTCTCCGATCTGCAGCACGTCCGCTGCGGAACCAAAAGCCTCGAACCAGCATGCTTTCATGAGAAATCCTCTTTGTCGAATTGAAACAGCCCTTCCGTGTGGCCGTCGATGGCGATGGCCTGGCCTGAGATGCGCGCGCCCGCCGGGGAGGCGAGGAACACCGCCATGCTGGCCACGTCCTCCGCGTCCACGAAACAGCGCAGGGAGCTCTGTCGCGCGTACTCCCGGCGCACGGCGTCGGGGGACAGGCCCCGTTCGGCCGCATCGCGTTCGATGACACCGTCGATTCGCGGGCCACTGACGCTGCCCGGGCACAGGGCGTTGACGCGAATTCCCCGGGGACCGAGCTCCATGGCAAGGGTCTTGGTGAAGCCGATCAGGCCCCACTTGCTCACCGTGTAGGGCAGGCGATTGGGAAAGCCGAACAGCGCGGCATTGGAGGCGATGTTCAGGATGACGCCGCCGCCGCCCTCGAGGAGGCGCGGTGCCGCCGCCCGGGCGCACAGGAACGCGCCGTCGAGATTGACGCGCAGGGTGGCGCGCCAGTCATCGGGTTCGATGTCCTGGACCGGGGCGGTCGGACCGGCCACGCCGGCGTTGTTCACCAGGAGGTAAAAGGCGCCGGGATACGCATCCACGGCGGCAAACACCCGCTCGACATCGTTCGCGTCCGAGACATCCCCGGGGTGCGCATGCAACCCGGGCGCCTCGGACCCGATCCGGTCCAGGGCGCCGGGGTCGACGTCACACACGTGCACCTCGAAGCCCGCATCGCTGAGCGCGAGCGCAATCACACGGCCAATGCCGCTGGCGCCGGCGGTCACCAGGGCCTTCTGTGGCGTTGCTTGGAGGTCGTTCACGGCATCGGATTCCGGTGGGATTTGACAGATCGTAGGCCATCACCAAAACTGCCGGCTACCTTGAGCACTTGAATTAAATTCATGTCAGTCAAGTCCCGATGAGAAAAAATGCGATTCCATTGAATGCCTTGCGGGCTTTCGAGGCGGCTGCAAGAAACAAAAGTTTCAAGAAGGCAGCGGACGAGCTGTTCGTTTCCCATTCAGCCATCAGCCACCAGGTGCGCCGCCTGGAGGAATACCTGTCGGTGGACCTGTTTCACCGGGTTTCCCGGGGGGTCGAGTTGACCCGGGCAGGACGAACCTACTACCCGTCACTGCGCGATGCCTTCCGCCTGATCGAGGAGGGAACGGACCTGGTACTCGCCCCGCGGAACGAAGGCCCGCTGACGCTGCAGGTCTATTCGACGTTTGCGGTTCGCTGGTTGATTCCGCGGCTGACGGCCTTCAACCACGCCCATCCGGACGTGCTGGTCCGGCTCCATACCTCGCAGTCTGACGTCAATTTCGAGCACGAGGATGTGGATCTCTGTGTCATGGTCGGCGTCGCGGATGCGGCGGGGGTGCACTACGACTTTCTGTTCAACTCGGAACTGTTTCCCGTGTGCAGCCCGGAATTCATGGCGCAGCAGCGGCTAAGCGCTCCGCAGGATCTCGCCGGCCTGAACCTGATCCAGGTCTATCCTTCCGGTCGGGACTGGTATCACTGGATCGACCGTTTCGGCGTGGAGAACGTCGATCCGCAACAGGGCCTCCAGGTCGATAGCTACGACCTCGCTTTCAACACCGCATCCCAGGGGCTGGGTGTCGCCCTGGGCATGCGCCCTTTCGTCGATCGTGAGCTTCGTTCCGGCGCGCTGGTGGAAGCCTTTCCCGACCACCGCGTCACCGCGCCCGGTGCCTGGTACCTGGCGTGCCGCGAGGAGCAGCGCGAGGATGACCGGGTCGTGGCTTTTCGGTCCTGGCTGCTGGAGGCGGTCAAAAACTCGTGAGCCGGTACAGGAGGGGATTCGCTGACGGCGGTCAGAGCAGGGCTTCGATATCCCCGGCAATCTGCTCCGGCTTCGTGGCCGAGGCGTAGCGCTTGATGACTTCCCCGTCCCGGTTGACCAGGAATTTCGTGAAATTCCACTTGATGGCCTCGGTGCCGAGGGCGCCTTTCGCCTCGTGTTTCAGGTGCTTGAAGAGGGGGTCGGCGTCGTCGCCGTTGACCTCGATCTTGCCCATCATGGGAAAGCTCACGCCGTAGTTGAGCTGGCAGAACTCCTGGATTTCGGCGTTGCTGCCCGGGTCCTGCTTGCCGAACTGGTTGCAGGGAAAACCGAGAATGGTCAGGCCCTTGTCGTGGAACTGTTGGTAGAGCGTTTCCAGGCCCTCGAACTGCGGCGTGAAGCCGCACTTGGAGGCCGTGTTGACGATCAACAGCACCTGGCCGCGGTAGTCCTCGAGGGCTTTCGGTTTGCCGCCGCTGTCGCTGACGGTGAAGTCGTAAACGGTGCTCATGCGCGTTTCTCCCGTGTCGATGCAGCAAGCATACCCCGTGTTCCCGTGATGCGGCGGTGATCCATCCCCCTTCGTCTTCTGTCCAGCCATACCTCCTGGCGTGTCGCCTGGGCTATGCTCACCATGCTGAGAACCGGAGCCTGCCATGAAACGTCTTTTTCTGTTTGCCCTGTTCGCGGTCCTGACGGGCTGCGCCGCAACTCCTGGAGCGCCGCCGGAAGTCGCGACCGGAGGTCTGCATGGCGGCGCGTCCGGCGACAGGCCTCCGGCATTCGACCCGGCCACCGCGGACGCCACCACCCTGGCGGCTGAGCTGGTGGCGGGTCGCCTGAGTGCGGAGGAGGTCACCCGCACCTACCTGGCGCGCATCGCCGCCATCGACGACGCCGGGCCCCGGCTGAACGCGATCATCGAGATCAACCCGGACGCGCTCGCCATCGCCGAAGCGCTGGACCGGCGCTTGACGGAATCCGGTCCTGCCGGCCCCCTGCACGGCCTGCCCGTGGTGCTGAAAGCGAACATCGACACCGGCGACCGCATGGCGACGAGCGCCGGCTCCCTGGCGCTGGCGGAGCACCGGGCGGGGGATGATGCGTTCCTGGTGCGCCGGTTGCGTGACGCCGGCGCCGTCATCATCGCCAAGGCCAATCTCAGCGAGTGGGCGAATTTCCGCGATTCCGACTCCTCGAGCGGGTGGAGCAGTCTCGGCGGACAGACCCGCAACCCCCACGTGCTGGACCGGAACCCCTGCGGTTCCTCCAGCGGCTCCGCGGTGGCCGTGGCTGCCGGCCTGGCGCCCCTGGCGGTGGGCACGGAAACCAACGGATCCATCGTCTGCCCCGCGGGAGCGAGCGGCATCGTCGGCATCAAGCCCACCCTGGGTACGGTCAGTCGCGATGGCATCATTCCCATCGCCCATTCCCAGGACACGGCGGGTCCCATGGCGACCACCGTGGCCGATGCGGCCCTGTTGCTCCAGACCCTCGTGGCGATGGACCCGAACGACCCGGGCGCACGGGCCCACCCGGCATCGAACCGGAGCTTCGCGCCGGCGCAGGGCGCGAGCCTCGAAGGCCGGCGCATCGGCATCTACCGGAGCTACTTCGGCGCCGGCCAGCGTCCGCGCACCGAGGCGGTCTTCGACGCCGCGGTGGCCCTGCTGGAAGGCCAGGGCGCCGTGCTGGTGGACCCGATCGAACGAACCGCGCCGGAGGGCGCGGGCGCCGCCCAGTACACGGTGCTGACGACCGAGTTCAAACACGACCTGGACGCTTATCTCTCGGCTGCCGGACTGCCCCCGGACCGCGACTCCCTGGAGGACCTCGTGGCCTGGAACGAAGCGAACGCCGACGCGGTCATGCCGATCTTCGGCCAGAGCATCTTTCACGACTCACTGGCGACGGAGGGCCTGGACAGCGAGGCCTACCGCGAGGCACGAGCGTTGAACAACGAGCGCATGCTCGCGGACGTCGAAGCGTTGCTGCAAAAACACGACCTGGACGCCCTGTTCGTGCCGGTGAACGGACCGGCCTGGAAAACCGACTGGCTCGAGGGCGATCGCTTCTCCTTTGGCGGGACGTCTTCCCTGGCGGCCATTTCCGGGCTGCCGAGCATCGTCCTGCCGGCCGGTGTCGTGGAGGGCCTTCCCGTCAACGTCGGTTTCGTCGGTGCCGCATTCAGTGAGCCTTTGCTGATCGACATGGCGCAGGCCCTGGAGACGGCGCTGCCTCCGCGCCCGCTGCCCGCCTATCGCACCAGCCTGGAGCTGGCTCCGGAAGAATGATTCGGATCGCCTGACGGCGGGGGGCACTGCGCCTAGAATGAACGACACGCCCGACCTGCAACGAGGAACGCCCTCATGGCCAAGAAAACCCTGAAGAAAAAGCTGAAAAAGAAAACCGTGAAAAAAACCGATGCGGCCAGGGCGTCCATCGACCAGCTGACCGGCCCCGTGCTGGATTCGGCCCAGGATATCTGGCGGGCGGGCCTCGGCGCCCTGGCCATGGCCCAGCGGGAGGGGGGCAAGGTCGTTTCCCAGGGCTCGGCGCTCTTCGAGCAGCTCGTGGCGGAGGGCGCCCGGGTGGAAAAGGAAGGCCGCGCCGTGGTGGACAAGGGCGCTGAAACGCTGCGCCAGGGGGTCGAAGAGGCGGAAAAGCAGCTGGAAGCGCAGCTCGAGTCGGCGCGCCAGACCGTCGAGGACCGCTGGGATCACCTCGAGGCCGTTTTTGAACAGCGCGTGCTCAAGGTCGTCAAGGGCATGGGGCTCGCCACGGCGGAAGAGCTGCGCCGGCTCGCTGACGAGGTCGAGGCGCTCAGCGCGGGAGCGGGGCCGGGTGGCAGTCCCTCCAGGGGTGAGCGACCGACCGCGAAAACGACGTCCGGCGCCGCGCAAGGCGCCGGCAGACGCGTGCTGCACCTGCTTCCGGATGAGGGCGACTGGGTCCTTCGCGCCGAGGGCGAGGACCGGGCCCTGGCCAGGCACGGGACCAAGAAGGAGGGCCTCAAGGCGGCCCGCGAACTCGCCCAGTCCAGCGCGCCGAGCCGCCTGGTGATTCACCGGGCCGACGGTACGGTCCAGGACCAGGTAAGCTACGACAGGAACGTCTGACACCTGGCGGACAGAGGTGCTGGCTCGGCCCCGCCAGGGGTTTGGAATTACGCCCTTCAGCCCCTAGAATTTAGCGGCGCATCGGACCGGCGGGTCGCAAGCCCCCGGCCAACGCACACGCGCTCGCGCGCCGCCCGACCACTTCGAGGAATTGCCCATGAACCGCACCCACACCTTTCGTTCGCTCCTGATCGCCCTGGCCGCAGGTATCGCGCTTGCCGGCTGCGGCGGCACCAAGGTTTACGACACCTCCAAGACCATCGTTTACAACGGATCCGTCTTCCAGGTAACGGATGTCAAGCAGATCAGCAGCCGCATCGAGGGCGTGACCCCGGACAAACAGGTCATCAACCTCAAAAACAAGGACAAGAGCGCCATTTCCAGCGCCATCGAGGAGCACGATCCCCTGTTCGTCCGCATGGTCTTCGATCTCGACGACCAGGAGCTGGTGTACTTCGCCTCCGAGGTCGATTCTTACCGGGACTACAACAGCAAGCTGAAACGTTTCGAGGACGCGGGCGACGACATCGCCAAGCTCATGTCGGAAAAGAAAACAGAGCAGCTGAAACTGCGCTGAAGGCGAAGCCGAACTCGTTGGGCCCGGTTGCCGACAGACGATTTCGCAGCCTCCGGCCCTTTCGATGATCCAGTCACTCGGCAGCACGCCTGAGTCGTGGGACCTGTGCAAGCCGGCCGTGGAAGCGGCCGGCGGCATGGTCATGTCCCAGCATGTGCAGGCCTCCTGGGTCGGCGCCCGGGTGCTGGCCGACGGTGGGAGCGCCGTGGACGCGGCCATCGCCACGGCCTTCGCCATCGGCGCGGTGGAGCCCTGGATGAGCGGCATGGGCGGCTGCGGCTACCTCGTGCACTACAGCGCCCGGGACCACCAGAGCTATGCCGCGGAGTTCGGCGTGCGCTCCTCGGAAGCCGTGGATCCTCGCGACTACCCGCTGGTCGATGGCACAGGCCCCGACTTGTTCGAATGGCCCTCGGTGATCGGCGACACGAACATCCGCGGGCCCAAGTCCGTGGCGGTCCCCGGCATGGTCGCGGGCCTGGGGGCGGTGCTGGACGCCCACGGCACACGGACCCTGGCCGAGCTGCTCGCCCCGGCGATCCGGCTTGCCGAGGCCGGCATGGAGGTGGACTGGTACGGGACGCTGAAAATCAGCTCGGAGGCACGGGCCCTGGCGGCGCACGAGCACAGCCGGCAGGTGTTCCTGCCGGGCGGGTTTCCGCCGGTCGGCGAGTGGGCCGGACCGCTTCCCAGCATCCGCCTGGGACGCCTGGCACACACCCTGCGCCGTCTCGCGGACGCCGGCTATCGGGATTTCTACGAAGGCGAGCTTGCCGCGGACCTCGTGCGGGACGCCGAGGAACTGGGCATACCCCTGACGGCACGGGACCTGGCCGGCTACCAGCCGCACCTCACCCCGGTGGAGCGCGGGTTCTATCGGGGGCATGAAATCGATGTCGTGCCCGGGCTCACTGCGGGCCCCACCCTCGAGGCTGCGCTGCAAACCCTCGAGCGGAACCTGCCGGACCCGGGTTCGGCGCCCGGCGTGGCGGCTTACCAGGCCTATGCCCGGACGCTGTTCGATGCTTTCGACCACCGGCTTGCCTACGTCGGCGACGTGCCCGACACGGGGCCGGCCGCCCACACGACCCACCTTGCGGTTTCGGACCGGGACGGCAATCTCGTTGCCCTGACCATGACCCTGCTGTCCCTCTTCGGTTCGAAGGTGATGATGCCCCGGACCGGCGTGCTCATGAACAACGGCATGATGTGGTTCGACCCGCGCCCCGGCAGACCCAATTCCATTGCCCCGGGCAAGCGTCCGCTGTCGAACATGTGCCCGACGATCCTGTTGCGGGAGGATGGGCAACGTTTCGCCCTGGGCGCCTCGGGTGGACGCCGGATCATGCCCGCGGTCTTCCAGCTCATCTCTTTCCTGACGGATTACGGCATGAACGTCGGTGAGGCGATGCACCAGCCGCGCCTCGACATCAGCGGGACGGAGGTGGTGACGCTGGACGATCGACTGCCGCCGGCGGTGATCGAACGCCTGGAAAGCCTGCACCAGGCACGGGTCCGACCCAACGGCGTGTATCCAAACCTTTTCGCCTGTCCGGGTGTCGTGGGCTTCGACCCCGCGTCGGGCCATTCCTCCGGCGCGGCATTCATCGCCTCGCCGCGCGCCGCTGCCGTGGCGGAAGCGCAGGCCGCCGCCGGCGTCGACTGCTAGCCCGGTCGCCCTACCAGACGAGTCCGCGGTGGTCCGGCGCCTCGTCCGTCGTGACCGTGGCGCCGAGGCGCTGGAGCTTCGTGCCGAGCCCCACGGCCAGGTTACGCAGCAGGATCGTCGCGATGTCCGGTCTCTGGCGTGCGAGGGACTCGAAACCGTGGCGATTCAGCGTCGCGGTTCGGACGGGATCAACGGCCAGCGCGCGTGCCGAATGGGGCTGACGTGTCAGCAGGGCGATCTCTCCGAGTGATTCACCGGGTCTGACCTGCCCGAGGGGCGGTCCGTCCGCGCCGGGGCGGACTTCCACCATGCCCTCCAGGATCACGTGCACCTCGCTCGCCTCCGTTCCTTCCTCGAACAGCGCCTCGCCGCTTTCGAAGTGGGCGACGCGGCAGGCCGCCGCGACCCGGCGGGTCTGCTCGGCGGACAGGCCGTGCAGCAGGTCGAGCCGGTGCAGTGCCTCGGCGACCTCCGGCAACACCGCCTGTTCCCGGAACGACGCGCCCACGAGGTCCGCGAGCACCTGCGCGCCGGGTGTCAGTGACATGTCGCCGAATTCCGGCGGCACCAGAAGCCGCGCCATCTTGAGCACGTCGAGCCGCTCCACCCGGTGAAACACCATGGCGGGCACGTAGGCGATCGGCAGAAAGCCGAGTTCGAGGAGCGTGCGCTGCATTCGGGGCGCGTAGGCGCTCACGTCGATTTCGATGTATTCGGCTTGCAACGCCGACTGGCATCGCTCGAGCAGGCTTTCGAGCAGAAAGCGGATGGCGCGGTCGTTGGAGGCGATGAGCTCGAAGATCCGCACGGAGCGCTCGACCTCGTCGTGGATGTAGCCGATGGCGCCGGCAATCGGCGCGTCGCCGTCACCGAGCCCCTGGGGTCTCGCCAGCAGGTAGTCGGCGTGCCGGGCGGACAGGGCGAAGGCGCCGTACTGCAGCCGCACCGGCCCGAAGACTTCCCGGCCGGCCAGCCGACCGCGTTCGATGCGCAGCAGGGCAGGGAGTCCGGCGGGCGTGAATTCGTCGATCCGGAAGCCGGCGTCCTGCGGATAGGGTGGCGCCTCCTCGTCGAGGATGATGTCGAGGGGCAGCTGGCAGTGGGTGAATACCTGGTGGGCGAGGTCCTGGGCTTCCGGAAGAATGCGCGGATTGTTGCGCCGCAGTTCCAGGGCGCCGTCGAAGTGCCGCGCAAACAGGGCGATGCTCTCCCGCGCGTCGAAACGGCGCTTCAGGGGTAAGAAACCCACGGGTGCGAAATCGAAATCCAGGGAGATGCGCTGGGAGAAGGGGTGAGGCGTCCGGTTCTCCACGATCGCCACGTGCAGGCGTTCCCGGATCCGTTCCAGGCGGCCCGCCATGAGCTGGGTGCCGATGCCGAGCCCCCGGGCCTCGGCGCTCACGACCAGGCGCCCCAGCTCGCCGAGCAGGTCGGAATGCGTGCCGATGTCGAACACCACAGAGGCCGTTCCCAGGATGTCGCCATCCGGTTGCGCCTCCGCGACGAGCATGAGCAGGTTGTCGTTGAAGACGGCCCGCTTCAGCCACGCTTCGTCCATGAAGCCTGCATAGGGATAGTCGCGGCCGTAGGTGGTCGCGAACAGTTCGAGGATGCCGGGAACGTCCGATTCCCGTGCTTCGCGAATGGTGGTTTGCTTCCTGGCTTCCATCGACTCCTGGAATCAAATCCCGGTATTCGGGCTCATATTTCGGCAACCTTGAGTGTGAAGCAATCCCGCCGGCGCCCGCTTGATGTTCGTCAAGGGGAAGGCCTTTGCAGATTCGCGTACGGGCATTCTGCGCCGGCGACTCGCCTATACTCTGTGTTCCCGACCAACGAAGCGCCTTCATGCGAAACGCTTTCCTTTCCCTGCTCATGCTGGTGGCAGCCGCAGGGGCCAATGCGGCAATGAAAGATCCCGGGGCCGTTGACGCGGTCATCGATGGATACGTCCGGGACGGATACCTGGCCCTGCTGTACGTGCGGATCGAGGATCGCGACGGACACCTGTTGTACGAGCACGGCGCCCGCAACCCGGCGCTCGTGACGGAGCCGGTGCGCGGCGACTCGTGGTTCCGCATCTGGAGCATGTCCAAAATCATCACGATTTCCCTGGCCCTGGACCTCGTGGAGGAGGGCGTGATCGCCCTGGATGACCCCGTGACCGACCATCTTCCCGAGTTCGGCGCCTGGCGCATTGCCGTCGGTCCGGGCGGCGAGGACCTGGTCGACACCCCCTTCGACGAGCGGGAAGCGTTGTGTCCCGTGCAGACGGTGCCCATGGAGCGCCCGCCCACGGTCCGGGACCTGATCAATCACCAGGACGGCCTGACTTACGCCTGGACCGGCATGAGCTGTCTGGACACGACCCTGCGGGCCGCCCGGCTGGCGGACGCCAGGAGTTCCGAAGAACTCATCGAACGGCTCGCCGGACTGCCCCTGGTCAACGCGCCGGGAACCCGGGAAAACTACGGCCTGGGCACCACCGTGCTGGGTCTGCTGCTGGAACGGGCCACGGGCAAAGCGCTGAACGATCTCGTCGCGGAGCGGATTACCGAACCGCTGGGCATCGACGGGCTGGCCTACCGCTTACCGCCGGGCGAGGCCCTGCCGCCCCGTTTCATCGGGGACGGGGATACGATTCGCGTCGCCCGGCCCGAAGAGCTCGACATCTTCGGTGGATCCCAGCCGCGCTATCGGCCCGATGAGGCTTCGACCCTGTACCTGGGTGGAGAGGGCATGGTCGGAACCGCGTCAGCCTACGCGGATTTCGCGCGCATGTTGCTGCGACGGGGCGAACTCGACGGTGTCCGGCTACTGGAGGAGGCGACCGTGGAGGACATGACGGCGCCCCATACTGAGCTCGACAATGAATGGGGCTACAACGGCTATAACCTGTGGATCAGCAACGGCCGTTTGTCCGACGGCGGCCAGGGTCCCGCACCGCTGTGGATGGGGGGAGGCTACGAGGGAACCCGCTTCTGGATCGATCCGGCGCGGGAGTTCATCGGTGTCATCATGACCCAGGTCCATCAACCGCCGGCCGGCGCGGACTCGGTAGACGAGGCCATTCGCAGGGCCGTGTACGAGCAGTTCGGATGGTCCGGCTCCGAACCCTGAACCCCAAAAACCGGATAGAACCGGCGGCGTGACGTCCGGGCGGTCCGTACCCTGGCGCAGCGTGCGCGCATTTCGGGTCCTGGCCGTCAAATTGTGTCAATGAAAACTGACAGTAAAAAATTCACAAAACTTTGACAGTTGCGTCACGGGCATCTACGCTTGAACGTGAAGGTGGCCTCGATGGCCGTCGACCGGAATTCTGCGCCCCATGCCCAACCTGCCCACGTTTCGGCCCATTCCCGTCGGGATTTCACCCGGTACGGGACCGTGAACACGGGGGGAGGCGCTATGCCGCCGGTGGGTTATCACAGCGACCTCGTGTCGCTGCTCTATCGCAGCCGCGCCACCATGGAGTTCGATCACGCGCTGCTCGAGAACCTCGTTTCCGGCGCGCGGGAACGGAACCACGAGCGTGACGTTACCGGCGCCCTCTACTTCGAAGGCGGGCGCTTCATGCAGTGGCTGGAAGGCCCGGCGCCGACCGTTTCCCGCCTGTTCGGCAAGATCGGTGAAGACCGGCGCCACACGGACGTCGAGGTCCTGTCCTTCGGTCACACCACGCGGCGCGTGTTCGCGGACTGGAATCTGCGGCTCTTTCACGGCTTCAACGAACTGCCCCGGGCCGGGTTCGCGTCATCGAATCCCAGCGTACCCGGACTCGCCGACGATCCCGGTCTGCTTCGGTCCATGGCCCTTGCCCTGGCCCGGGGTCGGGTCGGTGAACTGGCCATCGCTTTCGAGCAGGCCGGTTCCGACCTGCGCCTCCAGGCCTTGTTGTGCGAACGACTCATGCATCAGTACGGTGAACTCTGGGCACAGGACGAATGCACGGAGTTGGACACGGTGCTCGGCCTCGCCCTGGCGCAATCCCAATTTCGGCTCCACCGGGCACGTTTTCCGGCGCACCCCCTGGCAAAGGCCGGTGAAACCGTACTCGTCATGCCCGTTCCCGGTGAACGCCATACGCTGGGCGCCAGCCTGGCGCAGGCCAGCTTCGAGGAGGGCGGCTATGGCGTGCCCACGGGCCTCGCCGAGTCCTGCGAGGAGATGCGTGAGCAGCTCCGGGACTGCTTCTGCAACCACGCGCTCCTCGTGAGCAGCGGTGTTTTTCCACGCACCCACCGCGTGGACAGCATTCGCGCCTGCGCCGATCTGCTGCGCGGTCTTCTGCCGAACGGCGCGTCCATTGGCCTGTACGGGCAGCTTGCCGCCGTGGAACCCTCGATGAGCTCCGCCTGCGGCTGCGACTACGGCGCCCATTCGGCGGTGGGATTGGCTGACCGGATCAAGTCAGACTCAGGCGCCCGTCACTGGGCCTGACGCCTTGGCGGTCCCAGCCCGTCATGCGAGACTGGGGCTTTGGCGTGGAGCCCGGGCATGAAACCCTTCTGCAAGCGCTTCCACTTGCCAGGCGCGGTTCGTTACGGCCGCCAGCCGTGACCTGCCGGCACTGCGCGTTCCTGACGCTCGAGGAGCGGGGAGATTTCGTCATCGACGACGAGGTCGCCGTGCCGGCCCTGGAGGCCAGCGGCTGGGTCGTGGACACGGTACCCTGGCGCCAGGCGGACCGGTCCTGGTCGGCGTTCGACATCGTCGTGGTCCGCTCCACCTGGGATTACTGGGACGATCTCGACGGCTTCCTGGCCGTACTGGAGCGCATCGACGCCGACACCCGGCTCGCCAATCCCCTCGCGCTCCTGCGCTGGAACCTCTCCAAGACCTACCTGCGCGACCTCGAAGCCAGCGCGGTGCCGATCGTTCCCACGGAATGGCGGGAGAATCTGCGGTCATGGCATATTGACCACGCCCGGGATCGCTTCCGGGAACAGGACCTGGTGCTCAAGCCCCAGGTAGGCGGAAACGGACAGGGTGTGATGCGCCTCGAGCAGGCGGCGCAGTCCGGCAATCTCGCCGAGGCCCTGGCCCGGTACCACGACACGCCCTGCATGCTTCAGCCATTCCGGAACGCGGTCCTCGATCGCGGAGAATGGTCCCTGTTTTACTTCGGTGGGCAATACAGCCACGCCATCCGAAAGCGGCCTGCCACCGGGGAGTTTCGAAGCCAGGAAGAGCGGGGCGCCCACATCGCCGCTGAAACACCGACCGCCGCGCTGAGAAACGTCGCGGAACAGGCCCTGGCGGCGATTCCCGCACCGGCGCTCTACGCCCGGGTGGACCTCATCGAAACCGACGGGCGGGGTCCTGAACTCGTGGAACTCGAACTGATCGAGCCCTCGCTCTATTTCCGCACGGACCCCGCCGCGCCGCGTCGTTTCGCCCGGGCGCTGAACGCCTGGGTGGAAGCAACGGCGGAGCGCACCGGCCTTGGGTACACTGGCGGCGGATCGTCCAAAACTGGGTCCCGTTGAGCCCACCGAGGAGCCCCGCGCCGTGCCGAAGCTGAAACCCGAATCCCTGCTGGTGAGCGCCGGCAGACCCCATACCCCGGGCGCACCCCTGAATGCCCCCATCGTGCCCGCCTCGAATTTCCTGTTGGGGGAGGGCGCGGTGTATGCGCGGGAGGACGGCACCGAGACCTGGCGTGCCTTCGAGGAGGCGCTCGGCGCGCTCGAAGGCGGTACGGCCCTCGGGTTCGCTTCCGGCATGGCGGCCGCCGCCGCCGTCTTCGATCGCATCCCCCTCGGTGGTCGCGCCGTGCTGCCTGCCGATGCCTACCAGGGGGTGGTCGCCCTGGCCGAGGCGGGCGCCGCCCAGGGACGCTGGGTGCTGGAGCGCCGGGCGACGGAGGACACGGACGGGTGGCTCGCCGCGGCGACCGAGGCGGATCTGTGCTGGATCGAGTCACCCAGCAACCCCATGCTCGTGATCGCGGACCTGGCGGCCATCGGCGCGGGTCCGCGCAAGCCGGGTGGTCTGCTCGTGGTGGACAACACCTTTGCCACGCCCCTGAACCAGCGGCCCCTGGAACGGGGCGCCGACGTCGTCCTGCACGCGGCTACCAAGTACCTGGGCGGGCACTCCGATTTGCTCGCCGGCGCCCTGGTGGTGCGGGATAGGGACCTGGCCGACGCGCTGCGCCGGACCCGGACCCTGCAGGGGGGCGTTCCCGGAGCCCTGGAGGCGTTCCTCGCGACGCGCGGCCTGCGCACGCTGGCGGTGCGCCTTCGCCGGGCGGAGGAAAATGCCGCAGCGCTTGCGGATTTCCTGGCGGGCCACCCGCTCGTGCAACGGGTGCACTACCCGGGCAGAGAGGATCATCCCCAGCACGTCCTGGCCTCGCACCAGCTCGATGGCCACGGCGCCATCGTCTCCCTCGAGGTGGCCGGAGACGCCACGGCGGCGGAGCGGGTTTGCAGCGCGACCCGGCTCATCCGCCACGCCACCAGCCTGGGCTCCGTGGAAACGACCATGGAACGCCGCGCCGCGTATGCGGGTCAGGAGCACGTGCCGCCGAACCTGCTGCGCATCAGTGTGGGTATCGAGGCGATCGAGGATCTGCAGGCGGACCTGGACCAGGCCCTCGCCGTGCTTCAGGACGGTCGCACCTGTCCGTCGCCCCGCACGACCCACTTGTAGCTGGTCAGCTCGGGTAAGGCCATGGGCCCGCGAGCGTGCAGCTTTTGCGTGCTGATGCCGATCTCGGCGCCCATGCCGAACTGGGCCCCGTCGGTGAAGGCGGTAGAGGCGTTCGCGTACACGGCCGCGGCGTCCACCTCGTTCAGGAACCGGTCGATGACCCGGGGGTCCTCCGCCACGATAGCCTCCGAGTGTTTCGAGGAATGTTCCCTGATGTGGGCCAGGGCCTCATCCAGATCGTCGACGGTTTTCACCGACAGGCGCATGGACAGAAATTCCTGGCCGAAATGTTCGGGCTCGGCGCGCCGGAGCGTGCCCGCGAAGCGGCCCTCGAGCGCGTCGTGGGCTTCCGGGTCGGCGTAGACCTCGGCGCCGTGCACCTCGCCGAGCTCCGCCAGCAGCTCGGGTAGCGTCGTCAGCAGGTCGCGGTGTAGCACGAGCGTGTCGAGCGCGTTGCAGACGCTGACACGCCGCGCCTTGGCGTTCGTGATGATGGCCCGCGCCTTGTCGGCATCGGCGGAGGCATCGACATAGGTGTGCACGATGCCCGCACCGGTTTCGATGACCGGGATGCGCGCATGGTCCCGCACGAAGTCGATGAGTCCCCGGGAACCGCGGGGGATGGCCAGGTCGATGTGGTCCGTGGCGGCCAGGATGGGCGCCAGGGCCGTGCGTTCGGCCGGGGCCAGGAATACGGCGCCCGGATCGACGCCGGCCTCCGCCAGGACTTCGTGGATCAGCGAAACGATGGCGGCATTGCTGTCCCGGGCGTCCGAACTGCCTTTGAGCACGCACGCATTACCGCTGCGCAGGCACAGGGCGAACACGTCGAAGGTAACGTTCGGGCGCGACTCGTAGATGACCGCGATGACGCCCACGGGCACGCGGACCTTCTCGAGCACCAGGCCATTCTCCAGGGTCCGCGCTTCGAGTACCTCGCCCTGCGGTGCGGGCAGGGCGGCGACGTTCCTCAGGTCATCGGCAATGGCCCGGATACGGGGAGCGTCGAGGAGCAGGCGATCGTACTTGGGGTCGGCCGGATCCATCCGCTCGAGATCGAGGCGGTTCGCCGCGATGAGGGCTTCCGTCGACCGGACGGTGCGGTCGGCCACGCGCAGCAGGATGTCCCGGGTTCGTTCCGGGGACAGGCGGCCGAGGCCGGGTGCGGCATCCCGCGCGGCATCGAGGCCGGCGCGAAGTCCGGCGGACGGGGGATGGGGCTCGGTGTGGGGATCAGTCATCGATCAGGTACAGGTAGTCGTAGTGGATCAGGGGTTTCTGGTCGCGCTGGCCGAGGGTCGCGCGCGCCGCGGCCGCATCGACGGCTGCCCGGCCGCAGGCCAGCAACCGGCCGGAACGGTCATGTACGTCGATGACGTCGCCGCGGTGAAAATCGCCTTCGACACGCTCGACGCCGACCGGCAGCAGGCTGGTGAGCCGGTGCCGGTCGAGCAGCGCGTCCCGGGCGCCGTCATTCACGACGACGATGCCCGTGCTGTGGCCCTCCATGCCGGCCAGCCAGCGCCTCGCGGGCGTCGCCCGGGGGCTCGCATCGAAGCGGGTGCCGACCGGCTGGTCCGAGGCCACCCGGATCAGCACATCCGCTTCCCGGCCGTCGGCGATGAACACGGTGACGCCGAGCCCCGCGGTTTTCCGGGCCACGGCCAGTTTGCTGTGCATGCCGCCTCGTCCCAGGCGCGAGGTGCCGTTCTGCACCACCGTCTCGATGCTGTGGTGTTCTTCGTCCCACCGGCCGATCGGCTGTCCGTCGACCGGATCGAGCACGCCGGGCACGGTGCTCAGAAGGACCAGGCGCTGCGCATCGACCATCGCGGCGAGCAGGCCGGCGAGTTCGTCGTTGTCCGTGAACATGAGCTCGGTCACCGCCACCACGTCGTTCTCGTTGATCACCGGCAGGAGCTCCGCGTCCAGGGCCCCCTCGAGGCAGGTGCGCGTATTCAGGTAGTGTTCACGGCTCTGGAAATCGGACTTGCTCAGCAGCACCTGGGCCGTGGTCATTCCGTGGCGCCGGAACGCCTGCTGCCAGCGTTCCATGAGCCGCACCTGACCGGCAGCCGCCAGCACCTGCTTGCGGGCGACCGGGTCGCGCAGGCGCTCGACCGCCGCTGCCGCGACGCCGATACCGGCGGCCACGGCGCCGGAAGACACGAGGATGACCTGCCAGCCGGCGTCGCGGAGTTCGGCGACCTGGAGCGCCAGGGCGTCGATCACCTCGCCGTCCAGGGCGCCGGTGTCGTCACACAGTGCCTGGCTGCCGATCTTGGCGACGATGCGGCGCGGAGTCGTCACGGGGTCAGAGTCCGAGGTTCGCCTTGCCCTGTTCGTAGACGATATCCACCGGGATGCCGGCCCGGCCCAGGCGGTCCAGGTCCGCCTGGAGCTGCGGACCCACGGCGCCGTATTCGCGGACGAAGGCGTCCGCCGCGTCGTAGTCGCCGTCGCCCTGGAGGGTCAGGAGGCGCCGGCTGAGGGATTCGGCCGCGGCCTCGAAGGCCTCGCGGTTGACCCGGTAGGCGCCCGTCTCCGGATCGCGGCTGAAGGCGCCGGCCTCGGAGAAATAGTTGAAGCGGATCATGTTGGCCTTGCCGTGGGCGCTGGACGCCCCGAAGCGGACGGAGCGGAAGATGCCGGCGAGGAAGGTGACGTAATCGTCCATCAGCGCTCCCTCGCTGATTTCGTCCATTTCCCGGAGTTTCTGGACCATGTACAGGCCGAGAATGTCCGCCTTGCCTTCCTCGAGGACGGAGGCGTGGTCCTTGAGTGCCTGGCGCACCGTGCCGGACCCGTCGAGCGTGCTCTTGATCCCGAGCCCATGGGCGACCTCGTGGAACATGGTGTTGCCGAAAAAGCTGTCGAAGGTGATGTGGCCGCGTTGATCGTCGGCGATGAGTTCGTCGGCGATGGGCACGAGAATCCTGTCGAATTTGGCCCGCATCGCGTTCTTCAGCTGCAGGCGCCGGGTCCCCTTGGCAAGCTGCACTTCCTCGTCGTTGGGCAGGTTGATGGCGATCGTCTTGGAGCCGGAGTTGGCGTCGCCGGCGACGTACACCACGTCGTAGGCGTTCAGATCCGCATCGGAGCCCGGCATCTCCGCCTTGTAGGCGTCCGGGACGGGCAGCCCCCGCTGGAGCTCGGGCATGAAGGCGGCGAAGCGGGACAGGCGTTCGCTCCAGGCGAGGTCCTTGACCAGCACGAAGGTTTCGAAGGCGGCGCGGTAGCCGTACAACCGGTCCTGGTAGTTCTCGATGGGCCCGATGACCACCTCCACCGGGTTGGTCTTGTTGTCCATCCACGCCATGTCCGAGGCCTGGTAGTCGTCCGTCACCAGCGCCTCGGCGCGCAGGCGAAGATAGCGGGCGAAGCCGTCGTCCTCGGCAAGGTCCGCGGCCTCGCGGAGCAGTCCGGCGAGGCGGTCCAGTTCCTCGGCATAGGCTTCCCGGTAAGGCACCAGGACCAGGTCGCCGGTCTCGTCACGCCGGACCAGGGAGTACAGCCCGTCCTTGCCCGCCTGGTCCCACGCCTCGAACTCCTCGCGGGTCATGTCCTCGGGGTAGAATTGCGCGCCCAGCGGCCGCGGGCCGTAGCCCTCGATGAAGGGCCGGTCGTCGGCGAGGCGGTCCCAGGGGCCGTAGTTGATCTCGGCGAAGCGCCGGACGCGAGGATCGTCCAGGCTGTCCAGCAGGGCATCGCGGTCACCGAACTGTTGTCGCCAGAACAGGTCGTCCGTGATGTCCGCCGCGTCGATCAGCAGGGAGATCATGCGCTTTTGCCGGTCACTGAGATGCGACAGGTCCGCGGTAAGCGGCACCGGGGTATAGATGTCCAGGCGCACCGGGTCTTCAGCTCCATTCCGGGCGACGAGCGGCGTGCTGGTAACCACGGCGCAGGCCAGGGCGACGAGGGGCAGGGAAAAATGACGGTGATTCAGGCGCTTGAGCATGGGTACGGTTCCGTCGGACGCCGGCGTTCCGGCTGTGGCATAAACCGATATCATGCCATGGAAAACCGGGGGTCGCGTCCCCATATCAGGCGCCAGCGTCAATGGCCCGGGACTGACCGGGAAACGGGAGTGAGAACGATGCCCATCTACGAATATCGATGCCAGGCCTGTGGCCACGAACTGGAGAAACTCCAGCGCATGAGCGATGACCCGCTCACCGACTGTCCGGCCTGCGGCAAGGCGCAGCTCAAGCGCCTCGTGTCCGCCGCCGGGTTCCGGCTCAAGGGCGGCGGCTGGTACGAGACCGACTTCAAGCAAGGCAACAAGAGGAATCTCGCCGGCGGCGACTCGGACAGCGGCAAGAAAAGCGACGCGGGCGGAGACGGCGCCTCCTCGCCGGACAAGTCAGCCGGCGAATCGACCAAGAAAACGAAAAGCGACAAGAAGAAACCCTCCACGACCGGGAAGGCTGCCCCGGCCTGAGGCCCGCTTCACGGTCTTCGGGGAGGAAAACCGGGTCTCGAGGGGCCCAGACAGGAGTTCAACACCATGAGAACGCACCGTTGCGGTGAACTGACGACCGCCCAGGCGGGCGAAACCGTCACCCTTTGCGGGTGGGTGGACCGGCGCCGGGACCTCGGTGGTCTGATTTTTCTCGGTCTTCGCGATCGCGCCGGCATCGTCCAGGTCGTGGTCGAGCCGGACAGCGAGGCCTTCGCCGGCGCCGAGCGTCTCCGCAACGAGTTTTGCGTGCGCGTGGTCGGTGTGGTTCGCGAGCGCCCGGAGAACCAGTGGAACGATGACATGCCCACGGGCCGCATCGAGGTGCTGGCGCAGGAGGTCGAGCTGCTGAACGCCTCGGCGCCCTTGCCGCTGCTCATGACCGACGAGGACGGCGAAGAGATTCGCCTCAAGTACCGCTACCTGGATCTGCGTCGCCCGCGCATGCAGCGAAACCTGCGTATCCGCGCCGAACTCAATCGGGCGATCCGGCATCATCTGGACGACAACGGCTTCCTGGAATTCGAAACGCCGATCCTGACCCGGGCCACCCCGGAAGGCGCCCGGGACTACCTCGTGCCGTCCCGCACGCATCCGGGCCGGTTCTTCGCCTTGCCCCAGTCCCCCCAGCTGTTCAAGCAGCTGCTGATGATGGCCGGCATGGACCGTTACTACCAGATCGCACGGTGCTTCCGGGACGAGGACCTGCGCGCGGACCGGCAACCGGAATTCACCCAGCTCGACCTGGAGATGTCCTTCGTCGAGGAGTCCGACGTGCAGGACCTCGCCGAGGGGCTGGTGCGGCATGTGCTCAAGGCCGTGCTGGACGCCGATTTGCCGGAACGCTTTCCGCGCCTGACCTGGCGTGAGGCCATGGAACGCTACGGCTCGGACAAACCGGACCTGCGCCTGCCGCTGGAACTGGTGAGCGTTGATGAACACGTCCGGCACGTGGACTTCCGGGTGTTCTCGGGACCCGCGGCCGATCCGGCTCAGCGGGTCGCGGCCCTGCGAGTCCCCGGCGGCGCCGAGCTGTCGCGCAAGCAGATCGACGAGCTGGCCGCCTACGCGGCGCGCTACGGCGCCCGCGGCCTGGCCTGGATCAAGGTCAACGACGCCCAGGCCGGGGTCGAAGGCCTCCAGTCTCCCATTGCCAAGTTCCTTGACGATGTGGCCTGGCAGGGCATCGCGGGGGCCACGGGCGCCGAAGACGGCGACCTGCTGCTGTTCGGCGCGGGCGACTGGCTGACGACGAGCACTTTCATGGGCCACCTGCTGGTGCGCATCGGCCGCGAGCGCGACCTGGCCGAAACGCGCTGGGCGCCGCTGTGGGTAACCGACTTCCCCATGTTCGAGTGGGACGAGGAAACGCAGCGCTTCTACGCCATGCACCACCCCTTCACCGCGCCGAAGCTCGACGATGCCGGAGCGCTGCGGGCAGACCCGGCAGGTTCCGTATCCCGGGGCTACGACCTGGTGCTCAACGGCGCGGAGATCGGCGGCGGTTCCATCCGTATCCACCGGCCCGACATGCAGCAGGCCGTGTTCGACCTCCTGGGCATCGATGAAACCGAAGCGCAGGAAAAATTCGGGTTCCTGCTCGAGGCCCTCAAGTACGGTTGCCCGCCCCACGGCGGCATCGCCTTCGGCCTGGACCGCATGGCGGCGATCATGGCGGGGGAAGACTCGATCCGAGACGTGATCGCGTTCCCCAAGACCACCACGGCCCAGTGCGTGCTCACGGACGCCCCCTCCGCGGTTCCGGAGGCTTCCCTGCAGGAACTGGGCATCGCGAAACTGACGAGCGACGACGGTTGAAGGGTCCGCCGGCCTTCATGAACCGGCGGACGTCATGACCCCCGACGCGTCATCAGCCCAGCGCTACGGCCTGGCCGCCGCCCTGGCAGCCTACGTGGCCTGGGGGTTGATGCCGATTTACTTCAAGTGGATCGGGTCCGTGAACCCCTGGGAGATCATCATGCACCGGGTGATCTGGGCCATTCCGATCCTGCTCCTGTTCCTCGCCTTTCGGGACGGCCGGGCGCTGTGGTCGAAGCTCCGCCTGAGTCGCCGACAACTGGGCTGGCTCTGCGTCAGCGGCCTGCTCATCGGCGCCAACTGGCTGATCTTCGTCTGGGCGGTGGTGAACGACCAGGTGCTGTCCACGAGCCTGGGGTACTTCATCAACCCCCTGATGAACGTCGCGTTCGGATTTCTTTTTCTCGGCGAGCGCATGACCCCCTGGCAGAAATGGGGCGTTGGCATCGCCGCCTTCGGCACGGCTTTTCTTGCCATTTACCTCGGTCAGCCCCCGTGGATTTCCCTGGCCCTGGCCCTGTCCTTTGCGCTTTACGGCCTGGTGCGTAAGCGCCTGGACGTGGGGCCCATGACCGGGCTGCTGTGGGAAAACCTGTTGTTGCTCGCACCGGCGCTCGCTTACCTGGCCTGGAGCGCCGGCAACGACACCCTCGATTTCCTGCACGGGCCGCCACGGATCGACGTGCTGCTGGTCCTGTCGGGGCTGACCACCGTGCTGCCCCTGATCTGGTTCAACATGGCGGCGCAGCGCCTGACCCTGACCACCATCGGATTCATCCAGTACCTGGCGCCGAGCATGACCTTTTCCCTCGCCGTGTTCCTCTGGGGCGAGCCCTTTACCCTCGGGCATGCGGTGGCCTTCGGCTGTATCTGGTTCGCCCTCGTGCTGGTGACCACCGAAACGTTTCGCCATCGACGGCGGCAGGCGCGGGCGCTGTCATCGTGAAAGCCCAGGAAATTCCGCACGTCGTCCTGGTGCACGGGCTCTGGTTTCGCCAGCAGTGGCTGCACTGGCTGGCCTTGCGGCTCAAGGACGCCGGCTTCGTCACCAAGGGTTTCGGCTATGCCACCACGCAGGTGCCCCTGGAGACCAGTGCCGAGCGCCTGGCGGAGCTGTGCGAACGGGACTTTCCCCGTGGCGCGCACCTCGTGGGCCACAGTCTCGGTGGCCTGCTGATCCTGCAAATGCTCAAGGACTCCGGTTGGGACCGGCCCGGGCACCTGCTGTTCCTCGGCACGCCCCTCGCCGGCAGCGCCGTGGCCCGGCGGGCGTCCCAGTGGCCCGGCGCCGGCACCCTGCTGGGTCACAGTATCGGCCCCCTGGCCGTGGGCGAGCGGGACTGGCCGCCGGGCCGCCTCGCGGGCATGATCGCCGGCACCCGCCCCGTGGGCCTCGGCCTGCTCACCGGCGGTCTCGAAAAGCCCCACGATGGCACCGTGTCCGTGGCCGAGACCCGCCACCCGGGCCTGGACGCGCACATCCAGTTGCCCGTGTCGCACAGCGGCATGCTGTTTTCGCCGGCCGTGGCGCGGCAGGCGGTCGGATTCCTGAGCCGCGGGCGCTTCAGTCCGGTCACGGAATAGGGTGACGGCGCGTCTCCGGGCCGGGTCCGGTGTCCACGCCCGTTTCCCGTGCTCGTGATAAAATCGCGGGTTAATTCTTTGATATCAGCACAAGGTGAGTTTTCATGGCCGGTCACAGTAAATGGGCCAATATCCAGCACAAGAAGAAAGCCGTCGACGCCAAGCGCGGCAAGATTTTCACGCGCCTGAATCGCGAGATCACCGTGGCGGCCCGCGAGGGCGGCGGCGACCCGGACAGCAACCCGCGCCTGCGCCTGGCCATTGACAAGGCGAACGCGGCGAACATGCCGAAAGACAACATCGAGCGGACCATCAAGAAGGCCACCGGCGAACTCGAGGGCGTCACCTACGAGGAGGCGCGCTACGAGGGCTACGCCATTGGCGGCGTGGCCGTCATGGTGGACTGCCTCACGGACAACCGGAACCGCACGGTGGCCGAAGTGCGCCACGCCTTCAGCAAGCACGGCGGGAACCTGGGCACGGACGGCTCCGTGGCCTATCTTTTCTCCAAGATCGGCGTGCTCAACTTTGCGCCGGGAACCTCCGAGGACGACGTCATGGAAGTCGCCCTGGAAGCCGGGGCGGACGACGTGGTTACCGATGAGGACGGCTCCATCGAGGTGATGACGTCGCCGGAGGCCTTCTCCGACGTGCTCAAGGGCATGAAGGAAGCCGGCCTGGAGCCGGCGGACGCCGAGGTCACCATGCGGGCCAGCACCGACGTGGACCTGGACGAGGAAGCCGGCGCCAAGGTGCTCAGGTTCCTCGACGTGCTCGAGGACCTGGACGACACCCAGAACGTGTACCACAACGCGGTCATTCCCGACGAAGTCTACGCCCAGTGACCGGCCGCGCCGCTGCACCGACGCTGCGCATTCTGGGCATCGACCCGGGATCGCGGCGCACGGGCGTGGGCCTGGTGGAGGCCACAGGCGATCGCCTGCGGGTCGTTCACTACACGGTCATCCAGGCAGGCACGGGAGATTTCCCTGATCGCCTGGGCAAGATCTTCAGTGGGGTCCGCGACCTCGTTGCGGCACACCGGCCCACCGTCGCGGCGGTGGAAACCGTGTTCGTCTCACACAACGCGGCCAGCGCGATCAAGCTCGGCCAGGCCCGGGGCGCCGCCATTTGCGCCCTCGTGGAGGCCGGGCTGCCGGTGTCCGAATACGCCCCCCGCGCCATCAAGCAGGCGCTGGTGGGCAAGGGCGGCGCGGACAAGGTCCAGGTGCAGCACATGGTGCGTGTGCTCCTTGGCCTGCGCGAGGCGCCGGCGGAAGACGCCGCGGACGCCCTGGCTGTGGCATTATGTCACCACCATACGCAGGGTACGCTGCAGAGAATGGCGGCCCTGAGAACATAAACCGGATCGACGGTCTAAACGTTGACCGGATGATTGACCGGATCGAAAGATCGGAGAGGAGCGGGGCGACCCGCAGTAAAAACAACGAATGATTTCGAGACTTTCTGGCACCTTGCTGGAAGTGAACCCGCCCTGGGTCGTCATCGATGTCCAGGGGGTGGGTTACGAGGTGGAGGTGCCCAACAGCGTCCTCGACGGACTGCCCCCGGCCGGGCAGCCGCTCGTCCTCCTGACCCATTTCCAGGTGAGCCAGGACCACCAGTCCCTCTACGGCTTCGCCTCCGCCCGTGAACGCACCCTGTTCCGCCAGCTGCTCAAGATCAGCGGTATCGGCGCCAAGCTGGCGCTGACGATCCTGTCCGGCGCCAGCGGCGACAGCCTGGCGCGCTACGTGGCCGACGGCGACACGGCGGCTCTCACCAAGCTCCCGGGCATCGGCAAGAAGACCGCCGAGCGCATCATCATCGAACTGCGGGACAAGCTCGACGACCTGCCGGCGCCGCTTCCCGGCAGTCCGGCGGCCAGCGGAACCGGCGGCGGCGCCCAGCGCGAGGCAGCGGACGCCCTGCGCGCGCTCGGCTACAAGGACGCGGAAGTGAATCGCCTGTTGCGGGAGATCGCCGACCCCGAGCTCGACGCCGAGGCCCTGATCCGAAAGGCCCTGCAGCAGGCCGTGTCATGAGTCTCCAAACTGAGAATCCGTGTTCATGAGCCAGTTCGACGATACGCCGGAACCCGGCGACTTCGACACAGAGGGCGGTGAGCGCCTGGTCACCCCGGAGGGCGGCGACCACGAGCGGCTCATCGACGCCAGCCTGCGTCCGACGAGCCTGGCGGAATACATCGGCCAGGCCGCCATGCGGGAAAAGCTGGAGATTTACATCGAGGCGGCCCGGCGGCGCCAGGACGCCCTCGACCACACGTTGATCTTCGGCCCGCCCGGCCTCGGCAAGACCACCCTCGCGCACGTGATCGCCCACGAGCTGGGCGTCAACCTTCGCCAGACCTCGGGCCCGGTCCTCGAGCGCGCCGGCGACCTGGCTGCGCTCCTCACCAACCTGCAGGCCGGTGACGTGCTGTTCGTGGATGAGATCCATCGCCTGTCGCCGGTGGTGGAGGAGGTGCTCTATCCGGCGCTGGAAGATTTCCAGATCGACATTATGATCGGGGAAGGGCCGGCGGCGCGATCCATCAAGCTGGACCTGCCGCGCTTCACCCTGGTCGGCGCCACCACCCGGGCGGGCCTGCTGACGTCGCCGCTTCGTGACCGTTTCGGCATCGTCGAGCGTCTCGAGTTCTACGATCCGGACGAGCTGGCGGCCATCGTGACCCGGTCCGCGGGCATCCTGAACATCGGCGTGGACGACGCCGGCGCCCTCGGTATCGCGCGTCGCTCCCGCGGTACGCCGCGCATCGCCAACCGTCTGCTTCGGCGCGTCCGTGATTTCGCCGAGGTCAAGGGCGGCGGTTTCATTACGGGCCCCGTGGCGGACGACGCCATGGGCATGCTCAAGGTCGACGACCGGGGTTTCGACACCCTCGACCGGCGCCTGCTGGAGCTCATCATTCACCAGTTCGACGGTGGGCCCGTGGGCGTGGAAAGCCTGGCCGCGGCGCTCAGCGAGGAACGGGGCACGGTGGAAGACGTGCTCGAGCCCTTCCTGATCCAGCAGGGATTCATCGCCCGCACCGCCCGTGGGCGGATCGCCACGGCGAGGGCCTATGAGCATTTCGGCCTGGCCCATCCCGGCAGGAATGAATCCGCGGGGTTGCCGCCGGGCGGCGGGCTGTTTGGTGACGATGCCTGACCCCCGGGCGCGATTGTGGTCGTTATCTCACCCGAGGTGCACGCATGAGTGAACCAATTGGACCCGGCCGTGTCTCGGGCTATGTCTGGCAGGTGCGGGTGTACTGGGAGGATACGGACGCCGGTGGGGTGGTGTATCACGGCCAGTATCTGAATTTTTTCGAGCGGGCCCGGACGGAATGGCTGCGGTCCCGCGGCATCCACCAGGCGCGGCTCGCGGAGGAAACCGGCGTGGTCTTTGCGATTCGTCGCATGCAGGTGGACTGGCGCTACCCCGCCAGGCTGGACGATCTGCTCGACGTGTCCGTGCACTCGGTGACGGCCGGCGCGACGCGCCTGGATTTTCACCAGGACATGGAGCGGGCCGGGGACGGCAAGCTCCTGGCGACTGCAACGGTCACCGCGGCCTGCCTGGACGCGGCGACCTTCAAACCAACGAGAATGCCTGAGTCCATCAGGTTGGAGATCAGTAATGCCGAATGAAGTGTTGTCTAACGATTTGCACGTCTGGGCGCTCATCATGGAAGCCAGCCTGGTGGTGCAGGCGGTCATGGCCATCCTGCTGGCGGCCTCCGTCGCGTCCTGGATGGTGATTTTCCGCAAGCGCGCCCTGCTCAACGATACGGCGAAAGCCGCCGACAAGTTCGAGGAGCGCTTCTGGTCCGGCACCGACCTGACCTCTCTCTACAACCAGGTCACCCACGGGGAACAGGACGAGCGCGGCATGGTGCGGCTGTTTACCGCCGGCTTCAGCGAATTCACCCGCCTTCGGGAGCAGGGCCGGGTCTCCGCCGATCGCCTGGTGGAAGGCGCCGAGCGCGCCATGCGCGTGGCCCTGACCCGGGAGACCGATCACCTGGAGCACCGGCTGAGCTTCCTGGCCACCGTCGGCTCCACCTCCCCCTACATCGGCCTGTTCGGCACGGTGTGGGGCATCATGACTTCCTTCCAGGCGCTGGCGAACGTCAACCAGGCCACCATCGCCATGGTCGCGCCCGGCATTTCCGAGGCGCTCATCGCGACCGCCATGGGGCTGTTTGCCGCCATCCCGGCGGTGATCGCCTACAACCGCTACTCCAACCAGGTGGAGCGCCTCGAGCTGCGCCTCGACAACTTCAAGGAGGAGTTCTCGAGCATTCTCAACCGCCAGGCCCTGGCCGCCGGCGGGGGCTGATTCACCATGGGCGTTCGCAACCGACGCAAGGCCATGTCCGAGATCAACGTCGTCCCCTATATCGACGTGATGCTCGTGTTGCTGATCATCTTCATGGTGACCGCGCCCATGCTGAACCTGGGCGTGGAGGTCGAGCTGCCCAAGGCGGACGCGGAGCCGCTCGAATCGGAGCAGAACGAGGAGCCCATGGTGCTCACGGTGCTGGAGAACGGCGATCTGTTCCTGAACGCCGGCGGCGAGCAGGACGTGGGCGGCGGGCTCATCGATCCCGAGACCCTGGTGCAGACCGTGTCCGCGGTGGTGCGCCGCAACCCGGAGGTGCAGGTGCTGGTGGGCGGTGACCAGGCCGTGGCCTACGGCAGGATCTACGACGCCATGGTGCTGCTGCAGAAGGCCGGCGTGCAGAAGGTGGGGCTCATGTCCGATCCGATCACGGAGACTCCGGAGGCCTGATGGCCGACCTGCGCCCCAAGCTGCAGCTGGCGTTACAGGAAGGCTGGGAGCAGTCCAAGGCCCTGGGCGGCGCCATCGCTGTCCACGTGCTGGCTGTCGTGCTCATGGTGCTCGGCACCATGAACTGGAAGCCGCACAAACCGCCGGTGATCACGGGCATGCAGATCGAGGCGGTCATGGTCGATACGCAGGCGCTGATCGAACGCCGCGAGGCCGCCGTTCGCGAGGCGGCGGCGGCGCGCCAGCGGGAGCTCGCCAGGGAACAGCGCCAGCTGGAGCTCGAGGCGCAGCGGGAACGCGAGCGCATCGCCCGGGAGCGGGCCGCTGCAGAGGAAGCGGAACGCCAGCGCCGGGAGGCCCAGCGCAAGCGTGAGGCCGAGCAGCGGCTGCAGGAGCTGCGAGTGCGCCAGGAGAAGGAACGCCAGGCCGAGCTCGACCGGCAGCAGGCCGAACTGGACAGGCTGCGTCAGCAGCGCGAAGAGGTCGAAAAGCAAAGGCGTCTCGAGGAAGAGCGCCTCAAGCAGCTCGAGGCCCGTCGCGAGGCCGAGGAAGCCGCCGAACGGCAAGCCCAGGCGGAAGCCGACCTGCAGCGCCAGCTGGCGGCGGAGCAGGCTGCCGCGCGCAGCGGTCAGCTGGCGGACCTGCGTGGCCAGTACATCGGGGCGATCCAGGCCCAGGTCACGAACAACTGGCTGCGTCCACCCACGGCCCGTTCCGGTCTGCGCTGCCAGCTCGGCGTCGTGCAGATTCCCGGCGGGGAAATCATCTCCGCCAGCATCGTCGGTGGGTGCAACGCCGACGAGGCCACGCGCCGCTCCATCATCGCCGCGGTCGAACGGGCCGGGACCTTGCCTTACCGCGGGTTCGAGGACGTGTTCGAACGCGAAATCCGATTCACTTTCACCTACGACGACAATTGATCCCCATGCGTAAATTGCACCACCTGTTTTTGCTTCCCCTGCTCGTGCTGACCCTGGCCTCGGATGCCCGGGCGCAACTCGAAATCGAGATCGTGCAGGGCAACGCCAGCCAGCTGCCCATCGCCATCGTTCCCTTCCAGTGGCGCGCATCGAGCCCGCCACCGGTCACCACGGTTTCCGAAGTGGTGAGCAACGACCTGTACCGCAGCGGGCTGTTCGCCCCCGTGGACGAGTCCGATATGGTGGACCGCCCGGTCGATGCCGAGTCGATCCGTTTCGGCACCTGGCGCCTGCTCAAGGTGGACTACATCGTCATCGGCTGGGTCAACGACAGCCCGGGCGGCGGCTACGACATCGTGTATCAGCTGTTCGACGTGAACACGCAGGACCGGCTGCTCAGCCAGATCACCACCGTGGGGCCGGGCGACCTGCGTTTCGGCGCCCACCGGGTCGCCGACGCCATCTACGAGGCGCTGACCGGCGTGCCGGGGGCCTTTGCGACCCGCATCGCCTACGTCTCGGCGACGGGGGAGGGCGCCGATCTGCGCTACGAGCTGGTCGTCGCCGACGCGGACGGCTTCAATCCCATCACGGTGGTGGGATCCCCGGAGCCGCTGCTGTCCCCGGCGTGGTCGCCGGACGGTGAACGCCTGGCCTACGTGTCCTTCGAGAAGGGCAACTCGGCCATCTACGTGCAGGAAGTGACCACCGGGGCGAGGGAGCTCGTTTCCAGCGGCAAGGGGATCAACGGTGCGCCATCCTTCTCGCCGGATGGCCGTTACGTGGCCCTGACGCTCTCCCGCACCGGTAACCCGGAAATCTACGTGAGGGACCTGACCACCGGCACCACGACGCAGCTGACGAATCACTGGGCCATCGACACGGAAGCGACCTGGTCCCCGGACAGCCGGACCGTCTATTTCACCTCGGACCGGAGTGGGCGGCCGCAGATTTACGCGGTGGATCGCAACGGTGGACAGAGCCGTCGCGTGACCTTCGAGGGCGACTACAACGCGCGCGCCTCGGTCGCGCCCGATGGACGCAGCCTGGCTGTGGCGCACGGCAGGGGAAACGAGTATCGTATAGCGGTCTGGGATATGGAGAACGCGCGTTTGCGCGTCCTGACGCCGGGATCGCTGGACGAGTCGCCGAGTTTTGCACCGAATGGCAGCATGATTCTTTACGCGACGCGAGAGGGCACCCGGGGCGTGCTGTCGGCCGTTTCGGCTGACGGAAACGTCCGGCAGAGACTCGTACTCAGCGAGGGCGACGTGCGTGAACCCGCGTGGTCGCCGGTCATCCGCTGAGGACGGTTCGCACCAGAGCATCCAGCAAAAAAAGATCGAGAGCACGACAGCAAGAAACCCGAAAGAAAACCGCAACCCGTAGAAAAGTCCCTAAGCCCGTCGGCGCCCCTGAACGGCGACCGAAAGGAAACCTGGAGAGGAGGAATCCATGAATATCGCCCTGCGTCTTTTGCTCGCCCTGTTGGTCGCGTTCGCCGTGTCCGCGTGCCGCAAAGACACCCAGCCCGAAGAAACCGATACGCCCGCACCGGTGGAACAGCCGGAAGAAGTGGAAACCAGCGCCGCGCCGGATCCCCGTGATTTCACCGACGCCCGTAACTTCGACAACCCGCAGAGCCTGCTGTCCAGGCGGGTCATCTACTTCGACTTCGACAAGTCCGAAGTGCTGCCGGAATACCGCGACATCGTGGCCGCTCATGCTGCCTACCTCGCGGCCAGCGGCAGCGCCCGCGTGACCCTCGAAAGCCACGCTGACGAGCGCGGCACCCGCGAGTACAACCTTGGCCTGAGCGAGCGTCGCGGCAACGCCGTGCGCGGTGTGTTGTCCGCCGGCGGAGCCCGCGGCAACCAGCAGGACGTGGTGAGCTACGGCGAAGAACGCCCGACCTGCCGCGTCAGCAGTGAAGACTGCTGGTCGCAGAATCGCCGGGTGGAGATCGTCTACACCGCGAGGTAACTATGCGACGTACCCTGCCCAGATGCGCACTTCGATGCGCCACGATGGCCAGCCTCGGGCTGGCCATCGTCGTTTCGGGACCTGCGGCGGCCCAGGTGGATGCGCAGAACGACGCGGTCATGAACCTGGTGCTGCAGGTGCAGCAGTTACAGGACGAGGTTCGCATGCTGCGGGGCCAGCTCGAGGAACAGAGCTATGAGCTCGAAAACCTCAAGCGCCGGCAGCGGGACCAGTACCTCGACCTCGATCAGCGCATCACCGGGATGGTCAATGGTGCACCCGGAGGCATCTCTGCCGGATCGGCGACCGGGGCCGGCCTGGCCGCTACCCAGCCGGGTCAATCTCCGTCGGGCGCGAACCTGAACGCCGGGGCGGATTCCGGAAGCGGCCCGGCCACGTCGCCCGCCGTCGGACCATCGTCGTCCGCGACGGCGGGCGCGGACGTTCCGGATGTCACGGACCGCTCCGGTGCGCCTTCCGCCGTCACGGCGCTGGCGGCCCCGGCCACCGCGACCGCGGCCACGGCGGCGTCACCGGCCGAACAGCAGGCCGCTTACGACGCCGCGTTCCAGGCCCTCAAGGAATTGCGCTACGCGGATGCGGCGGAATCCTTCAAGGATTTCGTGGATACCTATCCCCAGAGCGACCTCGCCGGCAACGCGCAGTACTGGCTGGGCGAGTCCTACTACGTGACGCGCAACTACGAGATTGCGCTCGAGGCCTTCCAGGCGCTTCTCCAGCGGTATCCGGACAGCGCGAAGCGTGGGGACGGTCTGCTGAAGATCGGGTTCACGCACTACGAGCTCGACCAGTTCGACCGCGCTCGCGCCGCCCTCGAGCAGGTGCAGCAGGAGTTTCCGGACAGCACCCTGTCCCGGCTGGCCGAGAGCCGCCTGCGTTCCATGCGCCTCGACGGCCAGTTCTGAACCCGGTTCGCCCGGACCCCAGGGCAAGCCGCCCGTGAGCGATCTCGCGACCAGCACCGAATCCCGCGTCCCGCGCAGCCGCGAGGGCATGCTCAAGATCACGGAAATCTTCCACTCCCTCCAGGGCGAGGCCCGGGACGCGGGCTGGCCGACCGTGTTCATCCGCCTGACGGGCTGTCCCCTGCGCTGCACCTATTGCGACAGCGAATACGCCTTTTTCGGCGGCAAGTGGATGCACTTCCATGAGATCCTGGCGGAGACCCGCCGTCATGGCGTGCGGCACGTGTGCGTGACCGGGGGAGAACCCCTGGCCCAGAAGCGGTGCCACCAGCTGCTCGAAACGCTGTGCGACGAGGGTTTCGACGTTTCCCTGGAGACTTCCGGCGCCATCGACATCTCGGGTGTCGATACCCGGGTCAGTCGTGTGCTGGATCTGAAAACACCGGCGTCCGGCGAAGCAGAGCGCAATCTCTGGTCGAATCTCGAAGAGCTGACGCCCCGGGACCAGGTGAAATTCGTGCTCTGCGATCGGGATGACTACACCTGGGCGCGGGCGCAGGTTCGGGAGCGGAGCATTTCGGAATGCTGTGACGTGCTGTTTTCCCCCAGCTGGGGCCAGCTCGATGCCACGGCGCTCGCGGAATGGGTGCTCGAGGATCAGCTGCCGGTGCGCGTACAGCTGCAGCAGCACAAGATTCTCTGGGGAGACGTGCCCGGAAAATGACGACGGAGCAGGAACAGGCCAGGAACGAAGCGGGAGGAACCGCCGAAGAATCAGCCGGAGAAAATGCCGTGGAGCGCGCAGGAAAACACGCCGTCGTGCTGCTGTCCGGCGGCCTCGATTCCGCCACGGTGCTGGCCATGGCGCAGGCCGAGGGGCTGACCTGCCACGCCCTGGCCGTCGATTACGGCCAGCGGCACCGTTCCGAGCTGCTGGCGGCGCGGCGGGTGGCGGAAGCCGCGGGCGCGAGCCTGAAGGTTCTTCGCCTCGATTTGCGCGCCATCGGCGGCTCGGCGCTGACGGACGACATCGACGTGCCGGAGGAGGAGGGTGAGGGGATTCCCGTCACCTACGTGCCGGCGCGCAATACGATCATGCTGTCCCTGGCCCTGGGTTACGCGGAGGTGCTCGGCGCCGGCGTCATCGCCATCGGCGTCAATGCGGTGGACTACTCCGGTTATCCCGACTGCCGGCCGGAGTTCATCGCCGCCTTCGAAGCAACGGCTAACCTCGCGACGAAGGCGGGCGTAGAGGGCAGGGCGCTGCGCCTGCTCACGCCGCTCATCAACCTGACCAAGGCCGAGATCATCCGTGCCGGGAGCGACCTGGGCGTTAACTACGGCCTGACCGTTTCCTGCTACCAGGCCGATAACGACGGCCGGGCCTGTGGACGGTGCGATTCCTGCCGCATTCGCCGGGCGGGTTTCGAAGCGGCCGGAGTGCCTGATCCGACGCGCTATCAGGGCGCGGCCTGATCCAAGGCGGCGCTGTCTTTCGACCCCCAGCGCACCTGCAGATAGCGGACGCGGTGGCGCCGCTCCAGGCTGACCCACTCCTCGCCCTCGACGATCAGCAGATCACACCCTTCCCGGGCGATCTGCCTCGCGAGTTGGCGGGTGGTGTCCTGCACCGTTGCCTGGATGCGCGCCCGGTAGACGCCTTCAGTCACCAGGTCTGGGAAATCGACGGTCAGCGCGGTCGAGGCGTTTCCCTGCTGCGCCGGGGAATTCAGGACCGTGACCTGGCTGAAGGGAATGGGCGCGCCGCAGGTCGGTACTTCCCCGGCGCAGGGGCGCGTGTTCCTGCCGTCACGTCCGAACGCCCAGAGGCGGCACTGGTACTCGTTGTCCAGGAGGTCGGCTTTAAATCCGGTGACGGGGTAGACGACCGTCCGGTCGTCGTCATGGACGACCTCGATGGGCTTGAATCCGCCGGCCGATGGCTCCGTCGGCTGGCCGGCACACGCGGCCAGGAGGCAAGTTACCGGAAGGATCAAGGTCAGCAGCAGGCGGGGTGGTTTCAAGTTGGCTTGCCTTGTGGTTTCGTTCAAGGGACTTTTCAGTGTAGCACTGGCGTTTTCCATGACCGGAAAACGGTGCCATGCAAAGCCGCGACATTCGCTTGAGCGCAAGGGGCTTTTGCCCTAGAATGCGCAGCCTTCGATGCACCACTGGGGGCCGTTAGCTCAGTTGGTAGAGCAGTTGACTTTTAATCAATTGGTCGTTGGTTCGAGCCCAACACGGCCCACCATTCTTCCGGCGTTGGCTTTTTTCACGCCTTTGGCTTGAAAACCGCCAACGCCTCGGGACATTCCCGAGCGAACATCATCCACGACGTTCAGCCCGGGCTGTTTTCCTTCCCTGGAGTCATGCCTGTCGGGCTTCACCCAGGCGGCGTCGTCGAGCGTGCCGGCCCCGTTCGGGTTGCTCCCTCGGGATCTTCAGCTCTACCCGGCGCCAGATGCGCATGACCCGCGAGTGGCTCACTTACCAGCCTTCGTACCGCATCCCGTCGCAAGGCGCCTGGCCTGGTCTACGCGCAGGCCACCGTATTCCCTGCGCCAGCGGTAGAAGGTCTGCCCGGCGATGCCCAGCTGCTTGACCACCTGGTCGATGGTGTGACCCTGGCTCTGCACGACTGATCCAAGGCAAAATCATCGTTCGAGAGGAGTTTTGTCCAGATGCGGATTAGGAATCATTTATTTGTTTTTTGTTTTGCTGCGCTGTCCGGCTGTGCAACGGTCGACTTTGACACGCCACGCGAGGCCAGTTTCGCCATGGACGCCAGTGAATCCACAACGCTGAAACAGACCATTGAGAAATGGAAGGAAATCAATCCCGGCCCTTCCGGTTTTTATCCGCTCGTTGACGGAACCGATGCCCTGGGCGCGCGCTTACGCCTGATCGAGGCCGCGGAGAAAACCATCGACGCGCAGTATTTTCTAATGAAAAACGACTCGGCCGGACAGGTTTTTGCCTCGGCGCTGTTCGCTGCCGCCGACCGGGGTGTTCGCGTCCGCTTTCTGCTGGACGATATTTTCACCACCGTGGGAGATGAGGCAATGACCATCATCGATGGTCACCCCAATATCGAGTTGCGCTTGTACAACCCGGTTTCCAGAACCGGAATCAAAGGGCTCAACTACCTGGGCGACTTCAGCCGCGCCAACAGGCGAATGCATAACAAGTCATTCATTGTTGATAATGCCGCCGCCGTTGTGGGTGGCCGTAACATTGCCGATGAGTATTTCAACCTGAATCAGAAAGGCGAGTTTCTCGACTTCGATATGCTCATCTTCGGTGAGGTTTCCGAGGCCCTGTCCGTTGAGTTTGACCGCTATTGGAATCACGAGCGTTCGGTGCCGGCAGAGGTCGTGGTGGGGCGCATTTCCGAGCAGGAATTGGCGGATTTCCGCAACAGTCTTTCTCGCGAAAAACTTGAGTCGGCCCGCAAACACTACCAGGAAGCGTTCGACTCGGATCTGATGCTGAGTATCGGTCAACAGGAAACCCGGTTTTACTCGGCTGATGCCACCGTCATCACGGATGATCCGGATAAGCTCGTCACCGCGATTGATCGTGAAAACAGGCTTCTGATCAACGCGCTGGCCGAGGTTGCCAATGAAGTCACTTCTGAAGTGGTGGTCATGACACCCTACTTCATTCCCGGCAAGGCAGGCGTTGATTTCTGGCGCTCCATCGTGGCCAGGGGTGTGCGGGTCGTCATTGTCACCAATTCCCTGGCAGCCAACAATCACACGGCAGTCCATTCGGGTTATGCCAGGTATCGTAAAGACATCATCCGGGCGGGTGTCGAGTTGTTTGAAGCGCGCGCCGATGCGGTTGCGGCTGAAGACAAGACCATGACCATGCATACCAAGGCCATGATCTTTGACCGCGAAAGCGTGTTCGTGGGATCACTGAACCTGGACCCCCGGTCCATCGCGATCAACTCAGAAATGGGCGTGTTGGTCTCTTCGCCTGAAATGACAGAAAGCCTGTCGACACGCCTGTTTAGCAACCTTTCCCAATGGACATACCGTGTCACATTGAATGAGCAGGGAAAACTGCGCTGGCAAGCCAATATTGATGGTGAGGAAGTCGTGGGGACAAAAGAGCCACTGGCTTCGTGGTGGCGCCGGTTTTCGGCCTGGTTGCTGAGAATTGCGCCTGAGAACCAGCTTTAACCCTCACAAAGCAGCCCTCACAAAGCAGATTTTGTACCCTGGTTTTGCAAGCGGCATCTTGTCGGGCACGCTCGGAGCCACTCGGAAACCGACCAGATCATTTACACTCGCCCGCATCTGCGAATTCACAATCAGGAACCCGAAGGCGAGATAAAAGTTCTCGTGACGCGGGCAGGGAGAGGATAGATGAACACTGCAAGCGAATCGAACGCCTCCAGCAGCGCAAAGGTCATCGGCATCGTTACGATCATTCTCGGCATCGCGGCTCTGGCCGCTCCGTTAGTGGTCGGTGAGTCGACGTTGCTGTTCGTGGGTCTCGTGGTCACAGGAGCTGGTGTCTTACGAATGATTTGGGCATTTCGGACCGATTCCTTCGGAAGTGGTGCCTGGAAATTCCTGGTGGGGGTGCTCACCTTGCTGGCGGGTGTTTTCATCCTTGGACATCCGCTTCTGGCCAGCGAGACGTTGACGCTTATCCTGGCCAGCTACCTGTTCATGGACGGCCTGGTGGAATTCATTGTTGCCCTCACTCTCGAACGCAGC
>JAZBOL010000034.1:0-3030 GCA_036351115.1 Lysobacterales bacterium | reverse complement strand
GGACGGCTCCATGACCGTGCATCTCGGTGGCTGCGACGACGGGCGGGAAAACTGCCTGCCGATCATGGAGGGCTGGAACTACGTCATTCGCCTTTACCAGCCCGGCCCGGAAGTCCTAGACGGCAGCTGGACCTTCCCCGATGTCGAATCAGTTAACGGTTCTTGAAGGAGAACAAAATTATGAGCCATCCCAATCAAAAACCCCGGAGTGCGCCCCTGAGCCGCGCAATGCTAATGATCGTGCTTGCAGCCTCGGTGACCTCGCTAAAGGCCGCCGAACCGGTGACCCTCGCCAATTTCGTTCGGGCCGAGTCGGACACGATGATTCGCGCCAACATGGATATGCTGGGAGTGTCCATTGGCAGCCTCGTTCATCTTCGAGACCCGATCACACCCGAAAACCAGCCGGTGATTCGCATGAATCAGGATACGCTGTATTCGGGAACGATCATCGATCTTTCAGAGCCCCTCGAGTTCACTCTGCCAGAGGCCGGTGGACGTTATATGTCGATGCATGTCGTCAGCCAAGATCATTACATGCTCTTCGAGTCCCAACCGGGCACCTATACGTTGACCGAGGAAAGCGTTGGCACGCGCTTCGCGCTGCTCACGGTACGCACCCTCGTCGATATCACGGACCCCGAAGACATCGCCAAGGCCCATGCAGCCCAGGATGCGATATCAATCTCCGGCGGCGGCAAGGGACCATTCGAAGCACCGGACTGGGATCTCGAAGACCTGAAGCTGGCGCGACAGGCCTTATCCGATCTCGGCACGCTCGGTTTCGACACGACCTACGCTTTCGGAACGCGTGAGCAAGTGCGGCCGATCGATCATCTGGTGGCCGCCGGCGCAGGCTGGGGAGGCTTACCCCCAGCGGCAGCCTACTATACGATGGGCATGGTTGAGGCCAACGACGGGAAGACCCCTTACTCGGTGACCGTGAAAGACGTGCCCGTGGACGCTTTCTGGTCCATCACTGTCTACAACGCTGAAGGCTACCTGGAAGCCAACGACCTCGGGATCAATAACTACAACAACTACAAGGCGACGCCGAATGAGGATGGGTCCTACACCATCCACTTCGGCGCCTGTGACGACGGGCGAATAAACTGTATTCCCATCACGCAGGGTTGGAACCACGCCGTTCGTCTGTATCAGCCACGTGAGGAGATCCTCAACGGCAGCTGGAGCTTCCCTGACTTTGAGCCGGTCAACTGATTTCCGAGGAGCAGGCTGCATGAGACGTTTCCCAATCACTCCCGCGGTCGCCACGATTCTGGCCGCGACGTTCATGCTCGCACCCGTCTGGTCGACAGCTGACGCAACGAAGAAGCCCCGCCTCGTCCTCCAAATCACCGTCGACGCCCTGCGCGGGGACCTGCCCGGACGCTACGCCCACCTGTTCGGCGACGGCGGCTTTCGCTACCTGATGGACGAGGGCGTTCACTACACCAACGCCCACTACCAGCACGCCAACACGGAGACCATCGTCGGCCACGCCTCCCTGGCGACCGGCACGGTGCCCGCCGCACACGGCATGGTGGGCAACGTCTGGTTCGACCGCGAGGACGGGCGGCTGGTCTACAACATCGAGGACCCGGACCACCGCCTGCTCACCGCCGGCGCCGACGTCGACGACAGCACGGAAATCGACCCGACCCAGCGCGCGGCGAAGGTGGACGGCCGCTCGCCGGCGGCCATCCTCGCCTCCACCTTCAGCGACGAGCTCGCCGTGCACACCAACGGCCAGGCGAAGATCTTCGGCGTCTCGGTCAAGGACCGTGGCGCCGTGTCCCTCGCCGGGCACGCCGGCAAGGCCTTCTGGTTCTCCAAGGCCGGGGGCGAGTTCGTCACCAGCAGCTACTACTACGACCAGTACCCGGACTGGGTGACAGCCTGGAACGCACGAAATCCGGTCGAGGCCTATGCAGGAAAAAGCTGGGAGCTGTTGGAGGATCAATCCCGATACCTCTTCGGCGACAACGACGACCGTCCCTACGAGACCGATTTCCCGGGCTTCGGCCGCACCTTTCCCCACCCCTACGGCGCCGCGGACGATCCGTACTTCACCACCCGCCTGACCCTGAGCCCGGCCGGCGACGAGTTGACCCTGGATTTCGCCACGGCGCTCATCGACAACGAGGGGCTCGGCCAGGACGAGGTGCCGGACTACCTGGCGGTCAGCTTCTCTTCCACCGACTACGTGGGGCATATGTTTGGGGCGTCCAGCCTGGAGTCCGAGGACAACCTGGCGCGCCTCGATCGAACCCTGGCGGCGCTGTTTCGCCACGTCGATGACACGGTCGGCCTGGAACACACCCTGATCGTCCTGTCCGCTGACCACGGCCAGCCCGAAATTCCGGGGCACCTGCGGGACCTGGGCATCGAGGACGCCCGGCATTTCGACACCGACGCGCTGGACAGGGCCCCGGCCATCGCGGCCCTCAAGGAACGCTTCGGTCTTGCCGCAGAGCTCATCGAGTCCTACTTCCAGCCCTACGTCTATCTCAACCGCGACCTGATCCGCGACCAGGGGCTGGACCTTGCCGAGGTGGAGGAGGCCGTGGCCGAAGAACTCGCGAAATTCGACGGCGTGGCGACCGCCGTGTCCAGCACCGCGCTGCGAACCGCTAGCCTGCCCGACACGCTGTTGATGCGCTCGATCCTGAAGAACTTTCACCCCAAGCGCTCCGGGGATATCTACGTGGTTTTCGAGCCCTACGTGTACATCACCGATTTCGACGGCCTCACGGTGGCCTCAACCCACGGATCACCCTGGCGCTATGACACCTTCGTTCCGATCATGTTCGCCGGTGCGGGCATCGAGCCGCGCCGCGTGAGCCGCCCGGTCACTCCCTACGACGTGGCGCCAACGCTGGCGAACCTGCTCGGCGTCAAGGCGCCTTCGCGCGCCATCGGCAATCCGCTGACAGAGGTGGTGCGCGAGTGAATGGACACGCCCACAGGCTGGTCCTGTCGGCGGGCTACCGCTCCTAGGCCGGGGACAACTCCGCCGGCGGAGCAGCG
>JAZBOL010000033.1:0-72382 GCA_036351115.1 Lysobacterales bacterium | reverse complement strand
GGTCCAGCCACTGGACGGTTTCCCGCAGCGCCGTCGGGCTGTACAACACGCCGACGTGTTCCACGGCCGGCGCGAAAACGGCGCGGCGCGCCGTGCCTGCCTCGAAGTCGCCCACCGTGACACCGGCCTGTGGTTCACCGGTGACGAGCCCCACCACCCGAAGGGCTTCTTCCTTCAGAAACCCTTCGAGATTGCCGACGACGACAAGCAAGTTGTCCGGGGACTCGGCGGTGACCGCCGGAGAGAAGAGGGACACGGCGACGGTGGCTTCGACCCGCGGATCCGAAGCCGCAAGGCGCACAATAATGTCCGAGGCCATGGAATGCCCGAGCAGGGCAAGCCCGTCGCCCGCAGCGGGATGGTCCAGCGCGTAGTTGGCGACCTCCCTGGTCTGTTCCAGGAGATTCCGGGTCGCACCTTCGACCTTGGTGACGTCTCCCGCCAGGGGTTCCAGGTTCCGTCCGTGCCCGTAATAGTCGAAGGTGACGGCCAGGTAGCCGTTGCGGGCGAGGGTGACGGCAAACGCCTGCATGAGCTGCTGGGAGCCGGCAAATCCATGGGAAACGATCACCACGGGCAGGCCGCCGAGCCGGTCCTCTTCCCACTGGACGCCCGGGTTAGCCCGCAATCCCGCCTCGGGGCGAAACACCGTGACCGGCGTCGGCCCGAGCCAGGCGCGCTCGGTGATCACGCCGCTGTCGGCTCGCCACAACACGGCCAGCGCCGCCGCGATCGAGAGTGCGGCGAGCATGCCGGCCAACCAGGGCAGGCTGCGTGACAGCATGGGTGAGGACTCGGAACGCATTCCCTGGTTCGATACCCGGGGTCAGTCTCCTGGGCGAAGGCCCTCCAGGGCCGATTCGCACAGGCGAATGAGGGACTCGGAAGGGGTGCCGTCGCGACTGGCGTCGATGACGCTCGCCAGGGCGAGGCGCGCCACCTGGGAGCGGTTGCGCAGGTCCTTCAAAGCCCCTTGCAAATGACGGATGACGCGATCCTGGGCGTCCAGTTCACCCATGACCTGGTCGAAGTGCGGTTCGCGGTAGTGTTCCACCAACGACTCCACCACCGGACCATGACCGACCAGGTAGTCGAAGTTGAACCTCGCGGCGCCGAAATCGGTCAGCCCCCGGACCTCGGCCAGCCCCTCGTTCGACACGAGGTCGAAACCCATGCGCCATTCAGCGTAGTCACGCTGATCGATCGCCTTGCGGTTGATCACCTCGATGTCCGCGTGACGGGGGTCTTTCAGAATCTCGGACACCAGGTCGTCCACCACCTCGTCGGCGCCTTCCAGCACTTGCAGGAAGGTGTCGTTGCCGTACAGCAGCAAACCGGTAATGTCCTTTTTCTCGTTGTTTTCCCGGCACTGCATCAACAGGTCCAGCAAGGCTTCCGCGCCCATGGGCTCGCGCGTGCGGCTGATGTAGGTCACCTGGATCATGAAGGTCGTCTCAATGCTTGCATACCATCATGATACATCCCGGCTGTGAACAGAAAGCTTCGGGCGCCTCGCTTCGCTCGGTTTCGTTCTAATTTGCTCCTGCAAATTAGCCGAACCCCAAAGGCGCTTCGCGCCTGGGTAAGAACCTCACCCGCCTCACTGCCAGACAGGAAAAAGCCCGCACAAGGCGGGCTTTTTCCTGTCTGGCGGAGAGGGAGGGATTCGAACCCTCGATACGGTATTAAGCCGTATACTCCCTTAGCAGGGGAGCGCCTTCAGCCACTCGGCCACCTCTCCTGAAATCGGTTGATCCGCGGCCGAAGGCATGTGCCCCGCCGCAGGGTGCGCAAGTCTAACTGTGATGAATGCCGGCGTAAAGACGCGGCGGTCACCCTCCCCCGGATGACGCCTCGGGTTCTTCACGTTCTGCGAGAATCCGTTTGAAAATCTCCTCGCGATGCACCTGAACCTCGGGCGGCGCATCGATGCCGATCCTGATCTGGTTTCCCTTGACCCCCAGCACCGTGATGGTCACGTTTTCCCCGATGACAAGCTTCTCTCCCACTCTTCTAGTGAGTATGAGCATGAGTACCTTCCTTTGGCCTCAGGCCATTCAGTCCCTTTGATTTTGTCTTTACGACCTGGTCTTGTTTTTAAATACGTATTTTCAATGCATTTTCGTGCAGTGCATTGTGTTTTTTACCGCAGGTTCGTTGACCAGAGGGCCCTCACGACCATTGCGACACGTTAAAGCAGCGTATTCGCGCTACTGTTTTTGTTGTACCCAGGCCTCCACGGAGGCCAACGCTTCGTCGAGCGCTTCGGGGTTGCTGCCGCCGGCCTGTGCGAAATCCGGGCGTCCACCGCCACGGCCGCCGACAAGCTGCGCGACTGAGTTTACCAGATCGCCCGCTTTAATCCGAGCGGTAAGGTCCGGGGTCACGCCGGCGGCCAGGCGCACCTTGCCGTCGTCCGCGGCCCCGAGCACCACGACGCCGGATCCCAGCTTGTCCTTGAGGTGGTCCACCGCGTCGCGCAAATTCTTTGAATCGGTGCCCTCGAGACGCGCAGAAAGCACCTTCATGCCTCCGATTTCCACGACCCGGTCCAGCAGCTGGTCACTGCCCGATGCCGCCAGGGAAGACTTCAGCGCTTCCAGCTCTTTTTCCAGCTCGCGCTGCCGTTCGAGGATCTGGCCAAGCCGATGTTCCACGTCCTCCGGACCAACCTTGAGGGCGCCGGCCACAGCCTGGAGCCGCGATTCCTGCGCCTGCACCGCCTCCACGGCCTCGTCTCCGGCCACCGCGATGATGCGGCGGATGCCGGCGCCCACGGCCGTTTCCGAGAGAATCTTGAACTGGCCAATGTCCCCCACCCGGTCCACGTGCGTGCCGCCGCACAGCTCCACGGACAGGTCGCCGAAGCTCAGCACGCGTACCTCGTCCCCGTACTTTTCGCCAAACAGGGCCATCGCGCCGGTTTCCAGGGCCTGGTCGAAGGGCATGACTTCCGCGGTGGCGGCGGGGTTGCGACGGATATCACCGTTGACGCGCCGCTCCAGCGCCCGCAACTCCTCGGTGGTGACCTGGCGGGGATGGGAAAAGTCGAAGCGCAGGTGGTCCGGCGCCACGAGAGACCCTCGCTGCTCCACGTGGTCGCCAAGGAGGTCCTGCAGGGCCTTGTGCAGGAGGTGGGTGGCGGAATGGTGGAGCACGATGCTTCGCCGCCGTTCGCCGTCGATCTTCGCCGTCACCCGGTCCCCGGGTTTCAGGCTGCCGGCTTCCAGCCTGCCCGCGTGGCCGTGAAACCTGCCGGCGAGCTTCTGCGTATCCGCCACCGCGAAGCGCACGCCGTCGGCGGTGAACACGCCGGTGTCACCGACCTGCCCGCCCGACTCGGCGTAGAACGGCGTTCGGTCGAGCACCAGCACGGCTTCTTCGCCGGCTTCGAGTTCGTCGACCGTCTGCCCGTCCACCAGAATGCCCGCAACCGTGGCCTCGGCCGTCTCCGCCTCGTAACCGAGAAACTCGGTCGGCGGCAGGGTCGCGGCCGCTTCGGCGCTGATCTGCGCCGCGCCCTTGAACTGACCGGCCGCGCGGGCCCGTTCCTTCTGGGCCGCCATGGCGGTATCGAAGCCTTGCCGGTCAACGCCCAGGTGTCGCTCGCGGGCGATGTCTTCGGTCAGGTCCAGGGGGAAGCCATAGGTGTCGTAAAGCAGGAACGCCGTCTCGCCGGGAATGTCGGCGCCCCGTTCAAGCCGGTCCGTGACCTTGTCCAGAATCGCCATGCCCGTGTCCAGGGTACGGGCAAAGCGCTGTTCCTCTTCCTCGAGGACGCCCGCGATGCGCTCACCGTCTTTCAAAAGCACCGGGTAGGCCTCGCCCATGACCGCCGCCAGGGCCTCCACCATGCGATGAAAGAACGGCCGGGCCTGGCCCAGCATGAAGCCGTGGCGCACCGCGCGGCGAATGATGCGGCGCAGGACGTAGCCCCGACCCTCATTGGCGGGCAGCACGCCGTCGGCGATGAGGAAGGCGCAGGCGCGTATGTGATCGGCGATGACGCGGAGGGATTTGCTGTTCCGGTCCGCGGCGCCAGTCAGCTCGGCAGCGGCATTGACCAGGGCCTTGAACTGGTCCGTCTCGTAGTTGTCGTGGGTGTCCTGCAGCACGGCGGCGATTCGCTCGAGCCCCATGCCCGTGTCCACGCAGGGCGCCGGCAGGGGGTTCAGGTCACCGTCCGCGCTGCGGTCGAACTGCATGAACACGAGATTCCAGATCTCGACGTAGCGGTCGCCGTCCTCGTTCTCCGTGCCCGGCAGCCCACCGTCGATGTGGTCGCCGTGATCATAGAAAATCTCGCTGCAGGGGCCGCAGGGTCCCGTGTCCCCCATGGCCCAGAAGTTGTCGCTCTCGTAGGGCTGTCCGCCGGGCTTGTCACCGATGCGCAGAATGCGGCCCTCCGGCACGCCAACCGCGTCACGCCAGATTTCGAAGGCCTCGTCATCGGTCTCGTAGACCGTGACCCAGAGCCGGTCCGCCGGCAGCCCGTAGACCTGCGTGAGCAGCTCCCAGGCGTAGCGGATCGCATCGGCCTTGAAGTAATCGCCGAAGCTGAAGTTGCCGAGCATCTCGAAAAAGGTGTGATGCCGGGCCGTGTAACCCACCTGGTCCAGGTCGTTGTGCTTGCCGCCGGCGCGCACGCACTTCTGCGAGGACGCCGCCCGCGTGTACGCGCGCTTTTCCGCGCCGAGGAAAACGTCCTTGAACTGGTTCATGCCCGCATTGGTGAACAGCAGGGTCGGATCTTCCGCCGGCACGAGGGAGCTCGAGGGCACCACCGTGTGGTCCTGGCGGGCGAAAAAGTCGAGAAACGTCTGGCGAATTTCGTTGGTGGTTTTCACGGCGTTCAGTTCGTGGGCTGCTATGCCGAGGAAGGTATAGGCGGAACTGGCATAAGTCCACCCAAACCAGACCTCATGGCGCTGGCCCAAAGGCCGGTTTCAATCGTGCGTGTACGTCTCTCGAACCACCGGGCCGGGAGGCCGGTTCAGGTTTCACTCCTCAGGGCGTCGATGGCGCGCATGACCTGGTCGTGCGAGAACCCCCGGTTCATGCCGCCCCGGTAGAGCCGGGCCCGCGCCTTTTCGTCGAGCGCCCCCCGGTGCTTGCGCTCGGCCCACCGCAAGGCCTCGTCATACCAGGCCTCGTCATAGGGCTCGAGAGCCTGGGCGACAAGCGCGTCGCTGACGCCCTTGCGGCGCAACTCTGCGCGGATACGGGCCGGGCCGTAACCTTTTTGAACCCGTGAACGGGCCCAGGCTTCTGCGTAGCGCTCGTCGCTGACCAGGTCGTGATCGAGGAGGAAGGCCATGGCTTCTTCCAGGGCTTCACCCTGGACGCCGCGCTGGCGGAGCTTGCCTTCGAGCTCGGCCACCGAGTGCTCCCGGCGGCCGAGGTAACGCAGGGCCATGGCCTGTGCGTCCGCAGCGGTGGGCGGTGTCGCGTCACCTGGCATCAGGCCATGGCCCAGCGTCGTTCCGAATCTTCAGCGAGCATCCAGACCCGTTATTCGGCGGCGACCTCTTCCTCCACGGCTTCCGCCGGCTTGGCCTTCGGCAAGAGCACGTCACGGATCTTCCGTTCGATTTCCTCCGCCGTTTCCGGGTTTGCCTTGAGGAATTCCCGGGCGTTCTCCTTGCCCTGGCCAACTCGATCGCCCTCGTAGCTGTCCCAGGCGCCGGACTTGTCCACGATGTTGTTGGCCACGCCGAGGTCGATGATCTCGCCCTCGTGGGATACGCCCTGGCCGTAAAGAATTTCGAACTCCGCCTGGCGGAACGGCGGCGCCATCTTGTTCTTCACCACCTTGACCCGGGTCTGGTTGCCGATGACCTCGTCACCTTTCTTGATCGCGCCGATGCGGCGAATGTCCAGGCGCACGGAGGAGTAGAACTTGAGCGCGTTACCGCCGGTGGTGGTTTCCGGGCTGCCGAACATGACGCCGATCTTCATGCGGATCTGGTTGATGAAGATGACCGTGCAGTTCGAGCGCTTGATGTTGCCCGTGAGTTTGCGCAGCGCCTGGGACATGAGCCGGGCCTGCAGGCCGACGTGGGAATCGCCCATGTCGCCCTCGATCTCGGCCTTGGGCGTCAGCGCCGCAACCGAGTCGACCACCACGATGTCCACGGCGCCGGAGCGCACGAGCATATCGGTGATTTCCAGGGCCTGCTCGCCCGTGTCCGGCTGGGACACGAGCAGGTCCTCGACGTTTACGCCCAGCTTTTCCGCATACTGCGGGTCGAGGGCGTGCTCCGCGTCCACGAAGGCCGCCGTGCCGCCGGCCTTCTGGGCCTCGGCCACGACGTGCAGGGTCATGGTGGTTTTGCCGGAGGACTCCGGCCCGTAAATCTCGATCACGCGCCCGCGGGGAACCCCGCCGATGCCGAGGGCGACGTCGAGGCTCAGGGAGCCGGTGGAGATGACGTCGATATTGGCGGCCTGGGAGCCATCTCCCATGCGCATGATGGCGCCCTTGCCGAACTGGCGCTCGATCTGTGACAGTGCGGCCGTCAAGGCCTGTTTGCGATTTTCGTCCACGGTTTCCTCTCCTGGCTGATGGCGGTTCTTTGCCCGCTGTCCGGCCATTATACATAGCCGTCCGACGTCTCCCGTCATGGATGCGACAGCGGGTTTTTCTCCTACGACATGCCGCGGCAGGCGGCCCGTTCACAGGACGGCTTTACCCTAAATCAGGGCATTCTCAAATCGCGATAAGGAAGTAAAACGGGAGGAAAACGCGGCCGAAAATCAGTCGCGGATCAGGTCCAGGGTTCCCCGGAGGGCGTAGAGCACGGTCTGGCGACGTACCTGGTCCCGGTCACCGCTGAATATCTCGCTGGCGGTCTGGATCTTGCCGCCGATCACCGACCAGCCGAAGCACACGAGGCCCACGGGCTTGTTGGGCAATCCGCCTCCGGGGCCGGCGATGCCGGTGGCCGAGACCGTGATCCCCGCGGCACTGGCGCGGCGCGCGCCCAGGGCCATCTGGGAGGCGATTTCCTCGCTGACCGCGCCGTGCTGGACGAGGTCGTCGTGGATGACGCCGAGCTGGTGCTCCTTGGCGGGATAGCTGTAACAGACAAAGCCGCCGTAAAACCAGTCGGAGCTGCCGGCAACGTCGGTGCAGACCTTGGACATCCAGCCGCCGGTGCAGGACTCGGCGGTGCACAGCATCCAGCCCCTGTCCCGCAGGGCCTCCGCCAGGTGGTCCACCACCTCGGCAATTTCCTGGTCCAGCGCTTCCACGCTCTGTGAATTCATGCAGAAATCCGTCCGGTCCGTGCGGCCGCCTTCATCGGTCCAGCGCCGTACGTTACACTTCCGCGAATGTCAGCGCCAGCCAGCGAAGCCCTCAGCGGCCACACCCCCCTGATGCAGCAGTACCTGCGCATCAAGGCCGACCACCCCGACACGCTGCTGTTCTTCCGCATGGGCGATTTTTACGAACTCTTTTACGACGACGCCCGGCGCAGCGCCGAGCTGCTGGACATCACCCTGACCACCCGCGGTGAATCGAACGGACAGCCCATTCCCATGGCCGGCGTGCCCCACCACGCCGTGGACGGCTACCTGGCGCGCCTGCTGAAGAAAGGTGAATCCGCGGCCATCTGCGAGCAGATCGGCGACCCGGCCACGAGCAAGGGCCCGGTCGAACGCGAGGTCGTGCGCATCGTGACCCCGGGCACGGTCACGGACGAAGCCCTGCTGGAGGAGCGCCGCGAAAACCTCCTCGCCGCCGTGGCCCGGCACCGCAAGCAGCTGGCCCTCGCCTGGCTCGACCTGGCTGCCGGGCAGGTGAGCGTGCGGGAGCTGGCCGATGAACGGGAGCTGGAGGCCCAGCTCGAACGCCTGCAACCGGCGGAACTGCTGGCGGCGGAAGACGATCCGGCCTGTGAAACCCTCGACCGGCGGGGCGGACTGCGCCGCCGCGCCCCCTGGCATTTCGAAACGCCGTCCGCGGCCAAGCTGCTGAACGAGCAATTCGGCACCCACGACCTGTCCGGCTTCGGCCTCGACGACAAACCGGCGGCGATTGCCGCGGCCGGCGCCCTGTTGCAGTACGCGCAGGAAACCCAGCGCGGCGCCCTGCCGCACCTGCAGGGCCTCCAGCTCGAGCAGGTCGATGCCACCCTGCACCTGGACGCGGCGACGCGGCGCCACCTGGAAATCCTCACCCACCCGGAAGGCAATGACGCCCACACCCTGGTGGGGGTGCTCGACAGCTCCATCACGCCCATGGGCGGCCGTCTCCTGCGGCGCTGGCTGGTCAACCCGATCCGGGACCGGGATCGCCTCGGCGCCCGCCACCGGACCATCGGCGCGCTCATCAATGCCGGTGTGCTCGAGGACATCCGTGAAACGCTGCGCGGGTGCGGCGACGCCGAGCGCATCCTGAGCCGCGTGGGCCTCGGTTCGGCCCGCCCCCGGGACCTGACGACGCTGCGCGGCACCCTGGCCGCCCTGCCCGGCCTGCACCATCTGCTCGAAGCCTCGGGCAAAGACGAGTTGCGGCAACTCCGGCAGGCCATCCAGCATTTTCCGGACACGCTCGGCCTGCTCGAGCAGGCGCTGGTCGACGAGCCGCCGGTGCTCGCGCGCAATGGCGGCGTCATCGCGCCCGGCTTCGACGAGGAGCTGGACCGGTTGCGCGGCCTGTCGGAAAACGCCAACGACTTCCTGCTGGCCTACGAAGAGAAGGAGAAGGAAGCCACCGGGATCGCCAACCTCAAGGTTGGCTACAACCGCGTGCACGGCTACTACATCGAACTGAGCAAGCTACACGCGGACAAGGCGCCGACGCATTACACGCGACGCCAGACCCTGAAGGCGGCGGAGCGCTACATCACCGAGGAGCTGAAAGAGTTCGAGGACCAGGTGCTCTCGAGCCGGGAGCGGGCCCTCACCCGGGAGCTGCACTGCTACGAGCAGCTCATCACCGAGCTCCAGGCCTGTCTGCCCGGACTGCAGGCCATGGCCGCCGGCCTGGCGCGCCTCGATGTCCTGTGCGCGTTCGCGGAACGGGCCCTGGCGCTGGACTACAGCGAGCCTTCGTTGATCGACGAACCAGGCCTGGCCATCACCGGCGGGCGGCACCCGGTGATCGAGGCGGTGCAGGACGAGCCCTTCACGCCGAACGACATCTCGCTCGATGCGGAACGGCGCATGCTGGTGGTCACCGGCCCCAACATGGGCGGCAAGAGCACCTACATGCGCCAGACCGCCCTGATCGTGCTCCTGGCGCATGCCGGCAGCTGGGTGCCCGCCACGGCAGCCCGGCTCGGACCCGTGGATCGCATCTTCACCCGCATCGGCGCCGGCGACGACCTGTCCCGGGGCCGATCCACGTTCATGCTCGAGATGACGGAGACGGCCAACATCCTGCACAACGCCACGGAACATTCCCTGGTGCTCATGGACGAGATCGGACGGGGCACGAGCACCTACGACGGACTCGCCCTGGCCTGGGCCTGCGCCGACCACCTGGCCACCCGGGTGCGGGCCTTCACCCTGTTCGCGACGCACTACTTCGAAATCACCCAGCTCGCCGCCGAGCGCGAGGGTGTCGCGAACGTGCACCTGCGCGCCGTCGAACACGGTGAGCGCATCGTCTTTCTCCACGCGGTCGAGGATGGTCCGGCCAGCCAGTCTTACGGGCTGCAGGTGGCCGCCCTGGCGGGCGTACCGAAATCGGTGCTGCGCGCCGCTCGCCGCCGCCTGGCCCTACTGGAGGCGCAGGGCGACGGTGGGCCTCAGATGAACCTGTTTTCCGGCGCGGCCTCGCCCGGGTTGGATGACGGGGTGGATAAGGAAGCCGACGAATCGATGGAAGCACTCCAGGCCGCCATCGACGCGCTGGACCCGGACGATCTCTCCCCCCGGGAAGCCCTCGAGGCCCTGTACCGGATCAAGGACCTCGCCAAGCCGGACCCCTGACGCCGCGGACGCCGGCTAGCCGTCCCGCTCCTGCCGGAAGCGGATGATCTGGCGCCGCTGGCGCTTGTCCGGGCGACGGTGGCGGTCCCCCAGGGCGGCCCGCTCGGCCTTGCGGCGTTCGAGCTGCGCCTCCCGGTTCACGCGGCTTTCCTCGGTTTCCCGGTACAGCGTTTGCGCCTCGGTCGCGGGCCCGCGCCGATCCGAGAGCTTCTCGACGTGGACGATCCAGGTTTCCTCGCCCCGCTGGATGCGCAGCTCGTCACCGACCTCGAGGGTCCTGGCCGGCTTGGCCCGCGCATCGTTCAGGCGCACCTTGCCGCCCTGCACGGCCGTGCGCGCCAGGGAGCGGGTCTTGAAGAAGCGGGCGGCCCAGAGCCACTTGTCGATGCGAACGGTCAACCTTTCATCCCGGTGTCATTCAACAGGCTGCGAACAGTCGGGCAGGCGACCGGCAGGCATGCGCCTGCCTATCGCCTGATCGTAGACGAGGGATGGTATCAGGCTCGCCCGGGACGGCGCGCGGTCACCCGTGCCGGGGATGTTGCCGACCCTCCGGACCGTTGAATTTCACGGCCGCTGGAAGCGGTGCCGTTAGGCTTCGCACATGACTCGCTGGTCCCATCCATGGCTCACGCTCCTCCGGCCCGTCACTTCAGGCGCTCTCGGCTTGTGGGCTTGCTGGATCGGGGCCGCTGCGTGCCTCCTGTCCGGACCCGTCGTGGCCCAGGACCTGTCGGTTCAGCTGGCGCTGGCCGAGGAGGAACGGTTACGGGGAGAGCCCCTGACGGTCAACTTCGTGGCCGCCAATCCGACCACCGTGGAGGTGTTCCGCTACCGGATCGAGTTCTACGCCTCCCGCGACGACAGCCTGGATGACCAGGACAGCCTGCTCGGGGAATTCCGTTCCGTGAACCTGTTCATCGGCAACTCCTTCCAGGAGAACACAATCGCCCTGGACACCTGCGACCTGGAACTCGGGGACTGGCGAATCCTGGGGCGCGTCACGGACGTCGAGCCCGAGGACCCGAACCCGGGCAACAACATCGGACTCGCCATGGAGACGCTCTCGCTGCCGCGAGATGATGATGATCCCGGGACCTGCCCGGAGGGACAGGGTGACGCGGCCATCATCAACCCGGGACTCAACGATGCCTGGTTCAACGCGGACACGGCCGGCCAGGGTTTCTTCATCAATGTCTTCGGTGAGTCAGGACAGGTCTTCCTGGCCTGGTTCACCTTCGACACGGAGAAAGATCCGACCGCGCCTGCCGTACTGGGTGCTCCCGGGCAACGCTGGCTGACGGCCTTCGGCCTCTTCGACGGAACCCGCGCCATGCTGGAGGTGACCAACACGCGCGGAGGCCGCTTCGATCGCGGAGCGCCCGAGGCGGTCAACGAGACCTATGGCGCCGTCGAGTTGAGCTTCGAGAGCTGCGCGCGGGGCGCGGTCCGCTATGACCTGCCCGGCCCCGGCGTTTCCGGGGTGATCCCCATCACGCGCGTGGTTCCGGACAACGTGGCCTTGTGTGAAGCCCTGGCGGCCGGGAGCCCGACCGCCAGCGACTGACGCCTCAGGTGCTGCCCAGGATCAGGCGGTTGACTCGCGCAACGAAGGCGGCCGGGTCGTCGAGCTGCCCGCCCTCGGCCAGCACGGCCTGCTCGTGAACAATGCGGGTCCACTCCTCGAAATCCCCCTCCCCGGCCTCGGACAGGCGCTGCAGCAGCGGGTGGTCGAGGTTGACCTCGAGCACCGGCGAACTGTCCGGGACGGCCTGGCCGGCCTGCTCAAGCATGCGCTTGAGATGCAGCGCCATGTCGTGCTCGCCGAGCACCAGGCAGGATGCAGAGTCGGTCAGGCGACGGCTGGCGCGCACGTCCTGCACCGCATCGCCGAGCACCGCCTTCATGCGGTCAAGGATTTCCGGCTTTTCAGCGTCGTCCGCTTCCGGGGCAACGTCACCCAGGTCGAGATCGCCCTTGGCGACGGACTTGAGAGGCTTGCCGTCGAATTCCGGGAAGTAGCCCATCATCCATTCATCGACGCGTTCGTGCATGAGCAGCACCTCGATGCCCTCCTGGCGGAACAGCTCGAGGTGCGGGCTGTTTTTCGCCGCGTTCAGGCTGTCAGCGGTGATGTACCAGATCGACTCCTGGTCGTCCTTCATCCGGGCGACGTAGTCTTCCAGGCTCACGCTGTCCCCGGCCTCGGTATCGGCCGTGGAGGTGAAGCGCAGCAGCTTCGCGATCTTTTCCCGGTTGCCCATGTCCTCGACGATGCCTTCCTTCAGCACCGTGCCGAACTCGGACCAGAAGGTCGTGTATTTTTCGGGTTGCTGGTTCGCCACCTTTGCCAGCAGGTCGAGGCTGCGCTTGACCACGGCGGCGCGGATCTTGCGCACGCCGTCATTTTCCTGCAGCAGCTCGCGGGACACGTTCAGGGGAAGATCGCTGGAATCCAGCACGCCGCGCATCATGCGCAGGTAGTGGGGCAGCAGCTGTTCCGCCGCGTCCATGATGAAGACGCGCTTGACGTAAAGCTTGAGGCCATGGCGCTCGTCGCGCTGCATCATGAAATCGAGGGGCGCCTTGCCCGGCAGGTACAGCAGGGACGTGTAGTTCTGCGCGCCTTCCACGGCGTTGTGGGCCCAGGCCAGCGGCTCGTCATTGTCGTGGGTCAGGTGCTGATAGAAGGCCGTGTAGTCCTCGTCACTGATTTCGGACTTGGGACGGGTCCAGAGGGCCGAGGCCTGGTTGACGGTGGTCCATTCGACCGTGGGCTCGCCCCCCTCTTCTTCCGCCGGCTTCGTTTCCTTGAGGCGGATCGGGAAACCGATGTGATCGGAATAGCGCTGCACCAGGCTGCGCAGCGTCCAGGTCTGCAGGAACTCGTCCTCGCCTTCCTTCAGGTGCAGGATCACTTCCGTGCCGCGGCGCGGCAGGGACGCGGCGCTGACCTCGAAGGTGCCGTCACCGGCGGACATCCAGCGCACGCCCTCGGCCTCGGGGGCGCCGGCGCGGCGGGTGAGCAAGGTGACGTCGTCGGCCACGATGAAGGAGCTGTAGAAGCCCACGCCGAACTGGCCGATCAGCTGCTCGTCGAACTCGGCGTCGCCGCGGGCCTTTTCCAGGAAACGGCGCGTGCCGGAACGGGCAATGGTGCCGATATTTTCGACGACTTCGTCCTGGCTCATGCCGATGCCGTTGTCGCGGATCGTCAGCAGGCGCTTTTCCTCGTCGACTTCGATCTCGATCCGCAGCTCCGGGTCTTCGGCAAGCAGGCTATCGTCGCCGAGCGCTTCGAAGCGAAGCTTGTCGCAGGCGTCCGACGCGTTGGAAATCAGCTCCCGGAGAAAAATCTCCTTGTTGGAGTACAGGGAGTGCGTCATCAGGTTGAGCACTTCCTGCACCTCGGCCTGGAAGGCCTGGCGCCTCGCGCCTTCTTCCGCTGCGGGGTGTTCCTGGTTGGTTGATTCGGTCGTTTCGCTCATGGTCCCATCCGGAGAAGCTTTGACTGTCCGGTGAAATAGGGGGAGCAGCGGAGAGATTCAAGCACCCGGCGGAGACGGGGCCGCCGGCGCGCCGGCGAAACACCCGGGCACGAAAAACCCCGGCCACCTCGAAGCGCTCGTGATGACCGGGGTCCGATTTCGTTTCGACGCCGGGACGAAGTCCGGGCGCAGAACGGCAAATCGCCTAGTTGAGCTTTTCCTTGATCCGGGCGCTCTTGCCTTCGCGACCGCGCAGGTAGTGCAGCTTGGCGCGGCGCACGTCGCCACGGCGCTTGACGACGATGGAGTCGATCAGCGGGCTGTAGGTCTGGAATACGCGCTCGACCCCGGTGCCGTGGGACATCTTGCGCACGGTGAACGCGGAGTTCAGGCCGCGGTTGCGAATGGCGATCACCACGCCTTCGAAGGCCTGCAGACGCTCGCGGTTGCCTTCCTTCACCTTCACGTTCACGACGACCGTGTCGCCGGGCGCGAACTTGGGAAGTTCCTTCTGCATCTGTTCCTGGTTGATTTCGTCAATGATGTTCATTGCTCTGTCCTGTCCAACAAGTGGGGCCGCCGGCCCCGGTTCATACTGCGTGATCTTGCGGTTCGTCTGCTTCTTCTACCGCTGCCTGTTCTTCTTCCCGTTCACCGAGGCCGTGCTCACGGAGGTATTCCTCCAGCAGATGCCTCGACTCCTGGTCCAGCTCCCTGCCCTCGAGCAGGTCGCGACGGCGCCGCCAGGTCCGTCCCAGCGCCTCTTTCCGCCGCCATCGCGCGATGGCCGCGTGGTCGCCGGACAACAACACTTCCGGAACCGTGTGGCCCGCGTGCGTCTCGGGCCGCGTGTAGTGCGGATGGTCCAGCAGCCCCTCCATGAAGGAGTCCTGCTCCGCCGACTGCGCGTCGCCCAGAACACCGGGCACCAGCCGCAACACCGCGTCCATCAACACCGCGGCTGCCAATTCGCCACCGCTGAGGACGTAGTCCCCGATGGACCATTCTTCGTCCACTTCCTGCGTCACCAGGCGCTCGTCGATGCCCTCGTAACGCCCGCACAGGAGAATCAGTCCCGGGCGGTCGGCCAGTTCCCGGACCCCGGCCTGGTCCAGCCTGCGCCCCTGGGGGCTCATGAGGCAGACGCTTGCCTCCGGGTTGGCGGCTCGTGCCGCCCGCACCGTCTCACCGAGCGGCTCCACCGCCATCACCATCCCCGGTCCGCCGCCGTAAGGGCGGTCGTCCACCGTGCGATGGCGATCCCGGGCCCGGTCGCGCGGGTTCCAGGTCACCAGTTCCGCCAGGCCCTCGTCGAACGCCCGGCCGGTGACGCCGAGGCGCACCATCGCGCACAGCTCCTCGGGGAAGAGCGTCACGACGTCGAAACGCCGCACCCTTCCGGTTGCGAACGTCTCCGGGTCAGTCATCCGGATGCCAGTCCACGCGAATCTGCCGCGCGTCCAGGTCCACCGACCTGACCACCTGTCCGTTGACGAAGGGGACCAGTCGTTCCCGTTCGCCCTCCAGCACCATCACGTCATTGGCGCCGGTTTCGATCATCTGCTTCACCGTGCCGAGGGGAATGTCCTCCTCGTTCACCACCGACAGGCCGATCAGGTCCCGCCAGTACCAGCTGTCCTCGCCACTGTCGGGCAGGGCGCTGCGCGGCACGCGGATCTCCTGTCCCACCAGGGCCCGGCCCTGTTCCGGCGTCGACACGCCGGGCAGGGCTGCGATCAGGGTTTTACCGTGGGGCTGACCGCGCTCGATGCAAACCTCACGAACCTGACCACCCCCAGCCTGAGCGATGTTCCCGTCGCCCGGCGCAGCAAGGCGCCAGGGCTGATACTCCAGGATGGCCTCGCGGGGGTCGGTGTAGGAATGCACCTTGACCCACCCCTTGAGACCGTGCACGCCCGAGATATATCCGAGCGTGACTTCAGCGTCGTCTTGCGGCACAACCATTCACCGCCGACCTGCGCCGCTGAGGCAACGGCTCAGGAGGCCGCGGCGGCTCCCCGGGCTTCGCCCACGAGGTGACGCACGCGCTCGCTGAGCTGGGCGCCAACGCCCGTCCAGTAATCCACGCGCTCCAGGTCGAGACGCAGGCGCTCTTCCTGGCCGCGGGCCACGGGGTTGAAAAAGCCGATGCGCTCGATACGGCGACCATCACGCTTGTTACGGCTATCCGTCACCACGATATGGTAGAACGGCTTCCTCTTGGCGCCGGAGCGCGACAAACGAATCTTGACCATGTGTTGTTGACCTTTCTCTCAAACCCGCCCCCCAGGGGCGAGCCGCTGTTCCCGGCGTACGGCATCGAACCGTCCGCCAAAATGATGAAAACCTGCCTGTATCGAGTCCAAACCCGCTCCTCGCAAGTTCAGGCCGACGCAGGAAGCCGGCGCGCACGCGAACACCCTGAACCGGCTTCAGGAAACCGCGCATTCTAACGCGAATCGAAGCAAAAGAAAACAAGAACTTGCACAGGAACCCGCGCCGGGGAACGCTTGCCTGCCGACAGGGCGCTTTCGCGGCCGGGAGAACGAAGAATCAAGCACTTGCCGCATTTTCAAGGAATGGCTACTCTGCAATTTTCCCGCACAGGAGCCCTGGACTTGCCGCAGAGCGACTTCATGCTCGAAACCCCGCGCCTCCGGCTGCGGCAGTTCCGTCCCGGCGATGCGGAGGCGCTCTACCGGCTGAACACCGACCCTGACGTCATGCGCTACACCGGGGAAGCCCCCTTCGTCGATCCGGCCGCGGCGCGGCACTTTCTCAAACACTACAGCTATGAACCGGAGGGCTTCGGCCGCTGGGCCGTCACGCTCCGGGAAACCGGGGAGTTCATGGGATTCTGCGGCCTGAAGCGAGCGGAAGCGGACGGTGACGTGGACCTGGGATTTCGCCTGTTCCGCCAGCACTGGGCCGCAGGTTACGCGACCGAAGCGGGTAAAGCCTGCCTACAGGCGGGTTTCGAGCGGTTCGGCCTGGCGCTGATCACCGGCCGGGTCATGCGGGAAAACGGCCCTTCGATCTCGGTCCTGCAAAAACTGGGCATGACCTATCGCGAAATGATCGAAGCGGACGGCGAATTCTGGCTGATCTACGCCGTCAGCAGGGAACGCTTCCTCGACGACTTCCTGCATCGCTGACGCCTAGCGCCGGAAGCCTCCCGGCGGACCACCCATGCCGCCCATGCCGCCCTGCATGCGGCCGAGCTTCTTCATCATCTTCGCCATGCCGCCCTTGCCGAATTTCTTCATCATTTTCTGCATCTGGCCGTGCTGCTTCAGCAGGCGATTGACTTCCTGGATGGTGGTTCCGGAACCGTTGGCGATACGGCGCTTGCGCGAGCCCTTGATAACGTCCGGGAATTCCCGCTCCTGCGGCGTCATGGAATTGATGATGGCCACCATGCGCCGGGTCTGCCCGTCGTCCATGCGGCTTTTTACGTGGTCCGGCAACTGGCCCATGCCCGGCAGCTTGTCGGCCAGGCTGGTCAGGCCACCCATCTGGTCCATCTGCTCCATCTGGGACTTGAAATCCTCGAGGCTGAAGCCGGCGCCGCGGCGGATCTTCCTGACGAGCTTCTCGGCCTTGTCCTGGTCGACCTTGGCCTGGACCTCTTCGACCAGGGACAGCACGTCACCCATGCCGAGGATGCGGGAGGCGATGCGGTCGGGGTAGAACGGCTGTAGCGCGTCCACCTTTTCACCGGCGCCGATGAACTTGATGGGCTTGCCCGTAACCTGGCGAACGGACAGGGCCGCACCGCCGCGGGCATCACCGTCGGTCTTGGTGAGCACCACGCCGGTCAGGGACAGGGCCGCGTCGAAGGCGCGCGCCGTGTTGGCGGCGTCCTGGCCCGTCATGCTGTCCACGACGAAGAGAATTTCCTTCGGGTTGACCGCCTCGGCAATCTGCCGGGCCTCGGTCATCATGGCCTCGTCGATGGCGAGGCGACCGGCGGTGTCCACCAGCAGCACGTCCATGAACTGGCGCCGGGCTTCCGAGAGGGCGGTGGTCGCAATGTCCACGGGCTTCTGGTCCGGCCGGGACGGCTGGAAGGTCGCGTCCACCTGGCCAGCCAGCGTTTCCAGCTGCTTGATGGCGGCGGGCCGGTACACGTCACAGCTCACCACCATGACCTTCTTGCCCTGCTCCTTGCCCAGCAGCCGGGCCAGCTTGGCCGTGGTGGTCGTTTTTCCGGAGCCCTGCAGGCCCGCCAGCATGACCACGACCGGCGGCGCGGCGTTCAGGTCGAGGGATTCGTTCTCCTCGCCCATGACGCGGACCAGCTCGTCGTTGACGATCTTGACCAGCGCCTGGCCCGGCGTGAGGCTCTTGAGCACCTCCTGGCCCAGGGCGCGTTCCTTCACCTGTGCGATGAAGTCCTTGACGACGGGCAGGGCCACGTCCGCCTCGAGCAGGGCCACGCGCACTTCGCGCAGCGCTTCGCTGATGGAATCCTCGGTCAGCCGGCCCTTGCCGCGCAGTCGCGTCAGGGTGCCGGAAAGCCGGTCACTGAGATTGGAAAACATTCCCTGCTCCCGTTGAGTAGGTCGGGTATTATAGCCGTCGATCAGACGCCACGGCGCCCTCGACCATGCATGACATTTTTCTGCTGAGCGCCGCCGCCTGCTACCTGCTGGCGGCTTTCCTGCTCTACCGCGGCCTGATGTCCGATGCGGACGCCCGTCCGCGGGCGCCGGCCGTGCTTGCCGCCGCCGGCGTGGTGCTGCACGGGGCGGCCCAGGCGCAGCACTGGTTCGTGAACTCCCCGGTGGAGATCAGTTTCCTCAACGTGTTGAGCCTTTGCGCACTGGTGATCGTTCTGCTGGTGCTGTTCGCGGCGGTGAATCCCAACCGGCTGTTCGCGGCGGGGCTCGTCGCCCTGCCCCTCGCCGGCCTCATGCTGGTCGCGGAATGGGCCATCGATGCGCCGGGCAACATGCTGGAAAACGTGACCCCGACAGTCGGCGCACACGTCGTCAGCTCGGTCATGGCTTTCGGATTCCTGGCCCTTGCCGGCGTGTATGCCGTATTCGTGACCGTCATCGACCAGGCCCTGCGCAAACATGCCCTGAGTCGAATGGTGCGCGCGCTGCCGGCCCTCGACATCCTCGAGTCCCTGCTCTTCACACTGGTGGCGCTCGGCTTCGCCCTCCTGACCGTCTCCCTGCTCACGGGCTTCCTGTTCATCGACAACCTTTTTGCCCAGCACCTGGTGCACAAGACCGTGCTGTCCATCGCCGCCTGGCTGCTGTTCGGCGCCCTGCTCTGCGGCCGGCTGTTCTGGGGCTGGCGCGGCCGCACCGCCGTGCGCCTGACGCTCGGGGGCGTGCTCGTACTGATCCTGGCCTACTTCGGCAGCAAGCTGGTCCTGGAGGCCGTGCTCGGCCGCAGCTGGGGTTGATACAGCGGCCGGCAGGCCGCGAATCGACTATTCGAACGCCCGGTCCAGGGCGTCCGCCAGGGTGCTCACCGCGATGACCTCCAGACCCTCGATGGGTTTGCGGGGCCGGTTCGCCTTCGGCACCACGGCCCGGCGAAACCCGTGGGTGGCGGCTTCCTTCAGGCGCTCTTCGCCGTTGTAAACCGGACGGATTTCACCGCCGAGACCCACCTCGCCGAACACGACCTGCCCTTCCGGCAGCGCACGATGGCGAAAGCTGGACAGGAGCGCCAGGGCCAGGGGCAAATCACTGCCCGTCTCCGCCAGGCGCATGCCACCCACCACGTTGATGAACACGTCCTGGTCCGAGAAGGACACGCCCCCGTGGCGGTGCAGCACCGCCAGCAGCATCGCCAGGCGATTGGCGTCCAGGCCCAGGGCGACCCGGCGTGGGTTGGACAGGTGACTGTCGTCCACCAGGGCCTGCAACTCGAGGAGCATGGGCCGGGTACCCTCGCGCACCACGGTGACACAGCTGCCCGGCAGGGCCTCGGAACCCGACAGGAAAATGGCGGACGGGTTCTTCACCTGTTTCAGTCCCTCGCCGGTCATGGCGAAGATGCCCAGTTCGTTGACCGTGCCGAAGCGATTCTTCACGGATCGGACGATGCGATAGCGGCTGCCGCTGTCGCTCTCGAAATAGAGCACGGCATCCACCATGTGTTCGAGCACCCGGGGCCCGGCCAGGGCGCCTTCCTTGGTGACGTGCCCCACGAGCAGCATGGTGCACTGGGCCCGCTTGGCGTGGCGCACGAGCGCCGCGGCGGACTCTCGTACCTGGCTGACCGAGCCGGGGGCGGACTGCACCTGTTCGGAAAAGAGCGTCTGGATCGAATCGATGACCACGAGGGACGGCTTCCGCGCCTCCACGGCACCGAGAATATGCTCGACACAGGTCTCGGTCAGGCAGTTCAGGCGGCCCGCATCAAGTCCCAGGCGCTGGGCTCGGAGGCTGATCTGCTGGAGCGACTCTTCACCGGTGACGTAGAGCGTGTCCGTGGTCGAGGACATGGCGGCGAGGCTTTGCAACAGCAGGGTGGACTTGCCGATGCCCGGATCGCCCCCGAGGAGAACGACGGAACCGGGCACGAGACCCCCGCCGAGCACCCGGTCCAGTTCGGGCAGGCCCGTGGCGCGACGTTCCTGTTCGTCGAGGGCGACGCTCGCCAGGGACACCACGTCGGCCCCGCCGCCGGCGCCGGCATAGCCGTCGCGGCGGCTGCCCACCGGCTGCAGGGAGGGGCGGGACGCCGCGACGGCTTCGCGAACCGTGTTCCAGGCCTGGCATTCCGGACACTGACCGGCCCACTTGCTGAGGCGTGCGCCGCAATCGTCGCACTGGTACACCACCTTGCTCTTCGCCATGCCGGGCTGCCTTGCTCCGTTTCCGAGGGCCCGTGGACCGGACCGATTCACGCGGGATAGCGGGCATGATACCGCCTCACCGCCGCCCGGTGGCCCGTGACCATTCACCCGGGCAGCGCCGCCGCGCATTTCCTACAATGAAAGCCGACATGGCGGCGACGGAGAGGCGACAGGGACGCCTCGACCGTGCTGAAAACGAGGGACCCAGGCCGTGCGCCAGCAACAGGAACAACCACTGATCGGCGAGTCTCCCGGCTTCCTGGAGGTGCTCGAGCATGTCTCGCGAATCGCACCCCTGGACCGGCCGGTGCTGGTGATCGGCGAGCGCGGCACGGGCAAGGAGCTCATCGCCGCCCGGATCCACTACCTGTCCGCCCGCTGGGACAAGCCCTTCGTCAAGCTCAACTGCGCCGCCCTGACCGACTCGCTCCTGGAGAGCGAACTCTTCGGACACGAGGCCGGCTCCTTTACCGGGGCGAACAAGCGGCGGCCGGGCCGCTTCGAACTGGCGCACGAGGGCAGCCTGTTTCTCGATGAGCTCGCGAGCACTTCGTCCCGGGTCCAGGAAAAGATCCTGCGCGTGATCGAATACGGCGAATTCGAGCGCGTCGGCGGGACGGAGACCCTGCAGACGGACGTCCGGCTGATCGGCGCGACGAACGAGGACCTGCCGCGCCTGGCCGACGAGGGCCGGTTCCGGGCCGACCTCCTCGACCGCCTGGCCTTCGACGTGATCACCCTGCCCCCCCTGCGTGAGCGGCCAGAGGACATCCTGCCCCTGGCGGAGCATTTCGCCGTGCGCATGGCGGGAGAACTCGGCCACGAACTGTTTCCCGGCTTCGACGAGTCGGCCCGGGACGCGCTCATGAACTTCTCCTGGCCCGGCAACGTGCGGGAGCTCAAGAACGTCGTGGAGCGCGCCGTGTATTCCCGCGAGGACCCGGAAACCGAGGTTTCGCGCATCGTGTTCGACCCCTTTGATTCGCCCTGGCGACCGCATCGGGCAGACGCTGCGACGGTCGGGGACAGGGATGAGCAGCCAGCCGCACCGGAGGGCCCCTATGACTTCAAGGAACACGTGCAGAACCAGGAAATCGCGCTGCTGAAAGCGGCGCTCGAGAAGAACCGCTTCAACCAGAAAAAGACCGCGGAGTACCTGGGGCTGACCTACCACCAGCTGCGCGGTTACCTGCGCAAGTACGAGCTCACGGACAGCGAGGCGGAAAGCGGATGAAGGGAATGCCGAAAGCGGACGCTGGTTGATTTTTGCTGTACCTTTGCCCCCAGCTATCGATTGAGGCCGCAGGAGGGATGCTCATCGCTTTTCTGGCCCCCTTCCTTACGTCGCCCCCTCCGGTAACCCATAGCGGATGATCGTGATTCCGGCGCGGCCGGACGCAACCTGGAGGCCCTGTACCTGATGCCAATTCTGGAGTCCTTTCCACACATGACCCGCTTGTTCGTTCTTACATTCCTGCTTGCTCTTCTTCCCGCGTGTGCTCTGGTGCAAAGTCCCGTCGAGGCGAATCGCGCTCTCGTCGAGCAGGCCTATGATGACTTCGCCAGCGGTGACGTCGACGCCTTCATCGCCATCCTCGATCCGAAGGTGACCTGGACCGACGCCGAGGGCTACCCCTACGCGGGTACGTACGTCGGGCCTGACGCCCTCCTCGAGGGCTTGATTTCGCGCATCGGCGCGGAGTGGGACGGCTATGAGGTGAGCCCGGAGGCATTCGTTGCCGACGGCAACCGGGTCATCGCGCTGGGAACCTACCGGGGCACTTACAAGGCCACGGGACGGAGTGTCGAGGCGCCGTTTGTGCACGTTTGGCAACTGGTGGATGGCAAGGTCGTCAACTTTCGACAGTTCACGGACGGGCCGCCGTGGCAGCGGGCCCTTGCGCCCTGACTCCTTGCGGCCGTTGCCTGTTCGGTCGCCAGAACCCCGGGCTGTAAGCCTTCCTGGGGCGGCCGCAAGCAAAATCACCGGTTTCAGGCTCGCACCCGCCTGACACGCCCCGTAATGCCACACACCAGCTCGTAGGGAATCATGCCCGCCGCCCGGGCGACCGTCTCGACGGGCAGACCGCGCCCCCAGAGAATGACCTCGTCGCCGACCCGGGCATCGTCGTGGCCGCGCAGGTCGATGGTGATCATGTCCATGGACACGCGGCCGGCGATGGCTGCCCGGCGACCGTTGACCAGCACCGGCGTGCCATCAGGCACCGCCCGGGGATAGCCGTCGCCGTAGCCGATACCGGCCACGCCGATGCGCAGGGTCTCCGGACATTCGAAGCGCCCGCCGTAACCGACCCGCTCCCCCGCCGGCACCGTGTTGATGGCCAGCAGGTGCGTGCTCAGGGTCATGACCGGACGCAGGCCATGGTCCTCGCCGGTCGCCTCGGCCAGGGGTGAGATCCCGTACAGCAGGATGCCGGGACGCACGTAGTCCCGCCGGCTTTCGGGAAAATTCAGCAGTCCGGCGGAGTTGGCGAGCGATACGGGCAGGTCGTCCCGGTCGCACACCGCCTGGAACCGTTCCAGCTGCTGCGCCGTCGCGCCGGAGGCCGGCTCGTCCGCGCAAGCGAAGTGGGACATGAGGATGGGAGGGCGCCCGTCATCGAGGGCCTGCAGCCGGGCCAGGGCGTCCTCAAAGGACGATTCGGGAAAGCCCAGGCGATGCATGCCCGTATCGACCTTCAGCCAGCAGCGGGGCCCGGGCAAAGCACCGCGGGCTTCGAGCAGTTCGAGCTGCGTCTCGTGATGAATGACCGTTTCAGCGCCGGTGCGGGCCGCCACGTCGAATTCCCTGGAACCCGCGAACCCTTCCAGGAGCAGCAGGCGACCGGTCCAGCCGGCCTGGCGGACGGCCTGGAGTTCTTCCACGGTGGCAACGGCGAGCACGTCCGAGGCGTCGAGCCCCGGAAGCACGAGGTCGACCCCGTGGCCATAGGCATCGGCCTTGACCACGCTGACCACCCGGCTGTCGGGCGCGAGACCGCGCACCACGTCGAGGTTGTGACGCAGGGCGTCGGCGTCGATTCGTGCGAGGGTTTCGCGACTCATGATCGGGTCAGTTCAGGTTCCTGGGAAAACGGTGGCCCGGCGGGCCGGAAGGTGCAGCGGCGTCCCGGTCAGGCGAAGGAACTCAGTCTAACCCCTCATCCTGGAAATAATCGGGCGCCAGGTTGGCGAAGCGCAGCCAGGGGCCCTGGAAGTTCAGTTCGACGGTGCCCGTGGAACCGTGGCGGTGCTTGCCGATGATGATCTCCGCCTTGCCCTTCGCCGGCGAGTCCTCGTTGTAGACCTCGTCCCGGTAGATGAAAACGATGAGGTCGGCGTCCTGCTCGATGGAGCCCGATTCACGCAGATCCGCCATGATGGGCCGCTTGTTCGGACGCTGTTCCAGCGAGCGGTTGAGCTGGGACAGGGCGATCACCGGCAGGTGCAGCTCCTTGGCCAGGGCCTTGAGGGAGCGCGAAATCTCGGCGATTTCGTTCGCGCGGTTCTCGTTGTTGCCGGGCACCTGCATGAGCTGCAGGTAGTCGATGACAATCATGCCGATATCGTGCTCACGCTTCAGGCGTCGCGCCCGGGCCCGCAGTTCCGAGGGCGACAGGGCCGGCGTTTCGTCGATGAAGATCTTGCTCCTGCGCAGGATGTTCATGGCCGAGGTGAGCTTGGGCCAGTCCAGGTCATCCAGGTTGCCGGTGCGCAGGCGGCCCTGTTCGATCTGGCCCAGGGACGAAAAGAGGCGCATGACCAGCTGGAGCGAGGACATCTCCATGCTGAACACGGCGACCGGCACCTTGCTCTTGATGGCGGCGTTCTCCGCGATGTTCATGGCCAGGGTGGTCTTGCCCATGGCCGGACGGCCGGCGACGATCACCAGGTCGGAGTCCTGCAGGCCGGCGGTTTTTCTGTCGAAGTCCAGGAAGCCGGTGGGGATGCCGGTGATGTCGCCCTCGTGCGCCACGAGCTCCTCGATGCGCTTGAAGGCCTCGTCCAGCGTGTCCTGCACGGAGACGAAACCCTGCCCCGCCCGCTGGCCGCGGTCGGCAATGGCGAAGATGGCCTTTTCCGCCTCTTCCAGCAGCTCCTTGCTGTTCCGGCCCTCGGAACCGAAGGCCTTGCTGGTGATCAGCGTGCCGACGTCGATCAGGGAACGCAGGATGCTTTTCTCCCGGACGATGTCCGCGTAGGCGGTGATGTTGGCCGCGCTGGGCGTCGTGTTGGTGAGCTGTACGATGTACGCGCCACCGTCCACCCGGTCGATGTGGCCGTTGTTCTCGAACCACTCGGTCACCGTGACCGCGTCGAGGGGGCTGCCCAGGTCGTTGAGCTCACAGATGGCGCGGTAGATCAGCCGGTGATCCTCCCGGTAGAAGTCCTCCTCGCTGATGCGGTCGGCCACTTCCTCGAAACCTCGCTCCGCCAGCAGGATGCCGCCGAGCACGGACTGCTCCGCCTCGATGGAGTGGGGAGGGACTTTGAGCTGTTCGACGCTCGCCAGTCTGGGTTCGGCCATGGAGTTTCACCGCCTGTGAAGGCTTCGCTTGGGTTCGTTGTTGCATTCGGCCGCGACCACGTCTCGGGTGCGCGTTCCGGGCGCCGGAAAATCAGGATAGCACAGCCCGGAAACACGAACGCCCCGGCAGGCCGGGGCGTTCGACGGGGCGTTCTCGCAGCTCAGGAAGCCGGCGTTTTCGCCTCCGGCTCTTCACTGTCCATGGCTTCCTCGACCGCTTCCATGGTTTCGATCGCTTCCACGGCTTCGGCCGTCGGATTCTCCATGGCATCGTCGTCGATGACCGTCTCCACCACCTGGGCGTCGTCGGCGTCGTAGTCGAGCACTTCCTCGGCTTCGGCCTTGGTGTCGGCCTCGGCGATGATCGCGGCCTCGTTGACGATGACCTTGATCTCGGCCACCACGTCGGCGTGCAGTTGAATCGGGATGTCGTAGGCGCCGTTGGCGCGGATCGGGCCCTCGCCCATGATCACTTCGCTCTTCTCCAGCTCCACGCCCGTTTCCGTCACGGCGTCGGCGATCTCGCGCGGCCCGATGGAGCCGAACAGGTTGCCTTCGTCGCTGGCGTTGGCGTCGATTTTCAGTACCACCTCGTTGAGCTTCGCGGCCCGGGCTTCCGCCGTGGACAGCTTCTCGGCTGCAGCGGCTTCCAGCTCGGCGCGGCGCTCTTCGAACATGGCGACGTTGTCCTTGGTGGCGGCCACGGCCATGCCCTGGGGCATGAGGAAGTTGCGTCCGTAGCCGGACTTCACTTCCACCGTTTCGCCGAGATCACCGAGGTTGGCGATTTTTTCCAGCAGGATGAGTTTCATGGTGCGTTCCTCCCGCTCAGTGGTTGTCGGTGTACGGCAGCAGACCCAGGAACCGGGCGCGCTTCACCGCAGTGGCGAGCTGGCGCTGGTAACGGGCCTTGGTGCCGGTGATGCGGCTCGGCACCACCTTGCCGGACTCACCCACGTACTGCTTGAGCAGGTTCAGGTCCTTGTAATCGATCTCTTCAATGCCCTCGGCAGTGAAGCGGCAATATTTTCTGCGACGGAAATGACGGGCCATTATGCGCTCTCCTCACTGGTGGTTTCCTCGGCGGCTTCCTTCTTCTCGACCTGCTTCTCGGGTTTGTCGCCCGAGCGGCCACCGTCGCGGTCGTTCTGCGCGCGGTCTTTCTCTTCCTTGGCCTTGAGAATCGGTGACTGCTCTTCCACGGCGGACTGGCGACGAATCGTCAGGTGGCGCAGAACGGCGTCGTTGAAGCGGAAAACACCTTCCAGCTCGGCCAGCGTTTCGGCGTCGCACTCGATGTTCATGAGCACGTAGTGCGCCTTGTGCAGCTTGGCGATGGAAAAGGCGAGCTGGCGACGGCCCCAGTCTTCGAGGCGGTGGATCTTGCCACCGTTCTCTTCGATCAGGCTCTGGTACCGCTCCAGCATGGCGGGTACCTGCTCGCTCTGGTCCGGGTGGACCAGGAAGCAAATTTCGTAATGTCTCATGGTGACTCCCTACGGATTTGGCGGCCCGAAGACCGGGCCTTCAAAGTCTCCCCGGTACGGAGCCGAGCACGCTCGGAAAGTCCGGGTGAAACAAGGATTTTCTTCGCAGGCGGGCTAACCCCGACGCGAAGCCGGCGGAGTATACCAGCACCGAGGCCGTGCCTCAAGGCGGGAAGGTCGCGCGGAAACGCGCGGCAGGTGGGTTCAGAGAACGCCGGGAATGAGCCAGCGCGTGCGGGCGCGGTACTCGGCCCAGCCCTCGTGGCGGCTCATGCTGGCCTCTTTCATGACCATGTTCACGGCAAACAGGAGGCCCCAGACCCCGGCGAGGACCAGGAACGGCAGCCAGTGCCAGACCATGAGGGCGAAGGCGCCGTAAATCATCATTTCGCCCAGGTAGTTCGGGTGGCGCACGTACCGGAACATGCCGTCGGTGATCAGGCCGCGCTGAACCCGCAGGGTGAAATATTTCTGGGCGTCCGCGGCCACCATGATCACGCAGCCGATGACGCACAGGCTGATGCACAGCGCATACCAGGCATTTGCCGGCAGCGGATAGGCGGGTATTTCACCGCTGGATATCAGCAGCCAGCCAAAGACCCAGTACCAGCCGAGTACCGCCAGGAACGCCATGATCCCGCCGCCGATGGTCACCCGCTGCTGCCAGGCCGGGTCCGGAAAGGCGAGATCCTTGATGATCCACACGATGCCGTAACTGCCGTGGAGGGCGAGGTAGATCCACGCGGCCGTGGTGGTGTTGCCGTACCAGGCCATGAGCAGACCGAGAAACACGAACGTGCCGGCCTTCTGGAAGTTGACCACCCAGGCCAGCTTCCAGGGCCGCGGGCCACCGCCGAGATCCTGGGAGGCCCACTGGTTTAAGCGCTGCAGGCGCGCCGCCAGCGCGGGTGGGGGCCGGCGACTTCCCGCCGCCGGCGCCGGGGGTTCAGCCACCCTCCGCCTCGCGGGCCTTGTAGGCGCGCACGGCGGTGTTGAAAGCCTCGGCAACCCGCTCCTCCATTTCCACGGAGTAGTTGTGCGCCTGGTTCAGGGCGATGCGGTTACCCTCGGTCAGTTCCTCTTCCGGTGCGGCATTTTCGAGGCACTCGCGGTACACGGCGAGCTCGGCCTGGAAGTCGGAAACACGCCCCTTGGCCGCCACCAGCTCCTCGTAGGTGGCTTCCTCGGGAATCCGCGACGGGGCCGAGGGCAGATCGCAGGTCTGGGCCTCGAGCGGCAGGATGATCTGGGAACCATCCTCCTGCGCGAACGCCAGGGCGCTGGCGCCCAGGGCCAGGCCGAACACGGAAAACGGAATGAACAATCGGATTCGCTTCATGTCACCTCCTCATCTCGGACGGGTTCGTTTGCCCGTCTCGTTCAGCGTTGGCGGGTCAAACGCCCGCAAAATGAAATACGTTGAGCTTGTTGCCGTCCAGGTCCCGGAAGTAGCCGGCATAAAAGCCGCTTTCCCGCGGACCAGCCGGACCCTCGCAGGCCGCCCCCAGCTCGATGGCCTTCGCATAGACGCGATCGACCGCGTCCGGGGAATCCACGGCAAGGGCGGTCATGCAGCCGTTCCCCACGGTGGCCGGGTTGCCATCGAAAGGTTTGGTCACGGAAAAGCCGGCCTGGTCCGGCGAGACGGCCCAGGCGACGAAGGTGCCTTCGTGCTCCATGAACCGCTTGGCGCCGAGCTCGGCGAAGAGCGCGTCGTAAAACGCGACCGCTCGTTCCAGATCGTTGGTGCCCACCGTGACGTATCCAATCATGACCGGCCTCCGGACGTTTTGCCGTTCGCTGCAGGGGCCCCGGAGCATAGCATGGGCGTCAGGCCGGTGGCGGAAAGCGCTCACTGAAGCCGAAGGCCTCCGCCGTGGCGTCGTGCCGGCGGAAACGCGCAAGGCGAGTGATGTTCAGCTGGGCGAGGTGCGCCATGGATGCTTTCTCCGGGCGATGGACGGCCTTTTGAGCGCCGCGCGCGCCTCAGAGCTCCCGCAGCCGGATCACACCCTCGGCCTGGCGGATTTCCTCCAGGGCGTTGGGACCCGCCGGGGTCTCGAGATCGAGGATGTTATAGGCGATGTCGCCGCGACTCTTGTTCACCAGGTCGATGACGTTGATGTTCCGGTCCGCCAGCACGCCGAGCACCGTCCCCAGCACCTTCGGAATGTTGCGGTTGGCGAAGGTAATGCGGTGCCCCCCGTTTCGCGCCATCCGTGTGCGCGGGAAGTTCACCGAGTTCACGATGTTGCCGTTCTCCAGGAAGTCCTTCAGCTGGGTGGCCGCCATGACCGCGCAGTTCTCCTCGGCCTCCGCCGTACTGGCGCCGATGTGTGGCATGAGCACGGCGGCGGGGTTGCCAATGAGTTCCGGGCGCGGGAAATCCGCCACGTAGCGGCGCAGCGGACCGCTGTTCAGCGCCTCGACCAGGGCCTCCTGGTCCACCACCTGCTCCCGCGCGAAGTTCAGCAGGCACGCACCGGGCTTCATCGCGGCGAAGGCCTCGGGGCCGATCAGCCCCGCCGTGTGCTCGTTGGCGGGAATGTGCAGCGTCAGGTAGTCGGAGATACCCAGCAAATCCTGCAGGGATTCGACCTTCTGCACCTGGCTCGAGAGGCGCCAGGCGGCCTCGACGGAAATGGCCGGGTCATAGCCGGCGACCTTCATCCCGAGCTCGAGCGCCATGTTGGCGACCATGGCGCCGATCGCGCCCAGGCCAACCACGCCCAGGGTCTTGCCATAGAGCTCATTGCCGGCGAAGCGCTTTTTTTCCGCCTCGAGCAACCTGGACAGAGCGGCCGGGTCTTTCTCGTCGGTCAGTCCCTGCACGAAGGCCAGGCCGCCGTAGATATCCCGGGAACCGAGCAACAGGCCGGCGAGCACCAGCTCCTTGACCGCATTCGCATTCGCTCCGGGGGTGTTGAACACCACGATGCCCTGCTCCGTGCAGGCGTCCACGGGAATGTTATTCACGCCCGCGCCGGCCCGGGCCATGGCAAGAAGGGTTTCCGGCAGCGGTTCGCCGTGGAGCTTCTGGCTCCGCAGGACGAAGGCGTCGGGGTCGTCGAGCCCCTGTTCGACGCGGTAACGATCGGGTTCGAAGAGGCCCAGCCCCTTCTCGGAAATGCGGTTATACGTGCGGATATTGAACATAAAGGTCCTTCAGGATTTTGATTTGACGGTGCCGTAGGCCCAGGCCAGCCAGGGCATGAGGGCCTCGAGGTCGCTGGCTTCCACGGTGGCGCCACACCACAGACGAAGCCCGGGAGGCGCATCGCGGTAAGCGCCGATGTCGTAAGCAACGCCCTCGTCCGCCAGCAGGCTCACCATGCGCTTGACGTCGTCGGCCGGCAGGTCCACGGTCAGGCAGACCGACGTGTTGGAGCGGGTATCCGGCACGTCGGCCAGGTGAGAAAGCCAGGGAGTTTCCGCCACGAAATCCGCGACGATCCGGGCATTGCGATCACACCTTGCACGGGCCTCCGCCACCCCGCCGAGGGACTCCACCCAGTCGAGGGCGTCGAGATAGTCCGCGACACACAGCATGGAAGGAGTGTTGATCGTCGCGCCCTGGAATATGCCCTCGTTCAGCGCACCGTTCTTGGTCAGGCGAAAGATCTTGGGCATGGGCCACGGGGGCGTCCAGGATTCCAGGCGCTCCACGGCCCGCGGGCTCAGGATCAGCACGCCATGCGCCGCTTCGCCACCCAGCACCTTTTGCCAGCTGTAGGTGACCACGTCGAGCTTTTCCCAGGGCAGATCCTGGGCGAAAACCGCGGAGGTCGCATCGCACAGGGTCAGGCCGCTGCGATCGTCGTCGATCCAGTTACCGTCCGGTACGCGCACCCCGGAAGTGGTGCCGTTCCAGGTGAACACGATGTCGTGGGCGGGGTCGGCCTGGGACAGGTCCGGAAGCTGGCCATAGGGCGCATCGAAATAGCGCGTGTTCCCGAGCTTCAGCTGCTGCTCGATATCGACCTTCCAGCCCTTGCCGAAGGACTCCCAGAAGAACACGTCCACCGGGCGCTCGCCGAGGAGCGACCACATGGCCATCTCGAAGGCGCCCGTGTCGGAGGCGGGCACGATGCCGACCCGGTAGCCGGGAGGCAGGCCCAGGATCTCGGCGGTGCGTTGGCATGCCGAGCCCAGAAGCGCTTTTCCGAGGGCCGAGCGATGGGAGCGCCCGAGCGCGCGCGTGTCCAGATTTTGAACGTCGTAGCCGGGCCGCTTGCTGCACGGACCGGAAGAAAACCGGGGGTTGGCCGGCTTGAGAGAGGGTTTCACGATGGCTTCCCGCGCCTTGCAGCGCATGCTGAAAAGCAGTTTATACGTGCTTGACCCGGAGGAAGCAACGACCTGGGTCAAGTCACGCTCGAGGAGTCTCGCGCAGGTATCGGAAGTGCCGTTGTATTCTTCGTACTGCGCAATACGAAGCTCGTGTTGACCATGTTCACCGCCTTGCAGGGCATGATCCAGCGGGACAGCAGATCGTCGTAAGCGTGAATGCTTTCGCAGACGACTTTCAGGGTGTAGTCATGCTGCCCGCTGGTCGCATGGCACTCGAGAATTTCCGGGCGCTCCTGCACCATGCGGGTGAACTCCTGGACCGAGTCGGGATGGTGGTCCTCGAGGGTCACCATGGCGAGGGCCGTCACCATCAAACCCACGCGCTCCGCATCGACCAGGGCGACCGTGGCGCGAATCACCCCCTGCTCCTGCAATCGACGGACACGCCGCCAGCATGGCGACGTGGACAGACCAACGCGTTCCGCCAGCGCCTGGCTGGACAGCTGTCCATCGGCCTGGAGTGCGTCGAGGATTTTTTGGTCTATGGAATCGATTTTCACGGTAATTTTATGCGCTAATTCAGGTTAGATTAGAATATTTATATCATTTTTTAAGCTCCTGAGAAAAAATTGATAATCATTTTTTTCGGCTCTCGGGTAAACTGTAACGACAAACTCTTCAAGGAGCGGTCCATGCCGAAGTCGACCAAGTACGTTTCCCACACGCCGGACGCCGATGGCACCATCGCCTATTCCGACGAGGAAAACGCCACCTGGGCGACGCTCATCGAGCGCCAGCTGCCCCGTCTCGAGGGGCAGGTCTGCCAGGAGTACATCGACGCGCTGGCGCTGATGGACTTTCCCCGGGACCGCATCCCCCAGCTCCCGGACATCTCCGCCGTGCTGCAGGAGCACACGGGGTGGTCCGTCGCACCGGTAGCGGCACTGATCGACTTCACAAGCTTCTTCGAGCTGCTGGCGAACCGGCAATTCCCGGCAGCGACGTTCATCCGGGACTCCGAAGACCTGGACTACCTCGAAGAACCCGACATTTTCCACGAGATTTTCGGACACACACCGCTGCTGACCGACTACCGGTTCGCGGCCTTCACCGAGGCCTACGGCAAGGCCGGCCTGGCGGCGGACAAGAAAGATCACGCCATGCTGGCGCGCCTGTTCTGGTTCACGGTCGAATTCGGACTCATCGAAACGCCGGAAGGCCTGCGCAGCTACGGCGCCGGCATTGTCAGCAGCCCCGGCGAACTCGAGTACGCCCTGCACAGCGACGTGCCCGACCGGCGCCCCTTCGATCCCGTCGATGTCTTGAGAACGCCTTACCGGATCGATATCTATCAAACGGTGTACTACACCCTCGAATCCTTCGACACGCTGTTCGAGCTGGCGCAGTCGGACCTGGTCGGCATGATCAGCGAAGCACGCCGACTGGGCATGTTCGAACCCACTTATCCTGTCAAGCAAAGCGCCTGACAGCCATCATTGCCTGAAACATCACTGCCCGAAATGGGCAAGGAGCGACCATGGCCACCGCGTGTGACCTGACCGAGAAACATTGCGTGCCCTGCGAGGGCGGCGTGGACCCCATCGACCGCGAGGAAGCGAAACGCCTGCTGGCGGACCTGCCTGGCTGGGAGCTGAGCGACGACAGCAAGATGATCAGCCGCCGCTTCGAATTCAAGGGCTTCTACCGCACCGTGGCCTTCATCAACGCCATGGCGTGGGTGGTGAACAAGGAAAACCACCACCCGGATTTTTCCGCGGGCTACAACTACTGCGAGGTGGGGTTCACCACCCACGCCATCGACGGCCTCTCGGAGAACGACTTCATCTGCGCCGCCAAGATCAGCGCCCTGCTCGACTGACCCGGGCCGACTGAATCCGGGCAGGCCTGCCCAGCGCGGCGCCACGAATCGCGGCGACCAACCGCGTGCCGGCAAACCGAAACAGAAAGGCACAAAAAAACGCTGAGTGGCAAGCGAATCATCGCAGGCCATTCAGCGTTCTTTCTGGTTCGGGACGCGCGTCCCGATCCCCCCAAGCGATCCTTCGAGTCAGTCGGTCACAACCAGGCCAGTATTGCCCTGTTGCTTACCAGCCCCAGGGCTTGCGAGCGTTGCCCGCGCCGTTGGAGCCGGAAACCTTGAGTTCCACCGTACCGGAACCCCGGCCGATGTTCATGGCCTCTTCCTGACCTGCCAGTTTGACCTGGCGGAACTTGGAGTCATGCATTGATTTCGCGATTCGGTACACCCAAACGCAGAACAGAGCTGCGAGGAATGCGCCGGAGGCGATCAAGATGATTTCCAACATGTTGTATCTCCTTTAACCACGACCGGTTCCCCTGCCGTGTGGTTGGTCCTAGAGCCTCACGTCCTGTGAGCCATTCGAACCGATCCGAGGAGACTTCGCTATCCAATATTCCCTGGATGGCAATTCCCTGTCATTTTCTCCGTTGTAGCTTTCCGTTCACTGACTACATACGTGTAAGGACCTACAACGGTATCACCGATAAGTTGGTGATCTGGCCACGCGGACGTGACCTGCAAAGGAATCCAATTTGCTGTGACGGCAGAAGACCGCCTCAAGATGAGGATGCAGACTCTCCCGAGGCCGCTGCTGATGAGCGACTGTCTGCATTGTTGCCGTCTGCCGGTCGCCTGAGTGGGTCGGCTGACGGCTCCCCTTTCTCTCAAGTCAGGCCCCGCTTTGCGTGTTACCGCTTGCAGGATCAAGGACTTACAGAAAATAGTACCCTTATCAATACATATATTAGCGCAAGCCTCCGCAAATGACCACTCGGAATTTAATTCCCGTTTAACCGGCACTTCTCGGCTATTTCAACCGGAATGGCGCTCGAGACGCCCATCCCGACACGTCAGTCTTCGCCCAGGTAGCGGTCACGCACATGGTCAGCAGCCAGCTGGTCTGCGGGCAATTCACGGATCCAGCGGGACAACAGCCACTTGACGCCCCGGTTGACCGCCACCCCGGTGTGACGGGTCAGGGGATCGACATTGTGATCGGGGCCGACGTTGTGAAACATCATGCACAGGCCACGCCGGGGCGTCACGACCAGGTCGGCCCGGTCGAAGCGGGTTTCGCCGCCCTCGAAGTCTTCGTTCAGGTACACCAGTTGCGTCGCGACACGCTGCCCCCCTTCGGCCATGGGCCCTTCGCCCCGACCGAAGCGCTCGGGAATAAAGTAGTCGAAATGCTGCTCGAAACTCTGTGATCGTTCATAGCGCAGCACCAGGGGCAGTTCACCATGCGCCATGGGATAGTGGCTCCAATCCGCCATGCGCCGTTCGATGGTGTCGATGACCAGGTTCCGAAAGGCCGGGCGCAGGCGGAATTCGTGACTGGTGCGGATATCGTTCATGCTGTGTTGCCCGTCCTGGTCGACGATGAAGGACGGCATGAGATGCTCGCGGGCGGCATTGGCCACTTCCGCGCACTCGAAGGTCGTCAACAGGTCATGCATGAACAGGACGCGGGGCGACCAGCTCCGGGCCTCGAGGCGCGGCGCCGGCAAGGTGCCGTCGTTGGCGAGGGAAAGTTCCGCGGGTGCGGGAAAGGCGTTGGCCCCGGCCGCTCCGACCGGGTCCGGGAGGCCGCGGGCGTATTCCCCGGCAATCTCCCATCCCCGGCGTTCGGCAGCCTCTGCGAGGGCGCGGGCACGCCCCGCATCCCGCGGCAGCCCGCGACCCGTGTGACACCATTCGGCCAGCGCCAGGAGCGCGCCCCCATCGCCGGCCCGCGCCGCTTTCAGCAACCAGTGGCCGGCTTCGAGCGTTCCCTCGTGCACCGGGGACCCGGGACCCAGGACCCCATCCAGTGAATAGGCCAGATGCGTCATGGCGCGGGGGTGCCCGGCGGCAGCGGCCCGCTCGAGCAGGGGCCGGGCTTCCGCGAGTCGCGGCGCGGCGGAACGGTCTCCGGCGCGGTAGCATGCCAGCCACCAGGTTGCCTCGAGGTCGCCGGCTTCGGCAGCCTGGGCCAGGAGGGCTTCGCCACGCTCGGGCTCCGGCACGACATCCATGCCACGAAGCAGGATCAGGCCCAGGAAGCGCGCGGCCTCTACCTGGCCATTATCGGCCGCTCTTCCCAGCCATTCCCGGCCCTGCACGACATCCTGGGCCGGCATGCCGTCGCCGGTCAGGCACGCGATACCGAGCTTCAACTGGGCATCGGCATGCCCCTGCTCGGCAGCTTGTCGAAGGGATTCTGGCGTCATGCGCGGCCGGGTTTGCTAGAATTCGCCGGAATTATAACCCGCTCCTCACCGGCGCCAGCGGACCGGTCACGCGGCCGTAAACCCGAGCGTAACCACGACCTGCCACCTCGCCATGTCCGACATCGCCCAGTCTTTCGAAGCCCAGCGCTATGCCGTGCTCAGGCACCTGGTGCCGCCCCATGCCCTGCGGCTCATGTTCGAGGCCACACTGCTCAATCGCGCCCACGAGGGCTACATGATCTGGGACAAGCGCACCCAGGCCTGGGGCCGCTACTGCGACGCCATGGGCGAAGCGCTGCTGATCATGCTGCACGCACCCCTTCAGCGGCGCCTCGGCCTGGAGTTACTGCCCTGCTACTCCTACCTGCGCTGCTATACGCCCGAGTCCCGGCTGCCCAGCCACCTGGACCGGCCGAGCTGCGAAATCAGCGTCACCCTGCCCGTGGGGCAGTACCGGTCGGTGGACAGCTGGCCCATCTGGGTCGAAAGCGCGGGGCAGAACATCCCGGTGGACCTCAAGCCCGGAGACCTGCTGGCCTATCGCGGCGCCGAGGTCCCTCACTGGCGCGAGCCCCTGGAGAAGGGACTCTGGATCCAGGTGTTTCTGCATTACGTCGATGCGAACGGCGACTACACGGCCTACGCCCTGGACCAGCGCGAACGGCTCGGACCCGTTTCCCTGCCGGTCAAGGACCGGCCCGGCATCAACCTCCCCGCGCGCGGCGAAGGTCCGGCCAGCAATTGAAGCGCACCGGCTGAACCGTGTCGGTTTCCGACGATCTCCTGACCGATCTCTGTCTCGCGCTGGACGTCGAACCCGGATCGGCAAGCCTCACACCGGTCGGCGGAGGCGACTCGCACCGCGCCGCGCGGCTCGAAAGCGATGGCAGGCGCTGGTTCGTCAAGTGGAATACCGCCGCCTGCCGACCCTTCTTCGAAACGGAAATGAACGCCCTGACCGCCCTGGCCGTGGCGGGCGGCCCGGTCGTGCCCCGCGCCGTCACTGCCGGCGGCAGCGAAGAACACGCCTGGCTCGTCACCGAGTGGCTCGCGTTCGCACGCGACGGGGATGCCGCCGATTTCGGACGTCGGCTCGCGCGACTTCACCGCCAATCGCACCGACGGTTCGGCTGGCACGAGAACAATTTTCTCGGCGGCTCTCCCCAGGACAACCGCCCGGGGACTTCCTGGCCCGAATTCTGGTGGTCCCGGCGCCTGGCCCCCCAGCTGGACCGCGCCCGGGTCGCCGGCCTGGATCCGGGGATCGCCCTGCCCGAACTCGAAGCCGCCAGCGCGCGGCTCCTGGGCCATGCACCCGCACCATCCCTGGTTCACGGCGATCTGTGGGGTGGCAATCACGGCTACCTGGCCGATGGATCGCCGGTCATTTTCGACCCGGCGCCCTACTTCGGCGATCGCGAGACCGACCTCGCCATGATGGAACTGTTCGGCGGTTTCGACCGCGCGGTGTTCCAGGCCTACGAGACGACCTGGCCCTTGCCCGCGGGTGCGGACGATCGGCGAACGCTTTACCAGCTGTATCACTTGCTGAATCATTTCAACCTGTTCGGACCCGGCTGGGCGAGCCGGGTCGAGCGCTCCATCCGGTCGGTCCTGCGGGCAGCGGCCGGGGCGCACTAGCCTTACTGGATTTCGCATGTCACCGAAGGACCCTCATTCCTCATCCGGCCGTCGTCGGCGCGAGACGCTGCTGCAAACCACCGACACGCCGGTGAGCCGGCGGCTGCTGTTGGTCGCCGGCGTTCTTTTACTCGGCGCCGGCCTGCTGCTTCCGCTGTTCCAGAAAGAAACACGCAAGGAAACGGCAACCGCGGACGCCGTGCTGCGGGCCGAGAACCTGCATGAAACGCTGGCGCAGGATGCGGAGATCAATCCGCCGGAGCCCACCGAATTCGACCGGCTGGTGGCCGGCATCGATCTGTCCGCCGCGCCCCAGCCTGCGCCGGAACGGCTCGACCACCCGGAATTCGATGTCGTGCAAGGCGTGACCCTTGACTACCTGACCTGGTTCTTCGAAGCGGTGGGCTACACGGCCGAACAGATTGAACAAGGGGAGGCTGTTGTCGTGCCCCCGGTGGTCGCCCTGTCGATTCAGCCGGGCTGGGCCGACGGCATCTCCGTGCCCCTCAAGAAAAGCGTGTTCTACCGGGCCGTACTGCCCCTGGTCCTGCTGGAGAACGAGGCCGTGCTCAACGACCGGGAACGCCTCGAGTCCTACCGTCGGAAGCGGCTCAACCGTGCACCGATTTCGCCGGCCGAACACGAAGACGCCCGGTCCCTCGCCGTCCGCTACGGCGTGTTGCCGGCGGACAGCCAGGCTTCCCTCGAACCGGGGGACCTGGAGGAACTGCTGCGACGCGTGGACACGGTACCGCCCTCCCTCGCCCTCGGCCAGGCGGCCTATGAGAGCGGTTACGGCACCTCGCGCTTCGCCACCACGGGAAACGCGTTGTTCGGCCAGTGGGCCTGGGATGACAGTGCCCTGCGGCCTGAGAACCAGCGGGAATCCCTGGGCAGTTACGGTGTGCGCGCTTTCGACAGTCCCATCGAGTCGGTCCGGGCTTACCTGTTCAACCTGAATACGCACCGGGTTTACGAGGACTTCCGGCGCCAACGGGAACGGCAACGCGCCGGGAAACCGGGCCCGATCGAGTTTGACGGCCTCGCCCTGGCAGGGACGTTGCAGGAATACTCGGAACGCCGCCAGGCGTACGTGGATGACCTCCAGGGCATCATGCGCTTCAACGGGCTGGACCGGGCCGATGGTCTTCGCCTGGTTCCCGGTGATCCGGTGTATTTCGAGTAAACCGCCCCGGCAAAGTCGGGCGACGAGCTACGCGCACCGTCACCGGCGAAGCACGCGCCCTTGCACATGCCGCCGTTATGGGAAACCATCGGACGTACCGCGCCGCCTCCCACCGACCGAACCCATGACCGAAATCCGCCAGATCGATTTTCCCGAGAAAGACCTGCCCCTCCGGGCGGACGTCAGTCTCATGGGCCAGCTGCTCGGCCAGGCGCTCGTGGAACAGCATGGCCAGGAATTGCTCGATCAGGTCGAGGCAATCCGCACCGCCGCCATCACCTGGCGGGAAGATGACGAGTCCAACCCGGAAGAACTGGAGAAACTGCTTGCCAGCCTGGACGTGCCGGCGACACTACGCATCATCAAGGCTTTTTCGACGTACCTGCGCCTGACGAACCTGGCGGAGAAAACCCACCGCATCCGGCGACGGCGCGCCTACCAGAAGGACCAGGCCGCCGCCCAGGCCGGCAGCCTCCAGGAGGTCATGAGCTCCCTGGCCGCGGAGGGCGTCGACGCGGACCGGCTCGCCGGCCTGCTCGAAGAACTGCGCATCAGACCCGTCTTCACCGCGCACCCGACCGAGGCCACGCGGCGCAGCTTTCTGGAAAAGGAATACTCCATCATTCACCGCCTGACGGAACGGGTGACCGGGGACCTGACGCCACAGGAGGACCAGCAGGTCCTCGATCGGATCCGCGACGCCATCAACAGCGCCTGGCAAACCGCCACGGTGCCGGGCGTGAAACCCCAGGTATCCGACGAGCTCGACAACGTGCTGTTTTACCTGACGGACATTCTTTATCGCATCGTCCCGCCATTCCACGAGTCTCTCGAACAGGCCCTGGAGGCGGCCTATGGCGCCGGGGCCGCAAAGGCCAGTTATCGCGACCTGCTTCGCTTCGGCTCCTGGGTCGGCGGCGACATGGATGGCAACCCCAACGTCACCGGCGAGACCCTGCTCGAATCGCTGGCCACGCAACGCGAGGCCATCATCCGCTGCTACCTGCCCGAGGTGAACCGCCTCGCGCGCTACCTGAGCCAGAGCGAGGGCGTGGCCCGCTTCGCCGGAGACATTCAGCCACGCCTCGCGGCACTGGCGGCCGAGCTGCCGGACGTGGATGCGCGCATACCCGCCCGCCACCGGGAGATGCCCTATCGCTGCATGCTGAAATTCATCGCCGGCAAGCTTTCGAACACCGCGCGCGACGTGCAGCCTGGCTACGCGACGCCGGACGAATTCCGGGAAGACCTGGCCTGCATTGCGCGCAGCCTGGAGGCCGGGAAAGGACGACACGCCGGCCTGTTCGGGGTGCGACGCCTGCTTCGAAAAATCGATACCTTCGGGTTCCACCTTGCGACCCTGGACTCGCGGCAGGACGCCCTGGTGCATCGCCACGTGCTGGCGGAACTGCTCGAGACACCGGACTGGGCCGAACTGGACGTGCACACCCGCGCGGAACGGTTGACCCATCTGCTGGAGGGCCCCATGCCCGCCCTGCCCCGGGCACCCCTGTCAGACCAGGCCCAGGAAACCCTCCGGGTGTTCGAGGCGATCCGCGAGGGCCGCGAACGGTTCGGCCTGGAGGCCACCGGCCTGTTCATCATCAGCATGACCCAGGGTGCAGACGACGTGCTCTCGGCCCTGGCCCTCGCCCGTTTCGGCGGACTGGCGCACGATGACGAGGTGCCCCTGGACGTCGCGCCGCTGCTGGAAACCGTGGACGACCTGGACGCAGGTCCGGAGATTCTCGGGCAGTTGCTCGCTCAACCGGCCTACCGGGCGCATCTCGCGCGTCGCGGCGACCGCCAGGTGATCATGGTCGGTTACTCGGACAGCAGCAAGGACAGCGGCATCGTCGCGGCCCGCTGGGGGCTCTACGAGGCACAACGGCAACTGGTGGAGATTGGCCGGCGCCATGACGTCACGGTACATTTCTTCCACGGGCGCGGCGGCACCGTTAGCCGCGGCGGGGGAAACCTCGTCAACGGCATCGAGGGGGCCCCGGGGGGCAGCATCGGCGGTTGCCTTCGCGTGACCGAACAGGGCGAAGTGATCAACCAGAAATACGGCATTCGCCCCATCGCCCTGCGCAACCTGGAACTCATGACCGGCGCCGTTCTTCGCCACCACCTGGCGGACACGGGGCAACATGCCGACGACGACATGCGCGGCCTCATGGAGCAGCTGGCGGCCACGGCCCGGCGCACCTTCCGGGACATGGTTTACGGCGACCCGGCCTTCATCCACACCTTCCGAACCGCCACGCCAATCGACGTGATCGAGCAGCTGAACATCGGTTCACGGCCCGCGTCCCGTCGCAGCGGCCAGGGCATTGAAAACCTCCGCGCGATACCCTGGGTGTTTTCCTGGGCGCAGGTGCGCGTGGGCTTTCCCGGGGTCTATGGCATCGGCACCGCCCTGGACGAACTGATCGGGAAACACGGCATCGAGCCGCTTCGGGACATGCTGCAGCGCTGGAGTTTTTTCCGGGGCATGATCAACGATGTGGAAATGGTCCTGGGCAAATCCACGCTGGAGATCGGCCAGCGCTACGCGGCGCTGGCGGGCGAAGAAGGCCGCCCGGTGTTCGACGCCATCGATGCCGAGTTCGCCCTGGCGACCCGTCATATTCTTGCCCTGAAGGGCACGGAAGAGCTGCTGGACGACCAGCGAACCCTGCAGCGCAACATCCGCCTGCGCAATCCGTACGCGGATCCCATGCATCTCATGCAGATCGACCTGCTGCAACGCTGGCGTGCTTCGAACCGGGAGGATGACGAACTCCTCCGGGCCCTGAAATCCACGGTGACCGGGATCGCCCTGGCCATCCAGAACACGGGCTGACCCTCCTTGCCGACCCGAGACCTTATGCTGGTGGTGCTGGTGTGCGCCGCCTGGGGTTTCAATTTCACCGCCGGCGCCAAGGGCATGGAGGGCTTTCCACCCCTGCTCTTCATGGTGCTGCGCTTCACCGGCGTGATCCTCCTCACCCTGCCCCTGCTGCATCGTCCACCGGCGGGGCAGTGGCCGCGCCTGATCGCCGTCGCCCTGTGCATGGGTGGTCTGCATTTCACGTTTCTCTTCTGGGCCCTGCGGGTGTCCGAGGACGTGACGTCGATCGCGGTGCTGCAGATCATGTACATCCCCTTCGCCGTGCTCCTGGCGCTGTTCGTCCTTCGGGAAAGAACGGGCTGGCGGACCCTGGCGGCGACCGCGACCGCCTTCGCAGGCGTCATGGTGATCGCCTTTGACCCCCTGGTGCTTCGCCAGCCGGCCGCGCTGGCCCTGATCCTGTTCTCGGCGTTTTCCCAGGCGCTGGCTTCCGTGCTCATGCGCAAGCTCAGCGGACTGACGCCCATGAGTTTCCAGGGCTGGAGCGCCATCATCTGTCTGCCGGTGATGGCCGTGGGAACGCTGCTGTTCGAGGAAAACCAGTGGCTCGCCATTCAGAACGCGTCGGGATGGCACTGGGCCGCCCTGGCCTACACCACGGTGGTGGCGTCGCTCGTGGGCCACGGCGTGTTCTACCTGCTCGTGCAGCGCCACCCGGTGCCGCTGGTCATGCCCTACATGCTCATGATGACGCCCATGGCCGCCGGCTTCGGCGTGCTGGTCTGGGGGGACAGCCCCGGCCCGAAACTGTGGATCGGCGGTTCCATCATCCTGGCCAGCATCCTGTTCATCACCCTGCGCGGCCGCGCCCGGGCGCAGTCCGTGCTGAAAGCCGCCGGCCCCTGAGGTTTGTCACACACCGAAAGCCAGGCCGCCGCCCCCGCCAACCTGTCGACCCGTCGAGTCCATCGCCGCGTGTGGACCATCGCGTTTCCGGCGATTCTCGCGAATTCCTCCGCCCCGCTCGTGGGCCTCGTGGACACCTGGGCCGTCGGCCATCTGCCCGGCGCGGTGCACCTGGCCGCGGTGGGACTGGGCAGCGTCATCTTCAATTTCCTGTTCTGGGCCTTCGGTTTCCTGCGCATGGGCACCACCGGACTCGTGGCCCAGGCCCACGGTCGCGGCGACAGCCAGGAGCTGGGTCGGGTCGTGGCGAGATCCTGCGCCCTGGCCCTGGCGTTCGGCGCACTGCTCTGGGTCCTGCAGGAGCCGATCTGGCGCCTCGGCCTCGCGGCGCTGGCGCCCCCGGCCGACGTCGTGACGGTGACCGAGGCCTACTACGACCTCAGGATCTGGGCGGCGCCGGCGAGCCTGCTCGTCTTCGCGATCTCGGGGGTCCTGTTCGGGCTGGGCAAAACCACGGCCGTGCTGGTGCTGCAGGTCGCCCTGAATCTGGGCAACGCGGTGCTGAACGTCTGGTTCGTCGTGGGGTTGGAGCTGGGCGTGCCCGGCGTGGCACTCGGCACCCTCATCGCCCAGTGGCTGGCGGCGCTGCTCGGCCTGTGGCTGCTGTGGCGCATCCCGGCGGTTTCCCGCGGGCTCGGCGTCCTGCGCGATCGCGCGACCTGGATACTGTCATCGTTCCGTCCGCTGCTGGTGCTGAACGGCTTCATCTTCCTGAGGACCATCCTCCTCATGATCGCCCTCACGTTGATCATGCGCGAGGCTGCCGGCCTCGGCGAAACCGCCATGGCGGCGAGCCACGTTCTCAACCAGTACCTGTTGCTCATTTCCCTGGGCCTGGACGGCTTCGCCCACGCGGCGGAAGCCCAGGCCGGGGCCGCCTGGGGGCACGGCCGCAAGACGGAGTTTCGGCGCTGGGTCCGGGTTTCCGGCGCCTGGGCCTTCGTCGCCAGCCTCGCCTACGCAGCCTTGTTCTGGTGGGCGGGCGACGGGATCACCGCCATGCTCACGGACATCGAAGCCGTGCGCCGGGCCACCGCCGCCGTCATGCCCCTGGTGGCGGCCCTTCCCGTGGTCGCGGTGGCCTGCTACCACTTCGACGGGGTCTTCATCGGCGCGACCGCGGCCCGGGCCATGCTCGGCACCATGGCCGTGGCGTTCGTGGTCTACGTGCTGATCCTCGGCCCCATGACGACACGCTGGGGACTGGCCGGCCTGTGGGGCGCCGTGCTCGTTTTCATGGCGGTGCGGGGCCTGACCCAGGCGCTCTGGTATCCGCGCCTGCTCCGCCGCCTTGCGGACTGAAACGCCCAACGATTCGCGATCCGGCCGTGGAAACCGCATCCACCGTTCCATCGCTGACGACCCTTTCCTATACTCAGGCTGACCGCGCGTTCGAGGGCCCCCCGTGACAGACAGCACCGAATCCCGACCCACTGCCCTGCCGGGCTGGCTGCAGCCGTGGCTGGACTATCGTCGCAAACGATGCTGGCTGCTCATCGCCCTGGTGACCTATACGCTGCTCGGCTTCCTGGTGGCGCCCTGGGCCGTGGAACGCGTGCTCACCGGGCAGATGGAGGCCGTGGGCCGCTCCCTGACGATCGAGGAGACCCGCACGAACCCCTACCTGCTCACCCTCGAAATGACCGGGTTCGAGCTTCGCGACACGGACAGCGAACCGCTTATCGCCTACGACCGTCTCTTCGTGGATTTCGAGACGCGTTCCCTGATCGACTGGGCGCTCAATTTCAAGCGCATTGAACTCGACCAGCTTTACCTGTTCGAGGAACGCTTCGAAGGAACGGACACCCGGCTGGTGCGTTTCCTGGCTGACCTGGCTCCGGCCGAGGAAGCATCGGCTGAAGCGGAAGAAGACCTGCCGCCGCGAGCGATTGTCCAGGAACTTCGCGTTCGGGACGCCAGCGTGCGGGTGATCGATGGCCCCGCGGACCGGTTCACCTACACCCTGGGACCGATCACCGTGGACGTGGACGACGTGCGGACCCTGCCGGATCATGCCGGGCAGCAGGCGGTCTCGATCCTGCTCAATGAGACCGATTCGCTGAGCTGGCGTGGCGACATCCAGATCGTGCCCTTTCGAAGCGACGGGGAAATCGTCTTCCGGGGCAACGCCATGCCCAACATCCGGCCCTACCTGGACTATTACCTGCCCCTCGACATCGACTTTTCCGGCGTCGATCTCGACGTGTCCTACCACACCAGGATCACGGAAGCCGGCCTCGATCTCGTGCTCGAAAACATCCGGGGCGATGTCCGCGACCTCGCCCTCCTCACGGACGATACCAACGAGGAACTGATCCGCGTGGAGCGCACGGAGTGGGCCGGTGGGACCTTCGACCTGCTGTCCCGAAGCGCTCGCCTCGCGGCCATCGACGTGACGGACTTCGATGCCGAGATCGTGCTGCGCGAGGACGGCTCAATGAACCTGCTCGACCTCCTTCCGGCAGCCGGCACGGAAGACCCGGAGGCGATCGCCCCCCCGGGGGCGGCCGAGGACACCTGGTCCGCCGCCATTGACCGCTTCACCGTGGCGGACAGCGGGTTTTCCGTCGAAGACCGCACCGTCGAACCCGCCCTGACGGCGGAGATCCAGGGCCTGGCGCTCGAGATCGAGGGCATCGATCTCGAAGACGGGTCCGAGTTTCCCCTCGCGGTCAATGCACGGCTCGAATCCGGCGGGGACCTGGCGTTCCAGGGCGCCGTCACGGCCTTTCCCGAGTTGACCGCAACCGGGCGGATCGACATCACCGGACTGGCCATTCCCCTCGCGCAGCCGTACGTGAACGCCCTGGCCAACGTGGACCTCGCCGGGGGAACCCTGGATCTGACGGCCGACATCCGGCATGGCCCGGATCAGCTTCTGGAGGCCGCCGGCAATCTTCAGCTGACCGACCTGGATGTCGTGGACCGGGGGCGCGAGGAACGGCTCGTGTCCTGGACCGCGCTGACCCTGGATCGCTTTGAAGCCGACCTGTCCGCCGAGCGCATCGAAACCTCCACCGCTCAGCTCCAGGGCCTCTATGGCCGGTTTCATATCGCCGAGGACCTGACGACCAACGTGAGCGATGTGCTGGTGACCGACGAAGACCCTGGCGAGGCGGGTGATGCCGCCGGCAGCGAAGACGGCGCACCCCTGCCGGACATCACCGTTGGGGGAGTGCGCCTGGATGATGCGGCGCTCGATTTTTCCGACGCCTCCCTGCCCTTGCCCTTCGCAGCCGCTATCCGGGACATGGACGGGGACATCTCCACCCTGGCGACACGCTCCAGGGAGCCGGCGTCCGTCGACCTCGAGGGCCAGGTCAACGAATTCGGCCAGGCGCGCATCAACGGCACCATCAACGCCTGGGACCCGGTTCGGCAAACGGACATCGATGTCGTGTTCCGTAACCTCGAAATCTCTCGCCTGTCCCCCTACTCCGTCCAGTTCGCCGGCTACGAGATCGCGGCAGGAAGGCTCGACGCGGACCTGGGTTACGTCGTCCAGGAGGGTCAACTGGCCGGGGAAAACGGCGTGGTCATACGGGAAATCGAACTGGGGGAGAAAATCGATCACCCCGATGCGGGCAGTCTTCCCCTGGGTCTTGCGATCGCACTGCTGAAGGACTCGGAAGGCGTCATCGACCTGGACGTTCCCGTCGAGGGCGACCTCAACAACCCCGAATTCCGCATCGGCGGCGTCATCATGCAGGTACTGGGCAACCTGATCACCCGGGCCGTGACGGCGCCCTTCCGGCTGCTGGGCAGCCTCGTGGGCATCGAGTCCGAAGACTTCGGCATCATCGCCTTTGAACCCGGCAGCGCCGAAATCTCGCCACCGGACCGGGAAAAGCTGCTCAAGCTCGCGGAAGCCATGCAACAGCGGCCTGAACTGGCCCTAGAAATACCCGGCGTCTGGTCGGAAACCGTGGACGCACAGGCCCTCCGCGAGCAGGCCGTGGACGAGCGGATCGCCGCCTGGGAGACGGCCAATCCGGACACCGGGGGGGAGCTTTCCACGGAACGGGACCGGGCCGCGCTCGAGGCACTGCACCAGGAGGAGTTTCCGCAAACCGACCTCGCCCAGATCGCCGCGACCCACGAAGCGCCGCCCCCGGATGACCCGGAAGGTGATGTCGTATTCGACGAAACGGCCTACCTGGCGGACCTTCGGAAACGGTTGATCGACAGCGTCGACGTCGGCCTCGCCGAATTCGAGGCGCTGGCCCGCGCCCGGTCGGCTGCCGTGGCGGAAGCGCTCGCGGCCCATGCGGAGACCCCGGCTATTGGTGCCGGTGCCGAGGCAGATGGGGATACGCTGCCCCCGCCCACCGAAGGCTCAGCGGAGCTGGCCCTCGCGGTCATGCAGGTCGAACCCAAGGCCGTGGAGCCCGGGGATGACGGCACGGTTCAGCTGGAACTGGCGGTCTCCGTCGCCGAGTAGGCCGCGGCCTTGCGTGCCTGTGCCTTGCGTGCCAGGCGTTCCCGCTGCCGGCGTCGCCGGAGCCAGGTCTCGCGCGCGCGAAACGCCAGCAGCACCGCCAGGATCAGGGCGTAGATCGTCGGCTCCACCGTGTCGAGCTTGACCTGCCAGTAGTAGTGCCAGACGCCGAGGATGGCGATCACGTAGACCAGCCGGTGCAATTTCTGCCAGCGCTTGCCGAGCCGGCGCATCCATCCCCGGGTCGACGTCACCGCCAACGGCACCATGGCCAGAAACGCCAGAGCCCCCAGGGTGATGAAGGGCCGCTCGACCACGTCCTCCAGCACCAGGCCCAGGTCGAGGGCGCGATCCAGCGCGAGGTAGACGGTCAGGTGGAGGCACAGGTAGAAAAACGCGAACAGGCCAAGCAGTCGCCGATAGCCCAGGAGCCAGGTCCAGCCGGTCAACACCCGCAGCGGCGTCACGGCAAGCGTCAGCAGCAGGATCCGCAGGCTCCAGAGTCCGGCTTCGTCGAGCAGCTTCTCCACGGGGTTGGCCCCCAGGGAAACACCCGCCAGCCCGAAGGCGCCGAGCACCATCCATGCCAGGGGCGCCAACCCCAGCAGCCAGAGCGGCGGCTTGGTCCAGCGGTAAAATTCCCGGCTGCCCGGGCGCATGATCAGTAGTTCTGGCGCAGATCGAGGCCGGCGTAGAGGTGCGCGACCTCGTCCGCGTAGCCGTTGAACATGCGCGTCGGAATGCGCCCGGCGAACAGGCCGGCTCCAATGGGACGCTCGGAAGCCTGGCTCCAGCGAGGGTGATCGACCTCGGGATTCACGTTGGCATAGAAACCGTACTCGGACGGAATGGCTCGCTCCCAGCTGCTCATGGGACGGTTTTCGAGGAACTCGATCGTGTCGATGGACTTGATGCTCTTGAAGCCGTATTTCCAGGGCACCACCAGGCGCATGGGCGCGCCGTTCTGGTTCGGCAGTTCACGGCCGTACACACCGACCGCCATGATCGTCAGCGGATGCATGGCCTCCTCGATGGTCAGGCCTTCGACGTAGGGCCAGTCAAGCACCCGGCGCCGCTGTCCCGGCATCTCGTCGGGTCTGAGCACGGTCCGAAAGCGGACGTACCTGGCGCGGGAGTTCGGCTGGAAGCGCTCGAGCATCTTGCCCAGGGGAATCCCGACCCAGGGAATCACCATGCTCCAGGCCTCGACGCAGCGCAGCCGATAGATGCGTTCCTCCAGCTGGTGCGGCGACACCAGGTCTTCCAGGGCATAGTCTCCGGGGCGCTCGCATTCGCCTGATATGCGCACGCTCCAGGGCTTCGGCTGAAACCGGTCGGCATAGCGCGCCGGGTCACCTTTGCCGGTGCCGAACTCGTAGAAGTTGTTGTAGGTGGTGATGTCCTCCCAGCTGTTCGGATCGCGTTCGGTAGTCCAGGTGCTGGGCTGCACGTCACTCAGAGGTGGCGTTTCGCCCTCCTCGGCGACGAGCTGCGCGCGCACCGCCGGCGCGAGGGCAAGCCCGGCAGTGGCGATGCCCGCCGCCCGGAGCAATTCGCGGCGGCGCAGGTACACCGCTTCGTCGGTAATCTCGGAAGGACGGATGGAGGGCGCTTTGCGAATGATCATGGTGTTGTCTGGCTCGGCATTTGACGGGGTGGCGTACAGGAAGACCGGTCTTCGGGGGAAAACCTTACGAGCCGCCCAATCAACCACCCGTGAACCTCGCGTAAAGCTCCCAAGGAGCAGCCAGGAACGACGTCAGGGAGTTTCCCGGTCCTCCGGGTCCAGTCCCATGTCTCTCGCACGACGCCGCCACTTGCGCCGCGCCAGTTCCTGCATGTCGATGGTGGAGTCGCTCTCATCGACGATTTCGAGCCCGAGCAGGGTTTCGATGATGTCCTCGAGGGTCAGGATACCCTGCATGTCGCCGTACTCGTCCACCACCAGCATCATGTGGGCGCGGGTTTTCTGGGCCCGGTTGAAGGCGCGGCGCAAGGTCAGCGTTTCGGGCACCGACGGCATGTCGCGCCGGTATTTTTCCAACAGCTTCCGGTTGTTGCCCCGGGCCTGGGCCAGCAGCAGGTCACTGCGCAGAACGAATCCGGTGACGTTGTCCGGCTCGTCCCCGGCATAGATCGGAATGCGGGAGAAGGGTTCCTGCTCGTAGCGGTGAAAAAACTCCTCCACCGTGGTCTGGTCCGACAGGGAGAAGATGACCGTCCGGGGCGTCATGGCGGCATGCACGGGCGTGTCCTGGAGCGCCAGCAGGTTTTTCACCACCGTGGACTCCTGTTGCCCCAATTCTCCCTCTTCCGCGCTCAGATCCGCCATGGCCGCGAATTCCTGGCGGCTGAAGCCGCTCAGGGTCGGTCCTTCCGTCATACCCCGGGTCAACCACTCGGACATCTTGACGAAGGGATAGAGGATCCAGACCAGGAATTTCAATCCGTAAGCCGTGGCCGGTGCGAGCTGGCGCCAGTAGGTCGCGCCGAGGGTCTTCGGGATGATTTCCGAGAACACCAGGATCAGCAGGGTCAGGATGGCAGAGGCGACGCCGAGGTAGTTACTGCCGAACACCACCGCGGCCTGCGCACCGGCGCCGGCGGCGCCAGCGGTATGGGCAATGGTATTGAGGGTCAGGATCGCCGACAGGGGCTGGTTGATGTTGTCCTTCAGCTTGTGAAGAATCGCGCCCGAAGCGTGCCCCTCCTCCTCTTTCAGGGCGACGTAGGCGGAGGTCACGCTGAGCAATACGGCCTCGGCGATAGAGCACAGGAACGAGAAACCGAGCGCGACGGCGACGTAGATGATCAGGAGGGTCATGTTCCGTGAAGTGTAACGTATGACGAGTCGTGGAAGCGCATCCCCGGTGGAGAATCGACCGGGAAATTCACCGGGTGATACGGCGCCTCGACGCCCTGCGTTCTTAAGAGTAAGGACAGCGGGTTCAGCGCCGGGCCAATTCCTCCGGTCCGGCGTTTTTCTCCCCCAGCAGAAAGCCCGTTGACTGGCCCCCGCCCGGACGAGGACCCGGTCCCGTCCGGGCGGGTTTACTTCAGCCTCCGGGCTCGCTCCCGACCCCTTCCCCCGTTACGGATCCGCGCGCTGGATCGGGCTCCCGGAAGTCCACCTTGCCGCCACGCTCAAGGCGGCCATGACTGACGAGACGGCCCGGGAGCGGCTGACCGTCCATCCAGACCGTACCCGGCCAGGAATCATCGAGCCGGGCCGTCAGCGTCAGCAATTCCTCGCCGAGCGCCAGCGTGACCTGTTCCACGGCCGGCGGGGCGAGCATGTAGTCACCGTCCGCCGGCAGCACCGGGTACAGCCCCATGACACCGAACAGTCGCCAGGCAGCGTCCTGGGCTGTGACCCCACCCCGGGCAGCCAGGACTTCGTTCAGCACCGGCCGCATGCGCTCCGGACGATTGCTGAAACCGTAGAGCCAGGGGGTGTGTTGCGTGGCGGACGCGGTCGCGTCCAGGCGCCCGGATCCGGCGCCGACCGTGAAGGCGGCATCGAGTCGTTGCGCCAAGAGGGTTCGGCCGCCGATCAGCTCCAGCAGCCCATCGATATCGAACAGCGCTGCGGTCCAGAGCGTCTCCGCCCACTGCGGGTCGAAGTGCGGACGGTAAAACACGGCTCGCGCGGCATAGGCACCGGCCGTTTCCCGGTCACCGGCCGCCGCCGCCACCACGGCAACAGCCTGGGCGAGTCGACTGGCGGTCAGGATGCGAGTCAGCGGTTGGGCCCCGGCGCGCTCCGGCTGGTAGCCGGTCCACAGGCCGGTTTCGCGGCTCGCCTTGATCAGCGGCGGCAAAACGCGGTCGGCCTCGGTATCGGATTCCCCCCGACTTACCCATCCCGCGAGGATGGCCGGCGCCGCTGCCGGATCGTCCGGCGCTGTCGCCCCGTCATTCACCACCGCGCCCCAGGCGGTCCGATGGGGGAATCGTCCCGTGACGCGCTGGTGCAGCAACAGGGATTCCGCGAAGCCGTGCATCTGCTCCGGCGCAAGGAGCGCCAGCAGGGGAATCAGCGCCCATTGGTCCCGGGCAAGGTCCAGGTTGCCCACGTAAGCCCTGCCCTCGCCAACCTGCCGCACACTGCCATCCGCGGCACGAAACCGCCCGTCCCGGTCCGCGACGTTTCCGTAATGGGCGAGCACCCGGTACCAGTCCGTCGCCACGCGGGCTTGCGTCGATACCGGGGCGGTGACGCGGATGCGCCCCAGCGCGCGATTCCAGTCGGCCCGCGTGGCCTGCAGCAGGGCCTCGTATCCCAGCCCCTCGCCATCAGCGAGATTACCCCGGGCCCCGGCAAGGTCCGTGGTCGCCATGGCCAGCCGCACCTCGAGGACACCGTCGGGCGGCGTGAAGCGCACCACGACTCCATCCCGCGACCGGGCGAGCTCAACATGAGCGTGGTTGAAACGTACGGCGGCGTGAAGCGCCAGTCCCGAGTCCAGCTCGAGTGCTCCGTTGAGTGCACGCCGACCACGGGTCGACATCCACTGACCCTCGACTGCCGTCGCCGACCCCCAGGCAAAACGAAGTTCCAGTGATTCTCCCGGAGCCACCGTCAGGCGATAGGCCGCGAGTCGTTGCCGCACGGTCGCCTCGGCGACGAGGCCCTGGCCCGGCAGAAGCGCGACAAGCCGCCCCGGACTGGCGGCGACGCCCTCCCGCCCGGAGTCGGAGGAAATCGACGATGGCGCGCCGCCGGCCCCATCGGCCCATCCAGTCCCGCCGCGAACGTTCAGTAGCAGGTCCGGTGATTCCCTGACCCGGGCGTGGCGAAAGCTCAGTCCGGTTTCCGGCGAACGTTCGGCGACCGTGATGCGCATCATGCTTCCGGGCGCCACCGCCGCCAGGTCCCCAGGCTCCCTCAGCCGGACCCGCCCAAGCCGGGGAAAATCGGCGCTTTCCGTCGAAGGCGAGGTCGTGGTTTGCTCCTGCTGCGCGTTCCGGGAAGATGAATCCGGACCGGACGCCTGCTGGCCGCAGCCCGTGAGCGTGAGCGCGAGGCCCAGGGCAAGCGCGGTCGCCCCTCTCACTGGTATCCGATGGAAACGGCGATGATGATCGCCACGGCGCCGGCCAGCAGAAACTGGACGATGAGCGGCCAGACGAAGCGAAACCAGCGACCGTAAGGAATGCCGCAAATCCCGAGCATCCCCATGAGCACCGCGTTCGTCGGTACGATGATGTTCATGAATCCATCGCCCATCTGGTAGGCGAGCACCGCGACCTGGCGGGAAACCCCCACGAGATCAGCGATGGGCGCCATGAGCGGCATGGTCACGTAGGCCTGCCCCGAACCGGAGGGGATGAAGAAGTTCAGCACGCTCTGGATCAGTAGCATACCGACGGCAGCCACCTCGCCGCCTGCGGCCTCGAGGGGCGTCGCCAGCGCATTGACAATGGTGTGCAGCACCACGCCGTCGCTCAGCATCAGCTCGATGGCCCGGGCGAAACCGATCAGCAGCGCCGTGCCCGTGAGCTCCGCCGCACCGGCGGTGAAATGGCGCGCCATCGTGTCGAAGGACTGACCGGAGATGAGTCCCACGGCGATCGCCAGCGCCACGAAGACGCCACCAAGCTCGACGAGATACCAGCCCTGCGACTTGATACCCCACACGAGCAGACCCAGCGTCGCGACCACAAGCAGGAGTACCACGCGCTGAGAACCGGTGAGCGGCTGATACTCGGGCGAAGCCGGCGGCTGGGCCTCCGGAATGTCGGCCACCAGGGAAGCTTCCGGATCACGCCGCACGCGGCTGGCGTAGCGCCAGACATGCAAGAAGGCGATGGCGAGAAAGGGCAGGAACAGCGCAGCACGGTAACCACTGCCGGACGTCGGATCGAGGCCGGCCACCTCCTGGGCGACCAGCACGGTGAAGGGATTGATCACTGCCGTTCCGAAGCCCACCGCGTAACCGGCGGTCATGATGCCCAGCGCTGCCACCGTATCCATGCGCATGGCGGTGCACAACGTGATGAGTATGGCGATCAGCGGTATGTACTCCTCGGCCATCCCGATGGTCGAAGAGCCGACGCCGAAGGCCAGCATTCCCATGAAGATCAGCAGGGCCGGCTGGCCCCCGAAACGGTCCAGGACGCCGGCCAGGGCCGAATCCAGCGCGCCCGTCGCGCGGATCACGGCAAGCGCACCCCCGATAAGGAAGACGAAGAAGATGATGCCCTGGGCTTCCGCCAGGCCGCGGGGAATGACGGTGAACAGGGCCGTGAAGGACGGCGCTTGCGCGTCCTTGACCTGAGCGTAGGTCCCCGGGACGACCACCTCGCGACCGTGGTCGTTGAGCACGGTCTCGAACTGGCCCGCCGGCAACACCAGGGTCAGTATCCAGGCGAGCACGATCATGGCGTACAGGAGAACGAGGGTGTGCGGAACGCGGAGGAAGCGGGACGGGGGCATGAGCGCTCGGTGAACGTCGGAAAGGCGCAAGGTTACCGCAGTGCGGCGCCCGGCCCAAACGAGATTCCTGACGAGGACATGGTCCCGGGCGCTTCCCTTTGGTGGCGGGACCTCCGGTCCACCGGCCTCGCGGCCAGCCGTTCAATTGCGCCGAGACGAGACAAACCCTAACGCATGTTTTTCGTAATTACAATAGCTTATAAAACTTTCTTAAAAAGAATATTGAAAACAGGGCGTTTCAGGTCCGTGATTAGCGTACAAATGACGAAGTAGCGCCTAGACTCAGGGTGTCACCCCATGATCACGACGAAAAAAGCAGAACGCGAGGAGCAACCAATGATCTGTCCGAAATGTGCAGGTGAAACCGAACTGGCGGTTTACGATGAAGTGAAGGTGGACCGATGCCAGGGATGCGGTGGCCTCTGGTTCGACTCCGGCGAGTTGGCCGAGCTGCGCCAGGACACCTGGATGGCCGACTACGTGCTGGACACGGGAGATGCCAAGGTGGGCAAACGCTTCAATCGGGTGGACCACATCAAGTGTCCCCAGTGCGGATCCCTCATGAACGAGGAGTTCGACGCGGACCAACCTCATATCATGTACGAGCAGTGCCCCGAAGGACACGGCACCTTCCTCGACGCGGGCGAATTCACGGATCTCGTGCACAAGACCTTCTGGGACCGGTTCAAGCGCCTGGCCTGAGCAATCCAGGGGGACGACTTCAGGCTTCATCCTCGTCACGCAGGCGCACGGACGCCGGCACCGTATCGAGCACGTCCACCAGCATGGGGCGACAGCACACCTGGCAATCCTCGACATATTGCTGGGCGCCTGCCGTCGTATCCACGATCAGCTGCACGGGCTCCCCGCAGTAGGGGCAGTGCGATTCAACGGTTTCCACGGCCCAGGCCATGCGACACGCTCCACGATGATTCACAACCTGTCACACTAGGGCAGTGCTTCTGAATCCTGCGTCATGAACAGCGACACCGATCTGATTTTCGTGCTTTTCCTGATTCTTGCCGGGTCCGCCCTGCTGGGGACGCTCATGCTCTGGGCGCGGCAGGCGCTCATCATCGGCTACATCCTTGCCGGTATTGCCGTCGGACCCTGGGCGCTTGGCTGGGTGGCGGATACCCGGGTCATTGGAGAACTGTCCGAGGCCGGCATCATTTTCCTGCTGTTCCTGCTGGGCCTGGACCTGACGCCCCAGAAGCTGTTCTCCCTGTTCCGTCAGACCGCCCTGGTTACGCTGATGACATCGGTGGTCTTCGCCGTGGCGGGCGCGCTGTTCGGCCTCGCGGTCGGATTCAGCTGGATGGATTCCGTACTCGTCGGCGCGACCTGTATGTTTTCCAGCACCATTATCGGCATCAAACTGTTGCCGACCACGGTTCTGCATCACCGCCATACGGGGGAAGTCATCATCTCCGTGCTTCTGCTGCAGGATCTCGTGGCGATCGCCGTGATCATGACGCTCCAGGCGATGGGGCAAGCCGGGGCGGAAACCTCGGACATCCTGCTGCCCCTGCTGGCATTGCCGGTGCTCGCCCTGGGGGGCTATGCCGTCGAACGTCACGTGTTGCTGCCGCTCTTTCGCCGCTTCGACCAGGTGCAGGAGTATATCTTCCTGGTCACCCTGGCCTGGTGCCTGGGAATGGCCTGGGCCGGCCACGCCGCCGGCTTGTCCTACGAACTGGGCGCCTTCATCGGCGGCGTGATTCTCGCCACGAGCCCCATCGCCAAATTCATCGCCAATCGCCTGCATCCCCTCCGGGACTTCTTCCTCGTGCTGTTCTTCTTCGCGCTCGGCGCCCAGCTGAACCTCGACGTGGTGCCGGGTGTGCTGCTCCCCGCCGCGGGGCTGGCGATCCTGATGCTGGTGTTGAAGCCACTGGTGTATCGCTACGCGTTCCAGCAGGTCGCCGAGTCCCGGGACCTGGCCTGGGAAACGGGCTGGCGGCTCGGCCAGATGAGCGAGTTTTCCCTGCTCGTCACTTTCATGGCCATGCAGGTGCCCGCGTTCAGTGCGGACGTGATCATCCTGATCCAGGTCGCCACGGTGCTCACGATCATGGGCTCATCGTCCATCGTGGTGTTCAACTTCCCCACCCCGGTGGCCCTGAACCGCAAACTGCGGCGGGATTGATCAGTCGCTCGGCGGGTGGCCGGCGGTCTGCAGGGCGTCGAAGTCGTCGATGACGATGTTCTTGCGGTTCACCGTGATCATGCCGGCATCCTGGAAGCGCGCGAGCACGCGGCTGACCGTTTCCGTCGCCAGGCGCAGGTGACTGGCGATATCGCGCCGGGCCATGGACAGGTTGAACTCGTTGGGTGAGTATCCTCGCCGGCTGAAGCGCTCGGACAGGGACAGGAGAAAACGGGCGATGCGCTGATCCGCGGTCAGGTCGGCGGCGTTGGCCTCGAGTTCGGCGATGTGCCGGCTCATGATGCGAAACAGCTCGGACTGGAGCTCAGGCAGGTGCCGGGCCATGTCGGAAACGGATTCGAAATTGAGTGCGCAAACGCTGGACGTGTCGAGCGCCACGACGTTCGCCGTGTGGGTCGTCGCGTGGATGGCGTCAAGGCCGATCAGCTCACCGGGCAAATGGAACCCGAGGACCTGTTCCTCACCCTCTTCGTTGATCACGTAACTCTTGAAGCTGCCCGACCGGACCGACACGATGGCGCGAAACGGCTCGCCGGCCCGGAAGACGTATTCTCCCCGCTGCAGGGGCCTGAGTTTCTGAACGATACGCTCGAAGGCGCGAATGTCCTCCTCGTCCAGGTTTCTCGGAAGACAGAGTTGCCCGAGTGAACACTGGCTGCAAGCGACCTGGCTGCGCCCCTTGAGGGCGCCACTGGCGCTGCTGGCTTCGCAAGCCGGGGTTCCCATAGCTACTGACCCTTCACCCAACTGAACGGCAAGTATAGCCCAGCTTTCAGCGACGGTCAGATTCGTCGGTCACGCGCTCGCAGGGAGCAGGTCGGCCTACGGCGGATTAAATGACCTTCGAAAACTTCGGCGTGGCCCGGGCAGCCTGCAGGGCCTCGTCGAAGACCATGGCAATGGCGCGCACCAGCAACATGCCTCCCGGGGTGACCTGGAAGCCGTCGTCATCCAGCACGATCAATCCGTCCCGATGCAGCAGGTCAAGGGCCTCGAGCTCCGGGGCGAAGTGTTCGCTGAACTCGATATCGAAGGCCTCGCCGATCGATTCGAAGTCGAGCGCGCCGTGGCACATGATCTGCTCGATCACGCGCCGCCGCAGGCGATCCTCCCAGGTCAGCTGAACCCCGCGCCAGACCGGCAGGGCGCCGTCCTGGAGGGATCGGCGCCAGGACCGGATGTCCTTGCGATTCTGGGAATAGGTGTCGCCCACCTTGCCGATGGCGCTGACGCCGAGGCCCACGAGGTCACAATCGGCAAAGGTCGAATACCCCTGGAAGTTTCGTTGCAGCTGGCCCGTGTCCCGCGCCGCCACCAGTTCGTTGTCCGGAAGTGCAAAATGATCCATGCCGATATAGACGTAGCCTGCGGCGCCCAGGCGCTCGATGGTGCACTGGAGCAATTCGAGCCGGACCGCCGGCTCGGGCAGGTCCTCCTCGCGAATGAGCCGCTGGGACCGGAACAGATCCGGCAGATGCGCGTAGTTGTAGACCGACAGGCGATCGGGCGCCGCCTCGATGATCGTGTCCAGGGTCCGCGAGAAACTCTCCAGGGTCTGTTTCGGCAGGCCATAGATCAGGTCAATGGACACGGAGCCGAAGCCGGCCCGCCGCGATGCATCGATGAGCGCGAGGGTTTCTTCCGCGCCCTGGATGCGATTGACCGCGGCCTGGACCTCGGGATCGAGATCCTGCACCCCGAGACTCAGCCGGTTGAGCCCCAGGCCGGCCAGCCGTTCCAGGCGCGCCGGATCGACGGTGCGCGGGTCGATCTCGATGGAAAATTCCCGTTCCTCGGATTCCGACAGCCGGAAATCCCGGCCCAGCCATCCCATGAGCCGCTCCAGCTGGTCGTCGTCGAAGAACGTCGGCGTTCCGCCGCCGAAGTGCAGCTGCATGACCTCGCGATCCCGGTCGAACAGCGGTCCCTGGAGGGCAATCTCCCGATCCAGCCAGTACAGATAATCCTCACCGTGGCGGCTGTGCCGCGTGATCTTCTTGTTGCAACCGCAGTAGTAGCAAAGCGAGTGGCAAAACGGCAGGTGAACGTACAGGGACAGGGGCTTGGGAATAAAGTCCTCGTTGGTCTTCACGGCGTACTGGCGATACGCCACTTCGTCGAAACCCTCGTGGAAACTCACCGCCGTCGGGTAGGAGGTGTAGCGGGGGCCGTTCAATCCATAGCGCTGGATCAGGTCGGCATCGAAGCGGGCGATGGTCTGCATGGTGGGCTGCCTGTGAAACTCGGAGGGCCGTGGAATGGTGCCACTCTAGGCCCTGTGACGCGCAGGTCGATTGACCGGGGTCAAGTGCAGGCAGATTGCCGCCGGGTCCGCGGCAAGGAATCCGCGGGGATCAGTCCCCGAGGTTGGCCGTCATGGACACCTCGAGGCGGCCGTCGGGCAGCAGCATGCCCCGCTCGATGCTGAAGCAGGTGAGCAGGTTGATGAGAATCGCCTGGGGGTGGGGGTAAAAGCGAGGCTGCTCCACCCGGGGGGGACGCAGGGTGAACAGGTGTTCCTCGTCGATACCGTACCACTGGTTACGAATCTTCGTGCCCGAGGCGCGAACGGCGAAGCCATGAGCCCGGGACCGCGCGTGCAGGTGCGGCGCGAGGGCGGCGCCGAAGGCCTGCAACGCGTCGTCGTCGAGATAGTTCGGATAATCCCAGAGCAGGCAAAGATCGAACTGTTCTCCTGCAGGGATGGCAAGCGCGTCGCTGAAGGCCCGCCTCATGGCCGCCGGGTCCCGGTCCTCCGGTCCCTCGAGCGTGATCGGCTCGGAGTAGAGGTCGGCGAAATTCAGCCGGCACCGGACGCCGGAAAAGAAGTGAATGGTCTCGTTGTGCGCCGGCCCGACATCGAGCACGCGCAGGCGCCCGCCCAGGTCGAGCTTCTTGAATATCGCCGGAAACAACAGACTCTGCTGTCGCTCCATGGGCGGGAGTTCGGGCCGCGGCCGGACCGTTCCGGACCGATCGCCGGCGTCCGATGACACGTGCTGAATCAAGAAAATATCTCCCCGAGGAAGCGCAACGCCCGGTCAGTGCCGGGCGTTGCGGGACAACTGCCGATCAACCTCAGCTTTTCAGCGGCAGGCCTTGTTCGCCCTTACCCTTGTCGGGAACGGGAGCGGCGCCATTGCTGGTGGACTTGGCCTCCTGAGCGGGATTCCTGTCGGCCTTCGGCTCGACCTTGGAATCCTTTTTGGACGCATCGCCTTTGGCGGCATCACCCGGATCCATATCGATGCTGCCTTTGAACTTGGCGCCGTCTTCAAGGGTCATGCGCGGGGCCGTGATGTTGCCGCGCACGTTGCCGGTGCGGGAAATCGTGGCCATTTCACTGGCCACCACATCGCCTTGCACCGTACCGTCGATCTTGACGACCTTGGCGTCGATGTTGGCCTTGACAATGCCCGAGGGCCCCACGTCCACCCGATATTCCTTCAGGTGCACGCTGCCTTCGACCCGGCCTTCGATGACGAGGTTTTCCTCACCGCTGACATCGCCGTTGATCTTGATGCGCGGGCCGATCACGGCCGCCCTTCCACTGGCTTGAGTCTGTCGCGCCTGGGTATTGGCCGACAGATCGTTAAGACCCGCGTCGAAGTGGGCCTTCGGACCTTCCTGGTTTCCGTCTTTGCGCTTGTCGAACATGGTTTTTTCCCAATCTGCGTTCTAGGGGACTTTTCAGTCTAACAGCAAATCGGGACCGGCACTCTTCGGAAATTCCATCGCGAAGGATGCGGGGACCAGAGGCGCTTTTCAGGCCCGGGACGGAACCGCCCCGGCGAGGGGAAAGGCTCAGGGTTTCGACATGGAACGGGTGGCGACAGGTAAAAGCCGCTCGTAGCGGCTCGGTTTGAACGGGCTGGCGAGGAAGTGGTCCGGCAATCTCCCCTCGCGCACAAGGCGCAGGGTTCGTTCGACCAGCGGGGGTGGTGCGCTCGAGGCTTCGAGCCAGCTTCGGGCGGCGGCGAGCTCGAGGTCCAGAACACCTTCGAGCAAGACCGCCAGGAGGCGGTCTTGTCGAGGTTCCGCAGGAGCAGCTCTGCCTGGCGTTTTATGGTTTCGATCCATTCCCTGGATTCTCTGTGTAACGCATCGTGGCTTTATCGCTTGGGCAATCCTTGCCCTCCTTATTCCTACGCACGAGACCCGCGGGGTTTTCGTATCAGCGCACTTTTTCCCGCCCCGCTCCGCCCATGTACAATCGTGTCGTCGGCCTTCCACCGGGCCGGCACGGACTGGGAGGGGTATGACGATGAAGCACAACAAGACCAACCCGGCGGAGCAGGCGCCGCCGGTACAGCCAACGGGCAACCCATGACCGACACGGACAGCGAAATCACCCTGCTTCTCGACCGCTGGAGCACCGGCGACGCCAAGGCGCTGGACGCGCTGCTGCCCCTGCTCTACCACGAACTGCATCGAACCGCCGGTGCCTACATGGCCCAGCAGCGCGCCGGCCACACGCTGCAGCCCACGGCCCTGGTCAACGAAGCACTCATGCGCATGAACGCGCCGACGGACACGCCCTTCAAAAACCGTTCCCACTTTCTCGCGGCGGCGGCCCAGGCCATGCGGCACCTCCTGATCGACCATGCGCGGAAAAAGAACGCGGACAAACGTTTCGATCCCGCGGACCGGGTCACCCTCGTCGAAGGCGCGATTTCCGCCGGTCCCGACGACGTCGACATCCTGGCCCTGGACGACGCCCTCGCCCGCCTCAAGGCGGTGAACCCCCGGCAGGAGCAGGTCGTGGTATTGCGCTATTTCGGCGGCATGTCCCAGGAGGAAGTCGCGGAAGTGCTCGGCATCTCCGTTCCGACCGTGGCCCGGGACTGGCGGGTGGCGCGCATGTTGCTCCACGACTGGTTGTCCGCCGACCAGGAAGACTGAAGCCCAGCGCCGACGCATGGATGCCAAGTCGCAAATCAGTCGGGACCAGCTCATCGCCGAGCTGCTCGACGCGGTCATCGACCTGGAACCGGACGCCCGGCGTGCGCACCTCGAAGGTGCCACGGACGATCCCGACGTCATTCGACGGGTCATCGAATTGATCGAGGGCGAAAGCGACAGCGAAAAGCTGCTCGACAATCCGCTCATGACCACCATGGACCTGGATCTCGATGCCCTCGAGCAAGCCCGGGAACAGGACACGAAAGAACCCATCCGCCGAACCATCGGGCACTACACGCTCGAGGAAGTGCTCGGCGAGGGCGGCATGGGTCGTGTGTACCTGGCCTACCAGAAGGAGCCGATACAGCGGCAGGTGGCCCTGAAGATCATGCGGCACGGCCTGTCCAGCAGTGCCGACGAAGCGCGCTTCGACGCCGAGCGACGTTCCCTGGCCCGGCTGAGCCACCCGAACATCGCGCAGATGTTCGAAGCCGGATCGACCGATGACGGCAAGCTTTTCTTCGCCATGGAGCTGGTCCGGGGAAAGCCGATCACCCGCTACTGCGACAGCAACAACCTGGACATCTACCAGCGCCTGCACATCTTCATGGACGTGTTGCTCGCGGTGCAGCACGCCCACCAGCGGCAGCTGCTCCACCGCGACCTCAAGCCCTCGAACATCCTCGTCGCGGAAATCGACAACATTCCCCTGGTCAAGGTCATCGACTTCGGCATCTCCCTCGGCATCGACGAGGCCCTGGGCGAAGCGCGCCAGAAAGGCCAGCGAGCCGGCACCCCCGGGTATTCCTCCCCCGAGTCCCTCGAGCCCGGGGGCGACGACCTTGGGCTGGATACCCGTGCGGACGTCTACACGCTCGGCATCGTGCTGTACGAGCTGGTCTGCGGCCGGCGTCCCTTCGACGAGCCCGGGGATTCCATGGAAGAGGTGTGGCGCAAAATCAACGAGGACACGCCCCTGCATCCGGCTCAGCAGATCACGGCCATGGCCACCGACCAGGCCGAGGGCATCGCTGCCGTCAGAAACACCCGGCCCGCGCGTCTGGCGAAGACCCTGAGCAGCGACCTCGACGCCATCATCATGAAAGCCATCGCGCGGGATCGGGAAGCGCGCTATCCCACCGTCGCGGCCTTCCATGATGATCTGCTGAACTATCTCGACCGCAAGCCGGTCAACGCCCACCCGCAGGACTTTACCTACGTCGCCAACCTGTTCGTCCAGCGTCACCTTGGCCTGGTGGGCGCCGGCCTGCTCCTGGTGGTCGCCCTGCTGCTCGGTCTCATCGCCTGGTCCGGAGAAGCACGGCGGGCCAATCTCGAAGCGGAACGCGCCAACCGCGAAGCCCTCGCGGCCCAGGAAGCCTTGTCCGAATCCCGGGAACTGGCCAATTTCATGACCAGCCTGTTCCAGCTGACCGGCGAGGCCACGGGGACCCCGGAACGCATGACCACGGAGGAACTTCTCGCCGTCGGCGCGAACAACCTGGACAACATGGATGCGCTCGATCCCATCGCCCGGGCGCGGTTGCGCCAGCTGCTGGGAGGAATCTACCGCGACGTTTACATGCTGGACGAGGCCGAACGGATGTTTCTCGACGCGCTGGAAACGCGCCGCGAACTCCTCGGCCCCAACCACCCGGACGTGGCGGAGAGCATGGGCCAGCTCGCCAGCGTCTATCGCACCCGCATGAGCTACGAAGAGGCCGAACCCATGCTGCTCGAGGCCCTGCAGATCGCCCGCAATGCGCAGCCAAGAAAACTCGAGGTGACCGCAGACCTCTGGAGCCGCCTGGGCGAGCTCTACCGCGACCAGTCCAGGCTCGACGAAGCGGTGGACGCCTATGAACGGGCCCTGGAGATCCGCGAGCTGGAGATGAGCGGCCTGGACGACCGGGCCCTGGCCGATTCGCAGTATGACCTGGGCCTGATCAATCTGGACCGGGGGCAGTTTGCCGACGCGGAAGTGTATTTCGCCCAGGCCACGGACCTGTACCGGCGTGTCCTCGGCAACAGCCAGCGCACGGCCAACGCGCTCGAAAACCTGGCCGCCGCGGAAGAGGAACTCGGCCAGCTCGAAGAGGCGGAGGTGCACCTGCGCGAGGCCTACGAAGTCTGGTCCGCCATCGAGTCGCCGGATGACCCCAATGCGATTCGGGCCCTGGAAAATCTCGTCCGGGCCCTGACCCGCTGGGGCCGCTACAGCGAGGGCATCATCGCCGGCCAGCGGGCCGTGGCGCTGCGGGAACGCGCGGAAGGACGGGAAAGCCCGGACCTCGTACCCACCCTGGTCGCCCTGGGCATCAACCAGGGCTTCGCCGGCGATCACGAACCCGCCGAGCAATCCCTGCTGCGTGCCCTGGAGCTGGCGGAATTCTGGCACGGACCCGAGGACCGGCAGACCCGCGCCGTCTGGGACACGCTCGGCTGGCTGGCCTGGCAGCGCGGCGACTACGAGCGGGCCCTGGACATTCACCAGTCCCTGCTCGACGTGCGCCTCGAAGCCTTCGGGTCCGGTCACCTGCTGACGGCCTTCAGTCGCTTCAACACGGCCCTGGCGCTGGGCAGCCTCGGGGATTTCGAGGCTGCCGACCCCCTGATGCTCCAGGCGGAAGTGACCTTTGAACGCATCCGCGGCCCGAAACACCGAAGCACGGCGCGCGCACTGCACTACCTGGGCCTGATTCGCTGGCACCTGGGAGACAAGGAAGACGCGCTCACTTACCTCGAACGCGCCCTGTCGATCCGCCGGGGTCTGTATCCCGACACGCACCCGGACGTACAGCGCAGCCGGGCGGCGGTCGAGACCCTGCGCCTGGATCGGCGCCCTCCGCCCCTCACGTCCCGCTACTGACAACCGCTCCGTACGAGACGGATGACTGCATTGGCGTTCGGCCAGAAAGCACTGGGGCCGACACCCTTTCGAGTGCCGGCCCCAGGCCTTGTTATCCAGTCCCTTGGTGGATCACGCGGTGGATCGTGACCCGTTACCCGACATCCTGCCGGGCATCTCCCTTACCTGTACTTACGGCAACCCGGGTCAAATCAGATCATCGACTCGGGGAAAAGGCCACGGGTGAGACCCCGCAGAAGCAGTCCTCCAGAGAACTTTGTATTCCTGTGATACGAATTCGCCTGGAAATACGGTTGTATCAGTAGGAATGAGGGGTGTCTGACGAATTTCAGACTGCAAGGGGAGCGACCGACGGGTCGCTGGAAAGGCCGGAAGCGATTCCGGCCTTTTTTTTGCCCGCCATCTGCAGTCCCCGGACCGGCCAGGTCGCCATCGCTGTTCCTGTCAGCCCGTGCGCCCGGGTTGCCGGCGTTTCACGCCAATGTCCTCAGTCCGCCGCAGCCAGCACCTTGAGTTGCCAGAGGTCCTTTCGCTCCATGTGCAGGAAGGGGCTCATGGCGAGGATGCCGGTCTTGCCGATACTTTTCTCCAGGTACTGGAGTTCGGCAAATTTCTCCCGCGTTCTTTCTCCCGCCGGGATGTCCAGCCCCGCCGCTCGCGCCATGAGCATACCCTTGGCCCGCATGGCGAGTTCCGTGTACAGGCGCAGATAGCAGAGCATGTCCACCACCACGGGCCCGTCGAAGGCCTGGCGCAGATCGTTGAGAAAGCGCCCAATGCGGCTGCTGGAAAACTCCGCCGAATTGATTTGCTCCAAAAGCAGCGCATCCGCATCGAAGTCCAGTTCCAGCCACCGGTGAATCCGGGCCGCGCTGAGACGAAACACGGTGTGCACCAGGGGCGGCACCACGACCATGAGCGCCAGGGTGGAAACGATCGGATGAACGAGGAACTGGTTGTATATCCCGTGCAGGAAAATGGCGAGCAGCAGTCCGGGAAGGTATCGCAACGGATTGATGCGCACGTTGCGCTCCGTCAGCGCCTGCGACGCGATCGCGAAAATCGCTGTCACCGAGCCGTGCATGATGGCCGTTCCGAAGCCCCGTACGATCCAGACGGCCAGGTTCTGTTCCGTATCGCTGGCCAGGTAAAAGAAATTCTCCGCCACGGCGAAGCCGGCACCGACGGCAAATCCGAAGATGGCGCTATCGACCAGGAATCCGATCCGATGCGTCCGGAACATCCAGATCACCACCAGCGCCTTGAGCACCTCCTCCGTGATGGGTGCGACCAGGCGCGAGGTTTCCATGAACGACAGGTCGAACGCCTCGCGCAACAGGGAGTTGAGGAGATAGGCCAGCCCGGTGAGGGCCGCGCCGGCCAGGATCGCCGAGACCACGCCGCGCAGGGTCACGAGCTTGTAGGAATCCATGAACACCAGCATGACCAGGTAGAACAGGACCGGCAGTAAACCTACCGGCGCCAGTACGGCCAGTCCCTCCGTCATACCCGGTGCCCCGACCTGCGGAATCAGTCCCTTGCAGTCGAGGGATCGAGCGCGCCGGCAAGGAGTACGGTGCCATTGCGTGACAGGCTGAGCGTGATCTCACCGGGGGACGGGTCGCCGGTGGACTCACTCAGCAGCACCACGAAACGCTGCTTGCCGTCGGCCGTCGCCGTAAGCCGGTTTCCGGACCAGGAAACGGCGGACAGCGAATCCGCGCCCTGCGCAAAGGCGTTGAACCGGTAGGCCTCCCCGGGCAGGGTGATCGCGAGTTCCGTCGGCGCCGCGAGGTCGAGGTCCACGGCCAGCGCGTAGCCTTCCGGCTTGGCAAGCAGCCGGGCCTCACCCCGTGCGTCCGCGCTCCCGAATTTAACCTCGTCCACCTTGCGCGCATCAGGGCCGCTCGCGGCGATGGTGCCCACCAGGTCGTCATAGCCCTGCGCCGGATCGAGCTGTTCGCCCGCCTGATACACCACCACGGTCAGCACCATTGCTGCCGCGCCGGCCATCCCGTAGCGAACAAATCCGGGCAGCTCGGAAAACCGGAGCCAGCGTTTCCAGGCCGGCGGACTGGGCAGCGTTACGCCGCGCACGATCGCATCGTGCAGGCTGTCCGGTACCGGCAATTCCGGCGCCCGGTCGATAAACGCCTTGAGCCGCTCCAGGTCTTCATGGAGCGCGCGCGCTTCCGCGGACTCGTCCAGCAGCGCAGCGAGACGCTGCCGGCCTTCGGCGTCGAGTTCTCCGTCGACGCCCGCCTGGACCAGCTCCTGGATCCGTTCTTTGTCCATTTCATCCATCATGGGGTATACCCCTTGCGCTCCAACTGCGCCTTCATGGCCTTGCGGGCCGAAAACAGCCGGGATTTCACCGTCTTCTCCGGAATCTGGAGAATCTCCCCGATCTCCCGGTAGCTGATCTCGGTGAAGTGCCGCAGCACGATCACCGCACGGTGATCCTGCGTCAGGGTCATGAGGGCCTTTTGCAGTTCCTCGCTCACCTGGTCTGCGTCGAAGGTTGCGTCCGGCCCCGGGCCCGACGCCACCTCGTTGTCCCCCAGCTCATCCAGGCGCTTGCGCCGATTGAGCTGGTTGATGGACTCGTTCACCGCGATGCGGTAAATCCAGCTGAAAAACTTGTACTGCGGGTTGTAGCGATGAAGGTTCTCAAACGCCTTCAGGAAGGTCGTCTGGGCGACATCGGCTGCCTCGTCCGCCGTACCGAGCATGCGATAGGCGGCGTTGTAGATGGGCCGCTCGTACCGCCGGACCAGGGAGCCCAGCGCGCGTCGATCGCCATTTCGGCAGTCCTCGATCAGCGCCTGATCCTGGTCCTTACCCACAACTACCGGTCTCCGCGAAAAAAGTTGCCCAAAAAGTCGCCGATAGCGTTGCCGAAAAAGGTACGGTTCCGCCGGCAGAGCGGTTGGTGGGGAGTGTGGGCTTCACATTCAGTCCGATGCGGCCCGGGATTCGATATGAAAAAGCCGATCGAAACCCGAGTAGGTAAAGATGTCGTAGATATGGGAATTGACCTCGACCAGGCGCACCCCTTCGCCCTTTTCGAGAAGACGCTTGTGCGTGCGCAGCAGCACGCCGAGACCCGCGCTCGAAATGTATTCGAGTTGCGCCATGTTGATGATGCATGCCCCCTCGATGCGGTCGAGAAATTCCTGGGCACGGGGCGCCCGCGCCGCATCCAGGCGGCCCTTGACCACGACTCGACCGTCGCCTTCCGCGGTGATTTCAAACATGGTCGTCGGCCTCCAGGTCCAGGGTGATGGTGCTGACCCGGTCGCGATAGGCGTAGCGGATTTCACTCGCCATTTTCATGACCAGGTAAAGCCCCAGTCCGCCCGGCTCGCGCTCCTCGATGGAGGCCTCCGTGTCCACGGCCGGCCCCATACGCGGGTCGAAACGGTCCACGTCCCTGTCCACCAGTCGAATGCGAAGCCCGGGATCGCAGGCTTCGAGTTCCAGCTGGATGTCCTCGTTCGATTCCGTGTTGTAGGTCACCATGTTGACGAACAGTTCCTCGATGCACAGATCCGCGCGGTTTCGCAGTGAGGAAGGCAGGCCTTCGCGGGCAAAAAAAGCTTCCGTCGACGCCACGATGGCGGACAGCTCGTTCAGGTTGCGAGCGAAGCGTTGTTTCATGGGTGGTCCCTTCTGCGCGGCAGCCTGCCCACACGCGGGGCACAGTGTAATGAGTTCGGGGGCCGGACTCCAAGCGCCGCGAAGGCTTTTCGTGTTCCGGTTTGTCTCCGGACAGAAAAGTGAGCGTGCCCTGGCGAACCGGCGGACCCGGTTCAGGGCTGCCGTCGAAGCAGCACCAGCGTGATGTCGTCCACCTGCCCTTCGCTTCCGCCATGGGCCGCGGCCGCCTGAATCAATCGATCGGCCAGGGTGTGCACCGAAGCCCCATGGAGTCGTTCGAAGACTTGTGCCACCCGCTGTTCCCCGAAGCCCTTGCCGGCGTCATCGGGAAACTCGTAGATGCCGTCGGAGATCAGGCCCAGAATATCGCCCGGCGCGAGGGCCAGCCGCTGGGACCGGCCCGATCCGTCGAGGTCCATGATGCCGACCGGGAAACTCGTCGGTTTGTGCCATTCGCAGCGACGCTCCGCCGCCCGGTAGTGCAGGATGGGCCCCTGGCCCGCGGAGTGAAATGCCACTTCGTGGCGCTCCGGATCGAGGAATCCCATGAATGCCGTGATAAAGCGGTCATCCGGCAGATCCTCGACCATCTGGTTGTTGACGTGGCGATAGGCTTCGTCCAGGTCCGCCCCAAGTCGAAAGGCCACACGGAACATGGCTTGCAGCTGGGTCGCCGAGAGTGCCGGGCCAAAGCCGTGACCCGTGGCGTCACCCAGCAGGAGGAACAGCCGCCCGTCCAGCAACACCACGTCATAGAGGTCTCCACCGGTGTGATCGGTCGGCAGAAACCGGCCGCATACCTCGTAGCCGGGGACCTCCGGCATGGCGTCCGGCAGCGTGCTCTGTTGAATTTCCCGCGCCACCGCAACCTCGCGGGCCAGGATGGCGTTGGCCAGCAGCTCGTCCGTCATGTAGGCATGCTGGATGGCCACCGCTGCCTGAGCTGCGAGCGCCGGGCCGACCCATTCATCGTGCTCGTCGAACTGCCCGGGCGCCTTGCCCAGCCACTGCATCACCCCCAGCAGCTCGAGATCCTGGCCCAGGATCGGCACATTGAGGAGTGACAGCGGCTCCAGGCCGGGAAGGGTCAGTGGATGGGACCGGTAACGTTCGTCCTTGCGGCAGTCGGGAATGTTCGACATCTCGCGGGACTCGGCACAGAGCCCGGCCCAGCCCTGCCCCAACTCCAGTTCCGTTCGCTGTTCGAGAGACGGAACAACCCGGCGCAGTCGCCCGGTCGCGCGGTCTTTTAGCCAGAGAACGCCGGCATCGGCGACGATGGCGACCTTGCCGACCTCCATGATTTCCCGCAGCAGCTCAGGCATGGCCTCGGGCGCAGCGAGCCGGTGCATGATCTCGAGGATCTGCACCAGGGATTCACGACTGATTTCATTGGGGCTGGGGTCGTGGGAGACTTCGCTCACTGGATCGTGAAGGACTCGCCACAGCCACACTCTTCCGTGGCGTTGGGGTTGTCGAACTTGAAGGTTCGGTTGAGCCCCTCGGTGACGAAATCGATGGTGGATCCATCCACCAGCGGCAGGCTCGTCGCATCGACGACCACGCGAACGCCCCGGTCTTCGAAGAGGTGGTCGTCCGCGGGGATGTCCCTGGCCAGTTCGACCACGTAGGCCCAGCCGGAGCACCCGGTTTTGCGGACGCCGACGCGCAGCGCCACCCCACCCTCCTTCTCGAGGAACTGGTGAACGCGCTCGGCTGCGACGGGGGTCAATTGGATGGACATGTTCCTCTCCTGGCGGTGTGCTTGAAAGCAATCACGCACGGGTGCTGACGCACCCCGGTGCGTGCTTTATTATCTGTGGCCTTCCGTCATCGATTCAACCAGAGCCACATGTCTCCCAGTAGCATCAAACAATGCCTCGCCGGCGAAGTACCGGTGGGCGATACCGTCACGATCGAAGGCTGGGTGCGAACCCGCCGAGATTCCAAGGCCGGTTTCTCCTTCATTCACGTGGCCGATGGCTCGGGTTTCCACCCAATCCAGGTCGTGGCGCCGGGGGAACTGGACAATTACGCCGACGAGGTGCAGAAACTCACCACGGGTTGCGCGGTGCGTTGCACCGGGGAACTGGTGGAGTCGCGCGGTCGCGGCCAGGCCTTCGAGGTCAAGGCCAGCGACGTGGAAGTACTGGGCTGGGTGAGCGATCCGGATACCTATCCCATCCAACCCAAGCAGCACAGCTTCGAATTTCTGCGCGACGTGGGCCATCTTCGTCCGCGCACCAACACCTTCGGGGCCGTTACCCGGGTGCGGAACGCCTGCGCGCAGGCCATTCACCGCTACTACCATGAGCGCGGCTACTACTGGATCAACACCCCGATCATCACGGCCTCGGACGCCGAGGGCGCCGGCCACATGTTCCGGGTGAGCACCCTGGACCTGGCGAACCTGCCCCGGACCGACAGTGGCGAGGTGGACTTCAGCGAGGATTTCTTCGGCCGGGAGACCTTCCTGACCGTGTCGGGCCAGCTCAACGTGGAGGCCTACTGCCTGTCCATGAGCAAGGTGTACACCTTTGGACCCACGTTTCGCGCGGAAAACTCGAACACGGCCCGCCACCTGGCGGAATTCTGGATGGTGGAGCCGGAAATCGCCTTCGCCGACCTGGACGACCTGGCCGATCTCGCCGAGGACTTTCTCAAATACATCTTCAAGGCCGTGCTGGAGGAATGCCCGGACGACATGGCGTTTTTCGCCCAGCGCATCGAGCCGGAGGCCATCACGCGGCTGGAGTCCGTGCTGAACACCGAATTCGTCCGCATCGACTACGCGGAAGCCATCGACATCCTCGTGGCGTCCGGCAAAAAGTTCGAGTTTCCCGCCCAGTGGGGCCTCGACTTGCAGACCGAACACGAGCGTTACCTGACCGAGCAGCACTTCAAGGCGCCGGTGATCGTCAAGAACTATCCCACGGAGATCAAGGCTTTCTATATGCGTCTGAGCGATGACGAGCGGACGGTGGCCGCGATGGACGTGCTCGCGCCGGGCATCGGGGAGATCATCGGCGGGTCCCAGCGTGAAGAGCGGCTCGAGGTGCTGGAGCGCCGCATGGACGAACTGGAGCTCGACAAGGAGACCTATGACTGGTACCTGGATCTGCGCCGCTACGGAACGGTGCCGCACGCCGGCTTTGGTCTCGGTTTCGAACGCCTGGTCAGCTATGTCACCGGCATGAGCAACATCCGGGACGTGATCCCCTACCCCCGCGTTCCCGGCCGCGCTGACTTCTGAGACCGAACCAAGCATGTCTTTGCTGCCGCCGATCAATTTCGCCACCTGGATCGAGGAACACCGCCACCTGCTCAAACCTCCGGTAGGCAACAAGGTCATCTGGGAGAACGGCGAATTCATCTGCATGGTGGTCGGCGGACCGAACGCAAGGACGGATTTCCACGTCGAGGAGGGTCCCGAGTTTTTTTACCAGGTCGAGGGTGACCTGGTCCTCCGCGTGTTCGAGGATGGGGCCGTCAGGGACGTTACCGTCACTGAGGGCGAAATTTTCCTGTTGCCCTCCGGTGTACCCCATTCGCCCCAGCGCGGCGCGAATACGGTCGGGCTCGTGATCGAACGTCAGCGCCGTCCCGGCGAACTGGACGGACTCATCTGGTTCTGTGAACAGTGCCACCACAAGCTCTACGAGGAGTATTTCGAGCTGGTGGACATCGAATCGCAGTTTGGCCCGGTCTTCGACCGCTATTTCAGCAGCGAGGAACACCGCACCTGCGCTCGCTGCGGCCATCTCAATCCCGGCCGGGATTGAATTCCCCGCTCGGAACTGAAACCCGACCCCACCTGGCGACCTTCACCGTGATGCAGGTGCTGCAGCGCCCGGTGCGCGACGACGCATCCGCGGTGTCGCCAGTTTCGAACGCACAAAAAAAAAGCGGCTGGAACATCGTCCTTGATGTTCCGAGCCGCCCTGCGGACGTGTCGCCACCCGCTAAGTGCTTCCTTGCGACGAGGTCAAAGCGCTTCCTTACGCTGCGCAGATCCTTCTGCTATCCGGCAAATCCTTTTGCCTGTGAAAAGGGCCAATCCATGCCCTTTTCGTCCCTCGTTGAAGACACTATAGCCACTTTTGGCTAAATGCACAAGTGTCTATTCACTTTTTTGTCTAAATTCTTTTTTGTCTAAAAACAAAATTGGCTATAGACCCGCATGTCTATAGCTGATATAGTCTATTTCAACGTCACAGGAGTCTCCGGAAATTTCCCGGAAATTTGCAGTGGCGGGGCCACCAGGGAATGGCGAGCCCGGAAAGTCCTGCCAGGATCGGCGGGCAAAGAAACAGACCATGGAAATGACAAGGGATTGATCGAGGCGCAAGGACGCGCCAACCATGCCGAGGCCAGGATGGCCTGTGCGGAACCATTTCCAGGTTAGTTGTTGGGAAACAACGATCTACGAGACCCGAGCCGAGGGGCCAGGTCGAGGAGCAAGGACGCTCGACAAATGCGGGAGCCTTTTTAACCCGCCCTGCGATTGGTGCCTTCGATGGAGTGGGGGCACCGTTTTTTTTCACCAGCCCAGGTGATCACAGCGGACGCCCGGGCCGGTCTTTTTGAGGGAAGAAGGAGCGAAAGACCCTAAGTAAGCAGGTGCAAGCCTTTGATTAAGTGATTAACCTGTCGTTCAGGTGTTGTGGTCTCAGCGGAACTTTGGCCGCACACCCTGGTGACCTGATCTCAGCGGAACTTTGATCGGGCGTCACCGGTACTACCTCCTCGGTGGTCTGCGGCACTGAGGCTTGCACGAAATGGAGTTCGGTCGAGGCAATCGCTGCCGCGCACACCTGTTCGCGCGCCCAGCGAAAAGCCAACACGGCTGAATGATGTGTTGAGCAACCAAAACGGGCAGACCACTGGAAAACAAAATCACCCTTTCTGGGGACGCTAGATCGATAGCGGAAGTCCTACCGCTATTGCTTCGAAAAGTCGTCCGACTACTGGTAGGAACGATCTCGTTCCCTGCTCTGGTAGAGATGCTGCGCTCGATTTATGTCGAGGAAGGCGTTCGCAAACTGGAGCAAAGCGGATCACGCCCCACCAAGTCCGCGCTCGCGCTTATCACAGGCCTGGATACCAGGGTTGTGACCGCCGTTCTTCAAAATAACTGTGACCCCTCGGTAGAGCCACAGCATGTGTCTCCCGAGTACACACTCATCGACATGTGGGCGAGTGATCCGTTCTTCCAAGATCCTGAAACAGGCGACCCAGCAGTCCTTCCACTTGAGGGAAAAGGTAGAACATTCCAGGGCCTAGTGCTTAGGGCCATCGGGAGAAACGTCACCGTCAAGACGGTACTGGACCGTCTTCAAGCATCAGAAACGATTCGTGTGATTCAGGGTGATATTCAAGAGGTAGAACTCCTTTCACTGGAGTACACGCCGTTAGGAAACGACAAAGCGAAACTTACGGACATAACCATTCTTGAAGCATCTCGCGTAATGAGCGCCGGGATCCACAACATGCTCGCTCCTGCAGAAGAGCGGGTACCTCAGCAGGGCCGATGGACGTACCGTCTGGCTCCAGAGAGATATCGAGAATTTCGCCTCGAGGCGAGAGACCTCCTACATAAACAAATAAGGGAGGGTGAAGCGCTGCTCGAAAAGTTCGAGGAGCCCAAAAAGCAACCAGGTCAACTCACAGTGGGTATCGGGTGGTACCAGTGGGGCGATCACGACAATGACGTAACAGGAGATTGAAAATGACTCGTTGGATTGAAAAAAGCGGAACTGGCATTGAGAAGTCTGGCACGGGAATTGAGAAGTCTGGCACCGGTATCGAAAAATCCGGCACCGGAATTGAAAAATCTGGCACGGGTATCGAGAAGTCCGGCACAGGGATTCGTAGAAGCGTTCTCGCGTGTTCACTCGCAGCGGCGGTCTTCGCGACCGGCGCAAACGCTAATGCCTCAAGCGCTGCTGGTGAACTCCAAGTTGTGCACGATAACGGAATTCTGACCGCCTCCTGGTCGATCGACGGCAGCGTGTTTGTAGGTGTAGGAACGACTAATGGGTCCTACGCAGCAATGAATTTGACGGAAGTATCCGTGAGGCTCCCGAGCCACGGCGCCGAAGTGGTCGGCGGTGGCACTGGCGTGGTCGGTGGCGGCACCGGCGCTGAGGTCGTCGGCGGTGGCACTGGCGTCGTTGGCGGCGGAACCGGCGTTGAAGTCGTCGGCGGTGGCACTGGCGTGGTCGGCGGCGGAACCGGCGTTGAAGTTGTCGGAGGTGGCACTGGCGTGGTCGGCGGCGGTACCGGCGTTGAAGTTGTCGGTGGCGGAACTGGCGGCAAAGTTGTTGGCGGCGGCACGGGCAAAGAAGTTGTCGGTGGCGGCACGGGCGTCGTTGGCGGCGGCACGGGCAAAGAAGTTGTCGGTGGTGGCACGGGCGTCGTTGGCGGCGGAACCGGCGTTGAAGTCGTCGGTGGTGGCACGGGCGTCGTT
>JAZBOL010000032.1:0-70258 GCA_036351115.1 Lysobacterales bacterium | reverse complement strand
CGGAAACCCGGTGCAGCCCCGGGAATTCGACGGGGGGGAGTTGCGCCTCGTGGCCGGCCGTGGCGAGACTTCCGGAGACCGCATCGACATCGACGCCTTCCAGGACGGTATCGCGCTCCTGTCCTCCGGGCCCGTGCAGATCGATCCCGAGCGCTTGCGCCTGCTCAGGGTAACGCTGGATGCGCCAATCGATCGGGAGCAGCCGGAAACCGCCCCGGCCTTTTTCTGGCGACGTGCCGATCAACCACGGGAAGTCTCCCGGGTCACCCTGACCCGCTCCGGTTTGCTGGAGCTGTCGGCTGATCCCGGGTGGCGGGGGGCGATCGTCGAAGTGGGCTTCCTCTTCGTGGACAGTGGCGAGGGCTTACCGAGCCTGGAGTCCGCCCGGCTCGAAGGTGAAGGCCTCGGTAACCAGCTGGCGCTCGCCGTCGATCAGTGGACCACGGCCCAGCCGTGGACCCAGCAATCGGCCCATTTCGTCACGGGAGGCGCGAGCAATCCCCGAATCTCCCTGACCGCCCTCATCGGCATCGCCGCGCTGGGCGCCGCGGTCCTCGGCCTGCTGTTGGCGGGCCGAACGGCAGCACCCAGGGTGCTCATTGGCCTGTTGCTGGCGGGCTGGGTCGTGCTGGACGGCCGTTGGCTGCTGGAACGGTCGGCCCAGGCCGGGGCGTCCCTCACCGCGCTTCGGGAAACGCCGATCGAAGCGCGACGCACCCTGGGCGAGATGGGACGGTATACCGGTTTCATCGACAGGCTCCTGGCGGATCACCTGCCAGCCGGGCCGAGCCGGGTGCTGATCGTCCGGGATCTCCGCTTGCACCGGTTCTACGGCCTGAGAAGCAAGTATGACCTCTTGCCGCACAGCAGCATCGTCAGGCCGAATCTTCCGCCGGAGGCCCGGCTGGATACCGTCGATTACGTGGTGTTTCTCGGTAGTTTTACCGACGAGGACCCGTCGAGGTCGGTGCTCGAGAGTCCACGCCAGCGCTGGAACCGTCTCGGACTGGCGGACCGGGAAGACGCCCAGGCTCTGCTCGAGCGGGTTCACCAGGACGAACAGGGGGTGCTGTTCCGCGTCCGGCGCTAGACCTCGAGGGGAAGGCGGATGTTGATGGTCAGGCCATGCGGGTCGGTACGGCTCAGTCGCAAGCCGTGCCGGTCGCCATAAAGCGTTTCCAGCCGGTCGCGCGTGTTTGACAGCCCGACGCCCTCGGTCCCGGGGATGTGGCCATCCTCGAGCGCGCAGCCGGGGCCGTCATCGCTGAGCTCCACCAGGAGCTCCCCGCCGAATACCCGGGCGGCAATTCGCAGCGTTCCTCCGGACTCGGACTGGGCGATGCCGTACTTGATGGCGTTCTCCACCAGGGGCTGCAGCAGCAGGCTGGGGATCAGGGCCTGGCGGGCGTTCGGCTCGATGTCCTCTTCCAGCCGCAGCCGATCCTCGAACCGTACCTTCTCGATGCCCAGGTAGAGATTGATGGCCTCGAGTTCCTCGGCGAGGGTGATCTTCTGCAGCGGATCGTTGTCCAGGGAAAAACGCAGGAATTGCGACAGCCGCGTCACCATGCGATTGGCCAGCTCCGTGTTCCGCTCGAGAATCAGCGTGGAAATCGCATTCAGGGTGTTGAAGAGGAAATGGGGGTTGAGCTGGTAGCGCAGCATTTTCAGCTGGGCCTCGTGGGCCATGGCCGCGGACCGCAGGGCACGCTCGTTGACCTCCTGGAACACCCGGTGATACTTGATGCCGAAGTACAGAACGCTCCAGGCCGCGATCACGGTCCAGGCGCTGGTGAAGGTCGAAATGTAGGCGACGTTCTCGTAGATCTCCGCCGCGGGCCCCAGTTTTTCCACCCATTCGCCAAAGGACTGGTCGTCCTCGACATAGGCCCGAAAGATGTAACTCCGGCAGCGCAGCCACACCCAGGCGCCCGTCGACGTTCCGACCAGGAACGCCAGCGCCTGCACCCAGAACGCCCGTCCCAGGGACCAGCGGTAGCCGAAGCGCAGCGCCAGCGTAATGATCGCGCCGATCACCGTGATAATCGCCACGTAGCTGTGGTAACGGGGAATTTCCTCGTTGAGGACTTCCGTGGTGTAGAGGTATTTGACGAACACGCCCCAGAAGATCCACCCGCCGAGGTGAAGCCACCAGAACAGTCGTTGGTGATTTTCCAGAACGCCGCCGAACGTCATGCGGGCATTCTAGTGCTTCGGACGGTCACGGCCAGTCGATCTGCCATGGACACGGGACCGACTGTCGCAATTGGACTCGTTTCGTCGCAAAATCGACCGCCCGCCCATCCACGTCCGCAGCCCGGTCGTTTCAGTCCGGTCTGAACGCGGCCAGGCGTTCCACCGCCCGCTCGAGCGTTTCGTCATCCTTTGCGAAGCAGAACCGGACCCACGGGCGTCCGGGATCTTCGGCGAAAAACGGGGACAGGGGGATTGCCGCCACCCCCGCTTCCTTCGTGAGGCGTTCCACGAACCGCATGTCCTTTTCGTCGCTGAGGGCCCCGTAGTCCGCCAGCTGAAAGTAGGTTCCGGCCGATGGCGAACAGCGAAAACCAGTCTCCGCCATGAGCGACAGGAAGCGATCGCGCTTATCCTGGTAAAAAGCCGCCAGCCCGAGATGGTGCTCCGGCAAATCCCGCAAGACGTCCGCGAGTGCATACTGCAGCGGCGCATTCGCGCTGAAATTCGTGAACTGGTGAATGCGCAGGAACTCCTTCATCGCTTCCGGCGGCGCGATGCAGTAGCCGATGCGCCACCCCGTCGCGTGGTAGGTCTTGCCGAAGGAGGAAACGACGAACGCCCGGTCGCGCAACGCCGGATCGCGCAGCAACGAGTGATGGAGCGCACCGTCGAACACCATGTGCTCGTAGACTTCATCCGACAACACCATCAGCATCGGGCGGGCCGAAAGCAGTCGCTTGAGCGCCTGGAGATCGGCCTCGCGCAGGGCGCCGCCGGTGGGATTGTGCGGTGAATTGAGCACCAGGAGCCGCGTGCGGGGTGTACAGGCGGACTCCAGGGCCGCCCAGTCCACCTCGAGCTCCGCGGTCATGGGCACGTGCACGGGAACGCCACCGTTGAGACGGACACAGGGGTCGTAACAGTCGTAGGCGGGATCCACGATCAGCACTTCGTCCCCCGGATGAACGGTCACCGCGATGGCGGTGGAGATGGCTTCGGTCGCACCCGGCGTTACGCACAGCTCCGCGCCAGGATCGATCTTCGCGCCGTACAGCGATTCGACCGTTTCCGTGATTGCCTCGAGCAGGGGCGGAACCCCGGCGAGCGGTGAATACTGATTGTGTCCGTGGGCCATGTGCCAGGCTGCCCGGTCCCGCAACAGCTGTGGCCCCTCGAAATCGGGGAAGCCCTGGGACAGATTAATCGCGCCGTGCTCTGCGGCCATTTTCGACATGACGGTGAAGATCGTCGTGCCGAAGCCCGGCAGCTTGCTGTTCAGGGATACGGTCATGACCTCATCGCTCCTGCCAGGGGTCCACCGGAGCGACGTCCAACAGGCGCGCGGACTCCGGATCGAGAAACCCGAGAAAATCCCCGCCTTTGCCGACCACGGGAACCACGAGCGCCGTGGCCGGATCGAGATCCAGGCGCCCCGCCCGGCGCTCCAGGTCAGCCAGCACCGCTTCACCGCGTCCGGCATAGGCCTCCAACGGACTGCCCGCGGCCAGCACCGCGCCGATCACGGGTCCCTCCAGGGGACGCCAGTACTCCGGCCGGCGCTCCAGGTCCGGCTGCCCACCGAACAGGACGCTCTCCTGGAAGCGCTGGAACTCCTCGCCGAACGGCATCTGCGCGAAGACATAGCTGAAGCGTTCATTCCCTTCGCCAAAACCGTCCAGCCCGGCGCGGCGAAAGTCCACGTCCAGGCGCGCGAGCACTTCGTAACGGTCAACGGCGAACACCACGTAGCGCGGTCGTTCGGCATGGATCGTGTGGGTACCGTAGGCCAGGGCCGCCACCTGTAACGCCGCAATGACCACGAGGTCAAATTTCAGGCCTTTCTTGCCGGGTTTGAATATCAGGAACGTCAGGAACGGCCAGAGAAAAAGATGAACCCCGACGAGCACACCAAAGATACGCATCACGCCCTGGACCGTGAACAACGGCTCGGGATACCAGGCCCATGCGATGAGGGCGATCACCGGCAGCAGGACCCCGAGGCTCAGGGCAAAGTGCACGGCGAACGCGCACATCCTGCTCGACCAGCTGCTCCGGGCCTTCCGGTTCATGGCTTTCCCTGCGATCCGGCTTCCGGAAGCCGCGAGCGTTGCGTGCATCGGTTTCCCTGCATCTGAATATTTTTATCCTTGTTAAATTATTTCAATGAGTTGTATTACATTTTTAACGCTGTTACTCTTTTGACCCGTCAAGGCTTTGGCCTCGATCGACAAGCGCAAGGAATGACGCGATGGGAAGATGGGTCAACACCCGGATTTTCCCTCCGGAAGGAGCCGACACCATGTCACGAACGTTCATCTCAATCAATAAAGCGCCACTGATCCTGGCCGGCCTGTTCCTGGCCTCTCTCGCCGGCGCCCTGCTCGAAGGTTTGTGGACGTCGATCCCGGCCTCCCTGGTGCAATTCAACGGCCTGCTGCTGATCCTTTCCGCACTCGCCCTGCTGGGTAACGGCGCGCTGACCGCATCGCGTCGCCTGGATCCCAACCGGGAGTGACGGCTGGCCGCACCCGCGGCATAACCTCTTTCCAGACCCGGCGATGGAGCCGGCGCTTCAGACCTGGCGCCTTCCCTTCGGCCGATGGCGTTCAGCGCCGTATGAGCGCCCACCACCTCGCCACGTTCAGCAGGCTGACCAGGGACACCGCAACGTAGGTCAGGGCCGCCGCCGTGAGGATGCGCCGAGCGTGGGGGTGGTCCTCGCGAAACAGCATACCGTCGCGTCTCAGCAGCGGCATGGCGCGGGAGAAACTGGCGTTGAACTCGGTCGGCAAGGTGATCAGGTGGACAATCGTGGACGTTCCGAGCGTCAGCAGTCCACCGAGGATGATGATGGCTGTGATGGAGGGCAACCGGGTCAGTATCGCGAACAGCGGCGCCGCCATGAGGATGCCGGCGCCGATGCGCTCGAGCGGTCGCAGGGACCGGACCAGGCGTGTCCTCAACGCCAGCGGTGCATAGCCGTGGGCGTCCTGCAGGGCATGGCCCACCTCGTGGGCCGCCACGGTCACCGCGGTGAGGGAATGCCCGTGATACCGCTCCGCCGAGAGACGAACGGCCTTCGCTTCCGGATCGTAATGATCGCCCTGCTCCGTCACCTCCACGGTGACCCGGCTCAACCCGTGCTCATCCAGCAAATGGCGCGCCAGATCGGCGCCGGTGGACGGGTAACGGTCCGCCGGGGAGCTGTAGCGCGCCATGGTGCGCCGGACCCACCAGGACGGCAGAAATACGAGCCCGGCAACCGCGATCAGTAGGAACAGCCAGAACATGCGGCTATGATAGCGCGCACCCTGCCCGCGGTCGTGTGAACGCCCGCTCGCAGGAGGCTGACCCATCCCCGAGGAGAACACCCCGTGAAAAGAGTTTTGCTTCCCGCGCTGCTGACCCTGGCAGCCGCACCGGCCGCTTTCGCTGACGGCCACGAAAAGGCGGACAAGCCGTCCATGGCCGCCAGTCGCACCCTGACCATGAGCGCCCTGGTCGAGGCCGTGAACCAGGAAACCCGTGAAGTGACCCTCAAGAGTTCCAGCGGCGAGTCCGTGACGATCGTCGCGAGCCCCGACGTGCGCAACCTCGCCCAGGTCGAAGCCGGCGATCGCGTACTGGCCGAGGTTTACGAAGAGGTAACCATCGAGGTCATGGACAACCCGGAAGGCATCGAGCCCGGGGCCGGCGAGTTCGGCGCTGCGGGCCGGGCCGAAGAAGGCCAGATGCCCGGCGGCGCCATCATGGACACGGTGGTCATCACGGCCGTGGTGGAGGAGATCAACATGGAGAACAACACCTATAAGCTCCGCGGGCCCGAGGGTAACGTCAAGGAATTCGTCGCGCGTGATCCGGAGAATCTGAAGAAGGCGGCCGTTGGCGACCTGGTGGTGATCACCATTACCCAGGCCATGGGCGTGCTGGTGGAACACCCGAACAGCGAGTGAGCCATCCCGTCACGGGGGCGAACCTGCCCCCGTGACGCCCCACCCTGAACGTCAGTACCAGCGGTTTCCGCCGAGGCTGATGTAGCCGTGGTCGCCGATCGGCACCCCCACGCTCATGCCCACACCGATATTCCCGCTGCAGCCGGTCAGCGCCAGGCAGATCAATACCAGGCATGCCAGTATCCCGACTTTGCCGATGATTCTCAGGGATGTCACGGTCGTTTTCCTGGCTGTGTTCATCGTTCCTGCTCCAAAAGCCCGAGGACCGCGCCACCGGGGTCGGAAACGAATGCGACCCGCCCGTCCCGGAACTCCCTGTCCGGCGCGAGCAGTCGCTGGCCTCCCAGGGAAATCGCGCGGGCAGACACGGCCTGCACGTCTTCTACGGCGAAGTAGGTAAGCCACAGGGGCTTCAGCCCCTCATTGGGCCGGGCAATCACGCCGGCCCGGGGTCGTCCGTCCGACTCGAGAAACCGATAGGTAAACTCTCCTCGCGCTTCCTCGGTGACTGCTCCGGAAACGAGACTGGAATACAGTGCCGCCATGGCCTCCGGCTCCGCCGCAACGAGCTCATTCCAGGCGACCTCGCCAGTGGCCCGCACCGGCCGTTCCACGGGGTAGCCCGCACGACTGGTCAGAAGACCAACGACAGCGCCGTCCGGGTCCAGCACGGCGGAGGCTCTCGCCACGTCACCAATCTCCCGGGGCGCCAGGATCACCTCACCCCCGGAACGAACCACCGAGTCGGTGGCCGCATCCACGTCCGGTACCGCGTAGTAGCCCAGCCACCGGGAAAAGTCCTGGCCGTTCCCCGGGTCGTCGACCTCGAGCATGCCGCCCACCACCTGGCCCGAGGCGGTCAGGATCAGGGTGTACGGGCCGCCGCCCGGACGGGTGGTCTTTTCAAATTGCCAGCCCAGCAGATCGCCGTAGAACGTCTCTGCGGCTTCCACGTCGTCCGTGAGCAGATCGTGCCAGATGAACCGGCCATGGGTCGGCGTGTCGCTCAGCTCGTTCTGGCCGATGGTGCTGCCCTGGGGCGCGCACGCGGTCACGGCCAGCACCGCCAGCAGTCCCAGGAACGCCCTCGACCATCCGAAATCCGATACCGATCGGGATCCCCTGTTCAACATGTCCACTCCTTTTCCAGGTGCACGGGAAGCCTCAGGATAGCAGGCAAATGACCCCTAAAGTCGATTCGCACGGCGTTTCACCCGTTGAGTCTGGGGTCAAGCCGACCTAGCATGACGCGATGCAACGTCCTGGCCTCATCCCGAACAACCGGCGTGGAGTCACGCCGCGCCTCGACCCGGATTCATGACCTGGGGAACCTGGCTGGCTGTCGTCTCGATCTGCGCGCTTGGAGCCATGTCGCCCGGCCCTTCCCTGGCTGTGGTTCTGAGGCATACGGTCAGCGGCGGACGACGCGATGGCAGCGTCGCTGCCCTGACCCACGGTCTCGGCGTTGGGCTCTACGCCCTCGCATGCATCTCCGGACTGGCCTTTCTTCTCACTGCCTCGCCCACCCTCTTCAGGGCCTTCCAGTGGGCGGGCGCCGGGTACCTGGCCTGGCTCGGTGTCAAGGGACTGCTGGCGAAACCCGGGGCCGTCTCCGGGGAAGACGCCGCGGGGAGCGACCGGGCCGGCGCGGCGCGGGACGGCTTTCTGGTGGTGTTTCTCAATCCCAAGATCGCCGTGTTTTTCATCGCCCTGTTCAGCCAGGTCATCGGCCCCGACACCTCCCTGGCCGCTCGCCTGGGCTACGCGGCCACGGCCATGGTGATCGACGCCGGCTGGTACCTGCTGGTGGCGCGGGTCTTCTCCAGCGCGACGCTGCTGCCGCGGCTCCAGGCAAAGGCTGTCTGGATGGAACGCGGGTTTGGCGTCATCCTCCTACTGCTTGCGGGGCGTCTCGTCTGGGAGACCCTCGCCTCGGCGGGACCTTGAGACCGTCCGGGACGACGGCCGGCGTGGTCCCCAACCCGGATCCCCGCTCAGACCTTGTCCCCGAAACACAGATCGCCCGCGTCACCGAGTCCCGGGACGATGTAGGCGCGATCATCGAGTTCCTCGTCGATCGCGGCGACCCACAGCGTGCAGTTGGCCGGCAACGCCGCGCGGACGCACTCCACGCCGGCGCGGCTGGCGATCACTGAAACCACGTGGACCTGCGCCGGATGGCCCCGGGCCAGCAAAGCCTGGTGCGCCAGCACCATGCTCGACCCGGTGGCCAGCATGGGGTCGCACAGAACCACGATGCGGCCATCGAGGGTCGGGGAAGCGAGGTACTCGATTTCGACCTCGAAGCCCGCCTCATCCCCTTCGTGCTTGCGAAAAGCGGAGATGAAAGCGTTGTCCGCCCGGTCGAAGATATTCAGCAGCCCCTGGTGCAGCGGCAGGCCGGCCCGGAGGATCGTTGCCAGCACCGGTTGCTCACGGAGCACCGGCACCGTCGCGGTGCCAAGGGGCGTTTCCACGTCCCGGTCCACGTAGGGCATGCGGCGTCCGATCTCCCAGGCGAACAGTTCGCCGAGACGCTCGATGTTGCGCCGAAAGCGCAAGGGATCACGTTGCATGTCGACATCGCGGATTTCCGCCAGGAGCGGATTGACCAGGGACGTTTCCTGGCTGAGGTTGATCAGTTCCATGGCGGCACGCTAGGCAAAAAAGCCGATCGGCGCAACTGTGGATGGGTCCCGGCATCCTGATCGTGTCGGCTCGACCGGGAGCGATCGCCCCCGGGCCGAGGGACCTGAAGCTCAGCGCTCCTCGGGAATATCCACCGAACCCTCCACGTCGCTGTGGCGGATCTCACCGCTTCCGTCTCGAAGCACGGCGAAATCGCCCCCGATGCCCTGGGCGACCACGTCGCCGGACGAATCGCGTTCAACGAGAAAATCCTTGCTGACATCGCGGAAACGGATGTCGCCGGAGCTGTCACGGGCGACGACGACGCTGCCCCCGATATCGCGGCCCCGGATGTCGCCACTGCTGTCCTGGGTAATGGTGACGTCACCAGCGATCCCCGCCAGCTCGATATCTCCGGACGAATCGGCCGCCACCACGCTGGCCGCCTGGCTGATGTCGATGTCGCCACTGCTGTCCTTGATGTCCACGGCCCCGACGCCGGAAATCTCCACGTCCCCGCTGCTGTCCCTGATGTCCAGGCCGAGATCCGCGGGAACCCGCAACGCCAGGTCGATGTACAGATAGTTGTTGCCCCAGCCGCCCATGCCCGACGTGTCGGGACCGTAGGTTTCGATCCGCGCTTCGCCGTCGGAATTCACGGCGATGCCGGCCTCCTCCGCCCATTCGGCCTTCGAGGCGCAAACGCGGGCGCGCACCGTGACCTCATCCGCTCCCGCGCCGCCAACGATTTCGAGGTCCCCTGCCCCGGCAATGATGGCCAGCGATTCACTCGTGACGGTCATGGATTCTTCGAGCTTGCGCTCGTGCTCACAGTCGCCCCAGGCCTGGGCGACGCCGGAGATGAACAGGCATGCGGCACCGCCGATGATCACGGCGGTCGATCGGCGCGTTGCGCGCGGCTTCAGGTGGTCCATGTCTTGGTGCTCCCGGTCGAGATGAAAATTTCACGACGGAACCGGGCCTGGCCCGGTCATCGCCCTCATCCCTTCGACGCCACTCAGGCCGAAAGGGTTGAAACCCGCGGCGGAAGCATCACTCGGCGGACACACGACCCACGGTCCTTGCCCCCCGGCCGACCGTCAGCAGGCCGACGAACAGCACCAGCGGAACGGCCGCCACAGCCAGAACGCCGGACCAGCCGAGCTGGACCAGCACCCAGCCGGAACCCAGGGAAACGGCGGCCTGCACCGAGAAAATCAGGAAGTCGTTGACCGATTGCACCCGAAAACGCTCGGCCGGCGCGTAGCCCCGGGGCAAAAGGTTCGTGCCGGACAGGAACAGGAAATTCCAGCCGACGCCGAGCAGCACCAGGGCCACCCAGTAATGGAGCAGCGCCGTGTCCCAGCCGGCCACGGCCAGGGTCAGCACGTAGGCGGCAACGCCGGCCCAGAGCATCGCACGCAGGCCGAAACGGGACGACAGGACACCGAAGACCAGGGAGGGCAGATACATGCCGGCAATGTGGGACTGGATCACCCACTTCGTGGACTCCAGGGAGTGGCCCGCGTGTTCGTGCATGCTGATGGGGGTCGCTGTCATGAGAAAGGTCATGACCCCGTAGCCCGTGGCCGCCGCCGCCACGGCCAGCAGCACCACCGGCTGCCGGAAGATCACTCCCAGCGTTCGACCGCCGTCGGTCGTGTCGGTGGTTTCCGGCGCCCTGTCGCGGTAACCGGCGATCAGGAACAGCCCCGGCACGTAGGCGCACAGCAACAGCAGGTAGGACCCCGCATAGGGTGTGGACAACAGGTCGCGGCCGGCCACGGCCAGCTCCGGTCCGATGAAGGCACCCAGGATGCCGCCGAGCAGCAGCACGGAGGTCGCCTGGGGCGCCTGCTGCGCCGGCACCAGCTCCAGCGCGGCGAAGCGGTACTGGTGGCCCGCTGCACCCGCCCAGCCCATGAAGAAGGTCCCGAGGCAGTACAGCCAGAAAGTCCCGGCGGACAGCGCCAGGGCGCAGGTCAATGCTGCCGCGATGACCAGCACGCCGTAGGCGAGAAAGACCGGACGGCGCCCGAAGCGACCGAGCAGACGGCCCGTGGGCAAGGTGGAAGCGGCAACGCCAACCACATTCAGGGCGATGGGCAACGTGGCCATGCGTGGACTGGGCGCCAGCTCGAGACCGATGATGCCGGCGATCAGCACCGTCAACGCCGTGCCGCCCATCATCAGGGCGTAGGCCAGCATCAGGCGCCAGACGGGCCAGGGAACGTTGCGCATGGTCAGGCTTCGCTCAACATGCGCATCGACCGCCGTGGCTCACGGTTCCTGCCCGTGCACGCGAAGAAACTCCTGCCCGCCGTGACCCCGCTGGAACACGCGATACAGCGTCGGCACCATGAACAGGGTGAGCACGCTCGCCACGCCCAGGCCCGCGACGATGGACGACGCCACGGGGCCCCAGACCAGGGATTTTCCGCCGAGCCCGACCGCCAGCGAGAAGAGGCCGGCGATGGTCGTGCTGGTGGTCATCAGAATGGGGATGACACGTCGACGCGCCGCGTAGACCGTGGCGTGCAAAGGGCGCATACCAGCCTTGATGCGGGCGTTGGCGGCGTCGATGAGTACGATCGCGCTGTTGACCGCGATCCCGGTCAGGGCGATCACGCCGTACAGCGTGTACAGGCTCAGGGGGTTTCGGGTCAGCACGAGCCCAAAGACGACCCCGGTGAACGCCATGGGCACCGTGGACAGGATCAGCAGGGGCTGGAAATAGCTGCGGAACTGGGTGGCCAGGATCAGGTAGATCAGTCCAAGTCCAAGGAGAAACAGTCCCGCCATGGCGTCGAGGCTTTCCTGGATGTCATCGAGGGCGCCGGACTGGTCGATGTCCGTATTCGGAAACCTTGTTTCGATCTCCCGCCAGGCTTCCCGCAGCTGACGGTTGACCGTGATGTCGTCCGTCACCAGCGGGTCGATGTCGGCTTCGACGGTAATTGCCCGGCGATAGTTGTAATGCTGAATCGCACCCCGGCCGCGTTCGATCCGAACGTCGGCCAGGGCGCCGAAGGTGGTGACGCCACCCCCCGGCAGGGCCACGGGGTCGTTCAGCACCGCCTCGATGTCCTCCACGCGCCGCTGGGGCCCCATGACCCGGAGTTCCACCTTTTCCCCCTCGGCGCGGAAAAACGCCACGACCTCGCCATCGCGGTGCAGCCGGAGCAGGCGCGCCACCGCACCGGGTGACAAACCGGCGCGGCGCACCGCGGCCTGGTCCAGGGTCAGGACGAGTTCCGCCCGGCCCGGGACGTCATTGTCCGTGACGTTCCGGGTACCGGGCAGGTTGGTCACCAGCGCCTTGACGGCGTCCGTGGCCGCCCGGAGTTCGGTGAAATCATCGGAACGGACCTTGGTGCTGATGGCCTTGCCGGCGGGGGGGCCGCCGGTCAGCACGGTGAAGCTGACGTCCCCGTCCACCGGCGCCCGGACCACATCGGCCTCCATGGCCTCGACAAGCTCGTACAGGGACCGCGAGTCGGACGTCGGCGGATTCAGGGAAACCTGCACCTGGGCGTACTGATCCCCGTACAGCGCTTCGTCCTCGGTAAATTTGATCCCGGCATTGACGGTGATCGCGCGCACCTCCCCCGGCTCCAGGTGCCGGCGGACCGCCTGCTCCACCAGCACGCCCTGGCGCAACGTTTCCTCCACCGGGGCGTCCGGCGGCATGTCCAGGTTCACGTAGAACAGGCGAATGGGATCGGACAGGAAAAACTCCATGCGGATTGCGCCGGCCGCCACCAGGGCCGCCGCGAGCAGGAAGGCTGCGGCCCCGCCCCCGAGGAAGCGGATCGGTCGGCGCATCACGTAACACAGCATCTTCGTATATTTGACGCGGATCGTGTGGGTCCAGCGCGCTCGCGTGCCCTGGATCCGGCCCGTGGCGACGGCGATGGGCGCTTTTCTGCCGCTGAGTCCAATCACGTGACTGGGGAGAATCCAGAATGCCTCGATCAGCGAGACCGCCAGTCCCACGGTGACCACGAAAGGAATCACGAACATGAATTTGCCCACGATGCCGGGGAGCAGCATGAGCGGCAGGAAGGCCGCCATGGTCGTCATCACCGCCGCCGTGACCGGCAACGCCACCTCCCGGAGGGCATCGATCGCCGCGGGCAGGGCCGCCATGCCGCGCTGGAGCCGGTAGAACATGGCCTCGACCACCACCACGGCGTCATCCACCAGCATGCCCAGGACGATGACGATACCGAGCAGCACGGAGACATTCAGCGTATTACCCGTGATCTGCAATACCCACAGCGTGCCTGCGATGGAGAACCCGATACCCAGGGTCACCATGGCGGCGATCTTGAGCCCCAGGAACGCCCAGCACACGAGCAGCACCAGGAACAGCCCCAGCACGGCGTTGTTCTGCATGATTCGAATCGCGTTGCGGGTGGTCACGGTCTGGTCATCGGCCAGCACCAGGCGGATACCGCTGCCTTCGAGCTGTGCGTTCTTGCGGTCGATGTAGGCGTTGAGGCGGTCGATAAGCTCGATGGTGTTGGTGTAAGGAATTTTCGCCACGGAAAGCGCCGCGGCCGCGCGCCCCTCGAAGGAGACGAGCTCGCTCGCATCCTTGCGGGCCCGTTCGATGCGGGCAATGTCCTCGAGCGCAACGTCCTGGGTCGGCTGCCCCCGGGGAGTGACCCGGAAGCGCGCCAGCTCATTGGGGTCTTCCGTGGTGCCCTCGATACGGACCAGCCACTCGTCGCCGCCGACATCGGCGCGGCCGGCGAACACGTCGCGGAAGGCCTGCGCCAGGCTGTCGGCGATATCGCTGGCGACCAGACCCCGGGCCGCCAGCTCCTCGGGGTCGAGACGGACCTGCAGCTCGGGATCCTGCAGGCCGATGGAAATCGTCTGATCCACACCGGCGAGGCGCTCGATGTCGTCGCGGACGATGCGCGTCTGACGACGGAGGGATTCATCATCGGCCTGGCCCGTCACCACCACCAGCGCCGTGGGAAAGCCCGTCGAGGTGGTCACTTCGAGGACAAACGGGTCCTCCGCTTCGTCCGGGAGCTCTTCGTTCGCTTTCGTCTGAATTTCCCGTCGCACATCATTGATTCGCTTATCGAATTCCCTCGGGGTGAGGTCACGAAAGCGAATCAGGATGCTCGAAAAACTCTCCCGCGTGGTGCTGATGACGAAACGGATGTCCTGCACATTGCGAATGCCGTCCTCGAGGGGGCCGGTGACCAGCTGTTCCACATCCTCGGCCGAAGCGCCCGGCAGCACCGTGCGCACCACCACCCAGTTGAAATTGATCTCCGGATCCTGCTCCCGGGGCATGGAGAAGTAGGCCAGCAGCCCCATGGCCATGACCACCCCGAACAGGATGTTGACCAGGGGGTGGTTGGTCAGGAGACGCTTGAACATGGGTGCAAACGCGCCGGGGTCAGCGCAGCTCGACGGCGTCGCCGTCCTGCAGACGGTCCTGTCCCTGGATCACGACGAGGCTGTCTGCCGGGAGATCGACAGCCACGGGCCTGCCCTCCTCCGCCTGCGGCAACGGCGTGAATGCGGCTTTCCCCTCGACCACCAGGAACACGCCAAGGCCACCGTCCCGACGACTCACCAGGCGGGCGGGCAGCTGACCCTGCGCGGAAGTCCAGACCAGCTGGCCGCTGAGGCCGGGCGCGGGCGCGGCTCCCGAGAACGCGAAACGGGCACGACGGGCGCGGCGCTCCGTTGCAATCACGTTGGACAGGCGTACCAGGCGGACGGGCCAGCGTGCGCCCTGGCTGTGGAATTCGGCATCGAAGCCCGCCGCCAGGCCGTCACCGAGGCCCACGGGAATCTCGGCGGCCAGCTCCAGCCGGTCCGTCTGGACCAGGCGCAGCAGGGGCGCGCCGATGGTCACGTAGGCGCCCAGCTGGGCTGGGCGTTCCTGCACGACCCCGTCGAAAGGCGCCACGATGCGGCATTTTTCCAGGTTGCGGCGGGCGATGGCCACCTGCGCCTCGGCGTGCCGAATGTCCGCTTCGCTCACCGCCACGGCGGTTTCCCGGGTCAGCAACTCGTCTTCCGAGATGTATTGGGCGTCTCCGAGACGTACGGCCCGGTCCCGCTTGGCCTCGGCCTCCGCGAGGCGCGAGCGCGCGGCGGCCAGGGAGGCCTCCGCGGCCCGCAGCTGGAGGTCGAAATCGGTCTCTTCCAGCGCGATCAGGAGGTCACCCGCCATCACCCGGGCGCCCACATCCGCGCCGATCTCCTGCACCACCGCGTTCACCTCGGCCGAGAGGAAACTGTCGTTCAACGGCAACACCTCGGCCGGGACGCGGTGTTCCCTGGCGACCAGCATGTCGCCAAGCGGCGCCGCCTGCACCCGGACCTGGCCCTGGGCTGACCCGAGCGGCAGGAAGAGGGCCAGGGCGATCAGCCACGGACGACAGGGGCACGGGAGACGGAAAGCAGGGGGTGGCATGGGCATAGCGGCGATCGCCGGAACGTCCCGGCACGGGAGCCTATGATAGCGATGGGACCTCGAGGAGACCACGGGATGTGTCCACGGTGCGTGACGACACGGAGTCGCTGCGGGATGTGGCCGCGAGATGCGGTTACACTGGACACGATGCGCCGCCTGCGGAGACGCGAAGCCCGCTCATGACCGCGACCTACTTCACGACCGACCTGGAGCCGGACCGCCTGGTGGTCCGGGTTCGCGGCGAATGGCTGTTCGAGCACGTCGGCGAACTCGAGGAGGCTTCCCTCGAAATCCGTGACGCGGCCGATCGCCACGTCGAATTTCGCTGTGACGGCCTGGATGAAATCGACATTGCCGGCGCCTGGGTGCTCTATGACCGCGCCCAGCAGCTCAGGGAAGACGGCCTGACCACCGCCTTCGAGGGGTTCAGGGCCGCCCACTTCAAGTTTCTTCAGCACATCATCGACGCCGCGGCGATTCGCGAACACAGCGAGCACCTCGACGACCGCAAGCCCATGCACCCGTTCCGCGCCACCCTGGAGGGCATCGGCCGGACCGTTACCGACGGCGTGTCGGACACGGGCCAGGTCGCCCGCTGGCTGGGCGAGGGCTTCCGGCTGCCCACGCGCATGATGATCGATGAAACGATCCGCCAGGTGCACCAGGCCGGCGTTCAGGCCATCCCGGTGGTCATGATGATCACCTTCCTGATCGGGATCGTGCTCGCCTACCAGGGCGCCAGCCAGCTCGAGCGCTTCGGCGCCCAGGTGTTCGTCGTGGACATGGTCAGCATCGCCATCGTCCGCGAGATGGGCGCCCTGCTGGCGGCGGTCATGGTCGCCGGCCGCTCGGGCAGCGCCTTCGCCGCGGCCCTCGGCACCATGAAGCTCAACGAGGAGGTGGACGCCATGCAGGTCATGGGGCTCAACCCAACGCACCAGCTGGTCCTGCCCCGGATTCTCGCGCTGATCATCGCCCTGCCCGCCCTGACCCTGTTCGCCAACCTTGCGGGCCTGGCCGGCGGCGCCCTGGTCACCATCGTGTCCCTCGACGTCAGCACGGTGCAGTTCGTCGAGCGCGTGGGCCAGAGCACGGACATGAACGATTACCTCGCCGGACTCGTCAAGACCCCGTTCTTCGCCTTCCTCATCGGCGCCGTCGGCACGCTCCGGGGCATGCAGGTGAAGCGCTCCGCGGAGGAACTGGGGCTGAAGACCACGCAGGCCGTGGTCCTGTCCATCGTGCTCGTGATCTGTGCCGACGCCTTCTTCACCACCGTGTTCACCCGGATCGGCTTCTGATGGGCAAGGCGGACGACATGCGGGCGGTCCGGCACGTCATCGACGTCAGGGGACTGGTGAACCGTTTCGGCAGTCACACGGTGCACCAGGACCTGGATCTGCAGGTGGAACGCGACGAGATTCTCGGCGTCGTCGGCGGCTCGGGCTCCGGCAAATCGGTACTCATGCGCAGCATTCTCGGCCTGCACCGTTTTACCGCCGGGCACATCGAGGTCATGGGACAGACCATTCATTATCACGAACCGGGTCCGACCACGTGCTGGGGCGTTCTGTTCCAGAACAACGCACTGCTGTCCAACCTCACGGTGCAGGAGAACGTCGAGCTGCCCATCGCCCTGCACTCGGACATGCCCCTGGAGACGCGCCACGAACTGGCCAGCCTCAAGCTGATCATGGTCGGACTGTCGCTCTCGGTGGCGGACAAGTACCCCTCCGAACTGTCCGGCGGCATGCGCAAGCGGGTGTCCCTGGCGCGGGCCCTGGCCCTCGAGCCCCGCATCCTGTTTCTCGACGAACCGACGGCTGGCCTTGACCCCATCGCGGCAACGGAGTTTGATGAACTCATCAACTACCTGCGTGACAACCTCGACCTGACCATTTTCATGATCACCCACGACGTGGACAGCCTGTTCAACACCTGCGACCGCATCGCGGTGCTGGTGGACAAGCAGATCCGCGTGGGGCCGGCGGAGGATATCGTGGCCGACGGACACCCCTGGATCCGGGAATACTTCGGCGCACCGCGAACACGACGCGCCTGGCTGGCCCGGAATGCGGGCGCGCAGCGGTTTTCGGATACCGAGTCCGGGTCCGCCTAGCCGTGGGAAATCGCAATCTCTCCGTCGGCCTGTTCGTGATCGCGGCGCTCACCCTCGGCGCCGTGCTGACCGTGTGGTTCACCGGCCAGCGCGGCAACATCCCGGTCAATCGCTACCACGTTCTGATCACCTCGGACGTCAGCGGCCTGACCCTGGGCGGACCGGTCTATTTCATGGGGGTCCAGGTCGGCGAGGTCGCGGATCTCACCATCGTTCCCGGCAACCCGGCGTCCGTGCGCGTCGAGATTCGAATCCGCGAGGAGGCGCCGGTGGACTCGGGCACCTGGGCGACCCTGGCTGCCCAGGGCATCACCGGCGTTTCGGTCATCAACCTGTATGCGGACCCCGGGGCCCATGACCCCTTGCGTGTCGCGGACGGGGAGACCCTGCCGGTGATTCCCTACCGCGATACGGGCTTTTCCGCACTCCTGTCCTCGGCGCCCGCCGTGCTCGACAAGATGGACCGGCTGCTGGCGAACGCCAACGTCCTGCTGGGGCCCGATAACCAGACCCGGGTGGCCGATGCCCTGGGCAACATCGAGCGATTGACCCAGGCTCTCGCGAGCCAGGAGGCGCAAATCAACGCCCTGCCCGGCGCCCTCGACAGCACGCTCGCCGAGCTGCGCCGCGTCACGAACGAGGTCGGGGCCCTCCTGGAGGGCGTCGGACCCAAGGCCACGAGCGCTCTCGACAACATCGAGTCGACCACCGCCGAACTGCGGGCCGTAACGTCGCGCCTCGACCATTGGCTCGCGCGGCACGACGGGGACGTGGACGCCTTCGCCGCTGACGGACTGGGCCAGGTACCGGCGCTGGTCAGCGATACCCGGGATACGTTGCGGGAAATGGAGAAGCTGCTCGAATCGTTGCGGCATGACCCTTCCCGGGCGATCTACCAGCCGACCCGCGACCCCATCGTGGTGGAGGAATGACCCCGTGAACCGACGACCGATACGACACCGGACCACCTGGCGCATGCCACGACTCCAGCTGGCTCCCGTGGCCCGGGTCGCCCCGATCCTGGCACTGTCCGTGGCCCTCGCGGGCTGCGCCGGGCTCCTCGATTCCGACGCGCCCCCGGCCAGCGAGTGGTGGCTGGAGCCGGTGACCCCGGCCGCCAGCGTCAACCGGGGGATGCAGTCGCTCGCCCTCGACCTCACGGTCGTACCGGGCCTCGATACGGACCGCATTCTGAATCTCGGGCCCCAGGCGCGCTTGAATCACTACGCCGGCGCCCACTGGCCGGACCACCTCCCGGAAGTGCTCGGTTCAGTGCTGGCGCGTTCTTTCGAAGGGGCCGGCTGGCGCAGCGTGACGGAGGGCGTTCGGGCGAGGTCGCCGGATGATTGCCTGCTGAGACTCGAAACCCGGGCCTTCCATGGACGGGTGGACGCCGACAAGGTGACCCGGCGCGTCGAGGTGCGCTTCGATGGTGAGTTGGTGTGCGGGGACGATGCCCGGCGTATCTCCACCCGCCAGGACATCCCCGTGGCGGAAAACCGCATCGCCTCGATCGTCGCCGCGTTCCAGGCGGGGCTCGGCGCGAGTGTGAACGACCTGGTGGGAGACATGGCGCCCTGAGCCGGGCGTCACCGACGGACCGTCACCGACCCAGGCGTTCCGCCACTTCGTTCTCGATGCTCTGGTAAACCTCGGTCAGTTCGGCAATGCGGTTATAGCGGGCCAGGGAAAGCCCCGTCGCCTCGATGGCGCCCACCTGCCGCGCTTCGCTCGCACCGTTCCGCTGCAGGCGTCCAAGCGCCTCGTAGGCCTCCGCAAACTGATCGAGCTCCTCGTCGTCCGGGATATCCCGGGGCGGACGCTCACCGCTGAGGGTAAGAGCGATGAATTCCTTGTCGAACTCCTCGCTGCCGTTCAGGTTGTCCATGGCCTGCCTGAGCTTGGACCGGTTCACCGGGTTGGAGCTGCGCATGATGGTTCCGTAGCCGGCGACCGGAATGGGCGCGCCGATGGCCATGGCGCCCCCGCCCATGTTACTGGGCTGCAGGGCCCAGAGGTCGCCGTTGCGGGCGCAGTTGAGGTAGTTGAGCCGTGAACCCGTGGCCTTGTCCACCCAGCACACCCACTCGTCCCGGTCCTCCTCCTTCTGGCTCTTCGGTTTGTCGAGGGCCTCCCGGAGCATGCGCAGGGTAAACTCCTGCTCGAAGGTCAGCCCCTCGGCGACGATTTCCAGGTCCCCGAGCTCGAGGGGTTCCTCGTCCGCCGCGGCGGCAGACTGTTCCGCGGAGGGAAATTCATCGGTCGGTGTGTCGTTCCGGCTACCGTCCTGGGCGAGGACGGAAAACGGGAAGGCGGCGCAGAACGTGATCAATCCCAGAAGCGCCCCGACGGTACTGGCCCGGGCGCGCTCGAGTGGTCCCGCGTCCGGTTGGGTTGGCGTTCTGGGTGTCATGACGGGATCCCCTGGCTTGACCGCGGGTCCAGTATGGAATGCCAGGAATGGTTTTGCCATGGTGATGACCGCTGCCGTGGTGAAGGACAAAACAGTGATAACACCTGAGAAAGCCGCCTGGCCTGTGCCGAAAGACCTGCTCGACCATCCGGTCATGGCGCCTTACCGCGAGCGCCTCCTGCGGCTGCCACAGCGCCGCTTTCCTGCGGCCGCCGATCTCCAGGTTCTGTTTGATTCCCCCTGCCTCACCTTCAGCGGACAGCGGGTCGCGTTCGTGCCGGACGACGAACTGCCGCCTCGGAGCGAAGACGCCGGCTACGAACGCGAAATCGCGCGATCCGGCCGCATCAGTACGCGACGGAACAGCCTCCACGACCTGTGCAACGCCCTGGTGTGGGCGACCTTCCCCAAACTGAAGGCCATGCTCAACCAGCGTCATCTCCTGGCACCCCCGGCTCCGGAGCCCGGGACGCGGGGGCCCGTTCGCGACGCGATCACGGGATTCGACGAGTGCGGCGCCCTGGTGCTCTGTCCCCGCCGGACCGTGCTGGACACCCTCGCGCGTCACGACTGGCCGGGGCTCTTCGGCGAGGCCGGCGGCGCGTGGCCCGGGGATCTGAAGGTCATCGTCGTGGGGCACGCCACCCTCGAGATGTTCTGGGCGCCGTACAAGGCCATGACCTGTCGCTGCCTCCTGGTCGAATCGGACCTTGTTCCGGATCGCCTGCAGGACGTGGATGCCCTGGCGGCGTCGCTCTGGTCGACGGAGGGCGCCATCGACCGCCCGGCCTGCCTGTGTCCCCTGCCCATCATGGGTATTCCCGGCTGGTGGCCGGGCCTGACACCGCCGGGCTTCTGGGCGGATACGGAGGTGTTTCGTCCGCCCCGCCCCGGGCGCGCCGTCCCGCCGATTTACCCGCCAGGCGGTTGATCCTTCCGGAACGGCAGTAACTCCGCGGCGTTTTCCCCGTAGGCTTCGACGTGATCCCGCTCCCGGTCGAGGAAGTCGGCAATGGCCGCGCGAAACCGGGGATCACGGATGTAATGCAAGGAGCGCGTCGTCACCGGCTCGAACCCTCGCAGCAGCTTGTGCTCACCCTGGGTACCGGGGTCGAAGACGGCCAGTTTGCGCTCGATGGCGAACTCGATCCCCTGGTAGAAGCAGGTTTCAAAATGCAGGCAGTCCACGTGGCCGAGGGCGCCCCACCAGCGCCCGTACAGGCGCTCCTCGTCGAACAGGAACAGGGCACCGGCGATGACTCGGTCATCCCGTCGGGCCACCACGAGCATCAGCTGGTCCGGAAGGCGTTCGCGCAACAGGGTGAAGAATTCACGGGTCAGGTACCCCCCGTGGCCGCTGCGCTTCAGGAACGTGCTGACGTAGCAGCGATAGAACGCATTCCAGTCAGCCTCGGTGATTCGGCTGCCCACCTGGCGCTCCAGCTGTACATCCTGCGCCGCGACGCGACGCCGTTCCTTGCGCACGTTCTTGCGACGCTTGGACCGCAGGCTGGCCAGGAAGTCGTCGAAATGCCCGAAGCCGGGATTGAGAAAATGGAACTGCACGTCCTGCCGCTCGAGCAAGGGCGCTTCGTCCAGGCCCAGCCAGGGTGAGCGCGTGGACGCGTCGGCGAACAGCAGATGCCAGGAAGACAGATTTTGCCCGTCGATTTCACTGCTGAGGGCCGACCAGAGCTCGCCAAAGACTTCTTCCTTGTCCGCACCCGGGCGGACGCCAACCCGCGGGCCCACGCTCGGGCAGAACGGGATCGCGGTGAGCAGTTTCGGGTAATAGGCCAGGCCGTGGCGTGACCAGGCTTCGGCCCAGCCCCAGTCGAACACGAACTCGCCGTAGGAGTGGGCCTTGAGGTACAGGGGCATGGCAGCCACCGGGATGCCCTGGCGCTCCAGCACCAGGTGCCGGGGCCGCCAGCCGCTCTCCGCATCAGCCGACCCGCTGTCTTCCAGGCTGGACAGGAAGGCGTGGCGCAGAAACGGGTTGCCGCCGGCGAACAGGGCATCCCAGTGAGCTGCGCTGACCTCGTTGATCCGATCCAGCCAGCGGACCGTGGTTTCTGCTTCCTCGACGATCGGTTGATTCATGGCTGGAACGTAGCGCGAACAGGGTGACCTGCCCGTCAAACGGCAGCCAATCGCGAATTGCCGCGGTTGAAGGCTCCCTCTGTTGCGACTCAGACGCTGGCACACGCCATTTCGTTACGTCCCGATGTGATTTTTTCGCGAACCCGTGCCGATTGGTTTGAATCCGGCCAACATCGATGCGCGCATCACCTATAATTTTGACGGCTCACAGAACGGAGAACCCATGAAGCTCAAACCCCTGCTTGGACTTTCCCTCCTGGCCGGCGCCGTGACGGCGCCCGCCCAGGCCCTCGATGACATCACGGCCCCGGGGCTCAGCGCCCCCGTTTCAGTTCAGGTCGATGAATTTGGCATCCCCACGATCAGCGGCGAAACACCCACCGACGTCGCCTACGCCCAGGGTTATCTGCACGCCGCCGACCGCTTCTTCCAGATGGATGCGGCGCGACGCCAGGCCAGCGGAACGCTCTCCGAACTGGTCGGGCCGTCGCAGCTGGCGGCAGATATCCAGGTGCGAACCCTCGGACTCCGCCGTGCGGCCCAGGCCTCCTGGTCCGTACTGGACGCCGAAACCCAGGCGATCATCAGCGCCTACGCCGACGGGGTGAATGCCTGGCTGGCGGGCAATGACCTGCCCCCGGAGTACGGCATCCTCGAACTGACCCAGGCCGAACCCTGGACCGCCATCGACACGCTGGCGGTCGGCAAGGGCCTCGCCTTCAACCTTTCCTTCGACCTCGACATCGGTCGCACGATCACGGCCATCGCCTACCAGACAGCCGGCGAGATCGGCGGCTTCGACGGCAACGCCCTCTTCGCCGTGGACACGCACCGCGTGCAGCCCATCGACGACCGGGTCTCCGTACCGGGTTTCCTGGAGGGCTTGGGCGGAGTCACCGATCCCCAGTTCACCTCCCGCAAAGGCGGTGTCAGCAAAAAGGAAAAGCCGAACCCGGCAGGTATGCTCCGACCGGAACAGCTCGGACCGATCTCTCCGCGCACCGCCCAGCTGGCCGCGTCCTACATGGACAAGATCGCCGATATCCCGATGATCGCGAAGACCAACGAAATTCGTGAAGGCCGCGGCGGCTCCAACGAATGGGCCGTATCCGGTTCCTTCACGGCGGACGGGCAACCCCTGGTCGCCAACGACCCGCACCTCGGGCTGAACATGCCGCCGATTTTCACGGAAGAGCACCACATCATCACCGGCGAAGGCGGCTACAGCGCCAGCGGCGTGAGCCTGCCCGGCGCACCGGCCATCATCCAGGGCTGTAACCAGAGCCTGTGCTGGGGGTCCACGGTGCATCCCATGGACGTCACCGACGTCTTCGAGGAAACCCTGGTGGTCAACAGCCTCGGCCTGCCCACACACACCGTGTTCCAGGGCCAGCTCGAGCCGGTGAAGTGGCTGTTCCAGAGCTATTTCGTCAACAATGTCGGCGACGGCGAGCCGGACAACATCACGCGGGCCAACGTCCCCTACGACGGCGGCACGGTGACGGTGATCGTGCCCCGGCGCAACAACGGTCCGCTGGTGGAGATCGACGGCACCTTCGGCCTGAGCGTGCAATACATCGGCTGGGGCCCGACGAAGGAACTGGCCGCGTTCCGCAAGATCAACAATGCCAGGAACCTCGAACAGTTCGTCGCGGCGCTGCAGGATTTCGACGTCGGTTCGCAGAACTTCATCTACGCCGACGTGGAAGGCAACATCGGCTACTTCACTTCCGGTGAAATGCCCCTGCGCGCCGACCTGCAGAACGACATGGCCCCGGACGGCGGCATACCGCCCTACCTCATCCGGAACGGCTCCGGCGATCTGAACCACGAGTGGCTGCTGGCTGACGGACCGCAGGAGGGGCAGACTTCGCCGTACCAGATCCTCCCCTACGAGGAGATGCCGCAGGCAAGCAATCCGGAGTGGGGTTACCTGGCCAATGCCAACAACGATCCCGTGGGCACGACCCTGGACAACAACGCGCTGAACCAGGTGCGTCCCGGCGGCGGCCTGTACTACCTCAATCCGGGGTACTCCTCGGACCGCATGGGCCGTATCGATCGCGAACTGGAACAACTGGTGGAACGCGGGAACGTCACCCTGGACGACATGGCCGTGCTGCAGTCGAACAATCAGCTGCTGGACGCGGAGATCCTGACGCCCTTCATCGTCGAGGCCTTCGCCAACGCCACGGCGGAAGGCGCCTGGCCGGGCATCGCCCAGTTCGCCCTTGACCCCCGCGTGGTGGAAGCTGCCACACGGCTGTCGGCCTGGGACTTCAGCACGCCCACGGGCATCCCGGAAGGCTATGATCCCTTCGACGATGCGGCCAACCTGCCGGAGCCGGACGCGGCGGAAATCGACGCCAGCGTAGCAGCTTCCATCTTCGCCGCCTGGCGCGGGCAGATCATCCGCAACAGCGTGGACGCCACCCTGTCGGCCATCGGCCTGGGGGATTTCCTGCCCGGCAGCCAGGAGGCCATCCGCGCGGTGACCTACCTGCTCACGGACTTCGAGCAGAACCAGGGCGTCGGCGCCTCGGGCATTCCTTTCTTCAACGTGCCCGGCGACAACCAGCCCCCGACACCGGCCGATGCGCGTGACTTCGTGGTGCTCGCCAGCCTGCTCGGCGCGCTGGACCTGCTGGCCTCGGACGAGTTCGCCCCGGCCTTCAGCGGATCCACCGACCTGGCTGACTACCGCTGGGGCAAGCTGCACCGGATCGTCTTCGACCATCCGCTCGGCGTCGATCCGCTGAACGTTCCGAACGGCGGTGGCCTGAGCGACCTGGGCGAAGGTCTTCCGGGCGTTGCCCGCTCCGGCGGGCGCGGTGCGGTGGACGCCTCGGCGCATGGCGCCCGGGCAGACGGCCTCAACGAGTTCATGTTCGGTTCCGGTCCGGCGCGGCGCTTCATCGCCAGCATGACCCCGGACGGCCCGGACGGCGAAGAGGTCATTCCCGGTGGACGCAGCGGCGTATTCCTGAGCCCGCACTACGCGGACCAGCTGCCCCTGTGGCTGACGAACGAGTACCACCCGCTGACCCTGGGTGCGGACGCGGCGAACCTGACGGAAGTGGGAAGCTTCCAGTTCGTCCCGTCATCGCCCTGATCGACGGCAGTGACCGGCCCGGACCACCGTCCGGGCCGGTTTTTTTTGCCCGTGCCTGACTGAGCCGTGCGCGTGGCGTCCGCTCAGTCCGAAGGGATCTTGGGGGTTTCGGGATCCGACTCGTAGGCCGGAGACATGATCTGCACGCCGGCCTCGTGGAATGCGTCCAGAATCCGGCGATTGAGCTCGGAGCGGATGGCCGGCAGCTTGGCCGGATCGTCCACCTGGACCAGCAGCATGTGCACAACGGCGTAATCACCGAGTTCCCGGACCATGACACGCGGTGCAGGTTCGTCCATGAGACCGTCCACGCCTTCCGCAGCTAGCAGCAGCAGACGCTCGGCCTGGCGCCAGCTTACGTCGTAGCCCAGTCCGACAGGACAACGAAGGACGATGCCCCGACCCACCTTGGGCGTGCTGAGGTTCACGACGTTGGCGTTGAGAATCGTCGAGCTGGGAACGGTGACCTGTTCGTTGTCGCGGGTCCTCAGGCGGACCACCTGGGACCGAATCTCCTCGACGCGGCCCTCCGCGTCACCGATTTCCACCCAGTCCCCCTCCCGAAACACCCCGCGATAGGTCAGGGCGATCCCCGCGATGAGATTCGCGATGAAGGATGAGGAACCCAGGGAAACGATGACACCCAGGAACAGGGATACCCCCTTGAAGGCCGCCGAATCCGAGCCCGGAATATAGGGATAGGCCACCACCACGGCGAACGCGACAATGGCCACCCGAAGCAGGCGATACGTCGGGTCGGCCCACTCCGCATCGAAGTTCGCCAGCTGAACCCGTTTTGACCCGACGGCGGCGAAGAAGGACTTGAGGATCCGCAGGAGGTAGCGAACGACAAACCAGAGCACCAGCAGGAACATGAGATCGGGAATGGCGTTTACGAGGCCACGGGACATGGAGACCAGCGGCGCCTGGACATAGGAAAGGAGCAGCAGTGCCACGCTCCGGGTCCAGGGGAACGTCCCCAGCACGGAAGACAGGTAGAAGTAGGCGAGCACCAGCAGGGCGAGAATCCACAGCCCCTGGACAAGGCCCTGGGCCAGGGCCCAGAGATGTCCCCGATGCACGACCGCCCCGGACTTCCGTTCGATGCTGGCCATGCTGGCGTTCACGCGCCGGATCAGTACGCGGTTCAGCGCGCGCTTGCCCAGGCTGAGCAGCCACACCAGCAACACGAGCACGCCGGTGAGCGCCGCCGTGAAAATCGCCGAGCGGCCCAGGGCCCGAGGGGTGCGATCCGCCCGGTACCGGGTCGTGGTTTCCCCGATCCGTAGCGCGATGACCTCCGCCAGCGTTTCGAGGGGTATGGCCTCGAGTTCCGCGTCGAAGTCGTAAAGCCTCAACAGAACCGACTCCCCCGCCAGGATCCGGTAATGGTCCTCGAAGGCTGTCCAGGTGATCGCATCCAGCGGCAGGCTCTTGTCCCGCGCCACATCGACGATCCGATCCTCGATGGCGGCGGCTCGATCAGCAGCGGGATACGCGCTGACGCCCCGGACGCGGAACAGCACCTTGCCGTCGACGCGGACTTCCGCGGCGTCTTCCGTGGGCGGTGTGGGAGACTGTGCCAGCGCGACCTGGGGCAACCAACCCGCCATGAAAAGAAAAAGCAGCACGACAAGAACGTGCCGGGCGATGGCCGGGCGATGGAAATTCTGCATGGTGTTTCGAGCCATACCCTGCTTCACCAACGGTAAACGAATGCCGATTCTAACCCGTGGCTTGTCCGGGTGATCTTCCCGCTTCGCTGGTTTGACTGACAGGCCCTCAGTGGGCGTGATGTCCAGCGTGCGCCCCGTGACCCTGACCCGCGCCGCCCATGCTCCATAGAACGAAAATCGTCCAGGCCGCGACGAACAGCAGACCAGCGCCGATCAGGCGACGGGTGCTGCGTTCCTGGAGAAAGCCAGTCAGCGCCGGAGCCCAGAGCGTCATGCCGAGCAGGGCCGGCAGGGTGCCGAGCCCGAACGCCAGCATGGTCAGAAAGCCGCTGGCGAAGCGGCCGGTGCTGGTGGCGGTCAGGAGCATGGTGTACACCAGGCCGCAGGGAAGGAATCCCCAGGTCAGGCCCAGGGCCAGTCGGCCAGGCAAGCCAGGATGCTGCGCTGCACGATTCGCGAGGGGCGCAACCCGGGACCAGAGCCCGGCGCCCGCACGCTCGACCCGCGCGAGCCCCTGCCAGTCGAACAGGAAACGCAGTCCCACCATCGCGATGAGCAGACCCGTGGCCAGTCGTAGCCAGCGCGACCAGGCCGGAACCCCGAGGGCCTCCCCGGCGGCGCCGACGGTCACGGCCAGGAGCCCGCCAAGCAGGCTGTAGCTCAGAACGCGACCGCCATTGAACAGCAGTGCCGAGGCCCAGGCCCCGCGGCCCGTGGCCAGGGCGCCGAGTCCGCCGGCAATGCCGCCGCACATGCCGAAGCAGTGGCCCGCGCCAAGCAGGCCCGCCATGAATGCCGTGGCGAGGACGGGAAGCAATTCGCCCACGGTCAGTCCCCGGGCTCTTCCGAATCGGTTTTCCGGGGCGAAGCGTCACGTTTCGCTTCCGGATTGGCCGCGGGGCGCTCATCGTCATCGAGCACGGGTGTCCAGCCATGGGACTCGAGCTCGTCGAACTGTCCGGACCGGATGGCCCAGACCAGGGCCCAGATCGCCACACCCACCAGCGCCAGGGCCAGGGGGATCATGACGTAGATGATGCTCACGCCCGCGCCTCCGCCGGCATCGTGCGCACCGCGTCACTGCCACCGCTGCTCCGGGGGCGTCCCCAGGCCGTCAGTCGCGCTGAATTCGCCACCACCAGGAGACTCGAGGCCGACATGCCCAGGGCCGCCATCCACGGTTGCAGCAGGCCGGCGACCGCCAGCGGCAACGCCAGCGTGTTGTAGCCGATGGCCCAGGCCATGTTCTGGCGGACCGTTCGCCGCGCTTCGCGCGCGAGATCCCGGGCCTTCCAGACCCCGGCCAGGGAGGGCTCCGTGAGGATCAGGTCCGCGGCGCTGTTGGCCAGTTCCGTCGCCCCTTTGACCGTCATGGACACGTCGGCCGTGGCCAGGACCGGCCCGTCATTGACACCGTCACCCACCATCAGCACGGTGCGTCCTTCGGCCTGCAGCGTTTCCACGAGGGCCATCTTGTCTTCCGGCGTCAGGCCGGCGCGCCAGTCCTCGATCCCGAGCTCCCGCGCCACCCGCTCCACCGCCGGGGCGGCGTCGCCGGAGGCGATGCATACCTGCACGCCGCGACTCGCCAGCTGCTTCACCAGCTGGCTTCCCCCCTCGCGTAAGCGGTCCTGGACGGCGAAGCGGGCGAGCCACCCGTCGTCGTCGGCAAGCCAGACCGATCCGTCATCGGATTCACTGCCGGGTTCAAAGCCCACATGGGCCGCTGAGCCGATTCGCCACGTGCGCCCCTCCACCATGCCCTCGAGGCCGCGGTGGCGTCGGTCCGACACATCCTGCGCCGTCAGACCCGTCCCGCCCCGGCGGAAGGCGGTGGCCAGGGGGTGTGCCGAATGGGATTCGAGCGCCGCGGCGATACCCAGGACCGAGTCTTCATCAAGCGTGCCGGCCTGCGGGTGGTCCCGGTTGATGACGACGCCGGCCAGGCTTGGACGACCCTCGGTCAGGGTGCCGGTCTTGTCGAAGACGGCGATGTCCGCGCGCGCCAGTGCTTCGAGCGCATCGGAGCGGGTCAGGAGCGTTCCCTGCTGGAGCAGGTTTCGGCCGGCAGCCGCCAGGGCCGCGGGAAACGCCAGGGACAGGGCGCACGGGCAACTGACCACGAGCACCGCGAGCACCGTCGGCAGCACGCGGGACGGATCCTGGGACGCCCAGGCGAACCCGGTCACGGCGGCGATCAGGAGCACGGCGCCGACGAACCAGCCGGAGGTGCGTTCAGCCAGCGTGGCCGCATGTCCGCTGCGGCTGCGCGCCTGCAGCAGGAGGCGCCCGAGGGCCGACACGGTGCTGCCCTGCCCCGTTGCCGTGACACGCACGTCCACGGACTGGGACTGGTTGATGCTTCCACCGACCACCGGTTCGCCCGGTCCCCGCTGCAGCCAGCGGGATTCCCCGGTCAGGAGCGATTCGTCAACCCGCGTGCTCCCGGACTCGATGACGCCATCGGCGGGAAAGGGTTCACCGGGCCGTACCCGCACCCGGTCCCCGGCCGCGAGATCACGCAGCAGCACGGTTTCGACCTCGCCGTCCCTGATGCGCTGGGCCCATTCGGGCAGCAGGCGCGCCAGGGCGGCTCCGCTCTGGAGATTGCGGTGGCGCTGTACCAGCTGCACGTAACGCGCCGCTGACAGGAAGAACACGAACATGACGACCGAATCGAAATACACCTCGCCCGCGCCACGCAGGAAATTCACGCAGCTGGCCACGAAGGCCACGCCAATGGCCAGGGCCACGGGCACGTCCATGCCCATGCGGCGAGATCGCAGGCCGGCCACGGCACCTTCGAAGAACGGGCGGCCGGCGTAGAGCACCACGGGAATGGTCACCAGCAGGCTGGTCCATTCCAGGAATCTTTCCGCGCCGGCACTGATGCCCATGGCCTCGCCCGCGTAGAGGCCCACGGCGTACATCATCACCTGCATCATGCCGAGTCCCGCCACACCGAGGCGCAACATGGCATTGCGTCGTTCGCGCAGGCGTCCGCGCTCCTCGTCTTCCGCCAGCGGCAGATGGGGTCGGTAGCCCAGGGAGGCCAGCTCGGCGGCAAGGGTGCTCAGGGCAATGCGGGAGGGGTCCCAGAGGATGCGCGTGTACCCGGTACCGATGTCCACCTGCACCCGTTCGATACCCACCGCCGGTTCGAGACGACTGCGGATCAACCAGGCACAGGCAGCGCAGCGGACGCCCTCGGTCTGCAACAGGAGATCGTAACGGCCTTCACCCTCCGGGACGCCCCACAGATCCCGCCGTTCATCGCAACTCCGCCAGGCCGCCAGGAGTTCGTCGAGATCTTCGTCGGCGCGCCGCGCTTCTCCCTCGCGGAAGCGGTAGTAACGATCGAGGCCGCTGTTGAAAATCAGCTCGGAGACCGCCTTGCAGCCGTTGCAGCAAACCGGCAGGTCCTCACCCTGGCGGTGAACCGTAATGGGCTCCCCCGGCGGGCAGGGTTCACCGCAATGGAAGCAGGGGGGGGTCCCGGCGCTCATCGACCCGCTCAGGAGTCGTCGTCGGCTTCCGCGTCGGACCCGTCGGCTTCCTGGGCCCGCAATCCGCGGCGAATCTCCTGGTATTCCGCATCGTCCACCACCAGCCCGTCCGGATTGCTCGCGGCAATCCAGAAGGTGATGAGGCTGGCCACCACCACGGTCCCGAGGAGACCGATGATGATCCAGGGCCAGGGCTCGCGGTACCAGGGCTGACCGATGGGGATTTCGTTCCGCGCGGCCATGCTAGGGAGTGTCGTCCGCCGGCAGCAGGAGGCGCGAGTCGGCGACCCGTTTGATCTTTGGATTGTCCACGGCTTCGAACAGCACGTCGATCTCCATGGAACCGGCGCCGAGGTCAGCCGGCGCGGTCAGGGTGAAGGAAAAGGTGCCGACCTGCCCGGGCTGCAATACGGGATCCGGAAACACGAAGATCTCGATCTGCGGGTAGTCGGGAATGGTGACACGGTATTCGTGCGCCACGCGGTCCTGGTTGATGAGCTTGAGCTTGTAGATGTTCTCCACCAGCCCGTCGCCCACTTCCCGGTACAGCGTGTTGCGATCGCGAATCAACTCGGCCCGCAAGGGGGTCTTGTTGCTCAGCGAAATCAGGATACCGGTGAGCACGGCGGTCAGCAACACAGCGTAAATCACGATGCGGGGACGAAGAATTTTCGAAGGATTCCCCGCCAGGGAATTCTCCGTCGTGTAGCGGATCAGGCCCCGCTCGTAGCCCATCTTGTCCATGACCTGGTCGCAGACGTCGATGCACGCGGCGCAGGCGATGCACTCGTACTGGAGCCCGTCCCGGATATCGATACCGGTGGGACAGACCTGGACGCACAGGGTGCAGGAAACGCAGTCCCCCAGGCCCAGTTCCTCCGGGTCGTCCTTTTTCCTGCGCCCGCCGCGCGGTTCGCCGCGGGCTTCGTCGTAGGAAATGACCAGCGTATCCCGGTCGAACATGGCGCTCTGGAACCGGGCGTAGGGACACATGTACTTGCACACCTGGCTGCGGAGGATGCCTGCGTTGCCGTAGGTCGCCAGGCTGTAAAACAGACCCCAGAACAATTCCCAGGGGCCCAGGGAGAGGGTCAGCACAGACTGCCCCAATTCCCGGATCGGCGTGAAAAAGCCCACGAAGGTGAAGCCGGTCCACAGGGCGAAGGTGATCCAGAGAAATTGCTTCGTGGCTTTGCGAGCGACCTTTTCAGCCGACCAGGGCGCCTTGTCCAGCTTCATCTGCCGGTTGCGGTCGCCCTCGACCCAGCGCTCCATCCAGAGGAACACCTCGGTCCAGACGGTCTGGGGACAGGCATAGCCACACCAGAGTCGCCCGGCGAGCGCCGTAAAAAAGAACAGGGAGATGCCCGCGCTGATCAGCAGCAGGGCCAGGTAGATGAAGTCCTGAGGCCAGAAGTCGAGCCCGAGAATGTAAAAGCGGCGGGCCGGAAGATCGAACAACACGGCCTGGCGCCCGTCCCAGGTCAGCCAGGGCAGGAAGTAGTACAGGCCGAGCAGGACGAACACCGCGATCTTCCGGAGCCTGTCAAAGCGCCCGGAAACCTCGCGGGGATAGATTTTCGGTTCTTTCAGGTAGAGGACCTCGCCGCCCCCGGGATTCTGGCTCACTGCCACTTTTCTCCGCGCAGGTCCGGGTTGAGTTCACCCGGATCGCGCACCGGCGGGGGCTTCCGTCGGCCCTTGCCAACCGCGTGTCCGCTACTGGGACCGGTGCGAATCATGAAGGTCGTCAGCCAGGCGGCCACCAGGCTGATGCCGTACAGAAAGGCGAAACCGATGCCGTAGGTGAGGCGCAGGTCCGTGACCCACCCCATCACCCAGGCCTCGCTGAGGAGTTCCGGATCGACAAAGGCGAACAGGAGAAACGTCCCGAGGCAGGCGCTCAGAAACGCCACCCAGAGATTGACGGCCCAGTCGCGCTTGCGACGCGCCCAGCGCCCCGGGAGGGGCGCCTGCGATTCGGGTCCCTGCGTCACCGCCGGCGGCCTACTGGCGGCCTTCCCGGATCGCCGCAGCCTCGCCCATGCCGAGCACGTAAGCGGCGAGCAGTTTGCGACGGTCTTCGCTGAGCTGGCCTTCGAAGGCCGGCATGACGCCGTAGCGGCCGTTGACGAGACCGTGCTCGATCACGTCGCGGTCGCTGCCGTAGAGCCAGTAACCGTCGGTCAGATTGGGCGCACCTAGGGCCGGATTGCCTTTCCCTTCCGGGCCGTGGCAAGCGATACAGAACATGCCGTACTTGCCTTCGCCCTCGGCGGCCAGGGCATCATCATGCTCGAGCCCGGACAGGCTGCGGGTGTACTCGATCACCTGGGCGACTCCCTCTTCTCCCAGGGCCGGCGCCCAGGGGGGCATGGCGGCGTTGCGACCCTTGTTGATCGCGTACAGCACGTTGTCGTAGCCGGCGCCCCACTGCCAGGCATCGTCCACGAGGTTCGGAAAACCCGTCGCGCCCCGCAGGTCGGAACCGTGACACATGGCGCAGTTCTGGCCCCAGAGACGGCGGCCCGTTTCCATGGCCGAAGGGTTCCGGATCAGTTCCTCCAGCGGCATGGCGTTGTAGGCCGCGAACACGGAGGCCGTCTGCGCCTCCGCCTGGGCGACTTCCTCGGCGTGCTGTTCTTCCTGGGTCCAGCCCAGGACACCGGCGAGATTGCCCAGGCCGGGATACAGGGCGAGGTAGACCAGGGCGAAGACGATCGTGATGTTGAAGAGGTTCAGCCACCAGCGGGGGAGCGGGTTGTTCAGCTCGCGGATGTCGTTGTCCCAGACATGCCCCGTGTCGTGAATGTCGTCTTCCTCGTCCCGGTCGGAAATGCCCTTGGTCCAGTGCAGCAGCCACCAGCAACCCAGGATGCTCAGGACGATGAGCGCGATGGAAAACCAATTCCAGAAACTGTTCAGTTCCATGCCTTATTCCTCTTCATTGCGGCGGGTCGGCACCCGCGCAGCATCTTCTTCCAGCGGGAGCTGCGCCATCCGGTCGAAGTCCGGCTTGCGCTTCTTGCTCCAGGCCCAGGCCCACATGCCCAGGAAGCCGATGACCATGGCGATCAGGATCGCGCCACGGACCCATGTCATGTCGGGGGACAGGTCCATGTGTCAGCGGCCCGTTCGGGTCGTACCCAGACCCTGCAGGTAGGCGATGATGGCGTCCATTTCGGTCTTGCCTTCCACCTCGGCTGCCGCCTGGGCGATCTGCTCGTCGGTGTAGGGGTCACCGAATTTGCCGCCCCAGCCGACCTGCAGACGCCGCATCTTGTTGGCCACGGCCTCTCCGTCGAGCTCCGCGTCCGCCAGCCAGGGGTAACCCGGCATGTTGGACTCGGGCACCACGTCGCGGGGATTGATCAGGTGGATGCGGTGCCAGTCGTCGCTGTAGCGGCCACCCACGCGGTGCAGGTCCGGGCCCGTGCGCTTGGAACCCCACTGGAACGGGCGGTCATAGACAGACTCACCCGCGATCGAATAAGGCCCGTAGCGCTCGGTTTCGGAACGGAAGGGCCGCACCTGCTGACTGTGGCAGACGTAGCACCCTTCCCGGACGTAGATGTCACGCCCGGCGAGCTCCAGCGCCGGGTATGGCTCGATGCCCTCCGCCGGCTCGATGTAGCGGTCCTGGGCCATCAGCGGGAGCAGCTCCACCAGCCCGGCGATGCTGACCGCGACGACGATCCACACCGCCATCAGGTTGATGTTTTTCTCGAGCTTTTTGTGCGCCTTGCTCATGCCTTCGCTCCTTCAGCTTCGCTGCCCCAGTAGGCCGGATCAGCCGCCTCGACCTCGACGGGCTTGGTGCCTGCCATGGTCTTCCAGACGTTCCAGGCCATCACGAGCATGCCGGCGAAGAAGAGCGTGCCGCCCAGCAGCCGGATCACGTAATAGGGCTTCGTGGCGGCGATCGTCTCGATGAACGTGTAGGTGAGCGTGCCGTCATCATTGAAAGCGCGCCACATCAGGCCCTGCATCACACCGGCGATCCACATGGAGGCGATATAGAGCACCACGCCGATCGTGGAGGTCCAGAAGTGCAGGTCGATGGCCGGCACGCTGTGCATCTCCTTCTTGCCCACGAGGCGCGGGATCATGCAGTACAGGGAACCGATGGTCATCATGGCCACCCAGCCCAGGGCGCCGGAGTGCACGTGACCGATGGTCCAGTCCGTGTAGTGGCTCAGGGCGTTGACCGTCTTGATGGACATCATGGGCCCTTCGAAGGTCGACATGCCGTAGAAGCTCAGGGCCACGATCATGAACTTGAGGATCGGATCCGTACGGAGCTTATGCCAGGCGCCGGACAGGGTCATGATGCCGTTGATCATGCCGCCCCAGCTGGGGGCCAGCAGGATCAGGGAGAACACCATGCCGAGGCTCTGAAGCCAGTTTGGCAGCGAGGTGTACTGAAGGTGGTGCGGACCGGCCCACATGTAGATGGAGATCAGGGCCCAGAAGTGCACGATGGACAGGCGGTAGGAGTAGATCGGCCGCTCCGCCTGCTTGGGCACGTAGTAGTACATCATCCCCAGGAAGCCGGCGGTGAGGAAGAAGCCGACGGCATTGTGTCCGTACCACCACTGCACCATGGCGTCCACGGCGCCGGTGTAAATCGGGTAGGACTTCCACATGGACACGGGAATCGACAGGTTGTTGACGATGTGCAGCAGCGCGATGGTCAGGATGAACGCCGCGTAGAACCAGTTGGCCACGTAAATGTGGCTGACGCGACGCTTCATGATCGTCCCGAAAAACAGCACTGCGTAGGCCACCCAGACCACCGTGATCAACAGGTCGATCGGCCACTCCAGTTCCGCGTACTCCTTGCCCTGCGTGATGCCCAGGGGCAGGGTCACCGCGGCCAGGACGATCACCAGCTGCCATCCCCAGAACACGAAGGAGGCCAGCTTGTCGCTGATCAATCGAACGTGACAGGTACGTTGCACCACATACAGGGACGTGGCGAACAGCGCGCATCCGCCGAAGGCGAAGATGACGGCATTGGTATGTAGGGGACGGAGACGGCTGTAGGTCAGCCATGGCAGATCGAAGTTCAGGGCCGGCAGCCAGAGCTGGGCCGCGATGAGCACCCCGACCAGCATCCCGACGATGCCCCAGAGCACGGTCGCAACCGTAAACTGGCGTACTACTTTGTCGTTGTAGGTCACTGTGTCTTCCTCAAGTAAAAGCGCTGTGCGGAACGAAGCACCGACGCCGTGACCCCGCAGCTCGGGGTGGGGAACGCCGATGCCTGTTCTGTACCCGGAAGAAAGCGCCTAAATGGCTGATTGGAAAGGCCTGTAGTGGAAATGTCAGGTGCTTCCTATCCGTCGACGTGGAGCCTAGCGGTAACGCCGCTACCGCCAATTGACTCATGTCAATTTTACCTGACAGTGGAAGTGAAATCTACGTCAAGATATGGTTTCAGCAACGCGAAGAATCGGAAGAAAAGAAGATGGGTGAGCGCAAGTCGGAATCCGCGCCGGAGCGCCGGGCGCCCGGCGTCGCGGCGGACCGCCAGACGCTGATCGCGCCTTGCCGCGATTTGACCCTGGGCGCGCCCTTCCGGTGGCTGGCCGCCGGTTGGCGTGACTACTGGGCCGTGCCGAAGATTTCCCTCGGCTACGGGGTCGCGGTGTTCCTGATCAGCGCCCTGCTCTCCTGGCTGGCTTGGCTCCATGGCGGCTGGATCCTCTTGCTCACGCTGCTCACGGGCTTCGTGTTCGTCGCGCCCCTGCTCGCCTTCGCGCTCTACTCGGTGCCGAGGCAGCTGTTCCGGGGCGCGGAACCCTCCTTCAGGCAAACCCTGAGCTCCGCCCGCCGGCCTTTTCAGAACGCCATGATTTTCGGCCTCATCCTGCTCGTGGTTTTCCTGGTCTGGGCACGGGCCGGTTCGATGGTCCATATCTTCTTTCCGGTCGAATCGAATCCCGAGTGGACCGAGGTGCTCGGCTTCCTGGCCATCGGGAGCGCCGTCGGCGCGGTTTTCGCTACCTTCAGCTTTGCGGCCGCCGCCTTTTCACTGCCCATGCTGGCAAACCGCGATGTGGACGTGGTGACGGCGGTGATTTCGAGCATCCACGCCGTCATGCGCAACAAGTTCACCGCCGGGTTGTGGGCGGCGCTCATCGTAACGTTCACCGCGCTGGGCATCCTGACAGGGTTGCTGGGTCTCATACTGGTCGTCCCCTGGCTCGCCTACGCCAGCTGGCACGCTTACCGCGACGCCCTGGACTGTGACCACTGGCCCGTGCTGAACCTGCCGGGCCGGGACTCGCCCTTCGTGGTGGAGGCCGGGCAGGAATCGCCTGCCGAACCCGCTGCCCGGCCGGAGGCCGGAAAAGAACCCGGCGACCGCCGCTCGGGACTATAATCGCCGCATGAGCGAATCCCCCCTGTCCCTGGCCGTCGTCGGCTCCATCAATCTCGACATGGTCGCCCGCGTCAAGGCCTTTCCCCGCGACGGCGAGACGATCAGCGACGCGGTGCTCGACCGGCATCCCGGCGGCAAGGGAGGCAACCAGGCCCTGGCGGCCCGCCGCCTTGGTGCGGAAGTCCACATGGTGGCCTGTGTCGGTGACGAACCCAATGCGGACCTGGCCCTGGCCCAGCTCGCCGAGGCCGGGGTCAATCTCGACAAGGTCACGCGCCTCGCCGGCGAGAATACGGGGGTCGCCATGATCCTCGTGGACGAACGGGGAGAAAACCAGATCGTGGTGGCGCCGGGCGCCAACGCGCTGTTTCAAGAACGCTATCTCGACCTGCCCGTGGTGGACGGCGTTATCGCCCAGCTGGAAGTTCCCATGGCCACGCTCGTGCGCGTGGCCGAATCCCACCCCGGATTTTTCTGTCTCAACGCCGCACCGGCGCGCCCGGTCAGCGCGGCGGTTCTGGCGCACACGGACCTGCTCGTGGTGAATGAGCTGGAGGCCGAAGCAATCGGCCCCAGCCTTGCGGATTTCGGCGGCTGGCTGGCGGTCACTTACGGAGCCGCCGGCGCCGAACTGACCCGGGAAGGCAGTTGGGTGGCGTCGAGCGAAGCGCCGCGGGTCGAAGCCGTAAGCTCCGTGGGTGCCGGCGACGCCTTCACCGCCACCCTGGCCGTGAGCCTCATGCGCGACCTGGAGCCCCAGCAGGCCCTCGAACGGGCCTGCGCCGCCGGCGCCATCGCCTCCACCCGCCACGGCGCCCAGTGCGGACCCACGAGCCGGGAGATCGATCAGCTCCTCGGTGCATCATCAGCCGGGCTCACCGGCGAATAACGCTTTCGGGCCGGTCCCGGGTCCCCGTTTCGATCAGTAACCCCGCTCCGGGTCCACCCGGAAGCGCAAGGGTGCGCCGGCGAGATAGCGCTGCAGGTTCTCCCGGAAAATGGCCGCAATGTCCTTCGGCCAGCTGCGGGCCGCCACGTGCGCCGTCAAAACCAGGCCCGGCGCGTCCCAGAACGGGTGGTCTTTCGGCAGAGGCTCCGTCTCGAACACGTCCAACAGGACGCCGCCGAGGCGCCCGGACTCCAGCGCGGACAGCAGCGCTGCTTCACTGATCAGCGTGCCGCGGCCAACGTTGATGAGCACGGCGCCGGGCCGGAGGCTGGCGAACGCCGCCTCATCGAGGAGGCCGCGGGTGGCCGGCGTATCCGGCAGCACCGCGGCAACGTGGTCACACGCGCCGAGAAAGGCGTGCAACGCGTCGCCCGGATAGACGCGGTCGAAGGGGTTCGCGCCGTCCTTCGACATCGAACCGCTGCGGGAAAATCCGATCACGCGCATGCCGAACGCCCTGGCCCGCTCGCCAATCACGGATCCGATGCTCCCGGTGCCCATGACGCCGAGGGTCAGCCCCTCGAGCGTGCCCGTCGGCTCGGGCCACCAGCGCCGTGCCCTCTGTGCCATCTCCCGCTCCGGCATTTTCAGCACGTGCCGCAACAGCCCGCCCAGCACGTACTCGGCCATCTGCGCCCCGAAGACGGCTTTGACCCCGGTCACCGTGACGCCCTGCTTCGCCAGGGGCAACAGGGGCGTGACCCCGGCCCAGGTGGACTGGACCCACGTCAGCGCCGGGAGCCGTTTCCATGCAGCCGCCACCAGGCCCGGCTCTCCGAGCACGACGCTCGCGCCTGACGCCGCCTCGGGCAGGTCCTCCGGACCGCGGGCGTGCAGCAACTGCAGCGGTCCCCGGGACAGGTCCGACAGCCGTTCCGCGTACTCTTCGGCATCACGATCGAGAATCAGAAGCGTCTGCAGGTCTGCCGAAGGCGGCCCGGAAGCCGTCCCGCCGGGAGGTCTCGAGGGCTGGGTCGTTGAAGCTCGGGTCATGCAGGGATCGGGACGCGTCGACGGGAGGAACCGCCATTGTAGCCCCGCGCGGTTGTTTCCCCGGGGACGGACCGTATGATGCGCCCATGGATCCGGATTTGCACACTGAAACCACCTGGGTGTTCGGTTATGGATCGCTGATCTGGCGGCCGGGCTTCTCCCACACGCGGTCCGTGGTGGCTGCCATCGATCATCGTGTCCGGCGGTTCTGGCAGGGCTCCACGGATCACCGGGGCGTACCGGGGGCGCCCGGGCGGGTCGTCACCCTCGTCGAAGCCCCCGGGGAACGATGCTGGGGGCGCGCCTTCGCCCTCCCCCGCCGGGAACGCCCGGCCATCCTGGCCGCCCTGGACCACCGGGAACAGGGTGGCTATCAGCGCCTCAGCCTGCCCCTCGAGTTCGCGGATGGAAACCGGGTCCACGGCGTCACGTGGATTGCCACCCGGGACAACGCCGAATACCTGGGCCCGGCCGATACGGACGCAATCGCGCGCCAGGTTCACCAGGCACGAGGGCCCAGCGGGCCCAACACGGAATACGTGTTTCGACTCGAGCGTGCGCTCAGCGAAGCAGGTCATCCCGATCCGCACGTGACATCCATCGCGGACGCCCTGCGGGCGCTGCGCTGACGACTTCGGGTCCGCGACCACGGTCAGCGGCGGGAAGCTTCACAGCACCGGCGAGGCGAGACGCGAGAGCTGGACGCCCAGCCGCCAGAGCAGACCCCGCTGCTCCAGTTCCTCCGGGTCGATGGGCTCGGCCTGGGCGAAGTCCTGCTCGAACATGGCCGCCACCTCGCCGGCGAAGGGTTCGTCGTCCACCAGGGCGCCAACTTCGAAATTCAAACGGAAGGACCGGTTGTCGAAATTGTGCGAGCCGACGTAGGCGAGATGGTGATCGATAAGGACCACCTTCTGGTGCATGAAACCCGGTGTATAGGCGTAAAACCGGATACCGAGACCCCGCAGCTTGTGGATGTAGTGAAAAGCGGCGAGCCACACGGGCAGGCTGTCGCTCTTCCCGGTGGTGATGATTCGTACCTCCACGCCGCGGAGGGCGGCAAGCTTCAGCGCCTTGAGCACCGCGTCATCCGGCACGAAGTACGGCGCCGCGATCCACAATCGTTCCCGGGCCACGCTGATGGCCGCGACGAAGAACAGGCTGGCCGTCTCGTGCTGGGACGAGGGCCCCGTGGGCACGATCAGGACGCGTTTACCGCCGCCATCCCCCGTGCCGCGTTCCGGCGCCCAGTTCACCTCGGGAATCTCCCGAGTGGCCCAGTACCAGTCGGCCAGGATCACCAGCTGCAGCTGGTGGACGGCCGGTCCCCGCAAGCGGATATGGGTGTCACGCCAGGGGCTGAATTTCGGATCACGGCCCAGGTATTCATCCCCGACATTGTGACCACCCACCCAGCCCTCGCGACCGTCCACGACGACCATCTTGCGATGATTACGGAAATTCAGCTGGAACTGGTTGCCGCGACCCTGCGTCGGCTTGAAGGAACTCACGGAAATGCCCGCCGCTTCCAGGGACCGGACGTAGGCGCCGGGCAACCCACCGGAGCCGACCTCGTCGTACAGGACCAGCACGCTGACACCGGCCTTCGCGCGCTCCACCAGGGCGTCCCGAACCTGTCGCCCAAGGTGGTCATCGTGAATCATGTAAAACTGGAAGAGGATGTAGTCCCGGGCGCCGGCGATGCCCTCCAGGATGCTGTCGAAGGTCGCTCCGCCGTTGACGAGCAGTTCAACGTCGTTCCCTTCGAGCACGTCAAGACCCAAAAGCTGCTCGACCGCATGGCGCCAGGAGCTTCCCTTCTGTACCGGGGTCCGAAATTCGTCCAGGCCGTCCTCGAATTTCTGAAGCAGGTCAACGGCTTCATCCTGCACGGCCTCGAACAGCTCCGCCCGCCCGGCAAACTTGTTGCGGCCAAGCACCAGGTAGGCCGGCAGGGCGAGAAAGGGAAAGCTCACCAGGGACACGGTCCAGGCGACGGCGCCCTGAGCCGTTCGGGTGGTCAGGGCCGCGTGCGCCGCGGCCACGATGCCTCCCAGGTAGAAGAGCAGGACGACGATCGTCGTGATCATGGCGAAAGCCGTCTCCTCGAGGTCGCTACTTCAGACGCTTGTACCTTACCCGATGCGGGCCGGCTTCGTCGCCCAGGCGACGCTTGCGATCCTCTTCGTATTCCGTGTAATTGCCCGGGAAAAAGGTGACCTGGCTGTTACCCTCGAAGGCCAGGATGTGCGTGGCGACCCGGTCCAGGAACCAGCGATCGTGGCTGATGACCAGCGCACAGCCGGGAAATGCCAGCAGGGCTTCCTCGAGCGCCCGGAGCGTTTCCACGTCCAGGTCGTTGGAGGGCTCGTCGAGGAGCAGCACGTTGCCGCCCTGCTTCAGGGCGACGGCCAGCTGCAGCCGGCCCCGCTCGCCCCCGGACAGGTCACCGACCCGCTTTTGCTGGTCGGATCCCTTGAAGTTGAACCGCCCGACGTAGGCCCGGGAGGGCATTTCGAAGCTGCCCACGCGCAGCATGTCCTGCCCGTCCGAGACCGCCTCCCACACGGTTTTACCGTCGTCGAGGTGGTCCCGCAGCTGGAGGACGTTGACCAGTTCCACGGTGCCGCCGAGTTCGATGGTGCCGCTGTCGGGCTGCTCCTGGCCGCTGATCAGCTTGAACAGGGTGGTCTTGCCGGCCCCGTTACCGCCGATGATGCCGACGATGGCGCCCTTGGGGACGCTGAAGCTCAGGTCCTCGAAGAGCAGCTTGTCGCCAAAGGCCTTGGAGACACCCTGGACGTCGATCACCTTGTCGCCCAGGCGTTCGCCGGGCGGAATGTAGATTTCATTGGTTTCATTGCGCTTCTGGAAGTCCTGGCTGGTCAATTCCTCGAAGCGCTGCAGGCGCGCCTTGCCCTTGGACTGGCGCCCCTTCGTTCCGGAGCGAACCCATTCCAGTTCGTGCTGAATGGCTTTCTTGCGCGCCGCTTCCTGCTTTTCCTCGGTGGCCAGGCGCTGCTCCTTCTGTTCGAGCCAGGACGTGTAGTTGCCCTCCCAGGGAATGCCCCGGCCCCGGTCGAGCTCGAGGATCCAGCCGGCCGCGTTGTCGAGAAAATAGCGGTCGTGGGTGATGGCCACGACCGTCCCCGGAAACTCCACCAGGAACTGTTCCAGCCAGCCGACACTCTCCGCGTCGAGGTGGTTCGTGGGCTCATCGAGCAGCAGCATGTCAGGCCTGGACAACAGCAGGCGGCACAGGGCCACGCGGCGTCGCTCTCCGCCGGAGAGATTCTCGACCTTCGCGTCCCAGGGCGGCAGCCGCAGGGCGTCGGCGGCGACCTCCAGCTGGTTCTCCAGGTTGTGCGCGTCCCAGGCCGCGATGACGCCCTCGAGGCGCTCCTGCTGTTTCGCCAGGGCGTCAAAGTCTGCGTCCGGCTCGGCATAGGCCGCGTAGATGGATTCGAGTTCCGCCAGGGCGTCGAGGGGTTCGCGAAGCCCGTCCTCGACGTTTTCCCGCACCGTGCGATCCAGGTCCAGTTCGGGTTCCTGGGGCAGGTAGCCGATGTTGAGTTCCGGCATGGGCCGGGCTTCGCCCTCGATGTCCGTGTCGATGCCGGCCATGATGCGCAGCAGGGTCGATTTGCCGGCGCCATTGAGACCGAGCACCCCGATCTTGGCCCCCGGGAAGAAAGACAGGGAGATGTCTTTCAGGATCTGGCGTTTCGGCGGAACGATCTTGCCGACGCGGTTCATGGTGTAAACGAACTGGGACATGCGCTATGGACCTGGGAGAATCTGGGGGGCCGCATTATAGCGACGGCACCGGGGCCATTGGAATGCCGGAGGGCCACTGACCGGTCCGGCTCCGTGGCATTCCGTGGCAAGATGCATCCATGAACCTCGCTACCGAACTTTCCGGGCCGGACCGTTTCGCCCGGCGCTTGCGGAATCCCCGTCCCCTGTTGCTCGATGGCGGACTGGCGACGCAGCTCGAAGCGCAGGGCGTCGAACTGCACCCGACCCTCTGGTCCGCCGGCCTGCTGGCGAGCGCTCCCGAAGCCATCCAGGCGGCTCACCGGGCCTACCTCGACGCCGGCGCCGAAGTGCTGATCACCGCCAGCTACCAGGCCAGTCGCGCCGGCTTCGCCACCCTCGGCATGAAGGCGCAGGAGGCCGATGCCCTGCTGCGCCGGTCGGTGGAACTGGCCCGGACGGCAGGTGCGGAGAGCCGGCGAGAGGACATCCTTCTCGCCGCGAGCGTGGGCCCCTGGGGCGCCACGCAGCATGACGGTTCCGAGTACACCGGGCGCTACGCCCTGGACGAGGCCGGCCTGGCGTCATTCCACGCCGAACGCCTGGCCGTGCTGGACACGGCTGGCGCCGACGTGCTGGCGTGCGAAACCCTGCCCCACGCCCGGGAAATCGCCGTGCTCGCCGAACTCCTGCGGGACTGCCATACTCCCGCCTGGGTCAGCTTCTGTTGCCGGGACGAGGAAACCCTGCAGGACGGAACGCCGCTGGCCGAAGCCGCGGCAGCGCTCGCGAACCACCCGCGGGTACTGGCGCTGGGCATCAATTGCACGGCCCCGCGACACGTCCTGGGCGCCCTGGGAAACCTTCGCGCCGCCGTGCCGGAGCTTCCCGTGCTGGTGTACCCGAACTCCGGCGAGCGCTACGATCCCGAAACGCAACGCTGGAGCGGCCTCTTGACGCACCCGGACGCTGCAGCGGCGGCGCGAAGCTGGATCGAGGCCGGCGCGCGGGGTGTGGGCGGCTGCTGTCGCATGGGCCCGGCGCACATCGCGGCGATGCGCCAATCGATCCGGGACATGCCCCGGCCCACCGGACCAGGACCGCAGGAGGAGACAGGCCCATGAGTGACAGCGACGCCATCCAGGACCGATACGACGAGGCCTTCCAGGTGTGCTACGGCTGTGGCGCCCGCAATGAACGGGGACTTCAGCTCAAGAGCCACCGGGACGGAGACCGGGTCGTGGCGAGCTTCATGCCCGACCCGTCTCAGCTCGGCGTGCCGGGCGTGGTGTACGGCGGACTGATCGCTTCGCTGGTGGACTGCCACGGCATCGCCACCGGCGCAGCGCATTTTCAGCCGGACCCGGCCGGGACCCCGCCGCGCTGCGTGACCGGGTCGTTGCACGTCGAATACCGGGCACCAACGCCCATGGATGGCCGCCCCATCGACCTGTCGGCCCGCGTGGTGGAGGCCTCGGAACGCAAGGCCGTGGTGGACGTGACGGTGAGCGTGGGCGGAGAAATCACCGCCGAAGGGCGCGTGGTGGCGGTGCGCCTCCGCCCGGGTTAGACCAGCCGGTCAGAGACGGTATACCGGGTGGTCTGCGCGAGGGTTGTAGAACTGGCGCATCTCCGGCACAAGCTCCGCGAGGTACGCCTGGCGGTTACCCGAACTCGGATGCGTGCTCATCCACTGCGGCGGCTCGGATCCGCCCACCTCACCCATTTTTTTCCAGAGGGTCGGTGCAGCCGCCGGATCGTAACCGGCTTTCGCCGCCAGCTCGATGCCGATCCGGTCAGCCTCGCGTTCCGCCGTCCGGCTGTTGGGCTTGTTGATCGCGTAAGCCGCAGCGAGGGCCGCGCCACCGAGGGCCGCCACGTGATTATCGGCGACCACGCCCACCGCGGCGACGCCAATGGCGCTGGCCATCTGCACCGACATCTTCTCGGCCGTGTGGTTGGCGAGGGCATGGCTGATTTCGTGGCCCATGACCTGGGCGAGTTCGTCGTCCGAGGGTCGCACCTTTTCGATCAGGCCGGTATAGATCGCCATGCGTCCGCCCGCCATGCACCAGGCGTTGACGGTTTTGGGGTCGTCGATGACCACCACGCTCCACTCCCAGTCCGCCGAGTCCGGCCGCATCTGGATGGCCTGGGCAATGAGCCGTCCCGTGATCCGCTCGACCCGGGCAATGGTCGCCCGGTCCGTGGACAGCTGACCCTTGGCGCCGAGGTCCCTGACCGTGGCGATGTAGGCCTGCTTCGAGCTGCTGATGGCCTGCTCTTCGGAGACGAGCATCAGCTGCTTGCGGCCCGTGGGACTGGTGGCACAGGCTGCCAGCACGGCGACCAGAACCGAGGCGATGACAATGTTCTTCAGCATTCGCATGGCAATCAATCCTCCGGGGCCCGGCACCATTTGCTCTAGTGTAAGTGCGCCGCCCCTATCCGTCAGCCGTTGCGGCGAAACGTACGACAACATCGATGAACGGATCCTGAACACGGTCCGCGGGGATCAGTCCAGCCAGAGCTGGTAGCGCGCCCAGCTGCCGGCCGGAACCCCGGCTCGCCGGGCAGCCGCCTGGGCGGCGCTGAGCGCCGTGTCGAGGTCCTGGCCGTCCGTGATTCCGTCGTAGGTCGCCGCGAGCACGCCGTCAGCGACCGGATCGGCTGCAGGCCAGCCGGCCACGAGCACGGCCCGGGCGCCCGCCGCCAGGGCGCCGCTCACCAGTGGTGGACGGCCGCTTCCAGGGCCTTCGAGTCCACCCCAGCGTGTGCGGCTGAAGGTCACGAGCCCGGCATCAAGCACCCAGCGGTTGATGGCGACAGCCGGCAGGCGCTCCCGCCCCGCCCCGCCCTGCAGTTCCGACAGCTCGAGCCAGGACGCGCCCGGGTTCGCGCGATCGAGCCGCCCCGGCATGGCCAGGTGCACGAGGTCCGCCTGGCGAAAAGCCGGTGTCTCGAACTCGTCCGAGGCCAGGGCCGAACCCTGGATTACCTGCAAGCCGGGACCGATGAACCGGTCCATGACCTCATTGAGTTCCGGGTCCGTAGCGAGGCGCGCAAGGAATCCGGCGCTGTAGTCGCTCGGCGCGCCAGCGAGGAAGACCCGGTCGATGGCGAAGGTCCGAAGGCGTTCCCCGGGGCGCTTCCGGGCGGGAAAGGACGCCAGCCGGGTAAAACGGTGTCGATCTCCGAGGACCGAGCCGTCCACGCGGATCGCTTCCAGGGGAAGCAGGGCCAGGCGGTCCGCCGAGACCAGGTACACCCGCCCTGGAAGTCGTTCTGCCAGGGGGCGCATGAGCCGCTGCCCCCAAGTCTGCCAGTCCGTGGCCAGGTCCCGGCCACCGTCCTCCGCCAGGAATTTCCGCCAGTCCCGGAACACCGAGGCTGGACCGATATCGAGCCGGGTAACGCCGGATGGCGTTCCCAGCAGCGCGATCGCCCGTGAGCTGCTGAGGTCGAAATCAAGCACGGCCTCGTCGGCATCGAGCGTCGCCAGCCACGGCTCCAGGACGCCGTCGTCGAGGAACCCGGTCCCCGCATCGAAGCGGGTGCGTCCCTCGTCGAAAATTCGTGTGAGCTCACGGGACAACTGCGCGACATCGTCTCCGCTGCCCGGGGACACGCGCCGGCCCAGCGTGGCGCGCAGGGCGTCCGTGTCCAGGCCCGCCAGGCCGCGGTCGAAGGGCAGGCCCAGCGCCGCCCCGGATGCCCGCAGCCAGCGCAAGCGCGCCAGGTCCATGAGCAGCTGCCCGGCCGTTCCACCGCCGCGGCGTGCGCCAAGCAGATCTTCCGCCAGCACTTCACCGTAACGCCAGCTCCAGTCACCCAGGACACCGGGCGCGCTGTTGCGGAAAAAGATCACGTCACGCACCACCTCGGCAAGCTGTCGCGCCGCGGCGCTGGCCTGCCCACCCTGCGCGAGCCAGGCGCCGTACAGCCAGCCGCCTTCCACGCGAAAGCGGGGGATACCCGTCGCCGCCAGCGCGTCCCGCGCCCGTTCGGCAGCACCGGCGGGACAATCGGTGTCCAGGCGGCACAGCCAGAGTCGGGCGAGGTGACCGTAGGGCGCCAGGGCGGGGCTTCGTGCGGTGTCACGCACCGTGCGCAGGTAAGGAAGAGCAGCGGCGGCCGGTCGACCATCCACCAGCTCATCCTGGGCGCGCTCCCAGGACCACAGCACGCGATCCGCTTCGCCGACCAACAGGGACCGTTGCGCCGTACGGAGGGACGCCATATCCGCTGTTTGCCCCCGCGCCCGGGCTACCCCGGCGAGGATGCCCACGCCTTTCTGGACGTCGAGCACCGCCGTGGGCCGGCGATAGGCGCGGGAGGCCGGATTGATCACGGCGGACAGGGCCTGGCCACGCGCTTCCTCCAGGTCACCGAGGGCCCAGGCCGCCTCGGCCAGGGCGAGGTGGAGCTGATTTCGGGTCGCGCTGTTGTGTTCGAATTCGAGGGCCTGGCGGAGCACGGCCCGGGCTTCCTCGAACCGGTAGGTGCCGTTGAGAATTTGTCCCTGGGCGAGCAGGTTCTGCGCCAGCTCGTCATCGGCCCCGTCTTCCGTCAGCTGATCCTCGATGGCTCGCAGCACTTCGCTCGTGGCGGCCACGTCCCCCTGCTGTCCGTGAATCTCCACCATGCGTTCGCGCACCGAGGTCGCCAGGTCCCCCGCGTCGATGCGTTCCGCGATGTCGAGAGACGCTTCGAAACGCGCCAGGGCCGTGGAAAAATCACCCCGATCCGCCAGGTCGGCGCCGGACAGGAACAGGGCATCGGCCCGTTCGAACAGCGCCCCCTGGGAGGCGGCCTCGTCGGCCAGCGCCTCAGCGGCCGACTGGACCGGATCGTCCGTCACCGTGGACGGCAGTTCCCCGGCTTTGCGCAGGGCGGCCAACGACTGCGCCCGGAGCCGGGTGGCCGCCAGCCGGACGCCGGGCCAGCGACGGGCGCCGGCGGAAGCCAGTACGTCCTCCGCCACGGCCAGGGCCGCGTTGTTGTCGCCAAGCCCGCGCAGAAGAATCTGGCCCGCATGCACCTGGGCCCAAAGCTGCAACTCCTCCATGCCGAAGGCCTGGAACTGCCGCGCGGCATCGGACAGCGAATTGACCTTGACGCTCCAGTTCGCCGCCGTATCCGCCGGCGGCAGTTCGAGACCGAAGGAAAGCCACTGGTAGGCCCGCGACAGGCGCGCACTGCGGTCGTCACGGACCGTGATCCGGCTTAGCCCCATGTTGAAGGCCGTCCGGTTCGTGTCCAGGGGCGCCGTGATGCGCAAATCGATCTGGCGGGACTGGTTCGCGGTGGGGACATACTGATACAGCGGTGCAATCCGGCTGCCGACCGTGCCGGATGCGACGATGAGCTCGCCGTCGCTGTCGAAGATGGCGGCCTCGAACTGCGCCTCGACGCCGTCGATGCGCACCAGCAGGGCTTCATCGGCTTCCTGGCGGACAAAGTATTCCTGCTGCTGCCCGCCGCCGGGCAACGCTGTCGCCCGCGCCGGTGGCGATTGCGCCAGGCCCAGGAACATGAGAAGCAGCACCGGGACACGGTACCTTGGCGTGCTGAAACTGCTCATGACTCTGACTGACGCGACCCCCGGGGTGGATTGCGAGGCGGGATTGATTACACTTTTCCGCATGATGCCCGCGGCAACCGGGCGCCGCGGCGCCGGCAGACCGCATTGAACCTAGGCGCGATGCCCGCTGTCAATGCACATCGACGCCTGCCCAGCCACCCCAGCCACGAGGGAGCACACCGGACGTGAAAAGACCGGACCGGGAGACATCCGTATTCAGTACCTCGGCGATCGACCTGTTCGCCTCGGCGCTGGGTGCCTTCATCCTGCTGGTCATGCTGCTGTTCCCCTACTATCAGAATGCCGGTCGGGACGATGCGTTCTCCCAGACCCTGGACCTGGTCGAGCAGCGGCGGGAAGCAGCGGCCGCGGCCCGGGACCTGGAGGCGGAGCAGGAACGCATGGTGCGCGAACTGGACGCTGCCCGGGATGCGAACGCCAGCCTGCGGGACCGGCTTGCCGCCCTTGAACGTGAGCTCGGCGACGTCAACCGGCAAATCGCCGCCCTGCCCGTTCCCGTGCCGGCACCGGACGAGATCGACGTCCCCGAACCGGAACCCACGTTCATCACGGACGGGGTGGAGTTCTCGATCCTGGGCCTGGCATCGGAGTCGAAATCCTTCGTGATCGTGGTGGACATGTCCGGGAGCATGATCAACTACCAGGACCTGATGATTCGTTCCGTGCTCGACATCCTGGAGCCCCTGGACGACAGCAACGAGTTCGCGATCATCGGCTACCAGGGAAATCCGGCGCCGGTGCTCTGGCGCTTTCCCGGCGGCACCGACCTGATCCGCGCCACGCCGGACAACCTCAGCCAGGCCACGGAATTCACCCGGGGACTGGCGCGCAAGTTCGTGGGGAGCACGCCGACGCATTTCGCGCTCCAGGCCGCCATGGAATACCCGGCAGCTGCCATCATCCTCATGAGCGACGGTGAACCGAACAACCCGCCCGGATTCATCATTCAGGACGTTTCCCGCCGCAACCAGTTTCGCCAGACCGAACTGCACACCGTCGCCATCGGTGATTACACCCACAACCGCAACCTGGTGCTGTTCCTCCAAACCCTGTCCCGGCTGAACAACGGCGACTTCGTGGGGGTATCGCGGTGAGAACCCGGCTTCGTGTCACCGGCGTCTATTCCCTGTCCGCGGTGGACCTGTTCGCCTCCGCCATGGGCGCTTTCATCATTATCACCATCATCCTCATGCCGGATTACCAGAAGGAGGTCCGCCTCGAGGGGCACCTGGCGGCGCTGGAGGCCCTCGCCCAGCGCTCTGACGCGCGCGTGGAGAGCAACGAGCTGGGCCTGGAACGTCTTGTCGTGGCACTCAGCGCCGCCCGGACCCGTCAGCAGGAGCTGGAGGCGGAGGCCTCCCTCCTCGACAGTGAGCTGCAAACCCGCAAGGCGCAGCTCGTGGCCGCCGAACGCGAGCCCCCGCCGCCACCACCGACCGACGAGGACAGTGAGGAGATCGTTCCCACGAACCTCGTCACGTTCCGCTTTCTCGGCCTGAAAACGGAGAAAACGCGATTTCTCCTGCTCGTGGACATGAACAAGTACCTGGCGGAACACGACGAGCTCGTCGTCGATACGGTGGCCCGGGCTCTGGACTCCCTCCAGCCCGGGATGGGATTCGGCATCCTGGGTTTCCAGCAGCTCGACCGGGGGCCGGCGTTCTACCGATGGCCCGAGAACGGGCGCCTGGCGCCCACCAGCCGGAGAAACCGGGGTGAGGCCCTTCGCTTCGTCAGCGGGCTGACGGAGCGGTTCGACGGCGGGTCGCCCATGCTCGCAGCCTTCGAAGAGGCCTTTGAAACGGACGCGGACGCCGTGATCCTGATCAGCGATGGCCTGCCCAACCCGGCGTTCAACAACGACATGCCGCCCCGGGTCCTGGCGCAGCAGATCACCGTCGCGAACCAGGGCGACGTGGAAATTCACGCGGTGACCATCGGTGATTATTTCAAATACGAAGGGACTGTTTCGTTCATGGAAACGCTGGCGCGCGCCAACTCCGGTGGTTTCCTGGCGCTCGCGCAGTGACCTCACCGGGGGCACTCGCCGAAAGGGCTGGCCGGGTGCTCCCCCGGACGGATTCCGAAACGGCAGGGACACGCGAAAATCAGTTACCATTGGGTGACAAAACCGGGTGACAACAACCGACGCAGCGACCCGCCCGGAAGCGAACCCGGGTCCTGCCGGCGGAACAGGCCGCCCGTCAAGGGGAATGACCAGCAGGCATAAGAACCGTGAATCCAGACGCCATCCTCACCATTGGAAGCAACGCCACCTGCGACCTGCAGCTCGATGACCCGTCCGTTTCGGGTCTGCACGCCCAGGCGCGACTCGACCCCGGCCGATTTTTGTGGGTACGGGACGAGAATTCCGCGCGCGGCGTACACCTGGGCCGGAACGACGGCTGGGTGCGGGCCCGCCTGGTCTGCCTGTGCGTCGGTGATCGCCTGCGCTTCGGCGAGGTGGAAGTCGAACTGGAAGCCCTGACAAGCCTTTTCGGCCCCGACGTGGACGTCCGCCTGGCGCCGGCGCCGGAAGGTTCGCTCTACGACCCGCGCGTCGGCCGCTACACCCTGCGAGATCCGGACAAGGAGCCCACCCTGTCGACACCGAAACGCAATCCGGAAACGGGCGAGCTGGAAAGCGGCCCGGAGGGAGCGACTTCCCCGGATTTCGACGCACCCGGCAAGCAGTCGGCCGGGACGTCCGGCAAGCAGGATGCCGGTGAAACGCCGGACGATAGCGGTGAAGCTGGCGCGGATCCAGCGCAGGAACGCCGGCCGTGAAGGACCGGAGCGAAACGAGACTCCGCCTGGCGACCCTGGCCGTGAGCCTCGTGGCTGCCGTGCTGGCAATCGCGCTGATGGCGCGAGTGCTTCCGGAAACCGCAGCGTCGATCCTCCTGGACATCAACCGGGCATCATGGCCCTTTACCGTTCAGAACGTGCTCTGGCTGGCCTTTTTCGTGGGCCTCGGGGAGGTGTTCATTCGGTGGCGGGCCGGGCTGATCGAGGAGAGCCAGTTCAGTCGTGACTATCTCCCCATGGACGACGAAACGGTCCTTCGGCCCGGAGAGGACATGACGCCGATCTACCAGAAGGTCCGCAGCAGCCGGTACCGCCAGGTGTGCTTCGTTCCCCGGCTCATCGAGCGGCTGGTGCTCAATTTCAACCTGAGCCGCTCCGTCGACCAGACCAACGCACTTCTGAATTCGAGCCTGGAGCTGTTCCTCCACGAACTCGACCTGCGCTACAACATCATTCGGTACATCACCTGGCTGATTCCGTCCCTGGGATTCATCGGCACCGTGGTGGGCATCATGCTCGCGCTCAATTACGCCGGCGACCGCGCCAACGTCGAGAGCCCGGAACTGCTGTACGAGGTAACCCAGCGCCTGGGCGTGGCCTTCAGCACGACCCTGCTCGCCCTCGTCATGGCGGCCATACTCGTTTTTCTGCAAAACCTGGTCCAGGGCCGCGAGGAGCGCACCCTGAACCGGGCCGGACAATACTGCCTGGATAACCTGATCAACCGGTTGTACGCCCGATGAACCTCTGGATTCACCGAATGACTTCCCGCGGGGTGCTGCCTGCCCTGGTGTTCGCCCTGGCGCTGGCCCTGTTGGCACCGGTCGAGAGCCGGGCCCAGCTGCCGACCCGCGCCACCATGCCCGATTCCGTGGTGCTCATGGTTCGCGCCGTCGACCCGGAGCGCGTGGTGCCCACGACCGGAGTCGTGATCGGCAGAAACGGCACCGGCGATGCGCTGGTGATCGTCCCGGCGGACTTCGCCGACGGTGAAGGCGATCTCTACGCGCTGGACGGCGGCACGGATTTCCAGACCGATGGGCTGCCGGCGCGCCGGGTGTCGACACCGGAGGACACGACGCTGGCGCTGCTGGCCGTGCCGGACCTCACACGCCCACCGATCCGGGTCACGTTCAACCCACCGGAAACCGACCACGAAGTTCGCCTCGCGGCCTGGCCACCGGCCGACATGATGGCGGCGGGAGCGATGCCGTTCTGGGTGCCCGTGGATGTCGCCGGCAAGACCACGGGCGCGGCCCAGACGCTCGTGCCCGGAGAATCACTGCCGAACCTGACCGGGCCCCTGATCGACCTGTGCGAGCACTGGGCCGGCATGGTGATCGCGACCGGCGAACCGGGCATCGAGGGCGGCCCCCCGCAGGTGGTGCTCAACGACGCCTTGCTGGCGCTCACCGAACCCATGGGAATCAATCTTCGCCTCGAAGCCTGCATGCAGGTCGCCCCCGTGGGCGGCATTGTGTCCGAAACCGTGATCACCCCCGCCCAGGCCCAGGGCCCCGGTGTGAAGCGCACAGGCTTCCGCGCCATCCTGGACGAGGCCAACCTTGGCCTCGGAGCCGTGGTCTTCCTGCTCTCCGCCGTGATCAGCGGTATCGCCTTCTGGCTCATCATCAAACGCCGGGCGGCCACCCAGCGACGGCAGAAGATCCAGCGCACGCTGCAGGCGGAAACCATCGCCTTTTCCGCCGATGGCCTGCCGACACGGGCGACGCGTGCGGAAAAACCGACGACCTTCGTCGAGCCCAGCACGCGTCCCACCGGGGGGGCGGGGTGGCTGCGCATCGAGGGAACCCACGCAGACGGACGTCCACTCCGCGCCATCACCCCCATACACGACGGCAAATTCCAGGCCGTGATCGGACGTGCCGGCGTGCAACTGTCCGCCGATGGCCCGGGCATCAGCCGCAAGCACGCGGTGATCGTCGGTGAGGGTGGACGGTTCACCCTGTCGGACCTCGGCAGCCGCAACGGCACGTTTCTGAACGGCGTTCGTTGCCAGCGGGACGAGGTCTTCTACGTTCGTGAGGGCGACACGATTCTCCTCGGCGCCGCCGAAGTGAAGGTCCGGCTGTCACCCGCCAGGGGCGCCGGCACGTGAATCCCCTTCCTCCGGGCCTGCAGGTCGATGGCCTGCAGGTCCAGGCCGTTCTGTTCCGGGGCAAGGACGCAATCCACTACCGGGTCGTGGACATGGCCCTCGGTAAAACCTTCGAACTCAAGGAATTCGCCCCCTCGCAGCTCGATCCCCGGCGCGCCGGCGACGGCAGCGTCGAGATTGACGAAGAAAACCGCGGCGCCTTTGTCGAAGCCCGAAAGCGTTTCCTCGAGGCCGCCCGCCAGACGGGCAGGCTCGACCACCCCGCCCTGCCCCAGGTGTTGCGAATCATCGAAGCCGGCGGAACCGTCTACCAGCTCCGCCCCGACGCGCCTGGCAAGCCCCTGGCAAGGCTGCTCGAAGAAGGCGAAACCCTGGACGCTGATGACTGTCGCGATGCGCTCATGACCTGCGCCGACGCCCTCGTCCAGCTGCATGAGCAGGGGCGGGTGCATGGCAATCTCTCGCCGGAGTCGGTCTGGCAGCGCGCGGAGGGCGGCTGGCTGCTCCGCGGACTGGGTTCAGGGACCGGGGTCGCCACTTCCGAAGCCGGGCCGGAAATCGCACCGGAATGCCTTGACGATCCGCCCAGCGTATCCCCGGCGAGCGACGCCTACGCCCTGGCCGCGACCCTCCTCCAGGCCTACACCGGTGAGAAACCCGCGACCGCCGAGGAGCGGCTCGCGGCCCGGCAAGCCGATGCGGAAGATCCCCTCCGGAACGCCCTGGCATCCGTTCCGGGCGCCCTGGGGGACGCCCTGAGTCGCGCCCTGCGCCTGGATCCGAAGCGTCGACCCACCGATCTCGCGGACTGGCGCGACTCCCTGGACCGCATCGACTGGCGCCTGCGCATGGCCCAGAGCACCGGGGACGGGACCAGCACGGATGAACGGAGACCCTGGCTGCCCGTCGTGCTGGGCGTGGCCATCACGCTGCTCATGGTCGCCGGCGGAGTCTTTCTCCTGTCAGACCGTGAGCTCCCCGTGGACGAGTGGCTCGAAGACGTGGACATGGGCGCGGAACGGGATCGGGGGCCGCGCGTGGCAGCGCCGACGGACGAGGAACGCGCGCGCTGGGAAGCCGCGCTCGAGGCAGACACCCTGCTCGGGTATCGAAATTTCCTGGCCGACTATCCCACCTCGATCTACGCGGAACAGGCGCAGCTGCAGATCGACATCCTCGACGAGCGGGCCTGGAACGAACTTTCCGCCGAGGACACCCGCCCTGCTTACGTCGACTACCTGGAACAGTTTCCCACCGGGCTACACCAGGCCGAAGCCCTGCAGCGCATCGAGGCCATGGACGCGGAAGCGGCCCTCCGAGAACGGGAACGGCTGGAACGTGAACGCCGCGACGAGCTCGCCTGGGAGCAGGCCCGGGATGAACGCACCGTGGCTTCCATGGACCGCTACATCGAGTCCTGGCCCGCCGGCCTGCACATCGAGGAGGCGCAACGGATTCGCCGGGACCTGCTCGACCGCCGGAACGACGCCGCAGCCTTCGAAACGGCCCGCGACCTGGACACCATCGACGCCTACCAGGCCTACCTCAACGCCTTTCCCCGGGGACAGAGCGTCACCGAGGCCCTCGAAGCCATCGAGCGGCTGACCCTCGAACCCGGCAAGCCGTTTCGCGACTGCCCGGTCTGCCCGGAGATGCGGGTCATGCCCGTCGGCGCGTTCCGGCAAGGGGCTGCGGACGACGATCCGCTGGCGCTCGAGCAGGAGCGTCCGCGGCGCACCGTCAGCATGACGCGCCCTTTCGCGGCGGGGATCTTCGAAGTGACCATGGGTCAGTGGGACGCCTGCGTCGAAGAAGGCGGCTGTTCCCATCGCCCCCCGGATAACGGCTGGGGACGTGGAGACCGCCCGGTGATGATGGTCTCCTGGAATGACACGCAGGAATACCTGGCCTGGCTGAGCGCGAAGACCGGGGAGGTGTATCGCCTGCCAACGGAAAGCGAATGGGAGTACATCGCACGGGCCGATACCCGCGGACCCTGGCTGGGTGACTCGCCCGAGGCCGTCTGCCGCTTCGGAAACGTCGCGGGCCGGGAAACGGGCTTCGAGTGGCAGCACGAAGCCTGCGAAGACCCGGTTCCCGCCGGCACCGCACCGGTCGGCGCCTTTCGCGCCAACCGGGCCGGCATCTTCGACGTGATCGGCAACGTGGCCGAATGGACAGCCGACTGCATGAACCTGTCCTATCTCGACGCGCCGACGGACGGCAGCGCGTGGACCCGTGGCATCTGCTCATCGCACATGGCGCGTGGCGGCTCCTGGGTGACCGGCTCCCGGGACATTCGTCTTTCCTCGCGGTTCAACCTTCGCAACGGGGATCGGAACGATTTCACGGGTTTTCGTGTCGTAAGAGAAATCTCCGACTGAACCGCCCATGACGAAACATCCGCTCAAACCATGGACCGTCGAGCCCGGGCACACGCACCGGCCATCAGCGCCGCTTCGCTTCGGGACAGCGATCGCGTGCCTGTTCGGCTGCACGCCGCTGGCCACCTTCCACCCGGCGTTTGCGCAGACCACAGAGCCCGCAACGGGCCCGGAACCCCTTGAACGAGAAGCGTCCGACACGGAGGATCCCAGCCAGGAAACGGACATCAGCGAAGACAATTACCGACGCTTCATGGAATTGGATGACCGGCGGCTGGATCGTCCGGCCTTCGCACCCGGCGGCGTGCAACCGGCCAACAGCCTGCAGAAACTGGGCGCCTTGCCGGAAAGTTCACAGAAGCACCTCAGAAACCAGCTGCGGGGCATCATCCTGAGCCGCGGAGCCTGGACACCCGGGGAACGGGACGAGGGCTACGCCTTCGTCCCCAGCGCGGAAGCGCGGGCCAGGGCCCAGCGTGGCGACGCTCAGCTGCTGCAACAGGAGGCCGAGGCCTGGGCCGAACTGGTCAACGAGTATCACGAGCGGGAAGCCGCGTTTTTCGCCGGCACCTCGGGACAGCCCGGAGAACCCCGAGAATCCGGAGAACCGGGCGCCCCGGCGCGACCCGGCCAGCCCGCGCCGGAGGGCTCGGGACAACCGGCAAGTGCGGAAACGCAAACCGGCCGGCAGGCCGGCAACAGCCAGGGCACCGCGGGCAAAGGCGGCCAGGAAGGCCGGGATGGGGCCCAGGGCCAGGCGGGTTCCGACGGCGGAACGGACCGCCAGGGCGGAGCGGCATCGGAAAGCCAACCCCCACCGGAACGACCGGAGATACCCGACTGGGTGGCGGAGGACGACGCGGCGCGCACGCCCGCACCGCCAAGCAACGAAGGTGTGGAGCAGAGCGCTTCGGACTATCTCCAGGCCCGCGGCCTGGCCGACGGCGAACCCGTGGACATCGAGGCAATCAGGATCGGTGATCCGGAGGAAAGCGCCGACACGGCCGACGCGGAACGGGATCTGCGCTGGGGCGAGGACGCACAAACCCTGCTGCCCGAGCTCGGCAGCGCCGCCGGCCGGACCGGTGAACGCGCCCCATCGGGGCCAGCCACCGAACCGTCGGAGCATGCGCCCCCAGCCAACTCCCTGACCCGGGAAGAATTGCTGAAAGTGCGCGGTGTGACGGCAGAGACCTCACCACCGGCAGACGTCTTTACGGACTTTACGCCCGGGGCAACGCCGATCCCGCGCGACCCGCTGCCTGACGAAGACGAGACGCCCCCTGAAGCAGGCGCGGACCAGCCGCAAGCCGCTCCGGACGGGGAAGACGGGTAAAACGGGGAAGACGGCGGAACGCCCTGACGGGATGCGGGCGCGATACGGGTGTAACACTCACCGGTTCGGCTGGCTTTCCGACAGCACCATGTTGCGGAGCATTTCCTCCGTGAGCTCCCCGGCCCGCGGATCGAACTGACCCTCAGGAAGGTAAATCAGCTCCGCAGAGCGAATTCGGCGGTCCAGCACACCCGTGTTGGTCTCCACGTCGAACATTCGCTGGTAGGCGTCGAGACGCCCGCCCACGGACGCGATGGCCTGACCGGTGAGCACATCCAGCTCGGCCTTGAACTGGGTGTATTCGAGCGAATTGCGCAGCACCACGGTTTGCGCCCGGTAGCGCTGTTCGGCCGCTTCGCTGGTCTCATCCCCCGTGACCGGTTTCGTCGCGCGCAGGCTGTCCGCGATGGCCTGGCGGATCAGGATTGTGTCCTCGGTCAGATCGGCGATCGCACCCGGCGAAGCCAGGTCCGTGTCCCCGGACTCCAGCGCGTCGAGCCGGGCACGGATTTCCGGCCGGTGTGCGAGGGTGAATCGAAACAGCTGCTCCGCGCCGGCAAGCAACGACGCCTGGTCCACGATACGGGCCAGCGGGGAGGTGTAGCGGTCCGTATCGAAGCGGGGCGCGGCGCTGCCGCCGCTGTCTCCAGCCGTGCCAGGCGTCTCACCGGCGTCCGGTTCCAGGTGTTTCGCCACCTGGTCCAGCAACACGTCATCGACACCGGCGGACACCAGCAACATGAGGCTCAGCTGCCGATGCTGCTCCGACGGCGGCAAGGCCTCCACCGCCTGCAGATCGAGCTCAACGGCTGCGGCCGGCGCTGAGGCCGGAAGCTGCAGGGCAAACGCCAAAAGCAACAGCCCTCCGCGCCACGCGCGCAGACCCGCGACCGCCAGCATCACGCCCCCGATCCTCATGGATTGAGGACCTGGGCCGAGGCGCCACCACCGGTGAAGCCAAAATCGGTCCGGGTACCCGGTTCGCCGCGGCCCTGGTCCGTTCCGGCGGAATAGCGACGCCAGCGGGGCGCACTGCCGGGCGCTTCGACCCGCACGGCGCCGTCGGGCAACCCCGCAAGGAATCGGCCCTCGTAATACGTCGCGCCCGACGTGCCGGGTCTCCTGAGGATCATGGCGCCGGCGCCCTCGGCCCGTCCGTCTTTCGCTTCGCCCACGTACTCCACCGCCGTACCACCGGCGTCCACCAGCACGCCGTAGCCCAGCCCCGTCGCCTCCCCTGCCCGGCAGTCGCCGTACCATCTTCCGCGGGCCGATACCTCCGCGTGGCGGAACAGGCAGCGGTTGGAACCGCTCACCGCAAGGGCGCGAACCCGGCTCTGATACAGGGTCAGGGTCTTGTTGCGGAACTCGGCGAAGCCGCGGGCCGTAATGAGCTCCTTGGATTCGAGCCACTCTGTCTGCACGGACATCTGCCGCTCGAAGGTCGGCGCCATGCGCGCAATGAAATATTCGCTCACCTCTTCCGACTCGGAGCGCGCGTCCAGGGACCGATTGAGGGCCCAGACCGATCCGAGCAGGGAAACGCCGGAAAAGGCCGCCACCGCGGCAGCGCTGGCTGTCGTGGTCACGGTGGCGCCATACACCGAGCCGGCCAGGGCGAGGGCCGCCACCGCCGTCGTCACGTTCTGCTTACGGGCCAGGCGGCGGCGTTCCTCGAGCATGCGGTACTCGGCGGCGATGATCTTGCGCATGCGAACACCGAAGTCTCCCGTGTAGGTCCCGTCGAAAATGCTGTCCGACTGGGCCGCCAGGAATTCCCGTTCCGCCGCCACGAGGGCGTCGGCAAGCTGCAACCGGGCACGCACGCTTTCGTCCTCCGGCTGGAGAAAGAAAACCTGGGCAAGCTCGGGATCAAAGCGCGCCAGCGCGGTCTGTCTCGCGAAGAACGTCGCGCGTTCATGATCAATGGTGCCGAGCAGCTCCACCAGCCGGCTTGCCGCGCCCTCGGCGAACTGGGCGGCGAAGGGGTCCCGTGCGGCGCCGCTCTCGATGACGGCCACGAGCTGGGGATCCATCTGGAGCTTTTCTACCGGGTAGCGCTCGACGGCAACCAGCGAAGACTGCCGCGATCCCGGTTGGCGTACGGGGGCATTGGCCGGCGGCGCGTCCCGCTCCGCCAGGAATGCGATGAATTCCAGGGAATCGCGGTCCGACTCGGGCAAGCCCCCGAGTCTTTCGTCCATCTGGCGCTGCGCCTCCCGTCCAGCCTGCCGCCAGGCGGTGTCCAGCAGCGGCTCACTGGCCAGCAGCAGCCCATTGAGCCCGGGGCGCGCCCATCGACTGCTCTTCACGACCACGAGCGGCGTGACGAGATCACCGAAGGTCACCGGCGGCTCGTCCATCATCTCGTTGACGTCCGGGAAGGAATAGACGGTGAAATCCACCGTCAGCACCGAGGGGACCTGCTCGGAAGCGAGAATCGGCCGGCTGTGCAACCCTCGTTCCTCGTTCCAGAGAACGATGTGCGGCGACAGGAGCACGCGGCCTTCCGGAAGCCTTTGCTTCAGCTCCTCGTAGAGGACCATGGCGTAGTAGCTGGATTTGGAGATGACCGACTGCGCGATCCGTTCGGTTTGTGGTTTGCCGTATTGCGTGTAGGGCACCACGCCGCCGATGGCCTTGACCGCGAAGGAACTCACGTAGAGCGACTCCGCCTCCGCGTGAATCATGGCCGGGTAGCGAATGACCACCAGGGCGGCGGAGTCGGATACGGTCGACGCCGATGCCGCCGCAGTTTCCCTGGGCGCTTCCGCCCGGTACACGCTCTGTTCCACCCCTCTCGCCGTACCGGCGCAGCCGTTGAGAAACGGGAGGCAACCCAGCAGCGCGATCACGGCCAACAGGCGCGACCAACCCGCTGCAGTCGCGGCTTCCAGCTGTCGCTCCGGGCGCACTCGGGTTCTGAACGGCGGTGGGCTCATGGTGGTTGGGTGAAAAGACTTCCTGCTTCGGGTCGGCTCGGCGTCGCGTGAGTGCCGAAGTGTCGGATGCTTTGAGTCGTCAGGGGGTGAAAAGTGCCCTGATGGACGACGGGTGACTGAAACAGGACTATTCAGCCAGCCCGGGGGGCAGGGGTCAATAGAAACCGCTGCCGGAAAACGGCGGTGCGACAAAGAACGAGGCCCGCCGAAGCGGGCCCGTCCCCCTTGTCACCCGGGCTATCGAGACCGGGGCATCCCCCCCTGACCGCAGGGCGGTCGAGTCATGCGCAGGTGGCGTGTCTTGTGAGGGAATACCCGGCCGCAAGAGAAAAGTTGATCAGGAAAAATAATCCGCCAGGGTGTTCGGTCAGTTTGCTCGGTCAGGAAGGGCAACCGGCGGACATCGCGGCAAGCCCCGAAGGACGACGGTGTCAGCGACCTTCGTGCCAGGCCGTGATGAGTCCGGTCAAAGCTTCGAGGCCCTCGGTCAGGGCCGCGGGGCCCGGCTGCAGGATCAGCGCCGATTTCACTTCGTGAATCCGGCCATCGCGAACCGCCGGGACATCCGCCCAGCCTGGCCTGGCCGCCACCTTCTCCGGCCGGAATTTCTTGCCGCACCAGGACCCGATGATCACATCCGGGCGGCGGGCCACGACGGTCATGGGATCGGCAATGATGCGGTTCTTGCCCAGACCCTCCCGGGCCAGTTCCGGGAAGCAGTCGAACCCGCCGGCCAGTTCGACCAGTTCGGACACCCAGCGAATGCCACTGATCAGGGGATCATCCCATTCCTCGAAATACACTCGCGGGCGCTCACCGGCGGGTGGCAGGGCCCGGCGCTTCGCCTCGGCGCGCCGTTGCCAGTCGGAAACCCAGTCAAGCGCTTGTTCGCCGGCGCCGACGAGGGCGCCCAGCTGCACCATCATGGCGAGAATTTCCCGCACGGAGCGCTGGTTGAACACGTGAACGTCGATGCCGCGTCGAACGAGTTCTGCGGCGATATCCGCCTGTAAATCGGAAAACCCCAGCACGAGGTCCGGGCGAAGATCGACAATGCGGTCGATCCTGGCGGAAGTGAAGGCGGACACCTTGGGCTTTTCCTTACGGGCCCGGGGCGGGCGGACGGTGAAGCCGGAGATGCCCACGATGCGGTCGGATTCCCCGAGCAGGTACAGCCACTCGGTGGTCTCCTCCGTGAGGCAGACGATGCGTTGCGGGTAAGGATCCATGGAGCCGGAGTGTAACCTTTTACGCGTCATGCGCGTCCTAGGGGAAAGCCCGGTGAACGGGCGAGGAGGAAACCATGCGATTTCGACGCCTGACACCGCGAGCACGGAGCCGATTCCTGGCGTCCGGGCTGTTGCTGATCGGTCTGTCCACGACAGCCAGTCTGCTGTCACCGGACCGTTCGGCCAGTGTCCCGCCCGGCTTTGCTCCCGTCGAGGAAGTCCGCCAGACCACCCTGCCCGCTCGACCCACGGCCTCCCTGGCCGCCGAGGTCCCGCCGGGTGCCCAGCGCATCGACCACTGCCCCTCGGCGGGCTGAGCGCCACCCCGGGAACTGCCGCTGACAGCGGCTCTCGAATCGTTCATTCTTCACCGGCGCGCCCGTACAATGGCGCGCCATGGCCCACCACCGCAACCCGCCGAGACTGCTTCCCTTTCTGATCTGGCTCGCCGTGTTCTACACGGCCTGGGGCCTGCTGGTGTTCGCCGGCAACCATGCCGGCGGACTGCTGCAGCAGTGGCCCATCGCGCTTTCCATGGCGCTCGGCTCTTACGTCGCCGGCTCGACACCCATGGGGGGAGGTACGGTCGGTTTTCCCGTGCTCGTCCTGTTGCTGGACATGCCGGCCACCCTGGGCCGGGATTTCAGCTTCGCCGTTCAGGCCGTGGGCATGACCAGTGCGAGCGTGTACATCCTGTGTACGCGACAGCCCCTCGAATGGCCCATGCTGCGGGCCGCCCTGGTGGGAACCCTGCTCGGCACACCCCTCGGCATCCTGGTCGTCGCCCCCCTCGCTGGTGATCTGTTCATCAAACTGCTCTTCGCCACGCTCTGGTGCAGTTTCGGACTGCTGCACCTGCGCTATCTTCGGGAATTCTGCAGCCGGGAGGGCATGACCCCGGTGCAGCCGTCCTTCGACCGGAATGCCGGATTCCTGGTGGGCTTCTTCGGAGGCCTGGCCGTGGCGAGCATCACCGGCGTCGGCATCGATATGATGCTCTACATGGTGCTCGTCCTGCTGTGCCACGCGGACCTGAAGATCGCGATCCCCACGAGCGTGATCCTCATGGCCTTCACCTCGCTGGTCGGCGTCGTCGTCAAGAGTCTCGGCGGCGGCTTCGCACCGGGAACGTTCGAACAGTGGCTGGCGGCGGCGCCGGTGGTCGCCGTGGGCGCTCCCCTCGGCGCCCTGGTCGTCAGCCGCGTCGGCCGGCGCCCTACCCTCGTCTTCGTTTCCCTGCTGTGCGTGGGGCAGTTCCTGTGGACCCTGCTGCACGAGCGGGAAGCGCTGTCTGCCTGGACTCTGGGGGCCGCCGTGCTCGGCGTGGCCGTGTTCCTGCTGGTCTTCCAGGACATGCACCGCCTCGGCAATCGCATGGAACGACGGGCAAAAGGTGGCGGGAACGCCCGACGCCCGGCGAAGTGAAGTCAGGGATGGGCAAGGCCGGCAAAAGGCCGCCGGGAATCAGTCATCCGGGATGCGTGTCGCCTGCCAGGCGACCGCGCGCCACTCACCCGTCAACCGCCGAAAGGTGCCGGTGTTGAAGTATTCGGTCGTTCCTTCCGCCGAATCCCCCACCAGCCGAAACGCCACGACGGCGATATCCCCGAAATTCATCACCTGGACATCCTCGGCCCGGTAGCGAACCGCCGGCTCGACGTTCGCCGCTTCACCGGCGTCTTCCGAGGCCGCTTCTTCCCGCAGGCCTTCCAGGATGTCGGACTTGCCGAAACGCGTTCCGCTGGACGAGGTGTAGATGAGGGACGCGTCCCAGAACCGCTCGTGCATCGCCGGATCGTCCGCGGCGGCGAGGAATCGGTCCAGGAGGTCGCGCAGCTCGGGCGCCGCTTCGCTCCCGTCCGCGGCGAAGGCGGCGGGGGCTGAAAAAAACAGGAAAAGCCCTGCCAGGGCAAGGTTCCGGAAACGTTCGGGCAAGAAAGCGCGAGGACTCGGTGCGTGCGTGGAGCGTGTCATGGGCCCAGTGTAGCGCAGCGCCCGTGCGGTCGGCGGATCCGCTAATCGATCCGGTATGATGCGGCCCATGGACGTCAAACCCACAGCACCGGAAAACGGGCCCGGCGAAGCCGGCGGGGAACCGTTCCCGAGCACTTTTGGCCAGCCCCGCTGGGAAGCGGCCAGGCGCGTGGAAGACCGGGGCCCGATCGCACCGGAGGCGTTCGACAGGGACCTGCGTGGCGGAGAAAAGCCCGTGGTCCTTCGCGGCCAGGTGGCTGACTGGCCCCTGGTCCGGGCCGGCAGGCAATCCAGCGACGCTTTCTGCGAAGCGCTGCTCAGCCATGCCACACCGGATCCGGTTCGCCTGTTCCGGGGCGATGGCGCCATGAAGGGCCGATTCTTTTATGGCGAAGACCTCCTGGGCTTCAATTTCGAGCGCCTGGAACTGCCCTTCAGCGACCTGCTCGACGAGCTGCGCAGGGTCGAGAGCGACCCGGCGGCGCCACACCTCTACGCCGGCGCGGTGCCTGTACCGCAACACCTGCCGACGCTTCGCCAGGACCATGACCACGGACTCCTGGCGGACGGCACGGAGCAACTGGTCTCCCTGTGGATCGGAAACCGCAGCCGCACGGCGGCGCATTTCGACCTTCCCCAGAACCTCGCCTGCGTGCTCCGCGGACGGCGACGCTTCATCCTCCTTCCCATCGACCAGCTGCCCAATCTCTACCTGGGCCCCCTGGATCGCACCCTGGCCGGACAGCCGATCAGCCTGGTGGATTTCGTGGCGCCCGATACCACCGCACACCCCCGCTGCGAGGAGGCCTTCGAGCAGGCGCTCGTGGCGGACCTCGAGCCGGGCGACGCGCTCTACCTGCCCAGCCTCTGGTTTCACCACGTGGAGTCGCCCGACCCCTTCGGCGCCATGCTGAATTTCTGGTGGCGTGACGCGCCGTCCTACCTTTTCACACCCATGATCACGCTCATGCACTCCCTGCTGTCGCTGCGGGGGCTGCCGGAGCGGGAGCGGGATGCCTGGAAAACCGTGTTCGACCACTACGTTTTCGAGACCGATGGCGACCCCATGGCGCACCTGCCGGAATCGGCTCGGGGAATCTTCGGGCCCATGACCCCGGAGCGCCTTCAAAAGCTCCGGTATTACCTCGGCAAGACCCTGTCCTAGGACAAATCCCGGGTGCCGTCGGTAGCATTCCGGGATTCCAGCCACGCGGCCAGGGACTCCCGGCCCGCCTCGTAGCCCTTCTCCACGATCGCGTCGAAGGCCTTCACGTCGGTCATGCGGAACTGGCGAACGTCCGGCGTGATGAGCAGGTCGGCCGCCGCGCCCCGCTGCCTGGACTGCACCAGCGTCCCGATTTCCGTGGCGCGGAGAATCAGCGTCGCCAGGCTGGGGACCCGGTAGCGTTCCGCGAAGGGCAGGAAACGGCCACGGAGCACGGCCCAGGAACTGGGGGTCTCGTCAAAATCGACCTTGCGCGCTCCCTGGAAAGAGACGTCCACCGCGATAACCGGCCCCACGGGTTGGCGCAGCATGATGTCCACGGGCAGGTTGTTCAGCACGGCGCCGTCCACCACGAGCTCCGAATCCACGACGGCGGGCGGCAGCACACCGGGCAAGGCGGCACTGGCCCGGATGGCCTCCACCAGGTTGCCCCGCTCGTGAACGTGCACTTCGCCCCGGTCGAGTCGGCTCGAGACACAAAAGTAGGGAATGGGCAGATCTTCGATGTCCACGTCGAGGTGCTTGCGCAGCAGGCGCACCATGCGTTTGCCCCGAATGAGCGAAATCACCGGCACGGTGTAGTCGCTGAAAGGCTTGCCGCCAACAAAAGACTCCCGCGCCATGGCAATGGCGTGTTCCGGATCCCAGCCCCGGGCGATGGCGCCCGCCACGATGGATCCGATGCTCGAGCCCCCGACCCAGTCCACCGGTACGCCGAGTTCCACCATGGCCTGGTAGACCCCAAGCTCGGAAAGGCCCCGGACCGCGCCTGCACCGAGCACGAGGCCGATGGCCTGTCCACGCAGCACCCGTTCGAGTCGCTGCCGGTCTTCCGCATGGTCTTCCCGCAGGTGCAGATGGAAATCCACGTGCCTCGATTCCAGCCACACCCCCGTATCGCGAATCTCCGCACCGGCGGGATGATGCAGAACGAGGGCCTGGGCGCCGGCGGGCTCGAGCGCCCGCTCGGCGGCGCCGGGGATGGGCGACGCCTCCGCATCCGCCATCCAGAGGGTCAGATCCGACTGGCGCAGCGCGAAGCGGGTCCAGGCCGAATCCTCCGCGTCACACAGGTACAGCAGCACGTCGTGCTCATCCTCCCGGTCCGCCAGCCAGGACCGCAGCCCCTCCCCCAGACTGCCGTCGGATTCCAGTCGATCCGGCGCACCGGCGGCGTCCAGTCGGCGACGGCCCAGGGCAAGACCGCGCCGATCGCGGCACAGACTGGCGGCGAGCGCTTCCGTGCTGTCATGAACGCGCTGTGAGGCGCCGACCCGGACCAGGCAGATCGTGCTGTAGGCCCGCTGGCTATGGCCCGTGCCCAGGATGTTCCGCTGCATCAGCTCCGCGACGCGCGCGGCGAGCTTCATCACCATGCCTGGATGGCGGGACGACAACGCTTCGAAGGGCGCCTGGCCCAGGCGTACGAGGAAGCTGTCCCGGATCGCGCGAACGCCCGCGCTCCGGGGAGCGCCGGAAAGCAGTCCCGCCTCGCCCACGCTGTCGCCGGGAACGATCTCACCCAGCAAACGGGCACTGCGCCCTTCCCCGGACCAGGCCTGGAGGCGTCCGCGAACCAGGAAATACAGGGAGTCGCCGGCCTCACCTTCCCGGAACAGCCAGTCCCCACCCCTCAGATCCACCGGTTCAAACGCCTGCTCGAGACGTTCATCGAACCCGGGCCCGAAATAGTCCTCGAGAATGTTCCTGACCTTTCGTTGCGTCTCGTTCATGGCACACCCCCATGCGCCCGGATGCGGCTCGAGCCCAGAACCTCCAGGGATTCGAAAATCACGCCGATGGAATCGATAAAACCGGCGAAGCGTCCCTCGTCCTCGGCGCTGAAGGGCTGGCCATCGCGGCGGTTCAGCAGCTGCGCCACGGCGAAGAGCCGCCCTGACCGATCCAGGATGGGCAGGCAGAGGATGGACCGGGTGCGGTACCCGGTCCTGCGGTCGATGTCGCGATTGAAGCGATCGTCGGCGTAGGCGTCGTCGATACGAATGGTTTCGCCGGTTGCCGCCACCGCACCGGCGATGCCCTTGCCGACCGGAAAACGAACGTCACCCAGCTCATCGAGATTTTCCGCCACGGCCAGGCGCAGCATGTCCCCTTCCACGAGGAACAGGGACGCCCGGTCCGCGTTCAGCACCTGGGCCAGTTTCCGGGTGAACGCGAACAGCCCCTGCTGAAGCATGCTGCTGAACGCCGCATCACTGGCGAGGCTGGTCATGTCAATAAATCGCTGCGCCTCCTGGGTGATGTCCCCCAGGAGCTGGACGAAGCCGGCTTCGTCCAGCTCGTCGACGCGTTCGTGGAGATTCTGCTTGCTCCGGTTCTCCGCCAGCATGCTCATCATGTGCTGGCTGTTGGCGATGACCGATTCGGTAAACGTCGAAAGCCGTCCATCCTCCAGGTGCACGATGCGATCGGCAATGTCCAGGATGCGGTTATCGTGGGTGACCAGCAGGATGGTGGTGCCCTCTTCCTGGGCGAGCTGTTTCATGCGCTCCACCACCTCCCGTCCCGATTCCCGGTCGAGGGAGGCCGTGGGCTCATCGGCGAGGAGCATGGCCGGGCGGCCCACCAGGGCCCGCGCGATGGCCACACGTTGCCGCTGGCCGCCCGAGAGGGCCTCGGGCTTGTGGCCGAGGCGATCGCCAAGACCCACCGCGGCGAGCATTTCCCGCGCCCGCTTCCGCCGGGCCGCCTCGCCGCCATGGCGACCGGAGGCCCGAAGCCCCAGTTCCACGTTCTGCTCGGCGCTGAGGGCGCCGAGCAGATTGTGCTGCTGGAAAATAAACCCGATCTGGCGACGTACCCGCTCCAGGGTGCGGGGACGGGCGCCGCACAACTCCTCGCCCAGCACCCGCACGCTGCCCTCCTGCGCCGCCCGGAGCGCGCCGACGAGGGTCAACAGGGTGGTCTTGCCGGACCCCGACGGCCCGGTGACGATCACGATCTCTCCCTCCGGGATTTCCGTGTCGATCTCAAAAAGAATCTGCTTGCGCAGCTTGCCCTTGCCATAGGCGTGATTGAGCCCGCGCACGGTGATCGGCGCGCTGCTCATCAGAACACCTCCGCCGGATCGAGGCGCCGCACTTTGCGCACTGCCAGCAGGGCCGACACTGCGCACATGCCCAGGGTCAGGGCGAACACCAGGAGCGCGCGCTCGCCGGTCACGTACAGGGGCAGATTGGTCGCGGCAGCCGCCTTGGCATACAGCCAGGCGGCCGCGCCCACCCCGGGCAAATAGCCCAGCACCGCGAGCACCAGGGCCTGCTGCAGCACGATGCCGCTGACGAAGCGATTGGCGTAGCCCATGGCGCGCAGGGTCGCGTACTCCGGCAGGTGCTCGGTCACGTCCGCGAACAGGATCTGGTAGACGATGATGGCGCCGACCACCAGGCCCATGATCGCCCCGAAGGCGAAGACGTAGCCGATCGGCGTGGCGGAATTCCAGTAGGCCTTCTCCCGCTCCACGAAATCCGCCTTGGTCATGACCAGGACATCGTCCGGCAGCTTATCCCGAAGGCGGTCGCGGACCCGATCCGGATCGGAACCCGGCACCAGGCGCAGGAGTCCCAGCTGGATCTCGTCCCGGCTCCGGTCCGGAAAGAGGCGCAGCCAGTTGTCCACGCTCATGGCCACGGTGCCGTCGATGCCGAAGGACGTGCCCATGCGAAACAGGCCGGCGATCTCGATATCCCGGTCGTTGATCTCGGTGCGGACCCGCCGACCATCGACGAACTCGTCCTCCAGGGAGCCCCCCGGCGGCCCGAACTCCGGTCGCGATTCACCGTCCAGGATCACCACGTCCTGACGCGTCAGCAGGGAGCGCCGTTCATGAAACCCCGGCGTATCGAGCAGGGGGTCCGAGGGCTGGAAACCGATGGCGTTGATGCTGCGCCGTTCACTGTTCCAGGGATTCTTGAACACGGCGGGAAAGATGTACACCGGGGAGACATCCTCCACCGCGGCGTCGCCCCGGGCCTGGTACAGGCGCCGGATCGAGAATCCCTGGGGCCGCACGATGAACACGCTGTCGGTGCTGAACAGGGCGATATCGTAATTGAAGCGTTCGTGGAACCGGACCGCGCTCTCGAACAGCGCCGAGCGGAATCCGAGCTGCATCATGATGAGCAGCACGGCGAAGGCGATACCGGCCACGGCGACCAGCAGCCGCAGGGGCCGGTGTCGCAGCTGCAGCCATCCCAGGGGCGCCCTCAAGGCTCGATCACGACTTCGACCTGGAGATTCGTCAGGCCCATGGCCTCACCGGGATCATCGAGGGCGATGCCGACCTCGACGATGCGGGCGTCCTTGCGGGCTGCGGGATCGGTGCCGATTTCGTCCTGCTTTTGCACCTTGGGGCGAATGAAGGCCACGCGCCCGGTCTTTGCTCCGTCGAGGGCCTCACTGGTCACCGTCGCCCGCTGGCCCGGCTCGAGGTAGCGCACCTCCGTCTCGAACACCTCCGCGATGGCCAGCATTTCCTGCACGCGTCCCAGTTCCAGCACGCCTTCCGGTCCCACGTATTCTCCCGCCTCGGCCGTGATGCGCAGCACCCGCCCATCGAAGGGCGCCACGACCCGGGCCCGGTCAAGCTCTGCCTGGCGCAGGACGAGCCGGGAGCGTGCGACGTCCACGCCGGCCTCGGCGACCCGGGCGCTGACGCGCGCCGTCGTGCAGGAAGCGGCCTGCGCTTCGGCGTCACCCCGCGCTTGCTCCGTTTCTTCCCGGGACGCCAGGTCGCGTTCCAGCAAGCTGTCCCGTCGGTCCGCCTCCCGCGCGAGGACAGCGGCGATGACGCAGGCTTCATTGGCCCGGCTCAGGGAGGCCTCGGCTTCCCGCTCCTGCAGGCGGAGTTCCGCCTCGGCCACCGCCACCGCGGCGGCGAGCGCGGGCTCGGCGTCCGTCATGGCCAGGAGTTGCCCGGCCTGCACATCGTCACCCTCCTCGACGTACAGCCGGCTGACCACCGAACCCGCCAGGGACAGGGGCGTACTTGGCGCGGCGACGCGAACGATGCCACCCCGGGGCTCGAGCCGCCCCAGGGCAGCCACGCGTTCGGACCGAACGTCCGCTCCGGCGTCTTCCTGGGCCTGGGCCGCGGACAACGGCCCTCCGGCGACCAGGGCCAGAGCCAGCGCCGACGGCAACCACCGGCCGTGCCTGCGTTTCGAACTACTCAACGTTTTCCCACCCCTTGCCGCCTTGCTGTGTTTTGTTGCGGCGAATCACTTACCCAATCTACGCCTTTTTATCGTGAAAGTTCACGGCCATGCAACGCGGAGTCGCAACCGGGGTACACTCGCGGCATGCGTGCCGTGCTCCGCAGTCTACATGTCTACCCGGTGAAGTCCCTGCGGGGAATCACCCGGGAATCGGCAACCCTGACCGACCTGGGCCTCGAGCACGACCGCGCCTGGCTTCTCGTCGACGGCCAGGGGCAGTTCATGAGTCAGCGGCGCTACCCCGCCATGGCGACCATTGACACCCGACTCGAGTCCGACTGCCTGGTGCTGTCTGCGGAAGGCCAGTCCTCCCTGGCGGTGCCGTTCCTCCCGGGAGACGGCCGGCGCTTCAAAACGCGGGTCTGGGACGATGACTGCGACGTGCTGGACGAGGGAGACGACGCGGCGCGATGGTTCGCGAGCGCCCTGCGGCTGGACACGCCGCCGCGCCTGGTGCGCATGGCGCCGGGTTTCCGGCGAACGCTGAAGCGACCGGAGCGTTACGGAGATGGCACCACGACCTTTTTCGCCGACACGGCGCCCCTGCTGGTCGCCAACACGGCTTCGCTGGCCGCGCTGAACGAGGCGCTCGAAGGCCGGGGACAGGCACCGGTCCCCATGGACCGGTTTCGGGCCAACCTGGTCATCGAGGGTCCGGGGGCCTTCGAGGAGCACCGGCATACATCGCTGGAAGGCGAGGCCTGTCGAATCGGCCTCCGCTATCCGCGGGAACGCTGCGTCATGACGACCCTGGACCAGGCAACGGGTGCGCGGGACCCGTCGGGGGAACCGTTCCGGACCTTGCGGGACATCAACCCCATGCCGGACAACCCGCGCGGGCCGGCCTTCGGGGAACTGGGGGTGGTGGAGGCGGGATCCGGCGCGGTGCTCCGGTGCGGTGACCGGTTCGAGCTGACCGGGGAACGGGGCCCCGGTGCGTGATCGTCAAAGCCTTTCGTGAACGACGAGAGCCGCTATCCGGAAATCAGGAAACCTTCTTGCCGCGCCAGCAATCCTGGACCTGGATCTCCGTGGCGGCGCCGCCCTTGGCGCTGCGCGTGCCCGTATCGGTCAGGCCCATGGTGCCGCAGGTATCGTTTGCCTGGGCGCCCTGGGGCGCCGCCGTCAGCGTAAAGGTCTGGTTGTTGTTGGCCGG
>JAZBOL010000031.1:0-29468 GCA_036351115.1 Lysobacterales bacterium | reverse complement strand
CTGCTTCAAGACACGCCGTGAATACATCCCTGTAGGCTCTTCGGCGACGTCCCTGTCGCCGAAGGTCTTGAAGCGGGGGGGTATGAGCCCACCACGGCTGCATCGAGGAGGCGTGAGATCGATCGGGACCGGCTTTCCGTTCGCGTGCTGTTCTGGGGGGGGCTTACTGGAGCATCGAGATGCTTACCAGCGTTCAGATCGCCCGGGAGTTGCGGCTTCTTTTCCCCAGGACGCCAGCGGTGCTGCATCCCGACCGAAGACCGGTGACTCGATGCTGAGACGGCCCGGTGAACGGGTCTCCGCAGGACCGTATGCGGCAGGGATGCCGCATCCGAGCCTACAGGGATGTATTCACGGCGTGTCCTGCGGAGACCCGTTCACCGGGCCCCGCAGGCACCCAGGGCTCACCGGTGTTCGATCGGGACGTAGGACCGCTCTGCCGGACCCGTGTAGTCCGCCGAAGGCCGGATGATCCGGTTGTTCTCCCGCTGCTCGAAGCAGTGCGCCGCCCAGCCCGTGACCCGGGACATGACGAAGATCGGCGTGAACAGCTTGGTGGGAATGCCCATGAAGTGATAGGCGGAGGCGTGGAAGAAGTCCGCGTTGGCGAACATGTTCTTCTGCTCCTTCATGGTGCGCTCGATGGCTTCGGAGACGGCGTAGAGCACCGTGTCTTCCTTCAGCTCGGCCAGCTGTTTCGACCAGCCCTTGATGATCGCATTGCGCGGATCGCGCAGACGGTACACCGCGTGCCCGAAGCCCATGATCAGCTCCTTGGCTGAAAGCTTGGCCATGACGTCGTCCACCGCCTCCTCCACGGAACCGTACTGCTCGATCATGGCCATGGCTGCCTCGTTGGCGCCGCCGTGGAGCGGCCCTCGCAGGGTGCCGATCGCGGCCGTGATGCACGAGTGCAGATCCGACAGGGTAGATGCGCAAACCCGGGCCGCGAAGGTGGAGGCGTTGAACTCGTGTTCCGCGTACAGGATCAGGGACACGTCCATGACCCGTGCCTCCAGCTCCGAGGGAGACTCGTCGCGAAGCAGGCGCAGGAAATGGGCGCCGATGCCATCCTCGTCCGTGTCCGTGTCGATACGGACGCCGTCGTGGGTGTAGCGGTACCAGTAAGCCATCATGCCCGGGAACGTGGCGAGCATGCGGTCGGTCGCATCCACCTGTTCGCTGAAGTCCCGTTCCTGTTCCAGGTTGCCCAGCACGGAGGTGCCGGTGCGCATGACGTCCATGGGATGAGCGTCGGCGGGGATGCACTCCAAAACCTCACGTAACTTTTGAGGAAGTTTTCTCAGCCCTCGGATTTTAATCTTGAATGCATCAAGCTCACTCTGCGTCGGCAGCTCACCGCGCAGCAGCAGGTAGGCCACCTCGTAAAAGGTGGAGTGCTCGGCCAGGTCGACGACGTCGTAGCCGCGATAGCGCAGGCTGTTGCCCTCTGAGCCGACGGTGCAGATCTTGGTCTCGCCAGCGCTCTGGCCGCGCAGGCCGGCGCCGGTGTTCTTTTTCACGGAGGTATCGCCCATGGTCAGTTCTCCTCGCTGGAAGCGAACAGTTCGTCGAGTTTCTGTTCGAAGTCGTGGTAACCCAGGTGCGCATAGAGCTCTTCCCGGGTCTGCATGATGTCGATGAGGTCGCGCTGGTGTCCCTGCTCAAGGAGCCCGCGGTACACCAGTTCCGCGGCACGGTTCATGGCCCGGTAGGCCGAGCAGCAGTACAACACGATGTCCACGCCCACCGCGCCCAGCTCCTGCGTCGTGAACAGGGGCGTATGACCGAACTCGGTGATGTTCGCCAGGATGGGCACGCCCACGGCCTCGCGGAACGCCTGGTACTGCTCCAGGGTCTGCACCGCCTCGGGAAAGATCATGTCCGCGCCGGCCTCCACGCAGGCCACGGCCCGCTCCACGGCCTTGTCCATGCCTTCCACCGCCAGCGCATCGGTGCGGGCCATGATGACGAAGCCTTCGTCCGAGCGCGCATCGACGGCCGCCTTGATGCGGTCCACCATTTCGCCCTGGCTGACGATGGCCTTGCCCGGCCTGTGGCCGCAGCGTTTCTGGGCCACCTGGTCTTCTATGTGCATGGCCGCCGCGCCGTCGCGGATCAGGGACTTGACCGTGCGCGCAATGTTGAAGGCGCCGCCGAAGCCCGTGTCCACGTCCACCAGCAACGGCAGATCACACACCGCGGTGATGCGGCGGATGTCGGTCAGGATGTCATCCAGGGTGCTGATCCCGAGGTCCGGCAGGCCCAGGGAGTTCGCGGCGACGCCGCCCCCGGACAGGTAGATGGCCTGGTGGCCCACGGCCTGCGCCATGCGGGCCGTGTAAGCGTTGATGGCGCCCACGACCTGCAGCGGCGCCTGCTCCGCTACCGCGAGTCGGAACCGGGCGCCTGCACTCGTGAGATTCACGTCCGTTCCCATGCTCAGAGCAGGTGTTCGACGGCCGCGCGCTCCTCCCGGAGCTCTGCGTCCGTGGCGTCCATCTTCTCGCGGCTGAACTCGTCGACCTCCAGCCCTTCCACGATGGTGTAATCACCACCCTCGCAGGTGCAGGGAAAAGAGTAGATGATGCCCGGCTCGATGCCGTAGGCGCCGGTGGACGGCACCGCCATGGACACCCAGTCGTTCGCCGGCGTGCCCAGGGCCCAGCTGCGAATGTGATCGATGGCCGCGGAAGCCGCGGAGGCGGCGCTGGACGCACCGCGGGCCTTGATGATGGCCGCGCCGCGCTGCTGCACGGTCGGAATGAACGTATCCCGGTACCAGTCCTGCTCGACGCCGTCGGCCAGGGTCACGTCGCCGGATTCGGTGAACCGGATGTCCGGGTACTGGGTCGATGAGTGGTTGCCCCAGATGATCATCTTGCGGATGTCGCCGTGGTGCTCACCGGTCTGCTCGGCCATCTGGGCCAGGGCGCGGTTATGGTCAAGGCGCGTCATGGCCGTGAAGTTGCGCGGATCGAGATCCGGCGCCGCGGCCTGCGCGATCAGCGCGTTCGTGTTGGCGGGGTTGCCGACGACCAGCACCTTCACGTCGCGGCTGGCGTGGTCGTTCAGGGCCTTGCCCTGCGGCCCGAAGATCTTGCCGTTTTCCGTCAGCAGGTCACCGCGCTCCATGCCCGGACCCCGGGGCTTGGCGCCGACCAGCAGGGCGTAGTCCGCGTCCTGGAAGGCCACGTTGGCATCGTCCGTCGTCACCACGTCCTGCAGCAGTGGGAAAGCGGCGTCCTTGAGTTCCATGGCCACGCCTTCCAGCGCGCCCAGGGCCGGCGTGATTTCCAGCAGCTGGAGAATGACCGGCTGGTCCTTGCCCAGCATGTCGCCGGCGGCGATTCGGAAGCAAAGCTGGTAGCCAATCTGGCCGGCGGCGCCGGTGATGGCGACACGGACGGGTTGTTTCATGGTGCACTCCTGGGACGATGTCGATGCAATTCTGATGCGGTTCTGAAGATATCAGCGACTGCCCGGCCGTTCCGGTAGCCTTGTCGAGGCATCCTGGGGATCCCGGGCCAGCGCGCTCCTGTTAGCTGTATCATTGTACCCGATTCCCATTGCCGACTCGGGTCCGTCCAGCCGCATGAAAGCCGTCGTCGATGAGAACATTGCGAACCTGGACACCACCTTTGCCCGCCATCTCGATCTCCGGCTCCTGCCGGGACGACAAATCAGTGCGTCGGATCTGAAAGACGCCGAGGTCCTCCTCGTCCGTTCCGTCACCCGCGTCGACGAGGCGTTGCTGGCGGGCAGCCGCGTCCGTTTCGTGGGCACCGCCACCATTGGCACCGATCACCTCGACACGCGATACCTCGATGCAGCCGGCATCGCCTGGGCCTCCGCGCCGGGCTCGAACGCGGACGCGGCGGCCCAGTACACCCTGGGCATGATCTTCCTGGCCTGCCGGCGACTGCAGCGGGACTTGCTGGCGCTGCGCGTTGGCGTCATTGGCCACGGCAACGTCGGCAGACGTCTGCACACTCTCCTCGACGCGCTTGGCATAGCTTGCGTGGTCCGGGATCCGCCGCTCGCGACCAGGGGCATTCTCCCCGCGGTTTCCCGGGAGACCGTTCTCGCCTGCGACGTGGTCTGCCTGCATGTCCCCCTGACCCACGACGGCGCCTGGCCGACCGTTGGCATGGTCGATGCAGACGCGTTGGCCTGCATGCCGGCGGGCGCGCTGCTGGTCAACAGCGCCCGTGGCGGGGTGATCGTGGAATCGGCGCTGCAGGCCGCCCTGGACGAAGGCAAGGTCCATGCCGCCCTGGACGTCTGGCCGCAGGAGCCTGCCATTGCTCCGGCACTGCTGGAAGCCACGACGGTCGCCTCGCCGCACGTCGCCGGCTATAGCCTGGAAGGCAAAGCGCGGGGAACCCGCATGATTTACGACGCGTTTCTTGCCTGGCAAGGAGATCGGCCGGCCCCGGAGTCCGGCGCGACGGTTGAACGGCGACCCGCCGAACACCTGGACCTGCGGTCAGCCGGTGATCCCGTCGCCGATGCGGTCATCACCGCGACCCGGGTCGCGCGGGATGACGAACGCATGCGACGGGCAGCCCCCCTGGACTCGACAACTTTCGACGCCTTGCGCCGGGCGCACGCGCCGCGTCACGAGTTTCAACGCATCGCCGTTAAGGCCCCGGAGCCGGCCCGGGAAACGCTTTGTGGGCTGGGATTCATGCGGTGAGCGGCACGCCTCGCCCTTCAATCGCCGCGGCGCCGGCGCCAGTCGATAAACTGGAGGTCATCGATCGCCGTCGGCTCGGCGCTGATCCAGAGCACCAGGCGCAGACCATCGGTAAACCAGGGATCGCCGGTGAGATTGCCCCGGGGCGCGTCCTGCGGCACGGCGCCCACCCCCCCGGCGTAGGCGAAGGCCTTGAGGGACTGCGCATACGCGAGATTTTCGAGCAGGTAATCGCGGGTTTCGTCCACCTGGGGGTCGATCTTGTGGGTCGTGATGGTCTTCCTGGTGAATCGCACGCCGATGTCCCGGCTGATCTGTCCGACCCAGACCGGCTTGCCCTCGTAGGTGAAGCGCGACATCCACAGGCGGAGGTGGTTGCGTTCATGGATATTCTGGCGGGTCCACTGAAAGGCGACGTCCTGGGGGCGCCCGAGGGCGTAGAGGCTGCTCACCGGCGAATAACGATAGTTCTCTCCGCTGAAGAACGATTTGACCGTTTTCCAGGTGGTTGAACCGGTGATGGCTTCGGTTTCATCCCAGCCCGCTCGAATGAATGCGGTATAGACCTCCCCGGGGAATCCGATAAGCACCAGGTTCAGCGGATCCCCCGTCTCGTCACCCGACGCATTGGTGACGCAGCACTGAAAAGCCTCGATGCCGGCGAGAAGCTGCTCTTCCGTGACCTCCTGCCAGGCGTCCTCGGGATAGAGATTCCGCCAGTCCACGTCGTAGTGATCAATGCGCAAGCCCGGCACGGGAATAAAGAAAGTGAAGGTATCGAAATGCGATTCGCCGACGATATCGACATTGAAGGACTTGGTGCCTTCGTCGAGGCTGGAAAATACGTAGCCGCTCGTGGATGATCCCGGCTCGATGTAGAGGCGCATGCGCTGCTCCAGGAAAAACGGATCGAGCAACTCTTCCGGCTCCGTTGAGCGGGCCGCCTCGAGGTTGGCGACCTCGAGGGGTGAGTAGTACTGGGGATCCAGCCCCACGGGCAGAAAACTCACGATCTCGTCCCGCCGATTCTCGATCCGGAGCCAGACGGGCTGAATACCCTGCTTGTACAGCTTTTCCCGGAACAGCGCCTCGGTTTCCCTTGCGCTCGGGACTCCGGCCGTGACACGAATGCCATCCCGTTCCTGTACCACGAGCCGTTCCCGAAAATCTCCTTCGGGGAGGGGAGCGACGGGCTCCGGTCCGGCGGCGCAGGAAGCGAGCAGCAGCATCGCCAGGGCCGAGACCGCGGTCCGGATGCCCCCGGACGTGATTTTCCCGATCATGGACCTCCCCCCGGCCGCGAGTCGCCCTCCTTCCATTCGACGAATGCGGCGGCGTTCATGGGCACCGGCTCGTCGGACAGCCAGATCACAAAATCGTAGGGGTCGACGGAAAACCAGGGGTTACCCAGCAAATCGAGTTCAGGCGACTCCTGGGAGACTACTTGTCCGGTCGGTGACAGACCCCACTCCTGGAGCGTCTGGGCGTACCAGAACGTCTGGAGCACGTAATTTCGTGCCTCGTCGACGTCGGGATCCAGTCTGACCCCAAACAACCGCTCGCCCAGGGGGTAACGGTGTCCCACCGCGTGACGGACCTGGAGGGCCCAGAGCGGCTTTCCGTCAACCAGTGCGGGAGTTTTCCAGACAGCCAGTTCCGTGCGGTCGGTGGTGCCGTCCCGGGGCTTGCGAAAGATACCGTCCGGCAGCCGGCCGAAGAGAAAATTTACCGCACCGGGGTCCTCGTCATCACGGGTCGCGATGGATTCGATCCAGCCGGCACGGAGCAGCGATTTCAGAAGGACCGGCGGCTCACTGACCGCGTAAAGGTTGACGGGACGGCCGCTTCGGGCGCCGTCCGAACTCCGCGTACAGCATTCGAAGCCGGCGATCGCTTCAGGGACCCGGTCCCGGCTGAACCGCTGCACGTCCTCGTCGGCATAGAGCTCCTCGAAGCGGACCTTCGCATAGTCCGGCACGAACCCGGGTACGCGCAGGAAAAAGGTGAATTCTTCGTACTGCACGGGCACGGCGCCGCCGAACACATCCAGGCTGAAGGCCTTGGTGCCCGGCGATCGGTTGGTGAACACGAAACCCGAGACCGTTTCTCCGGCGTCGAGCAGACGAGGCAGGGAGAGGTCAATCAAACGCCGCTCCAGATCCATCCAGCCCTGTTTCGAGAACTCCTTCTTGAAGAACCAGGCCACTTCCGCGGGGGGGAAATACTTCGGATCGATGCTGGCAATCGCCACGCTGGCGGGCAGGTCACTGTCGTTACGGATTTCCAGCCAGACCGGCTGGATGTCACGGGCGTAAACGTCAATACCGAGGAGCGCTTCAGCCTCCCCGGCTCCTGGCACGGCGGCTCGCACCCGGAAGCTGCCGGCGGACTGGACGACCGCCCGTTCCTGCAGGTCGGCGGTGTCGCGGGTTTCGAACTGATAAGGCGCCATCGAACAGGCGCCGAGCATCATGAAAGCGAACGGAAGCAGCGTTTTCAGGACGCGCATCGCAGTCTCCTGTGTGAGCGACGACCGGGTAGATCATAATCGGTGAAGGCGTACACCGCACAGATGCCCCCGAATTCCTGTGGGCCCCGCGGAAAAAGAGTAGAATACGCGACCTTTTCGCACGCGCCCGAGCATCGCTCTTCGCGCCCTGCCCGGGATAGAGAATCCATGATCGAAAATCTTCGCAATATCGCCATCATCGCCCACGTCGACCATGGCAAGACCACGCTCGTTGACCAGCTGCTGCAGCAGTCGGGCACGCTCGGCGAGCGCGCCGCCACGCCGGACCGGGTCATGGACTCGAACGAGCTCGAAAAGGAGCGAGGTATCACCATCCTGTCCAAGAACACGGCGATCCGGTGGCACGACGGTGACACCGACTGGCGCATCAACATCGTCGATACGCCGGGGCACGCGGATTTCGGCGGCGAGGTGGAGCGCATCCTCAGCATGGTGGACTCGGTGCTGCTGCTGGTGGACGCGGTGGACGGGCCCATGCCCCAGACGCGCTTCGTCACGCAGAAGGCCTTTGAAATGGGTTTTCGCCCGATCGTGGTGATCAACAAGGTGGACCGCGACGGCGCCCGGCCGGACTGGGTGCTCGACCAGACCTTCGAGCTCTTCGACCGTCTCGGCGCCACGGACGAGCAGCTGGATTTCCCGGTGGTGTACGCCTCGGCCCTGCGCGGCTTCGCCGGCCTGGAGGACACGGTCACCGAGGGTGACATGACCCCGCTCTTTCAGACCATCGTCAAGGAAGTCCGCCCACCGAAAGTGGACGAGGAAGGCCCGTTCCAGATGCGCATCACCAGCCTCGACTACAACACCTACGTCGGCGTGATCGGCGTGGGTCGCGTGCAGCGTGGCAGTGTCGTGCCGAATCAGCGCATCACGGTCATCGATCGGGACGGTAAACAGCGCAACGCCAAGATCCTGCAGGTGCTGGGCTTTCATGGTCTCGAGCGCGTCGAGGTCGAGGCGGCCCATGCCGGTGACATCATCGCCATCACCGGCGTCGAGGACCTGCGGATTTCCGACACGCTCTGTGACCGGGATGCTCCCGAGGCCCTGCCGGCCCTGACCGTGGACGAACCCACGATCAGCATGACCTTCCGGGTCAACAGCTCACCCTTCGCCGGTCGCGACGGCAAGTTCCTCACGAGCCGGCAGATTCGCGAGCGCCTGCTGCGCGAAGCCAGCCACAACGTGGCGCTGCGGGTGGAGGAAACGGACGACCCGGAGCAGTTCCGCGTTTCCGGCCGGGGTGAACTGCACCTGTCCATCCTCATCGAGACCATGCGTCGGGAAGGCTACGAGCTGGCCATTTCCCGCCCCCAGGTCATCCTGCACGAGATGGACGGTCGTACCCAGGAGCCGTACGAGAGCCTGGTCGTCGACTTCGAAGCGGACTACCAGGGCGCGGTCATGGAACGTATCGGCGAACGCCGCGGCGTGCTGCAGGACATGCAACCCGACGGCCGCGGCCGCGTGCGTCTCGATTACCTGATTCCGGCGCGTGGGCTGATTGGATTCCAGTCCGAGTACAAGACCCTCACCGCCGGCACGGGGTTGCTGTTCCACGTGTTCGACCACTACGGCGACTACAACCCGGCACCCATTTCCACGCGCAACAACGGCGTACTCATTTCCAAGGAAACGGGCAAATCCGTTCCCTACGCCCTGTTCAACCTGCAGGAACGAGGCCGCCTGATCATCAGGCCCGGCGAGGACGTCTACGAAGGCCAGGTCATCGGCATCCACAGCCGCGGCAACGACCTGACCGTCAACCCGCTGAAAACCAAGCAGCTCACCAACATCCGTACCGTCATCAAGGACGAAAACGTGCAGCTGAGCGCCCACCAGGACATGACCCTGGAACAGGCGCTGGAATTCATCGAGGACGACGAACTCGTGGAGGTCACCCCGGAAGCGATCCGCATCCGCAAGATGAACCTCAAGGAACACGAACGCCGCGTCGCGGAGCGGTCGGCGAAGCGGGCGGCCGAATAATCCTGGTCAAGGGCCGGCGGCTTCAGGATTTCGGCGCCCGTGAGGGAAGCCGAAGCGTGCCGGACCGGCCGGAAAGCCCAGGACCCAGGACCCGCGCCCAGGCCCCCAAGTGAGTCAGGAGTTGTGCTTCCTCACGATCAACATGGCCAGTTCGAGCGCCTGTTCGTAGTTCAGACGCGGGTCCACGGTGGACTTGTAGGCCCGGCGCAGATCCGTGTCGAGAAGATCACGGGCGCCGCCGGTGCACTCGGTGACGTTTTCACCCGTGAGTTCGAGGTGGACGCCGCCAAGGCGTGAGCCGTTATCGCGATGGACTTCGAAGGCCAGCTCCATCTCTTTCATGATGTTACGGAAGCGACGGGTCTTGATGCCATCGGCCGTGCTTTCCGTGTTGCCGTGCATGGCGTCGCAGATCCACAGGACGGGGCTGCCGGACTCGCGCACGGCGCGGATGAGGCGCGGCAGTTTTGCCTCGATGTCCTCCGCACCCATGCGGTGGATGAGGACGATGCGCCCTTCTTCCCGCTGTGGGTTGAGGACCTCGAGAAGGTTGAGCAGATCCTGCGGCTCCACGGTGGGACCCACCTTGAGGCCCATGGGATTGCGGATGCCCCGCATGTACTCCACGTGCGCGTTGTCCGAGGTGGCGGTGCGCATGCCGATCCAGGGGAAATGCGTGGACAGGTTGAAGTGCCCGGCCTGGCGCGGCACCTCGCGTGTGAGCGCCTGCTCGTAGTGCAGGTGCAGCGCTTCGTGGCTGGTGAAGAAATCGACCCGCTTGACGCTGCCGGCCTGCTTGCCGGAAATCGTTTCCATGAAACGCACGGAGCGGCCGATACTCTCGGCCAGGCGGTGGAACTCCTCGGCCAGGGGCGAATGCTCGACCCAACCCAGATCCCAGTACTCGGGGTGATGCAGATCGGCGAAGCCGCCGTCCACCAGCGCCCGGGTGAAGTTCATGGTCTGCGCGGAACAGCTGTAGGCCTGGATCAGGCGCCGGGGATCGGGGATGCGCGCCGCCTCGGTGAATTCAGGGGAATTCACGATATCGCCCCGGTAGCTGGGCAGAGTGACGCCGTCGCGGGTTTCCGTGTCGGAGGATCGCGGTTTGGCGTACTGGCCGGCAAAGCGGCCGACACGAACGACGGGCATCTGCAGGCCATGGACCAGGATAAGGCTCATCTGCAGCAACACCTTGAGCCGGTTCGTGATGACCGGTGCCGTGCATTCCGCGAAGCTCTCGGCGCAGTCTCCGCCCTGCAGGAAGAACCGCTCGCCCCGCTGAGCCTCGGCAATCTGCTGTTTGAGGGCGAGAATTTCCCAGGAGGTCACGAGCGGCGGCAGTCCGGCCAGCTCTTCCAGGGCCTCGGCGAGCGCTTCGCTGTCGGGATAAGTGGCCTGCTGCGCCGCGACCAGGCGATGCCAGGAGTCGGGCGACCAGCTGCGGTTGTCGGGATCGGCCACCTTGAGAAAGTCTTTGGAAGTCATGTCGTTTGCCCCGCCTTGCGGGTCCTGGTGAATACGAAAAAGAGCGTGAGCAGACCGAGGCCCAGGTACCACACCAGGGTCCAGCCGGGCATGCTCAGGCCCAGGAAATTCCATTGCACCTCGGCGCAACTGCCCGACCCGGTCAGGACCGTATCCAGTACGTCGAGAAAAGGCATCGTGTCCATCATGTAGGACAGCCCCGGACCGCAATCGGGCACCTCGTCCGCCGGCAGGTTCTGCAGCCAGATGTGCCTTCCCGCGATGCCGGCCCCGACGGCGCCACCCAGGGCCACCATGAGCCCGTAGAACCAGCGGCCCGCATTACCCTTGGGGTTGTGAAGCACCGCCAGCAGGGCGAAGGCGCCCATCCACGCGAAGGCGACCCGCTGGAAGATACACAGGGGACACGGGTCCAGGAACATCTGGTGCTGCAGGTACAGCGCGTAGATCAGCAGGCCCGCGCAGGCCAGAAAAACGCCCAGGTACCAGGTTCGCAGTGAAATCCGGTCTATCATGCCGCGATGATGCGGGGTCACCCCACGTAAATCAAGGAAGTCAGCCATGTGGAAGCACCGCGGCCAGCGCCGCCCCGATTTCGCCGAAACGCCCGGTCCGGAGCAGGAGTCGGTCTGGGATTACCCTCGCCCACCCGAGCTCGACCGGGTTCAGGGCCTCGTCGAGGTGTTCGATGGCGACACGCTGCTGGGTCGAAGCCAGGAAGCGCTGCGGGTCCTGGAGACCGCGAGCCCCCCAACGGTCTACCTGCCGCCGATGGCCGTCGAGCGCGATCGCCTGGTTTCCGTGCGCCAAGCCAGCTTTTGCGAATGGAAAGGCGCCGCATCCTACTGGGCGCTGGCCCGCTCCCCGGAACAGGCCGTGGGTTGGAGCTATCCCGAGCCAAGCCCGCGGTTCCTCGACATCGCCGGCTGGTTCAGCTTCTACCCGTCCCGCGTCCGGTGTTTCCTCGACGGGGAGCGGGTAAGGCCCCAGGGCGGAGGATTCTACGGCGGCTGGGTCACGGACCGCATCGCTGGGCCCTGGAAGGGAGACGCCGGCACGGGGGGCTGGTAGGTCGCGGTCATTTCGATACCCGGCGCCCGCCTACCCCCTGCCTGCGACTTCCTGACCTGACGTACCACCGTCCAACCGCCATGACTTATGGCACGTTTACGCCTCTATATGGGAAGTATATGTTACATATCATCCCGTAAACGACACATCGGAGTCATTCCATGAACGACCTTGAACGCATCGAACAACGCTACGATCGGCGCATCTGGTTCATGCTCGCCGGCCTGGTGATCGGCATAACGGCCATGTCCGTCGACGAGGTGTTCCGTATTCTCGACGCGGATCTGGAAAAATGGCTGGATCTCGCCCTGTCCATCTGCTCCCTGGCCGGCTGGCTGATCGTGGCGGGCGTGCTCATCGCCCTCTCGCGAAGCAACGATTCGGAAATGCTCGCGGCGCCCGTGGATGATGAACGGGTCCAGGAAAATCGCTGGCGGGCATACCAGTTTGCGTTCAACGCCGTGCTCGCCTCGCAGCTGATCTTCATGGTCGGCGGCGCAGCCCTGCAAAAGTACGCCAGCTTCAACCCGAGCCTGTCTCTCACGGCCAATCTCACCATCGGCATCGGCCTGGCCGCCGCCCTGTTTCGATTCCAGCAGCTGAACCGATGAGTCCGAAAGACGAAACGCGGCTGCACAACACGCTGAAGGTCCATCGCGCCATGCGCGACTGGACCCAGGCGGAACTGGCCGAGCGTGTCGGCGTGACGCGTAAATCGATCAATGCCATCGAGCGGGGGCACTTCGTTCCCTCCACCGTACTGGCGCTCAAGCTGGCGCAACTGTTTGGCGTTCCGGTAGAGACACTCTTCCAGTTGCCTTGATACCCTGTACCCGGGAAGAGCTCGCAGCGGGGGAAATCCATCATGGTGGCACCGGAACGGAGGAGCGCCTTCGACCCGTCTTCTGGTGGCCACCCGTCCCCGCTGCGCTCTGCCGGAGGCCTTTTGACACTGCCCGCCCTCTTCCTGGCGCTGATGCTCTGGGCCTTGCCCGGCGCTCACGCCGTGGAGAACCGATCCGCCCTCTGGCTCGGCACCCAGATCGATGGTGACCTGGGGACGGCTGACTGGTCCAACTGGTTGTACATGGCACAGGCCCAGTACCGAGCCTTTGACGCCCTCGACGGCACGCGCCAGGCGCTGGGACGACTCGGGCTGGGCTATCGCCTCGACCGCGGCTGGCGCATCTACGGCCGCCTGGACTACTACCAAACCCGTTCCCCCCAGATTGGCACCTTTCGGGAAATCCGTGCCCAGCAATCGGCGAATTGGAGCGGTCCGGCCTGGGGACGGGTCAGTCTGCGCTTTCGCGGCATGCTCGAACAGCGCTGGATCGACGAGCGTAACGGCACGGCCTGGCGCTTTCGACCCCGGATCGGACTGGAATGGCCCGCGCGGCGTCTGGAGCACGTGGACTGGATGGTATTCAGCGAGTCGTTCTTCGACCTGCGCGAACTCGACTGGGTGGACCGGGGCTTCAACCAGCAGCGGTTCTTCTTCGGAGCGCGCATCCCCCTGGCCGCGGGATTGAACCTGGAAGCCGGCTATCAGTACCAGTGGCTCAACCCCCGGGCCACGGGCGACCTGGTCAACCACACGCTGGTCGCCATGTTCAGGCTTCGTTGATCGGCGAAAAGACGAGCCGGAAGCAAGCAGGTCGGCGGCCACCCGGAACCCGGGTGGCCTGTGAACCCTGGTTCTTCAGGTCGGATCCTTGTTCATCTCCCAGTGCTCCGGTGAGCGCCACATGGCCGACAGCAACAGCGTCCGAATGGCGGTCATTTCCTTGGGGATGCGGTCAAACAGCTTGATGAACAGCTCGTCCGTTTCCAGCAACTCCTTGTCCCAGTCCTTCTTGTCGATGGACATGGCCTGGTGGAAATCCTCCTTCGTGAATTCCTCGAGTCCTTCCCAGTTGATGTCCCGGTAGGTCGGCATCCAGCCGATGGGGCTTTCGACGCCGTTTCCCCGGCCACCCTTGGAACGTTTCACGATCCACTCGAGAATACGCATGTTCTCGCCGAAGCCCGGCCAGACGAACTTGCCGTTCTCATCCCGGCGGAACCAGTTGACCCCGAAGATGCGGGGCGCGTCAGGGATGTTTCGGCCGAAGTTGAGCCAGTGATTGAAGTAATCCGCCATGTGATAGCCGGCGAAGGGCAACATGGCGAAGGGGTCGCGCCGCACGACACCGACCTTGCCGAAGGCCGCGGCAGTCATCTCCGAGCCCATGGTCGCTGCGAGGTAGACACCGTAGGACCAGTTGAAGGCCTGGAAGACCAGGGGAATGGTGTTGGATCGACGCCCACCGAAAATGAAGGCCTTGATCGGAACGCCCTTCGGATCCTCCCAATGGGGATCAGCGACCGGATTCTGGCTTGCCGGCGCCGTGAAACGGGCATTAGGATGCGCCGCCGGCGTCTCGCTGTCCGGCGTCCAGTCGTTGCCGCGCCAGTCAATGGCATGCGCGGGCGGATCACCGTCCATGCCTTCCCACCAGACGTCGCCCTCATCGGTCAGGGCCACGTTGGTGAAGATGCAGTTCTCCGTGATCGTCTCCATGGCGCTCGGATTGGATACATAGGACGTGCCCGGGGCCACGCCAAAGTACCCCGCTTCCGGATTGATGGCGTAGAGCTTGCCGTCCTCACCCGGCTTGATCCAGGCGATGTCGTCGCCGACCGTCGTGATCTTCCAGCCCTTCTCCTGGAACGCCTTGGGCGGGATGATCATGGCGAAATTGGTCTTGCCGCAGGCACTGGGAAAGGCGGCCGCGACATAGGTCTTGTCACCACCGGGTTCTTCCACGCCCATGATGAGCATGTGCTCCGCCAGCCAGCCCTCGTCCCGGGCCATGGTGGAGGCGATGCGCAACGCCAGGCATTTCTTGCCAAGCAGCGCGTTCCCGCCGTAGCCGGAACCGTAGGACCAGATGGAGCGCTCTTCCGGGAAATGAACGATGTATTTCACGTCCGGATTGCAGGGCCAGGGTACGTCTTTCTCGCCAGGCTCCAGCGGCGCACCGATGGTGTGGACGCAGGGCACGAAGGCGCCATCCTCGCCGAGCACGTCCCAGACGGCCTTACCCATGCGCGTCATGATCTTCATGTTGACCACGACGTAGGGCGAGTCGGTGATCTCGATGCCGATCTGGGCAATATCCGACCCGAGCGGTCCCATGCTGAAGGGGATCACGTACATCGTACGGCCCTTCATGGCGCCGTCCATGACGTCGTTCAGAACGGCCTTCATTTCCTGGGGGTGCATCCAGTTGTTGGTCGGGCCCGCATCGCCCTTGTTCAGGCTGCAGATGAAGGTGCGGTCCTCGACACGCGCGACGTCGCTGGGATCGGAGCGAGCCAGGAAGGAATTCGGGCGTTTTTCGGGGTTCAGGGGAATGAAGGTGCCGGCCTCCACGAGGGCCTGGCACATCGCGTCGTACTCCTCCTCGGTGCCGTCACACCAGACCACCTGGTCCGGTTTGAGCAGGTCGGCCATCTCGGCGACCCAGGTCTTCGCGCGTTCGTGCTGGACGTAACTGGGGCAATTCATGGGAATGCGGTTCCGATTGGGGTTGGGAAAACGCAAAGCATAGCGTAATCCCGCCGCCGATTGGCTGACCTCGGTCGGATCGGGGCCAATAAATCTGCCCCAAAAAAAAACCCGGCTCGAAAGCCGGGTTTCCGGGTAGCTTGCGCGCCGGCAAAGCGCCAGCGTCAGCTTCAGGCGTCAGCCACGTCCTCGTCCGCGCGCGGACGGTCCACCAGCTCGACGTAGGCCATGGTGGCGTTGTCGCCGGCACGGTGGCCGCACTTGAGGATGCGCAGGTAGCCGCCGGGACGTTCCTGGTAGCGCGGGCCCAGCTCGTTGAAGAGCTTGCCGACGCTTTCCTTGTCGCGCAGGCGGTCGAAGGCGGTGCGGCGATGCGCCACGCTGTCTTCCTTCGCCAGGGTGATCAGCGGCTCGGCCACGCGGCGAAGTTCCTTCGCCTTGGGCAGGGTCGTCTTGATCATTTCGTGCTTGAACAGGCTGTTGGCCATGTTGCGGAACATCGCCTTGCGGTGCGATGAGTTCCGGTTCAGCTTACGGCCGGATTTCTGGTGACGCATGATCGTTTCCTAGTCGTTATGGTTGCGGGTCGCTCAGGCGGTTGCCAGGGCGGCCGGCGGCCAGTTTTCCAGTTTCATGCCCAGGGACAGCTCGTGCTGGGCCAGGACGTCCTTGATCTCGGTCAGGGACTTCTTGCCCAGGTTCGGCGTCTTGAGCAGTTCGACCTCGGTGCGCTGCACCAGGTCGCCGATGTACAGAATGCTCTCCGCTTTCAGGCAGTTGGCGGAACGCACGGTCAGTTCCAGGTCGTCGATGGGGCGCAGCAGCACCGGATCGATGTCCTGGGATTTCTCTTCCGCGGCCGCCTGGGGCCCCGGCTTGAATTCAACGAACACGGACAGCTGATCGGCCAGGATGTTGGCGGCCAGCTTGACGGCGCCTTCGCAATCCACGGTGCCGTTGGTCTCGATGTCCAGGATGAGCTTGTCGAGGTTGGTGCGCTGTTCCACTCGGGCCGCTTCCACGCTGTAGGACACGCGGCGGACCGGGCAGAAGGAGGCATCCAGCTGCAGACGTCCAATGGGCCGGCTTTCCTGGTCGCCGATGGTCAGCTGGTTGGCAGGCTGGTAACCAACGCCGCGGACGACCTTCAGCTGCATGTTGATGCTGCCGTCCTTGGTCAGGTTGCAGATCACGTGATCCGGGTTGACCACCTCGACCGTGTGGTCAACGGTGATGTCGCCGGCCGTGACCGGTCCCGTGCCGGACTTGCTCAGGGTCAGGGTCGCCTCGTCGCGCTCGTGCATGACCAGGGCCACGCCCTTGAGGTTCAGCAGCACCTCGATGATGTCTTCCTGCAGACCCTCAACGGCCGTGTACTCGTGCAGCACGCCGTCGATTTCAACTTCGACGATGGCGCAACCCGGAATGGAGGACAGCAGCACACGGCGCAGGGCGTTGCCCAGCGTGTGACCGAAGCCGCGCTCGAGAGGTTCGAGGGCGATCCGGGCGCGGTTCGGCGTGATTTCATCCACACCAACCGCTTTGGGTTTCAACATGTTTTCAATCGCATCCATCATGGGATGAGTACCTCGCAGGTCAATTCTGTTCGAGGTCCCGGCCGCGGGGCCGGGACTTCAGGGTCAGGCGGTGCCTTACTTGGAGTAAAGCTCGACGATCAGCTGCTCGTTGATCTCGGCCGGCAGCTCATCACGGTCCGGACGGCGTTTGAATTCGCCCTCGGCCTTTTCGCCGTCGACTTCGCACCAGGTCGCCACCAGGCCGAGCTCGTTGCTCAGGGAAATGGCTTCCTTGACACGCAGCTGCTCCTTGCCCTTGGGCGTCAGACCGATCTTGTCGCCGATCTGAACCTGGTAGGAGGGAATGTTCACCTTGCTGCCGTTCACCAGGATGGACTTGTGGGAGACCAGCTGGCGGGCCTGGGCGCGCGTCACGGCGAAGCCCATGCGGTAAACCACGTTGTCAAGACGGCCTTCGAGCAGGGCCAGCAGGTTGTCACCCGTTGAGCCCTTCTGGCTGGCGGCTTTCTTGTAGTAGTTGCGGAACTGCTTTTCCAGCACGCCGTACATGCGGCGCACCTTCTGCTTTTCACGCAGCTGCAGCGCATAGTCGGAAAGGCGCTGACGGCGGCCTGCGCCGTGCTGCCCCGGGGGCTGCTGCAGTTTGCACTTCGACTCGAGGCCACGGGCCGGGCTCTTCAGCCCTAAGTCCGTGCCTTCGCGGCGAGCGAGCTTGCAGGTCGGTCCTGTGTATCGTGCCATGGTTCTGCTCCTAGACGCGGCGCTTTTTCGGCGGACGACACCCGTTGTGCGGGATCGGCGTCACGTCCACGATGTTGGTGATCTTGTAACCCAGCGAATGCAGGGCGCGAACGGAAGATTCGCGACCCGGGCCCGGACCTTTCACCCGGACTTCCAGGTTCTTCAGGCCGTACTCCTGTGCATTGCGACCCGCCGTATCCGCGGCCACCTGGGCGGCGAAAGGCGTGCTCTTGCGGGAACCGCGGAAACCAGCGCCACCGGAAGTGGCCCAGGAAAGCACGTTCCCCTGACGGTCGCTGAGGGTAATGATGGTGTTGTTGAAGGACGCATGGATGTGGGCGATGCCGTCCACCACGGTGCGTTTGACCTTCTTCTTGCCTTTGTTGGGCTTAGCCATTGTCTGTATCCGTCCTGACGCTTAGCGCTTGATGGGACGACGCGGGCCCTTGCGGGTCCGGGCATTCGTCTTGGTCCGCTGCCCGCGCACGGGCAGACCACGGCGATGACGCAGACCGCGGTAGCAACCCAGGTCCATCAGTCGCTTGATGTTCATGGCCACTTCGCGGCGCAGGTCACCCTCGACGTTGAACTGGGAAACCGCAGCGCGCACGTTCTCCACTTCCGGTTCCGTCAGGTCCCGGATCTTCGTAGACGGTTCCACGTTCGCTGCCTCGCAAATCTGCATGGCGCGCGTGCGACCGATACCGTAAATGTGAGTCAAAGCCACCCAGGTATGTTTCTGGATCGGCAAGTTGACACCCGCGATGCGAGCCATATCACGTACTCCTGCTCAAAGTTCGGGACCGCCCCAAGAAAGTTGGTGGGTCAAACGGTCCATTGTAGCTAATTTTTGCTGCCGTTAAAAGCGGCAAATCCTGTAAATCCTTGCCGCAGCGGGCATTCCCAGGTGCTGATCAGCCTCGATCAGCCCTGATCAACCCTGGCGCTGCTTGTGTTTCTTGTCGGTGCAGATCACGTACACCACGCCTCCGCGACGCACGATCTTGCAGTTCCGGCAAATTTTCTTGACTGAAGCTTGCACTTTCATGGCAGCTCTCCTCACTCGTTCCGCGTTGCCCCGGCGTCTCCGCGGGGACGACGCCAGGATGTTCAGTTATCGTTTGACCACACCCGAGCGGCCATAGGACTTCATGTTGGCCTTCTTCATCAGGTTGTCGTACTTGTGCGACACCAGGTGCGCCTGGACCTGCGCAATGAAGTCCATGATCACCACCACGACGATCAGCACCGAGGTGCCCCCGAAGTAGAACGGCACGTTCCACACCACCTGCAGGATGTCCGGCAGCAGACACACGGCAACCAGGTAAACGGAACCCACCATGGTCAGGCGCGTGAGCACCGTGTCGATGTAGTCCGCCGTCTGACGGCCCGGGCGAATACCGGGGATGAAGGCCCCACTCCGCTTCAGGTTGTCCGCCGTCTCCTTCGCGTTGAACACAATCGCGGTGTAGAAAAAGCAGAAAAAGATGATCAGCGCACCGAACACGATGGTGTACGGCAGGTTCCCCGGCGTCAGGGAAGCGGCCACGTCCGTCATGAACGACAGTTCTTCCGTCGTACTGAACCAGGTGGCCAGCGTGGACGGAAAGATCACGATGCTGGAGGCGAAGATGGCCGGAATCACACCGGACATGTTCAGCTTCAGCGGCAGATGCGTCTGCTGGTTCTGGTAGGCGACCCGGCCCTGGCGCTGCGCGTAATTCACGGTGATGCGGCGCTGCCCGCGCTCGACCTTCACGATGAAGTAGATCACCGCCAGCACGAAGGCGCCGATGAAGATCGCCGAGGGAATGCCCAGCTGACCCGTGTTCACCAGTTCGAGCGTGCCTGCGATGGCACGCGGCAGCCCGGCCACGATGCCCGCGAAGATGATCAGCGAGATGCCGTTGCCCACGCCGCGCTCGGTGATCTGCTCACCCAGCCACATGAGAAACAGCGTTCCCGCCGTCAGCGTCACGACCGCCGTAAACAGGAAGCCGAAGCCCGGCGCGTAGACCACGTTGCCCTGCCCCTGCAGCGCGATGGCAATACCACCGGCCTGGAACATGGCCAGCACCACGGTGAAATATCGCGTGTACTGGGTGATCTTCTGGCGCCCGCTCGACCCTTCCTTCTTCAATGCCTGAAGCTGAGGTACCGCACTCGACAGCAACTGCATGATGATGCTGGCCGAGATATAGGGCATGACCCCCAGGGCGAACAGGCTGAAGCGCTCCAGCGCGCCACCCGTGAACAGGTTGAACACGTCCACGATGGTGCCCTGCTGAGAATCCATGAAGCTCAGCAGCGCCTGGGGATTTACCCCGGGCACGGGAATGAAGGTGCCGATCCGGTAAATGATCAGCGCCACCAGCACGAACAGCAGGCGCTGGCGGAGCTCGGTCAGTTTGCCGATGCCACCCAGCGTGTCCGCCATTTGTGAAGGGGAACGTGCCATTACTCGACCTTGCCTCCGGCCGCCTCGATGGCTGCCTGGGCGCCCTTGGTGGCGCCGACGCCGCGCAGGGTGATGGCCCGGTCGATTTCACCGGTATTGATGACCTTCGCCTTCTTCGCGTCCCGGGACACCACACCGGCAGCCTTCAGCACGTCCAGGTCGATCACCTCTTCCTTGACGGAAGCGAGCTGATAGAGGCGCACCTCGGCGCTGTAACGCGCCAGGCGAGAAGCGAAGCCACGCTTGGGCAGGCGACGCTGCAGCGGCATCTGGCCGCCCTCGAAGCCCACCTTGTGAAAACCACCGGAGCGTGATTTCTGGCCCTTGTGACCCCGGCCGGCGGTTTTGCCGGAACCGGAACCGATACCACGGCCGACGCGCTTGCGCGCTTTCTTGCTGCCCTCGGCGGGGCGAAGATCATTCAGTTTCATTGTCGTACTTTCCTATGTTCAGGTTCGCAGTCGACGCCCGATCAGGCCTCTTCCACTCGTACCAGGTAATTGATCTTGTTCACCATGCCGCGCACGGATGGCGTGTCTTCCAGTTCCACGGTCTGGTGCATGCGCTTCAGACCCAGGCCGCGAACGGTTTCGCGATGCTTGGGCTGACTCCCGATGGGGGAACGCACCAGCGTGACTTTGATGGTCTCTTTGCTGTCTTTTTTCGGGGCCATGGTCTTATCCCAGGTTCGCCTTGATTTCGTCCACGGACTTGCCGCGCTTGGCCGCGATGGATTCCGGGCTGTACATCTGCTGCAGGCCCTTGATCGTCGCACGAACGAGGTTCACCGGCGCGTTGGAGCCCAGGCTCTTGGCCAGCACGTTGTGCACGCCCACGGCTTCCAGCACCGCGCGCATGGCGCCACCGGCGATCACGCCCGTACCTTCTGAGGCCGGCTGCATGTACACCTTGGATCCGCAGTGGGTCGCCTTGACCGGGTGCCACAGCGTGCCGCCATTCAGGGGAATGGTCACCATGTTGGCGCGGGCTTTTTCCATGGACTTCTGGATGGCGACCGGCACTTCACGGGCCTTGCCGTAGCCGAAGCCGACCTTGCCGTTGCCGTCGCCCACCACGCTCAGCGCGGTGAAGCCGAAAATGCGGCCGCCCTTGACCACCTTGGCCACGCGGTTGACGGCCACGAGTTTCTCGAGCATGCCGTCGCCTTGGTCTCTGTCGTAATTTGACATGGGTTCGTCGTCCTAAATGATCTTGTTTTCCGGGATCAGAATTTGAGGCCGCCTTCGCGGGCTGCTTCGGCCAGTTGCTTGACGCGGCCGTGGTACTTGAAGCCGCTGCGATCGAAGGCCACCTCTTCCACGCCGGCCGCCACGGCCTTCTCGGCCACGGCTTTGCCCACGGCAGCGGCAGCCGCCATGTTGCTCGTGCTGTCCAGACCCTTGCGCAGGTCCTTCTGCACGGTGGACGCCGCAGCCACGACGCGATCCGCGTTGATGACCTGCGCGTAGATGTGCTGGCCACTGCGGTGCACGGTCAGCCGGGGCATGCCCGAGCGAGCGATGCGCGCGCGGTTCTTCCTGGCGCGGCGAAGTCTCGAAGTCTTCTTGTTCATCTGTTCCTACCTCGTGACCTGAAGGCTTAAGCCTTCTTGGCCTCTTTACGGACAATGCGCTCATCCGCGTAGCGGACGCCCTTGCCCTTGTACGGCTCCGGCGGACGGAAGGCGCGGATCTCGGAGGCCACCTGGCCCACCTGCTGCTTGTCGCAGCCCTTCACCACGATCTCCGTCTGGCTCGGCGTTTCCACGGACACCCCTTCGGGCACCGCGTAGTCGATGTCGTGCGAGAAACCCAGCTGCAGGTTCAGCTTGGCGCCCTGGGCCTGGGCACGGTAGCCCACGCCGTTCAGCACCAGGCGTTTTTCGAAGCCTTCGCTGACGCCGGTCACCATGTTGTCGAGAAGCGCCCGGAACGTGCCCGCCATGGCCACGTCCTTGTCTTCCTTCCACTGCACGCTGCACTGACCGTCTTCCAGGGCGAAGCCCACGGCCGGATGCAGGTTCATTTCCAGGTTGCCCTTGGGGCCCTTGACGCTCACCGCGGAGTCGCCGATGTTCACATCGACGCCCTGCGGGATCGCGATTGGGGCATTTGCGATACGTGACATTGTCTTATCTCCTGCTTAGGCGACGATGCACAGGACTTCGCCGCCCTGTCCCGCCTGCCGGGCCGACGCATCGGTCATGATGCCCTGCGACGTGCTCACGATGGCGACACCCAGGCCGTCGAAGATGCGCGGCAGGTCGTCCTTGCCGCGGTACTGGCGCAGGCCGGGACGGCTCACGCGCTTAACCACGTCGATGACGCCCTTGCCTTCGAAGTAACGCAGGGTCACTTTCAGCTGCGGCTTGCCGTCGTTCGGCAGCACTTCCACATCGTTGATGAAGCCTTCTTCCTTCAGCACGTTGGCGATGCCCACCTTCACCTTGGAAGACGGCATGGTCACGCTGACCTTGTTGGTCGCCTGCGCGTTGCGGATCCGGGTCAACATGTCCGCAATCGGGTCACTCATGCTCATTGCTTTGGTCCTGTCTCAGTCGTTCGGTACCGGGTCCCGTCGGGGCCCGGCTTACCAGCTGGCCTTGCGAAGGCCCGGCACGTCACCGCGCATGGCTGCTTCGCGGAGCTTGTTTCGGCCCAGGCCGAATTTACGGTAGAAACCACGCGGACGGCCGGACAGCGCACAGCGGTTACGCCGGCGCGCCGGGCTGGAGTCGCGCGGCAGTTTCTGCAGGGCGAACATGGCCGCCTGCTTTTCCTCGAAACCCACGTCCGGGTCCGCGATCACGGCTTTCAGTTCCGCCCGCTTGTTGGCGTACTTTTTCGCCAGTTTCTCGCGCCGCTTTTCGCGGTTGATCATGCTCTTCTTGGCCATCGTTCGGTGTCCTGTTTACTTGTCTTTGAACGGGAAGGAGAAGGCGTTCAACAGCGCCCGACCTTCCACGTCGTCCTTAGCCGTGGTCGTAATGGTGATGTCCATGCCCCGAATCGCGTCGACCTGGTCGAAATCGATTTCCGGGAAGACAATCTGCTCCTTCACGCCCATGGAATAGTTGCCGCGGCCATCGAAGGACTTCGGGTTCAGGCCCCGGAAGTCGCGCACCCGCGGAATCGCCACGTTCACCAGGCGATCGAGAAACTCGTACATGCGCTCGCGACGCAGCGTCACCTTGCAGCCGATCGGCCAGCCATCGCGGATCTTGAAGGAGGCCACGGATTTGCGTGCCTTCGTCACGATCGGCGCCTGACCGGTGATCGCCGCCAGGTCGGCCACGGCTTTTTCCATGACCTTCTTGTCGGTGGTCGCCTCACCCACGCCCATGTTCAGCGTGATCTTGGTGATCTGCGGCACAGCCATCACGTTGTCGATACCCAACTCCTCCTGGAGCTTGGGAACCACGGTCTCTTTGTAGTACTGCTGCAAACGGGCCATGGGGCCTACCTCATCTTTTTTTGCGGTTGGCGCCCAAGGCGCCAGAGCAAATCAATCCATGTTGTTGACCGGGGGCGGTTTTCACCGCAAAGCGGTGAAAGAAGCGCCCGGTCAACGCCTTAAATGTCGACGGCCTCGCCGGTGGAGCGGAAAATCCGCACCTTGCTGCCATCTTCCAGCGTCTTGAAGCCAACGCGGTCACCCTTACCGGTCGCCGGGTTGTACAGCGCCACGTTGGAAGCATCGATCGGGCTTTCGCGTTCGATGATGCCGCCCTGCGTCCCCCGATTGGGGTCCGGGCGCATGTGCTTCTTGACCATATTCACGTTTTCCACCAGCAGGCGGTTGTCCATCACGCGCAGCACCTGGCCCTTCTGGCCTTTGCTGCGCCCGGTGGTGACGATTACCTCGTCGCCTTTCTTAATGCGTTTCATCGTTCCGTCTCCCGCTCAAAGCACTTCGGGCGCCAGGGACACGATCTTCATGAACCGCTCACCGCGCAGTTCGCGGGTGACCGGGCCGAAGATACGGGTACCGACGGGCTCGAGCTTCTGGTTCAGCAGCACTGCTGCATTGCCGTCAAAGCGGATTTTGGAGCCGTCCGGGCGACGCACACCGTGGCGCGTCCGCACCACCAGCGCGTTGTAGACCTCGCCCTTCTTGACCTTTCCCCGCGGGATCGCATCCTTCACGGTGACCTTGATCACGTCGCCGATCTGGGCGTAACGCCGCTTGGAGCCGCCGAGCACCTTGATGCACTGCACCTGGCGGGCGCCGCTGTTGTCGGCTGCGGAGAGCATGCTCTGCATCTGAATCATTGTTCTATCCTCGACTTAAGCCGGCGACCTAGACCGCACGCTCCACGACCTCGACCACACGCCAGCTCTTCGACTTGGAGAGCGGGCGGCACTCTTCGATCCGGACCGTGTCGCCTTCGGCGGCGGTGTTTTCCTCGTCATGCGCTTTCACCTTGGTGGAGCGCTTGATGTATTTGCCGTACAGGGCATGCTTGACCTGGCGTTCCAGCAACACGGTGACGGTCTTGTCCATCTTGTCGCTGACGACGCGGCCAATCTGGCTGCGTTTCACGGATTCCGTTGCGGTGCTCATGCCTGGCTACCTTCCTTCGCTTTCTCGTTCAGGACGGTCTGGACACGCGCGATGTCACGGCGCACCCGGCGCAGTTCGCTGGGCTGTCCCAACTGGCCCGTGCCCTTCTGCATCCTGAGGTTGAACTGTTCACGCAGCAGCCCGGTGAGTTCCTCACGCAGCTCCGCGTCTGACTTTGCTCTCAATTCGTTGGCGTTCATCACATCACCGACCGGGTCACGAAGGTGGTCTTGACGGCCAGCTTGGCGGACGCCAGGCGAAACGCCTCGCGAGCCTGTTCCTCGGTCACGCCCTGGATTTCGTACAGGACACGGCCGGGCTGGATCGGGGCCACCCAATATTCCACGTTGCCCTTGCCCTTACCCATACGCACTTCGACGGGCTTTTTCGTAATGGGCTTGTCCGGGAACACGCGGATCCACAATTTGCCGCCGCGCTTAACGTAGCGCGTGATCGCACGACGGGCTGCTTCGATCTGACGCGCGGTCACGAAACCGCGGGTCGTCGCCTTCAGGCCGTATTCACCGAAGCTGACGCGGTTGTTGACCTGCGCCAGGCCGCGGTTCCGGCCCTTCTGCGTCTTTCTGAATTTGGTTCGTTTTGGCTGCAGCATGGCTGTCTACTCCTAGCTGGCGCTCTTCGGAGCGCGCTTGCCGTCCTGGTTCTGGCTCTGCTGTTGGGCGTGCAGGTCGAAGACCTCACCCTTGTAGATCCAGACCTTTACACCGAGCACGCCGTAGGTGGTCTCGGCTTCCACGAAACCGTAGTCCACGTCGGCACGCAGCGTGTGCAGGGGCACCTGGCCTTCCCGGTACCACTCCGTTCGCGCGATGTCGGCGCCGTTCAGGCGGCCGGACACCTGCACCTTGATACCCAGGGCACCGAGACGCATGGAATTACCCACGGCGCGTTTCATGGCGCGGCGGAACATGATGCGTCGCTCGAGCTGCTGGGCAATGCCCTCGGCCACGAGCTGCGCGTCCAGTTCCGGCTTGCGGATTTCCGCGACCGTGATGTGCGTGGGCACGCCCATGAGGCGGCTCACGTCACGACGCAGCTTCTCGATGTCCTCACCCTTCTTGCCGATCACGATGCCCGGACGTGCCGTGTGAATCGTGATGCGGGCGGACTTGGCCGGACGCTCGATCTGGATGCGGCTCACCGCGGCCTGCTTCAGGCGATCGCGGAGGTAGTCACGCACCTCGAGATCGGAACGCAGCTGCTCGGCGTACTCGCCCTTTTCGGCGTACCAGGTCGAATTCCAGTCCTTGGCGATGCCAAGGCGGATGCCTGTCGGATGTACCTTCTGACCCATAGTCTTTTCCTGGTCCTGTTATTCGCTGTCCGCGACCGTCACGGTGATGTGACTGGTGCGCTTCAAAATCCGGGTGCCGCGGCCCTTGGCCCGGGCACGGCCACGCTTCATGGTCGGGCCTTCATCCACCGTGATCCGGGAGATTTTCAGCTCGTCGATGTCAGCGCCTTCGTTGTGTTCGGCGTTGGCGATGGCGGACAGCAGCACTTTCTTGACGATGTGCGCAGCCTTCTTGGGGCTGAAGGCCAGCAGCTGTTCAGCCTGTTCCACCGGCATGCCGCGCACCTGGTCCGCCACGAGACGGACTTTCTGCGCGGAAATGCGGGCGCCATTCAATTTCGCGGTTACCTGCATGGCTCTGCGTCCTTACTTGGTCTTCCGGTCACCGGAGTGACCTTTGAACGTGCGGGTGGCGGCGAATTCGCCCAGCTTGTGCCCGATCATCTGCTCGTTGACCAGGATGGGCACGTGCTGGCGGCCGTTGTGCACGGCAATCGTCAGCCCCACCATTTCCGGGGTAATCATGGACCGGCGGGACCAGGTGCGGATCGGGCGCTTGTTGTTGGTTTCCAGCGCGTTCTCCACCTTGGTCTGCAGGTGATGATCGATAAAAGGGCCTTTCTTGATTGATCTCGGCATCGTTCCGTCCCGTTACTTGCCAGAGCGCTTGCGGACGATGTACTTGTCCGTGCGCTTGTTGCTACGGGTCTTGTGACCCTTCGTCGCCTGACCCCAGGGCGTCACCGGGTGACGACCGCCAGAGGTTTTGCCTTCACCACCACCGTGCGGGTGATCCACCGGGTTCATGGCCACGCCACGAACCGTCGGACGCACACCGCGCCAGCGTTTCGCACCGGCCTTGCCCAGCTTCTCGAGGTTGTGCTCGGAGTTGGACACTTCACCGATGGTCGCCCGGCAGCGCGTCGGCACCTTGCGCATCTCACCGGAGCGCAGGCGCAGCGTGGCGTACTGGCCTTCACGGGCCACCAGCTGCACGGCCGCACCGGCGCTGCGCGCCAGCTGGGCGCCCTTGCCCGGCTTGAGCTCGACGCAATGCACCACCGTACCCACGGGAATGTTCCGCAGGGGCAGCGCATTGCCGGCCTTGATGGCGGCTTCGCGGCCGCTCATCACCGGGTCACCGGAGCGCAGGCTCTTGGGCGCGATGATGTAGCGACGCTCGCCGTCGGCGTACAGCACCAGGGCGATGTGGGCGCTACGGTTCGGGTCGTACTCGATCCGCTCGACCTTGCCGGGAATACCGTCCTTGTCGCGCTTGAAGTCGATCACCCGGTAGTGCTGCTTGTGCCCACCGCCGATGTGGCGCGTCGTGATGCGCCCGTTGTTGTTGCGCCCGCCGGACTTGTTCTTCTTTTCCAGCAGGGCCGCATGCGGAGCGCCTTTGTGCAGGTGGTCGTGACGCACCCGCACCACGCCGCGGCGGCCTGGTGATGTCGGTTTTGCCTTAACAATAGCCATGTCACTCAGTCCTTAAACTGCGTCGCCCAGGAGGTCGATGACCTGCCCTTCCTGGACGCGTACGTAAGCTTTCTTCCAGTCTGCCCGCTTGCCCGGACGGAGCTTGAAAGACTTGGTCTTGCCCTTCACGTTCGTGACCTGAACGGACTCGACATTCACGTCGAACAGGTGTTCGACGGCGGCACGGATATCCGCCTTCGTGGCGTCCGTGGCCACGCGGAAGACGTACTGGTTGCCCTGTTCGCCGACCCGCGCGGTCTTTTCCGTCACCCGCGGAGCGAGCAACACGTTGTAGAGTTTTTCAGTGTTCATCCCAGCCACTCCTGGATCTTGGCGATCGCGTCGACGGTGACCACGACCTTGTCCGCGGACACCAGGCTCACCGGATCGATACCGGCCACGTCGACGACGTACAGGCCCGGAATGTTCCGCGAAGACAGGTAAAGGTTCTCGTCCACCTCCGCGGTGATCAGCAGACCCTTCTCCATGTCCAGTTCGCCCAGCTTCGCCAGCAGGCCCTTGGTGCTCGGGGCGTCCATGGCGAGGTCGTCCACGACCACGAGAGCATCCTTGCGGACCAGTTCCGAGAAGATCGCCTGCAGGGCGCCGCGGTACATCTTGCGGTTGACCTTCTGGCTGTGATCCCGGGGCGCAGCAGCGAACGTCCGGCCACCACCGACCCAGATCGGGCTGCGGATGGTGCCGTGACGTGCCCGGCCCGTGCCCTTCTGGCGCCAGGGTTTCTTGCCGCCCCCGCTGACCGCGGAACGGTTTTTCTGTGCCTTGGTTCCGGCGCGTGCGCCGGCCAGGTAAGCGGTCACCACCTGGTGCACCAGGGCTTCGGAAAAGTCACGCCCAAACGTGGCTTCCGAAACCTGGATGTCTTTGCCGCCTGCAACATTCAATTTCATTGTCTTGTTCCTCAGTGCGTCTTGACGGACGGACGAACCGTGACCGTGCCGCCGGCGGCGCCGGGGACGGCACCCTTGACCAGCAGCAGGTTGCGCTCGGCATCCACCCGCACCACCTGCAGGTTCTGCGTGGTGACCGTTTCGTCACCCATGTGTCCGGCCATCTTCTTGCCCTTGAACACGCGGCCCGGGGTCTGGCACTGGCCGATGGAGCCCGGCGCACGGTGCGACAGGGAGTTGCCGTGCGTCGCGTCCTGCATGCGGAAGTTGTGGCGCTTCACCGTTCCGGCGAAACCCTTCCCTTTGCTGACGCCCGTCACGTCGACCATCTGGCCCGCTTCGAACTGTTCCACGTTGAGCTCCGCGCCGGCTTCGAGGTCGTTACCCTCCTCACCGTCCAGGCGGAACTCCCACAGACCCGTGCCGGCTTCGACACCGGCCTTGGCGAAATGACCTGCCGCCGGCTTGCTCACCAGGTTGGTGCGCTTGGCGCCGGTGGTCACCTGCAGGGCGCGGTAGCCGTCGCTGTCTTCGTTCTTGACCTGGGTGACGCGGTTCGGCGTCGCCTCGATCACCGTCACGGGGATGCTGGCACCGTCTTCGGTGAACACCCGGGTCATGCCGGCTTTGCGTCCAATAATTCCAATCGCCATCGTTCTCTCTCCTCGTCGTACCAGCGGGATCAGTACAGCTTGATCTGTACGTCAACGCCCGCGGCGAGATCGAGTTTCATCAGGGAATCCACCGTCTTGTCGTTGGGATCCACGATGTCCATCAGCCGCTTGTGCGTGCGGGTCTCGTACTGGTCACGCGCGTCCTTGTTGACGTGCGGCGAGATCAGCACCGTGTGCCGCTCGATACGCGTCGGCAGCGGGATGGGGCCGCGCACCTGGGCGCCGGTCCTCTTCGCCGTCTCCACGATTTCCTGGGCCGAACGGTCGATCAGTCGGTGATCGAAGGCCTTCAGCCGGATGCGGATTCGTTGGTCAGCCATTGTCTCTACTCGCTTTGTTTGTCTTTACTCGAAGATCTTGGCGACGACGCCCGCGCCGACGGTACGACCGCCTTCACGAATCGCGAAACGCAGACCTTCTTCCATGGCGATCGGAGCAATCAGCGACACCTTCATCTGG
>JAZBOL010000030.1:0-4897 GCA_036351115.1 Lysobacterales bacterium | reverse complement strand
CCTGCACCCCCAGGTGCGCACCGTGGCCCGGCGGCTGCGGGAACTGCCCGAAGACAACCCGGACCGGCTGCGCGCCGGCGCCGGCAACTCATGGGTCGACCTGGTCGAGCGGGTTCTGGAGCACCTTGTGGAGACCGGCTACCTGCTCGTCTTCGAGGAGACCCCCGGCGACGTGGAGTACCGACCCACACCGGCATACCAGACCTCCATGCGGGAGGGGATCGTTTACTCCTTCCACGCGTTCCGCGACATTCTGGCCGACCATGCGCAAACCGAATCGTTGGCTGCACCGGGAGAGAACGACGATGTATCGACTCTGTAAAATTTTCATCAGCGACATCACCGCCGGCGAGAACCTGCTGCGCAACGCCTTCGTCCCGATCGTACGCGAGAGCGGCCAGGCCGATCACGGCGTGCTTTTCGCCGCCAACGGCACCTGCAAAACCACCGTGCTGTCGTTCATTCTCAACGTCTTCTCCCCGGATCAGCGGCGTTTCGTCCAGCATCTTCAGTCCAGCGGTGACAAGACGATGGAGCAGTACCTGATTCCGGGCCGTCCCGCCGTGGTGATGCTGGACATGGCCAGCCTGGACGCGCCCACCCTGTTCGACGCCGCACCGGAAGCGCACCTGGTTCTCGGCCAGCTCCTCTACCGACATCGCAGCGCGAAGGACAAGGTGGACCGCCATTTCTTCATCGCCCATTCCCCTGATTTCTTTGACCGGCTGCGGGAGAAATGGAACCCCCTTCTGGACCGGGAGCATCCTTGGCGGGCCGTGCGGGATTTCACCGCACCGCATGTCCAGTATACCACCAGCCAGAAGGAGTGGACCGACATCCTCGACCGGCTGGGCCTGGACCCCTGGCTGATCGACCGCCAGATCGACTTCGCGCGCAGCGAAGGCGGGATCAAGGATGCGTTCAAGTTTCGTTCAGAGGCGGAGTTCCTCAATTTTTTCCTGGGATGCGTGGCCGACATGGACGCGGCCGTCACCCTGCGCGACACCATCGGCAAATCCCTGAAGAAGATGGAGGACCGGCCCCGCAAGATCGCCCAGCTCGGCGTGGCGCGGGACCTGAAGGCGCGCATCGCGGATTTCGACCTCCTGGCGCGCACGTGGCGCGACGCCGGGGATGCCGTGGCCGCTTCCCAGGCCGTTCTCGGGGAGGCGGCCCACCTGATGAAGCAGGCCGACGACGCGGCCGCACGTAAGCTGAAGATCCTCGAACCCGCGATGAAAGAGGCCGACGGGCAGCGCCTCGCGGCGCAGGCCCGACGGGAGGCCGCCCGGGCCAACGTACTGGCGGTGCAGCGTTTCCAGATCCGGCAGCAGATCGCGCAGACCCAACGGGAACGCGACCAGGCCGAACAGGAGATTCAGGCGCTTAAAGGCGAAGAAAATGCGCTCAATGCCGCCGATGTCATCGCCGACATCCGCCGCAACCGGGCCGAAGCCCAGATCAAGCGGGACGCCCTGCTCCAGGCCGACGAGACGCTTTCACCCATGCTCGAGCGCATCGACACCCTGGCCCTTCAGTACCACGCCCGGCTCGACGGGGACCGGAAGGACCTGCTGGAAGCGATCGGTCAGTGGGAAGCGCAAATCGCTGCGCTGGAATCCGAAGCGAAGGCCGCCGGGGATCGCCGGGACGCCCTGGTCGTCCGGAATGCAGACCTTGAAGAGAAGATCCTCGACAACACCACCCGCATCCGGGCGGCCGAAGAGAGCCGCAATGCCCTGCCCATGCAGCCGGGGGAACGCCCTGAGGACACCCGGAACCGCCTGAGCGAAGCGATCGCCGACATGGACGCGCGCATCACAGCCGCCCGTGGCCGTCGGGCGGGCCTCGAAGAGGAGGTTCGCACCAATGACAAGGGGTGGCGCACCCTCCAGAAGAAACAGTCGGAGACGGAGGTGCATGTAGAGCAGGCACATGCGCGCATGGCGGACGAGGCGCGGCAGCGGGAGAAACTGCTCGCGTCCCCGCACCTGCAACGCGTTGCCGGCGCGCTGGCCTTCGAACCCACGTCCGCTGAGCTGGTGTCCCGCTTCGACGATACCATCGCCCGCAGCCGCGACCGGCTTGAAAACGAGGCGCGTCAGCGCCTGGACCTGACAATGGAGATGGAACGGCTGGCCGGCATCGAAACCCTGACCGCCGATGACCAGACCCGCCGGCTGATCGCTTACTACCATGCCAATGGGATCTCGCCCGGCGAATTGAAAGCGTATCCCGAATACCTGGCCGGCCTGTACGAATCGCCCGATGCGATCGCCCGCTTCATCGAAAGTGATCCCGGGCGGTTCACCGGGATCATGGCCGCCACCAAGGCGGTCGTCGAGGCGCTGCAGGACCTGCCCGTACCCGGGTGGCTCCACCGGCCCGTGGTCGTCTCCACCCCCTGCGCGCCCAATGCGCTGACGGCCATCGAACAGACCGTGATCTGTCCCGATGACCCGGGCGTCTATTCAAAAGATCACCGGGAGAAGACGCTTGCGCGCCTCCGCGAGCGGCATGATGCCATCGAAAAAGCGATCGCGGAAAAGACCGGAGAACTGCGGGAGATGGATGCCGACAGCCGGGTTCTGCACGCCTATCGGGAACAATTTGCGGATGCGGCCGCGGTCGGCAGCCTGGCCGAGCGCGTGCGGGAACTGGAGCAGCGCCTGGCGGGATTGGCGGTGAAAATCATGGATGCGGAAACCCTTGCCGATACCCTGAGGGAGCGCAAGGCCGAACAGGAGCAGTCCCTCCAGGCCCTGGCCGCCGACGTGTCCGGGCTGGCCGAACGCCGCCGGCAGGTTGAGAACTGGCTGGCGCAGTACGCGCAGCTCGAAAACTGGAAGCGGGACGCGGAGGAGATGCTTGCCGCCAGGGACGCGCTGGCGGCCCGGATAGACGCCGAACGCACGGCGCTTGAGCGGATCCGCGAAATGAAATCGCGCCTTCAGGGCGACAACCAGGAACGGCGCGCTCAACTGAAAGGGCTGGACGATCGCGCCGGCGATGTCGCCAAACCCGACAACGGCGACCTCTCCGATGAAGACCGGGACGTGGCCCTGACCATGGACCTGCGAACCCTGAAAACGCTGGTCGAGGAGGCCCGCGAAGGCCAGCGCCGCAAGGCCGACGAACTGGGTATCGACGGCCTGCAAAGGGAATTGGAGGCGCTGCATCACACCATCGCCCAGCGGGAATCCCGGCTCGACACCCTGCGCCGGGAGCACGCCTTCGATGCAGCCATCGCCGGCGACTGGGCCGCCCGGAGCGCGGCCGACCGGGAGGAGCGCCGGACAGCGGTCGGCGGCGCCATCACGGCCCACACGGGGACGGTCGGGGAGCTGCGATCGCGCATCGACTACCAGCAGCGGGATGTTCAACGACTGAACGATGAGCTGTCCGAGCGCGGCCGCAGGGGCATCCGGCCGGATATTCTCGAGGACGACCTCGACGACCAGGATCTGGACGGCGTGATCCACCGTTTGCAGCGTGAGGCGCAGCGCCACGACGAGACGCACGAGCGCCTGAGCCTTCGCTGCCGGGAACTCCAGACCGCACTTAAAACCCACGCGGATTGGCGTCAGGAGACCCGGATCGGCCTGGCCGAGACCCAGGCCTTCGCCCCGGTGTGGGACCAACACTCCCCCCGTACGGACTGGCCGGACATCGCAGGCGCGCCGACCGTCGACGCGACCGTCGCGGCGGTGCGCACCCTGCAGGCGCAGGTGCGTGAACGCATGGCCGCCTGTGACAAGGAACGCAGCGTCGTGGACGCGGCCCGCCGCCGGATGGGCAACGGCTTCGAACGCCTCCAGGCCGACCTGCAGGGCGAGCGTTTCCGCAGCCACCTGCCCGCAGTGATCGACGAGCTCAGGCGCCACGATACCGAATCCCTCGGCGCCCAGGCCGAGGAGCTGATCGGGCGTTGTGAAGCGATCGCCCAGAACATCGAAAGCGACCTGTCGATATCGCAGCAGATCATGGACAACCTGGTGGACATGCTCCTTTCACGCGCCAAGGAGTATCACCAGAAGCTGCAGACCGCGGCCCAGCAGAGCCTGCCCGAGGACGTCTACGTCTACGGCGGGCAAAGCATCCTGCGAGCCGGCACCCGGCTGGATTTCATCCGCTACGGCGAGGATTTCAGGCGGTCGGTGGAGAACTGGCTCCACGAGCTGATCCAGCAGGACCGCCTGCCCGAAGTCAATCCGCGTGCGGGCAACTGCCTGGGAGGGGAGCTGCTCTATCAGCTGCTGGGGGCTGCCACGGGCAAAAAGACTTTCGGCATCCGTCTGCTCAAGTGCGACGACACCGGTCGCAACTACGAGCCGGTGGGCAAGGACTTGGGGTCGGGCGGCGAGGCGCTGACCACGTCGGTACTGCTTTACACCCTGCTCATCTCCATGCGCAAAAAGCGACACAGCCATCCCGATGGCCGTATCCCTGCGTTTCTCGTGCTGGACAACCCCCTGGGGGTCTGCAACCGCTCGGATTTTCTGGATGCTCAGCTAAAGGTGGCCCGGGCCATGGGCATTCAATGTGTCTACCTGACCGGCATCAACGATCGCGAATCCCTGGACCTGTTCGAATTGCGGGTGGCGATCCGCAAGGGGAACAAAAAGGTCGAAATCGACCACACGGCCTACGACCTGCTGGAGGTCGCCGAACTGAATGTGGAGAAAACCGATGAACCCGTCCTGGCGTGATGCCGTGCTGGCCGGGCTCGGTGCCAGCCGACGACGGCGGGTACCGGTGGAGACGCTCGCGGAAGCCGTCCGACGCCTGACCGCCGGGCACCTGTCCGACTTCGAATTCCAGGACCGGCTGCTGGAAACCCTGAAGGTGCTGGCAGGGCAAGGGCGCCTGCGCCTGCCGAAAGCACGGCATCTCTGGG
>JAZBOL010000029.1:0-4211 GCA_036351115.1 Lysobacterales bacterium | reverse complement strand
TCTGGGCGTGGATGGAAAACTACGAGAAGATGACCGGCGGCGACGTCACGGCCATCCCCCACAACGGGAATCTCTCCAACGGCATGATGTTCGCGTTGCAAGACGACTTCGCCGACGGCAAGCCCTACGACCGGGAATACGCCGAGCAGCGCCAGAAGTGGGAGCGACTCTACGAGATCACCCAGTACAAGGGCGATGGCGAGACCCACCCCATGTTGTCCTCCGAAGACGAGTTCGCCGATTTCGAGACCTGGGATTTCGGCAATCTCGACGGCAGCCAGGCCAAGACGCCGGAGATGCTGCCGGGCGAATACGCCCGTTCCGGGCTTCTGCGCGGTCTTCAGCTGGAAGCCGACCTCGGCGTCAACCCTTTCAAGTTCGGCCTTGAGGGCGCGACCGACACCCACACCGGGCTCAGCACGATCGACGAGGACAACTTCTTCGGCAAGTTTACCACCTACGAGCCGGGCGCCAAACGGGCAGGGCACGCCGGAAAGCCCAGCCCTGCCGGGATCACGATGCCGGGCGGGGGTTACTACAGCGCCGCCGGGCTCACCGCGGTGTGGGCCACCGAGAACACCCGGGGGGCCATCTTCGACGCCATGGAGCGCCGCGAGGTCTACGGGACCACGGGTCCTCGGATGCGGGTGCGCTTTTTCGGCGGCTTCGATTTCACCGAAGACGAGGCCGGGCGGCGCGACCTGGCGCAGATTGGGTACGCAAAGGGGGTTCCCATGGGTGGAGATCTCCATCGCGCACCCGAAGGCAAGGCGCCGACCTTCCTGGTCTACGCGCTTCGCGACCCCATCGGCGCTAATCTCGACCGGATCCAGATCGTCAAGGGTTGGCTCGACGCCGACGGCAACCCCAGGGAGAAGGTCTACGACGTGGTTTGGTCGGGCGATCGAGAGAAGGATCCAGCCGGCAAGCTGCCGCCCGTGGGCGACACCGTGGACCTCTCGATTCCGAGCTGGACCAACACCATCGGCGCTACCGAACTCGGAACGGTGTGGACCGACCCCGACTTCGACCCGGTGCTTCGGGCCTTCTACTACGCCCGGGTGATCGAGATCCCCACGCCCCGCTGGCCCGCCTACGACCGGGTGAAGTTCGGCATCGATCTCTCGCCGGAGATCCCCCTCAAGACCCAGGAGCGCGCCTACACCTCGCCCATCTGGTACACCCCGTAAAAAGTGATGCAGACCGGATGAGAGAACCATATGGGTACCCATAAGTCTTCCAGGAAATCAAATCGAACCGCAAAGTGGCTGCGCGAACCGCTGGTTCATTTTCTGCTCATCGGGGGCTTGCTTTTTCTGGGGTTCCACTTTTGGGGCGGGGGCGGTCCGAGCACCGACCGCATCGTCATCACCCCAGGCCAGATCGATTCCATGGTGGCCCGGTTTACCCGCACCTGGCAGCGTCCCCCCACCGAGGAGGAACTGAAGGGTCTGATCGACGACCATGTTCGTGAGGAGATGGCCGCCCGCGAGGCCATGGCCATGGGTCTCGACCGGGACGACACCATCATCCGCCGGCGGCTGCGCCAGAAGCTGGAGTTCTTGGCGGAGGACGCCGTCACCGCGCTGCCGCCCACGGACGCCGAGCTCGAGCGGTGGTTTGACGCACACGCCGAGGATTTCCGCATCGAACCGGAGATAGGGTTTTTTCAGGTGTACCTGAACCCCGATAAACGGGGAAATTCGATTCAAGACGATGCGAGGAAGATCCTGGAACATCTCCGGGCGGCTGGACCGCCGGCGGATAACAGTCTGGCCGGGGATGCACTGATGCTGCCCAACAAGGTGGATCTGACGCGGGTGGGCGAGGTATCGCGGGTTTTCGGCCGATCATTCGCCGATGAGATCCTTGCTCTGGAGCCGGGCCGCTGGTCGGGCCCCATCGCTTCGGGCTACGGCCTCCACCTCGTCTACGTAACGGAGCGCAAGGAAAGCCGTATGCCGCCCCTCATCGAGGTGCGCCCGATGGTGGAGCGGGATTTATTGGCCGCGCGGCGCAAAGAGGCCCTGAACGCGATGTACGAAGCCATGTTGAGGCGCTACCAGGTGACGGTTGAGCAGCGTGGGGACGAGATGGGCTCCGCCAATGCGGCGGCGGGGCCTGTAAGCGGAGAGTCGCCATGAGAAAATCGCTGCCTCTGCTGATGGCGGTCCTGGCCCTGCTTGGTGTCGCCCGGATTGCTGCCGCCCACGAACTGCGGCCCGGATTTCTCGAACTGCGCGAAAACGGGCCGGGCACATACAACTTCTTGTGGAAAAAGCCCTCGGGGGGCGAGGCGGAGATTTACATCGCCCCCATTATCCCCGCGGAATGCCGCTTGGCAACACCCGGCCGGCAGCAGGTCACCCCCGGTGCCGTCATCGTGCGCGGCACCCTGCTGTGCAAAGACGGTATCCAGGGCAAGACCCTGGCCATCGACGGCCTCGCATCCACCGTCACCGACGTCATCGTCCGCGTCCACCATGCCGACGGGCGCCTCGAGAGCCACCTGCTCAAGCCGGTCAACCCGTCGGTGACCCTCGGCAACCGGACCACGGGCTGGCAGCGGTCGCGAATGTACCTGCGCCTGGGCATCGAACACATCCTGTTCGGTATCGACCATCTTCTCTTCGTGCTCGGTCTACTGCTCATCGTGGCCGATCGGTGGATGCTCCTTAAAACCATCACTTCTTTCACCGTTGCCCACAGCATCACCCTGGCCATCGCCACCCTGGGATACGCCCACGCCCCCGTGGCACCGCTCAGCGCGGCCATTGCGTTGAGCATCCTGTTTCTGGGGCCGGAAATCGTCCGCCGATGGCGGGGCCAGACCAGCTTCACGATCCGGCACCCCTGGATCGTGGCCTTCGCTTTCGGCCTGCTCCACGGTTTCGGGTTCGCCAGCGGGTTGACCGCCATGGGGCTGCCGGCGGCGGAAATTCCGCTGGCCCTGCTGCTGTTCAACCTGGGGGTGGAGATCGGACAGATCGGCTTTGTGGCACTGGTCCTTCTGCTGCTGAAATCGTTTGCCATGCTGCAGATTCGCTGGCCGCGCTGGGTCGAATATGCACCGGGCTACGCGGTGGGCATCTCCGGCGCCTATTGGACCATTCAGCGGACCGTCATGATGTTCGTCTGAGGCGGCACGGGCAAAGCAATGGAAACGGATACACGATAGGCAAGGCCTTATGAAACGTCATGCGTGGCTTGTTGTTTTCACACTGTTCGGATGCCCCGCGAACGCATGGGCTCATCTGGTCAGCCAGGATGTCGGCGAGTTTTACGCCGGCATGCTGCACCCCCTGACGTCCTTCGAACATTTTTTGCCGGCTGTAGTCCTGGGGCTTATTTCCGGCCGGCAGGGTCTGCAGGGAGCGCGCTGGGCGTTGCTCGTCTTCCCCGCGGCCCTGATCCTCGGCACCTGGTTCGGCAGCGACGTCTTGGCTTCGCCAGGCCTTTCGCAGGCCGCCAATTTTGCGCTGATCGTGGTTCTCGGGCTACTGCTGGCGACTTTCCGCAATCTGCCCCTGGCGGCCGTGATTGCTGGGGCCGCCATGACCGGTCTGATTCTGGGCTGGCGCAGCAGTATGGACATGGCTAACGCCGGGGTGGGCTTCAAATTCATCCCAGGCGTGGGATTGACCGGTCTCCTCCTGATGGCCCTCATTGCGCCCTGGGTCGCCCAGGGCACCTCGACCGGCGTGCGGACGACCATGCGTCTGGCGGGCGGATTGGCCGCCCTGGCGGGAGTGTATCTTCTCGGTGGGTTATTCGGCGGTGGAATCGGCAGCCTTCGCGCCATCGGCCTGCCTACGGAAGAGAGCCTCACGGCCCTGGTCAGGAGCGAGAGCCTCAGTCTTCCCGTGATGGCGGGGGCGTTTCTGGCGGCAACCGCATGGGGTGCGTCCCATGCGCTCACGCCGGGACACGGCAAAGCCATCGTGGGGGCCTATCTCATCGGTTCGCGCGGCACCCCCTTGCACGCGCTCTATCTCGGTCTCACGGTCACCGCCACCCACACCCTTGGGGTCATGGCCTTGGGACTCGTCGCGCTCTTCGCCTCCCGGTTCCTGCTCCCCGAGCAACTGACCCCCTGGCTGGCGTTGGCTTCCGGAATGATCGTGGTCGCCATCGGCGCGACCCTCCTGTATCAGCGGGTCGTGGCGGCGAGGAAAAACGATATGGATAGCCATCATCACACGGTTCATGTC
>JAZBOL010000028.1:0-13408 GCA_036351115.1 Lysobacterales bacterium | reverse complement strand
TTGCAAGATCCACAAATACCGCTCAAGGAGGAGCAATGAGGACCATTTGTATTTTCGCCTTTAGCTGGCTTATCGGAACGACGCTAGTTTCTGACGCATTAGCTTTCGATTCACAAGACCCCTCTTTCGATGATTCTGTCATCGAAGTAAATGATGTCGTATTCACAGACCCCGCTGGTTACATTGCTGTAGAAGAGGTTTTTTCGTTCGGTGTAAGGCTCTTGCGTCGAGTGAGATTTGTAACCAAAAACGGACATGAATTACTGCTGACTAAATCTGATGCTTCCAATTCCGCGTTTCTCTACACACCGGGCGACGACTTTAAACTGACTTATATAAGCAATAGCCAGTACCGTATTGAGAATCTCAGAACCGGCCAAGTCACCAGCGTAATGGAGCCTTCTGGGGGCTGGAATGAAACCGCTTGGGTAAGCGCGGGTAATCCTACTAACTCGGTGCAACGCGAGTTCGAGGATCTCCGGGACGCTTGGGCAGATTATGTCGCGACTCAGATGATCGAGACCCATATCCAGCATCCACTGGGCAAATACGTCACAACAACAAACTCTGATCCCGCGCCACGGTGCACAGCAGATTCTGAGCTTTGTGGGAGACAGATTGCGGCTGGTTTCGGCGCAATAATAGTGGGTGGGGGAATTGGTTTACTTTATGGAGGTCCACACGGCGCTGTTTTGGGCGGAATCATTGCCGGCGGGGTGTTCATAGTGGCATCGCCCAGTTTTTGCGATTGCGCTGCTTACGAACCCCCGCCGACGGATAACAACGGTAGCGTTACCGTACCTTTCAGACCCGGCATGTGCGAGGGTTCATTTTGCGGGAACTCCGGAGCGCCGATGCCAAGCAGAGGTTGGATGATGGTTTGCGATGGATGGTCTACACCAAAGACGGGGCCGGAAGGTCAAACTGTCCCGGTGGGCGCTCGTTTTTGCAGCCGTTACATCTGGATCCCTGTGCCCTAGTGTGATGCCTTCGGTAGTCGCAATCGCGAAATTTTGAAGGCGATCTCCACGCCTCTTTTTCAAAAAAAAGCCCGCCAATCGGCGGGCTTTTCCGTTGTTGCGCTGAATCGCCTTACTCCGACGCTTCGGCCTCGCCGTCCTCGGTTTCGGGGACTTCGGCCGCCACGGCAGCGGCGAGGGCCGCCAGATCGATCTCCGGCTCCTCGTCCTGCTGGCGCTTGCGCGACGAGTGGTAGGCCATACCCGTCCCGGCAGGGATCAGGCGACCGACGATCACGTTTTCCTTCAGGCCGCGCAGGTGATCCGTGGTGCCGCGGACGGCCGCCTCGGTGAGCACACGCGTGGTCTCCTGGAAGGAGGCCGCGGAGATGAAGGACTCGGTGGCCAGGGACGCCTTGGTGATGCCGAGCAGCACGCGTTCGTACTGTGCCGGTTCGCCACCGTCGCGTTCCACCGAATCGTTTTCTTCCAGCACCCGCGCGAGGTCCAGTTGCTCGGACCGCAGCAGCTTGGTGTTGCCGGAGTCCTTGATCTCGGCCTTGCGGAGCATCTGGCGAATAATCACCTCGATGTGCTTGTCGTTGATGCCCACACCCTGGAGGCGGTACACGTCCTGGATCTCCTTCACGAGGTAGTCGGCCAGGGCCTCCACGCCCATCAGGCGCAGAATATCGTGGGGGTTGGGTTCGCCTTCCACCACGGTTTCGCCCTTGTCCACGTGCTCGCCTTCGAAGACGATGACGTGGCGCCACTTCGGAATGAGCTCCTCGTACGGCTGGTCATCGTCCACCCGGCCGTCGATGGGACGGTCCTTGGCGTTCTTGACGTCCTCTTCCGTCGGGGTGATCACCAGGCGTACCTTGCCCTTGGTCTCCTTGCCGAAGCTCACGATGCCGGACTTGCCGGCCAGGATGGCGGGCTCCTTCGGCTTGCGGGCCTCGAACAGGTCGGCGACACGCGGCAGACCACCGGTGATGTCACGGGTCTTGGACGACTCCTGCGGCACGCGGGCGATGACGTCACCCACGCCCACTTCCTGGCCGTCCTTGATGTTGACGATGGAACCCGGGAGCAGCACGTACTGGGCCGGAATGTCCGTACCGGCGATGGTCAGCTCCTTGCCCTTGGCGTCCACGAGGGTCACCTTCGGCTGGAGATCCTTGCCGGCGCTGCCGCGCTGCTTCGGATCGGTCACGACCAGGCTGGTCAGGCCGGTGATGTCGTCGGTGGTCTCGTTGACCGTGACGCCGTCAATGAAGTCGGCAAACTTCACCTTGCCCGCCACCTCGGTGATGATCGGGTGCGTGTGCGGATCCCAGTCGGCCACGCGACCTCCCGCGTCGACGGTGTCGCCGTCGCGCTTGCTCACCACGGCGCCGTAGGGAATCTTGTAGCGCTCACGCTCCCGGCCGTGTTCGTCGATCACCGAGATCTCACCGGATCGGGACACCGCCACCAGCTGCTTCTCCGCGTTCTCCACGGACTTCAGGTTGTGCAGGCGGATGGTGCCGCCGGACTTGACCTGGATGTGGTCCACGGCGGCGGCACGGGAAGCCGCGCCACCGATGTGGAAGGTCCGCATGGTCAGCTGCGTACCCGGCTCACCAATGGACTGGGCCGCGATGACACCGACGGACTCACCCATGTTGACCAGGTCGCCACGGGCCAGGTCTCGGCCGTAGCACATGGCGCAGACACCGTAACGCGTGTTACAGGTGATGGTGGAGCGCACCATGATCTGGTCCACGCCGGCGTCCTCGATTTCCTGCACCAGGGCCTCGTCGAGCAGCGTGTTTCGCGCAACGACGACCTCGTCCGTGCCCGGCTTGAGTACGTCCTCGGCCACCACGCGACCCAGCACCCGTTCGCCGAGGGTTTCGACCACGTCGCCGCCTTCCACGATCGGCTGCATGAGCACGCCGTTGTGCGTGCCGCAGTCGCCTTCCGTCACCACCATGTCCTGGGCCACGTCGACGAGGCGACGGGTCAGGTAACCGGAGTTGGCCGTTTTCAGGGCCGTGTCCGCGAGGCCCTTGCGGGCGCCGTGGGTTGAGATGAAGTACTGCAGCACGTCCAGGCCTTCACGGAAGTTGGCCGTGATGGGCGTCTCGATGATGGAGCCGTCCGGCTTGGCCATGAGGCCACGCATGCCCGCCAGCTGGCGAATCTGCGCGGCGGAACCACGGGCGCCGGAGTCGGCCATGATGAAGATGGAGTTCATGGAGTCCTGCTCCACGTCCTTGCCATCCACCTTGACCGTTTCCTTGCCGATGGCCTGCATCATGGCCTTGGCCACCTGCTCGTTCGTGCGCGACCAGATGTCCACGACCTTGTTGTAGCGCTCACCGGCGGTCACCAGGCCCGAGGCGTACTGGTTCTGGATCTCCACCACCTCGTCTTCGGCCTTGTCCAGGATGCCGGCTTTTTCGTCCGGGATCGTCAGGTCGTCGATGCCGATGGAGACACCGGCGTCCGTGGCGTACTGGAAGCCGGTGTACATCAGACGGTCAGCGAAGACCACGGTCTTTTTCAGGCCCAGGCGGCGGTAGCAGCTGTTGATCAGATCGGAAATCTGACGCTTCTTCAGCGGCCTGTTGATCATGTGGTACGGCATGCCCTTGGGCCGGATCTCGGCCAGCAGGGCGCGGCCCACGGTGGTCTCGATCAGGTTCGTCTCGTGACGTTCCTCTCCGTGCTCGGAGATGATCACCTCGTCGATGCGCACCTTGATGCGGGCATGCAGCTCTACGGCCTTGTTCTCGTAGGCACGGTGCACTTCCGCCGTGTCGGCGAAAAACATGCCCTCGCCCGGCGCACCGGCCAGTTCACGGGTCATGTAGTACAGGCCCAGCACCACGTCCTGCGTCGGCACGATGATCGGTTCACCGTTGGCCGGGGACAGGATGTTGTTGGACGACATCATCAGGGCGCGCGCTTCCAGCTGGGCTTCGATGCTCAGCGGTACGTGCACGGCCATCTGGTCACCGTCGAAGTCGGCGTTGAACGCGGTGCACACCAGCGGATGCAGCTGGATGGCCTTGCCCTCGATGAGCACGGGCTCGAACGCCTGGATGCCGAGGCGGTGCAGGGTCGGGGCGCGGTTCAGCAGCACCGGGTGCTCGCGGATGACCTCGGAAAGGATATCCCAGACTTCGGCCTTCTCCGCTTCCACCAGTTTCTTGGCGGCCTTGATGGTGGCCGCCATGCCGCGGCGCTGCAGCTTGGAGAAGATGAACGGCTTGAACAGTTCGAGGGCCATCTTCTTCGGCAGACCACACTGGTGCAGCATGAGCGTCGGACCCACCACGATCACGGAACGACCGGAGTAGTCCACGCGCTTGCCGAGGAGGTTCTGGCGGAAGCGGCCCTGCTTGCCCTTGATCATGTCCGCGAGGGATTTGAGCGGGCGGCGGTTCGTGCCGGTGATGGCGCGACCGCGACGGCCGTTGTCCAGCAGCGCATCCACCGATTCCTGCAGCATACGCTTTTCGTTGCGCACGATGATGTCGGGAGCGTTCAGCTCCAGCAGCCGCTTCAGACGGTTGTTGCGGTTGATGACGCGACGGTACAGGTCGTTCAGATCGGACGTCGCGAAGCGGCCGCCATCGAGCGGCACCAGCGGACGCAGGTCCGGCGGCAGCACGGGCAGCACGTTCATGATCATGTACTCCGGACGGTTGCCGGACTCCTGGAACGCTTCCACGAGCTTGACGCGCTTGGAGAGGCGCTTGAGCTTGGTCTCGGAACGCGTGGCGCCGATGTCCTCGCGCAGCTGATTCATCTCTTCCTTCAGGTCGATGGACTTGAGCAGGTCGTAGATGGCCTCGGCGCCCATCTTGGCGTCGAATTCGTCGCCGTAGGTTTCCACGGCATCGAGGTACTGCTCGTCGGTGAGCAGCTGACCGCGTTCGAGATCGGTCAGGCCCGCATCGAGCACCACGTAGGACTCGAAGTACAGGATGCGCTCGATATCACGCAGGGTCATGTCCAGCATGAGGCCGATGCGCGAGGGCAGCGACTTCAGGAACCAGATGTGCGCCACCGGGCTGGCCAGCTCGATGTGGGCCATGCGTTCGCGGCGCACCTTGGTCAGGGTGACCTCGGTGCCGCATTTTTCGCAGACCACGCCGCGGTGCTTCATGCGCTTGTACTTGCCGCAGAGGCACTCGTAGTCCTTCACGGGGCCGAAGATGGCCGCGCAGAACAGGCCGTCGCGTTCAGGCTTGAAGGTCCGGTAGTTGATCGTCTCCGGCTTCTTGACCTCGCCAAAGGACCAGGAGCGGATCAGGTCCGGCGGCGCCAGGCCAATGCTGATGGCGTCGAAATCCAGCGGCTGGCGCTGGCGGTTGTAGAGATTAAGCAAGTCTCTCACTGTGACGTCTCCTGTCCGATCAGGACTCTTCGAGTTCGATGTTGATTCCCAGAGAACGGATTTCCTTCACGAGTACGTTGAAGGATTCCGGCATGCCTGCCGCCATCTCGTGGTTGCCATCGACGATGTTCTTGTACATCTGGTTTCGGCCGCCGACATCGTCGGACTTGACCGTGAGCATTTCCTGCAGCGTGTAGGCCGCACCGTAAGCTTCCAGGGCCCAGACCTCCATCTCCCCGAAACGCTGGCCGCCGAACTGGGCCTTACCGCCCAGGGGCTGCTGCGTCACGAGGCTGTAGGGTCCCGTGCTGCGCGCATGCATCTTGTCGTCCACCAGGTGGTTGAGCTTGAGCATGTACATGTAGCCCACGGTGACCGGCCGGTCGAACGGGTCGCCGGTGCGACCGTCGAACAGCGTGGTCTGGCCGCTGGCCGGCAGGTCCGCCAGCTCGAGCAGGCGCTTGATTTCCTTTTCCGGCGCGCCGTCGAACACGGGGGTGGCCATGGGCACACCACCGCGCAGGTTTTCCGCCATGGTCTTGATCTCACCGGCAGAGAACTGCTTCATGTTGACCCGGCCCGCCTTGTCGCTGTTGTAGATCTGATCCAGGTAGTCCCGGATCTCGTCGGTCTTGGCCTTGCGGTCGAGCATCTCACCAATGCGCAGCCCCAGGCCGGCAGCGGCCCAGCCCAGGTGCGTTTCGAGGACCTGGCCGATGTTCATGCGCGACGGCACGCCCAGCGGGTTCAGGCAGATGTCGACGGGCGTTCCGTCTTCCATGTACGGCATGTCTTCCGTGGGCACGATCATGGAGATCACGCCCTTGTTGCCGTGACGGCCGGCCATCTTGTCACCCGGCTGGATGCGGCGCTTGACGGCCAGGTAGACCTTGACCATCTTCAGCACGCCCGGGGCGAGGTCGTCACCCTGGGTGATCTTGCCGCGCTTCTCTTCGAAGCGTTCGTCGAAGGCCTTGCGCTGGGCCTTGACCTGGTCAGCCATTTCTTCCAGCAGGTCGTTGGCCTTGTCGTCTTTCATGACCAGCTTGAACCAGTCGTCGTGGTCCAGGTCCGCGAGGTAGGACTCGGTGACCTTCTGGCCCTTCTTCAGGCCCGGACCCTTCTCCACCACCTTGCCGATGATGACGTTGGCCAGGCGCTGGAAGATCGCGCCTTCCACGATGACCCGCTGGTCGTCGAGGTCCTTGCGAACCTGGCGCAGCTGCTCCTGTTCGATGGAGATGGCACGCTCGTCCTTTTCCACGCCGTCGCGGGTGAATACCTGCACGTCGATGACCGTGCCGTCCATGCCCGAGGGCACGCGCAGGGAGGTGTCCTTCACGTCGGACGCCTTCTCACCGAAGATCGCGCGCAGCAGCTTCTCTTCCGGGGTCAGCTGGGTCTCGCCCTTCGGCGTGACCTTGCCCACCAGGATGTCGCCGGTCTTCACCTCGGCGCCGATGTAGACGATGCCGGACTGATCCAGCTTGTTCAGGTTGTGCTCGCCGACGTTCGGGATGTCCGCGGAGATTTCCTCGGAACCGAGCTTCGTATCGCGGGCGACACAGGTCAGCTCCTCGATGTGAATCGTCGTGAAGCGGTCTTCCTGCACCACGCGCTCGGAGATGAGGATCGAGTCCTCGAAGTTGTAGCCGTTCCAGGGCATGAAGGCGACCAGCATGTTCTGGCCCAGGGCCAGTTCACCCAGGTCCGTGCTCGGGCCGTCGGCCAGCACGTCGTCCTTCTCCACCACGTCGCCCACGGTCACCAGCGGACGCTGGTTCATGCAGGTGTTCTGGTTGGAACGCTGGTATTTCACCAGGTTGTAGATGTCCACACCCGGATCGCCGGCTTCCACTTCTTCCTCGTTGGCGCGCACCACGATACGGCCCGCGTCGACCTGGTCGACGATGCCGCCGCGCTTGGCGACCGCGGTCACGCCGGAGTCGGTGGCGACCACGCGCTCCATGCCCGCACCCACCAGGGGCTTGTCGGCGCGCAGCGTCGGCACGGCCTGGCGCTGCATGTTGGAACCCATGAGGGCGCGGTTGGCGTCATCGTGCTCGAGGAACGGCACGAGGGACGCGGCCACGGAAACAATCTGTTTCGGCGACACGTCCATGTAGCTCACTTCCGACGGCTCCTTGAGCGTGAATTCGCCCAGGTGGCGGCAGGGAATGAACTCGTCGACGAACTTGCCGTCCTCGTCCAGCTCGGCGTTGGCCTGGGCGATCACGTAGTCGCCTTCCACGATGGCGGACAGGTATTCCACCTCGTCCGTCACCTTGCCGTTGGCCACCTTGCGGTACGGCGTCTCGAGGAAGCCGTAGTCGTTGGTTCGCGCGTACACGGCCAGGGAATTGATCAGGCCGATGTTCGGGCCTTCCGGCGTCTCGATCGGGCAAACCCGGCCGTAATGCGTCGGGTGCACGTCGCGCACCTCGAAGCCGGCGCGTTCGCGGGTCAGACCACCCGGGCCCAGGGCGGACACGCGTCGCTTGTGCGTGACCTCGGACAGCGGATTGTTCTGGTCCATGAACTGGCTCAGCTGGCTGGAGCCGAAGAATTCCTTGACGGCTGCGGCCACGGGCTTGGCGTTGATCAGTTCCTGCGGCGTCAGGCCCTCGGATTCGGCCACGCTCAGGCGCTCGCGTACGGCGCGTTCGACACGCACCACGCCCACGCGGAACACGTTCTCGGCCATTTCGCCGACGGAACGCACGCGGCGGTTGCCCAGGTGGTCGATGTCGTCCACCGTGCCCTTGCCGTTGCGGATGTCGATGAGCACCTTCAGCACGGCGAGGATGTCCTCGCGGTCCAGCACGCCGGGGCCTTCGATCTCTTCGCGGCCCACGCGGCGGTTGAACTTCATGCGGCCCACGGAGGACAGGTCGTAGCGGTCTTCCGTGAAGAACAGGTTCTTGAACAGATTCTGGGCGGCTTCCTTGGTCGGCGGCTCACCCGGACGCATCATGCGGTAGATCTCCACCAGCGCTTCGAGTTCGTTGGTGGTGGTATCGATGTTCAGGGTGCTGGAGATGTACGGGCCCTGGTCGAGATCGTTCACGTACAGGATCTCGAACTTCTTGATGCCCGCGTCGCGCAGCTGCTCCAGCAGCTCCTCGGTGATTTCCGCGTTGGCGTCAGCCAGCACTTCGCCGCTGTCCTTGTCCACCACGGTCTTGGCGATGATCTTGCCGATGAGGTAATCATCGGGCACTTCCATGGCCTTCAGTCCGGCTTCGCCGATCAGTTTCACGTGGCGTGCGGTGATGCGCTTGCCGTTCGGTACGATGACCTCGCCCTTCTTGTCGACAATGTCGAACAGGGCCGTTTCGCCGCGCAGGCGTTCGGGCACCACTTCCAGCTTCGCCCCGCCCTTGAGCAGGTCGATCTTGCTGGTTTCGAAGAAGGTGTCGAGGATTTCCTCGTTACTCATGCCCAGGGCGCGCAGCAGGATCGTCACCGGCAGCTTGCGGCGACGGTCGATGCGCGTGTAGATCGCGTCCTTCGGATCGAACTCGAAGTCGAGCCAGGAGCCGCGGTAGGGAATGACGCGCGCGCTGAACAGCAGCTTTCCACTGGAGTGGGTCTTGCCCTTGTCGTGATCGAAGAACACGCCCGGGGAACGGTGCAGCTGGGACACGATGACACGCTCGGTGCCGTTGATGATGAAGGTGCCCGTGTCGGTCATGAGCGGCAGGTCGCCCATGTAGACTTCCTGCTCCTTGACGCTCTTCACCGGCTTCTGCTTGGCGGAACTCTCCTTGTCGAAGATCACCAGGCGCACCTTCACGCGCAGCGGCGCGGCATAGGTCATGCCTCGCAGCTTGCATTCCTTTACGTCGAACGGCGGGGTACCCAGCTCGTAGCTGACGTACTCGAGGGCCGCGTTGCCGGAGTAGGACGTGATGGGGAAAACGGACTGGAGCGCCCCGTGGAGGCCCCGGTCACGACGACTTTCTTCATCGACGTCGGTTTGCAGAAATTCCTCGTAGGACCGGATCTGGGTCTGCAGAAGAAAAGGCACGTCGAGCACGGACTGCTGCTCGCCGAAATCCTTGCGAATACGCTTTCTCTCGGTAAAGGAATAGCTCATGTTTCACACCGCCTAAGCATGTGCCCGCCCGTCGGCCGGCTCAAACTGTTGTCTGGGATCCACCGACGCCTTGGCGCCGGGGACCATGCGTTCGTGTCGTACCGGCCTGACCGGTCGCCACCAACAGGAACAGGCCGGGGACCGAAATCCCCAGCCGTTCCAATCTCTTGCCCGCGAGGGCCGGAGATTTACTTGACCTCGACAGAAGCGCCAGCTTCTTCGAGTTTCTTCTGGATTTCCTCGGCTTCCGCCTTCTCGACGCCTTCCTTGATCGGGGAAGGAGCGCCTTCGACCAGGTCCTTGGCTTCTTTCAGGCCCAGGCCCGTGATCTCGCGAACTGCCTTGATCACCGGAACCTTGTTGCCACCGAAAGAGGTCAGCACCACGTCGAACTCGGACTTCTCTTCCGCAGCGCCGGCGTCGCCACCAGCAGCGGGAGCAGCCACGGCGGCCACGGGAGCAGCGGCGGAAACGCCGAACTTCTCTTCCATGGCGTCGATCAGCTCGACCACGTCCATCACGCTCATGTTGGCGATGGTTTCGAGGATGTCTTCTTTTGAAACGGCCATTGTCGTCTCTCCAATTACGTTAAACGGGGCTTATGCCCACAAAAAAGGGATTGCTCAGGCAGACTGCTTTGCGTCCCGCACGGCAGCGAAAGTGCGAACCATCTTGGTGTGGGGCTCTGCCAGCGTCCGGACGAATTTCTCGACCGGTGCTTTCATCACACCCATCAACATGGCGATCGCCTGGTCGTAGGTCGGCAGCTTCGACAGGCGTTCCAGCTCGGAAGCATCGAACACCTGGCCACCAATCGCCACGGTCTTCGCCACGAGCAGGTTATGCTCCTTGGCGTAGTCCTTGACCAGGCGCGCAGCGGCACCGGGGTCCTCCATGCTGAATGCCAACAGGATCGGACCCGTCAGTTCATCACTCAGACACTCGAACTCGGTACCTTCCACGGCCCTGCGGACGAGGGTATTCTTGGCCACCTTGACGTACACACCGCCCTGGCGTGCTTTCACACGCAGGTCCGTGAGTTCTTCAACGGTCAGACCGCGATACTCCGCCGCGACAGCAGACAGGGCGTTCTTTGCCACTTCGGACACTTCCGCCACGACTGCCTTTTTCTGCTCAAGATTGAGCGCCATTGGTTACCTCCTGGAGTCCAGGAACCGGTTGCCCGGTCCGTTCCAGACGTTAATCAGTGGGTACCCCGCTACGGGATCGGGCTCCGGAAACTCCGGGTTCCGACCCTGGAACCCGATCCAGTAGCGGGGGCTCCACCATCTGCGCAGGCCGTGGCCGGTTGCCCGGACACCCTTAAACCGGCTCACCCCTCGTGGTGACGAGGCGACCGATACCTGCGGTCTTTGACGGCCTTGGCCCGAACCCCTTCCTGGGAAAGGTCCCGGGTGCAGCCCGCCTACTCCGGTCGCGTGGCCAGGCCGCGCTCCCGAAATGCTGTATGCAGTGAACCCGGCTTCAGGCCTTGTCCAGCTGCGTGTGATCGATCGTGATGCCCGGACCCATGGTCGTGGAAACCGCCACCTTCTTCAGGTAGTGACCCTTGCTCGACGCGGGCTTGAGCTTCACGAGGTCCGCCAGCAGAGCCGAAAGGTTCGCCTTCAGGGCGTCCACCTCGAAATCGGCCTTGCCGATGGTGCTGTGGATGATGCCGGCCTTGTCCGTGCGGAAACGGACCTGGCCCGCCTTGGCGTTTTTGACCGCCGTCTCCACGTCCGGCGTCACCGTGCCGACCTTGGGGTTCGGCATCAGGCCGCGGGGACCGAGCACCTGGCCCAGCTTGCCCACGACGCGCATGGCGTCCGGGGTGGCGATCACCACGCCGAAATCCAGGTCGCCGTCCTTGATCTGGTCGTGCAGGTCGTCCATGCCCACGGCGTCAGCGCCTGCGGCCTTGGCCTTCTCCGCGTTTTCGCCCTGGGCGAAAACCGCCACGCGAACTTCCTTGCCGGTGCCGTTCGGCAGCACGGTGGAACCGCGGACGTTCTGGTCGGATTTGCGCGGGTCGACACCGAGGCGCACGGCCACGTCGACAGACTCGCGGAAGTTCAGCTTGCTCATGTCCTTCAGCAGCGCCAGACCCTCGTCCACGTCGTAGATCTTGTCGCGATCAATGCGCTCCTCGATGGCGCGCATGCGTTTGCTCATCTTGGCCATTACTCCACGCCCTCCACTTCGAGGCCCATGCTGCGGGCCGAGCCGGCGATGGTGCGCACCGCGGCGTCCATGTCGGCAGCCGTCAGGTCCGGTTCCTTCGCCTTGGCGATCTCTTCGAGCTGGGCGCGGGTGACCTTGCCCACCTTGTTGGTGTTCGGTTCACCACTGCCCTTGGCAACGCCCGCAGCCTTGCGCAGCAGCACGGCGGCCGGCGGGGTCTTGGTGATAAACGTGAAGCTGCGATCGGCGTACACGGTGATCACCACGGGAATCGGCAGACCCGGTTCCACGTCTGCCACCTTCGCGTTGAAGGCCTTGCAGAACTCCATGATGTTTACCCCGTGCTGACCCAGCGCCGGGCCCACGGGGGGACTCGGATTCGCCTGGCCGGCCGGCACCTGCAGCTTGATGTAAGCCAGGATTTTCTTAGCCATGTTTTACTCCTCGGGTTCAAACGCCCGGCCACTCGGACCTGGGCTCCCCGTTATCAATGCGCCTTTCGGCGCTCAGGATTTCTCGACCTGGTGGAATTCGAGTTCCACCGGGGTCGAGCGTCCAAAAATCAGTACGGCCACCCGCAGGCGGCTCTTGTCGTAGTTGACTTCCTCGACCACGCCGTTGAAGTCGTTGAAGGGGCCGTCGACCACGCGAACCATTTCGCCCGGCTCGAACAGCACCTTCGGCTTGGGCTTGTCCACGCCTTCCTGGACACGGTTCAGGATCGCGTCAGCCTCGCGCTGGGTAATCGGGGCCGGCCGGTCCGCCGTGCCGCCGATGAAGCCCATGACCTTGGGCACGTCCTTCACGAGGTGCCAGGTCTCATCCGTCATGTCCATTTCCACGAGCACGTAGCCGGGAAAGAACTTACGGTCCGAACGACGCTTCTGGCCGCCCTTCATTTCGACGACCTCTTCCGTTGGGACGAGAATGTCGCCGAAGTACTCTTCCATGCCGGCGCGCTTCACGCGCTCCTCCAGCGACTTCTTCACCGTGTTCTCGTAGCCCGAGAACGCGTGCACGACGTACCAGCGCTTGGCCATGATCAACCCCCTCCCAGAAGGCTGCGGACCAGGGCGCCCAGCAACCAGTCCACACCCGCCAGAAACAGCGAGATGATGATCGTCACGACGATCACCATGAGCGAGGTCTGCAGCGTTTCCTGGTGCGTCGGCCAGACCACCTTACGCCGCTCGATGTCCGCTTCCTTGAAGAAGCGGAACAGCGCCGCGCCCTGTGTGGACTGGGCAGCCACCCAGGCGGCAACCAGTGTCACGCCAATGAGCCCCGCTACCCGGACCGGCGTGATCGCCAGTTCCTGGTAGAAGTAGTAGGCCCAGATGCCGCCGATGAGCATCGCCACCGAGATCATCAGCAGCATGCTGTCGACCACGGGGGACCGGGTTGATTCCACCTTGCTGTTCATCCGTCGAACATGTTCCTGTCGGTTGCGCCAACCCCGGTTCCGAACCGGAAGCTGGCAGGCCAGGAGGGACTCGAACCCCCAACCTGCGGTTTTGGAGACCGCTGCTCTGCCAATTGAGCTACTGGCCTATTCCATTCAGTTTCGACGCGAAAGCCGGCGGGCCATTCAGCCCGCCAGCTTCGTGTCTTGTCGGACGAACCCCCGGGGTTTCATCCGTCGATTTTTTCCTCGGGCTTTACTCGAAGATCTTGGCGACGACGCCCGCGCCGACGGTACGACCGCCTTCACGAATCGCGAAACGCAGACCTTCTTCCATGGCGATCGGAGCAATCAGCGACACCTTCATCTGG
>JAZBOL010000027.1:0-80753 GCA_036351115.1 Lysobacterales bacterium | reverse complement strand
GGTTTTCGCGCAGCGAAAGAAGCGAAGCCGGAATGCCGTCGCCCGTGAGGGCACCCGAAGGGCGCCGGACCGGCCGGAAAGCCCAGGACCCAGGACCCGCACCCCTGCCTCCGCGTTCACAGGGCAGCAAAGAGCTCCCGCCGCGGCACGCCCGTAATGCGGGCGGCAATGCGGGCCGCCTTGCTCGCAGGCAGTTCACGGGCGAGCTCCCGGGCGAGCTCGATGGCGGCCTGGCGGTCGGGTTCAGGCTGTTCGGCGCCCGCGACGACGAGGACGAACTCCCCGCGCTGCTGATCCGGGTCCTCCGCGACGCGTTCGAGGACCTCGCGCGCGGAACCCCGGAGCACGGTTTCGAAGCGTTTGGTGAGCTCCCGGCACACGGCGACCTCCCGGCGTTCGCCGAACACGTCGGCCAGGGTGTCGAGGCTGGCCCGGATGCGCTTGCCGGTTTCGAAAAAAACCATCGTGCGGGGCTCGTGCTCGAGCGCTTCGAAGGCCGCTCGCCGGGCGCTCTCGCGGGCAGGCAGAAACCCCTCGAAACTGAAACGGTCCGTCGGCAGCCCGCAAACCGACAGGGCCGCCGTCACGGCACTGGGCCCCGGCACCGCCCGCACCGGAATACCGGCCTGGTGCGCGGCCCGGACGAGCCGGAATCCGGGGTCGCTGATGAGCGGTGTGCCGGCGTCGGAAATCACGGCGATCGAATCCCCCGCTTTCAGTCGCTCGATCAGTGCCGGCAGCACGGCCTCCTCGTTATGCTCATGCATGGCCTGGAGTGGCGGGTTCAGCCCGTGATGGGAGAGCAAACCACGGGAGTGCCGCGTGTCCTCGGCGACGACGAGATCGGCCCCCGCCAGCACTTCTACCGCACGCGGGGAGAAATCCTGCAGGTTTCCGATCGGAGTGGCGACAACGAGGAGTTGGCCTTCGCACGAGGACTGCATGGCGACTAGGTTATCATTCCTGTCCATGAATACCGCCCGTCCGAAATCGCTTCGCGCGACGAGAAAATGCTTCGCCCACGGTTGCGTCATCGCGCTCGTCCTGTGGCTGGGCGCCTGCGCCACCCCACCCCCCGCCCCACCCCCGGAATCCGTTGCCGTCCTCGAAGCACGGAACGCGGCAAATCGCGGCGACTGGAGCGACGCGGCCCGCGCCTGGGAGCAGGCAGCGATGGATGAAGCGGGGCCGGACAACGCCTGGGCCGAAGCCGCGAACGCCTGGGTGCTGGCCGGCGATCTCGAGCGAGCCGAAGCCACCCTGGATCGCCTGCCCACGGGCGGCCTGACCCAGCGCAGCGACCGGGCCCTGGTGGCCCTGGTGCGGGGAGAGCTGGCCCTCGCAGAAAACGACCTGGCCGGCGCCGAACGTTACCTCGGGGACGCCGGCGACGGCCTCCGGGGCACCGAACGCTCGCGACTCCAGGCGGCCCGTGATCGCCTCCGGATTTTGCGGGACGACCCCGCTGCCGGCGTCCTGGCCGACGTCAACGCCATCCTCGAACGCGGTCAGCCGGACAGCGCGGCGGCGATCGATGTGCTTCAACGCCTGGAATCCGTTGACCGCACACGACTGGCGCTCGAGGCGGAACAGCCGACGCCTCTCGGGCAGTGGTGTGCACTGGCCCTGGACCTGCGCCAGACCCTGCTGGGGCGCCGGGACCTGCTCGAGGCGGCCAGCGAATGGCAAACGCTCCAGCCCCTGCATCCGGTCAATGAACAGCAATACCTGGAACTGGCCTGGCAATACGGCCAGCGCTTCACGCCGCCCGGACGGGTGGCGGTACTGTTGCCTGCGTCCGGCTCCCTGGCGGCGGCGGGGAGTGCGATCCGTGACGGCCTGATTTCCGCCTGGCTCGACCACCCGGCGCGCACGGAGCTGGTGTTTTTGCCGGTGGGCGAGGAGCCGGACTCGGCGCTGGCGGCGTACCAGGAGGCGGAACGCGCCGGTTTTCCCTGGGTCATCGGACCCCTCCGTCGGGAATCGGTCAACCTTGTCGCGAACCAACCCGGCGCATCCGTGCCGGGCCTGCTGCTGAACTGGCCGGACATCGAAAACCAGTCCCCGGCCCCGGGGTTCGAACTGGCGAGCCCCGAACCAACCGGGCCGGTCGGCAGCCTTGAATCCGATTTCTACAGCCTCTCCCTCTCCCAGGAAGCGGAGGCCCGGGCAGTCGCTCAACAGATGCTGGCTCGCGGTCACCGGCAGGCGATCCTGCTTCTCGCGGACAGCGCCTGGGGTGAACGCACGGAAGCGGCCTTCATGGACGCCTACCTGTCGGGCGGCGGCGAAGTCATCTCCCTCGAGCGCTTCAGTGCCGGCGACGCCGATCACTCGGGCAAGTTGACCCGACTCCTGCAGATCCAGGACGGCAGGGATCGCCGCCGCCGCTTGCAGAGTCTCCTCAACCTGCCGCTGGAATTCGAAGATTCGCGGCGCGACGACTTCGCCGCCTTCTTTCTCGCCGCCGATCCGGTGCTCGGTCGCCAGCTCAAGCCGCAACTGCGGTTCTTCGACGCCGGGAGCAAGCCGGTCTTCGCCATGAGCCGGGTCTATTCCGGCGCGCCGGATCCATCCCGGGACGGGGACCTGAACGGGGTAGTGATTCCGACGACACGCTGGTCCCTGGAACCCACGGCGGTCGATGACACCGCAACGCTCGAGAGTCTCAGAAACGGCGCCTTCGCCAGCCTGTACGCCCTGGGCCGCGATGCCTGGGACATCCTGCCCTGGCTGGACCTCATGCGCCGGAATCCGGGCTTTGCCTATCCCGGCGCCGTGGGCGATCTGCAGCTCGGCGCCGACGGCCGCCTGACGCGCGAACCGGCCTGGGCCGTTTTTCGGCGCGGGCGTCCCGTTCCTCTCGAGGACCTCGTCCGCCCGGCTACCCCGGCAGACACCCGGCTTCCGTGAAAGCCCATCCCGCGGGGGCCGGCTGGGAGGAGCTGGCGGAGGCGCACCTGCGCGAACGCGGACTGGAATTGCTGGAACGAAACTATCACTGCCGCCTGGGAGAGATCGACCTGATCATGCGTGACGGGCCGGTCATCGTGTTCGTCGAGGTGCGTTACCGGGCGGATCAGCGCTATGGCGGGGCGCTGGAGACCGTCGATCGTCGAAAACAATTGAAGATCCAGCGGGCCGCGGGCATATTTCTCAGTCGTCAATCGCGCCTGGCCTGCCAGCCCTGCCGCTTCGACATCATCGGGATCGAGGGCGCGCCGGGACACCCCACGATCCGCTGGCTCCGGGACGCTTTCGAGGCAGCCTGAAGTAACTTCCAACCCCCACCCACGAGGCCCAACCGTGCCGAAAATCCGACATCTGCGTATCCCCCTGTTGCTGACGCTTGCCGGCTTCGCCTTGACGGGCTGTCTCGAGTATCGCTCCACGGGCGCCATGTTCGATGACCAGAACATCGAGTTTCGGGTGATCGAGGCGATCGCGACCAGCGACGCCATCGACCGCGACAGCCACATCAAGGTCGAGGTGTATGAGAACGTGGTGTTGTTGATGGGCGAAGCCACGACGGAAGCGGTGCGAAATCGCGCCGGTGACCTGGCCGCGAACGTGGACCAGGTGGAACGTGTCGTCAACGAAATCGAGGTCACGGAGCGCGTCGGTGTCGGGGGTAAATTCAATAACAGCTGGCTGACGTCGAAAGTCAACACGAAGCTGGCCACGGAGAACACGCTCGAGGGCTGGGACCCCCACCGGATCAAGGTCATCAGTTCACGGAAAACCGTCTACCTGATGGGCAACGTCACCCGTGACGAGGGCGACCGCGTGGCTGAAGTCGTGCGCAATGTCCGCGGCGTGGAAAAAGTGGTGAAGGTATTCAACTACGAGAAGGACGACTAGGCGAGGATGACCGCTAGGCCAGGAGGCGTGGCAGCAGGGCCTGGCCCAGGGCCAGCAGGGCCAGCGTCATCGCGCCGGCCAGCACGTCATCGAGCATGACACCCCAGCCTCCGGGCACCCGGCGCTCCAGGGCGCGTATCGGCCAGGGCTTGAAGATGTCCAGGATACGGAACAGCACAAAACCAGCCAGCAACCAGCCCCAGTGCCGGGGCACCAGCGCCACCGCCAGCCAGTAGCCCACGAATTCGTCCCATACCAGGGCACCGTGATCCGTGACGCCGATGCGGGATCCCACCCGCCCGCACAGCCAGGCGCCCATCACCAGGAAAACCCCGAGCAAGGCCAGGTAGGCCCCAAACGGCAGCCCCTTGAGCGCCCAGGCCAGGGGCACGGCGACCAGCGTCCCGGCCGTGCCCGGGGCCACGGGGGACAGACCGGAACCGAAGCCCAGGGCGAGGAAGCCGTCCCAGCGCCTGACGTTGTCGAGCAGGGCTTGCCTGACCGGGTCACGCTCGGTCACGACGCGTCCTGCGAGAAGTGTTCCCAGCCGGCGTCCCCGGGGTGGAATTCACTGCCGTCTTCCAGGAAACAGCGGATTGCATCGCCGGCCTCGATCGACCCGATCCGGGTCACGGTGACATTCAGCGAGGCAGCCAGCGCCTGGATCTCACCCTCCCGCTCCGGAGCGGCAGTAAAGCAGAGACCATAGTCTTCTCCGCCGCCCAGCTGCAGCGACCGGCGTTCGTGCTCCGGCAGGCACCGGAGCGCAGAGGAAGCCGGCAAGCGGTCGAGGGATAGCCGCGCACCCACGCCGGAGGCGCACACCACGTGCCCGAGGTCCGCCAGCAGGCCGTCCGAGAGGTCGATACAGGCCGTGGCCAGGGGCCTGAGGCCCGCGCCCAGGGCAACCTGGGGCCGAGGTCGATCCAGCGCCTCGCCAAGCCGGGCATCGACCTTCCCGCCCGCAAGGCGCTTTCTCAGGGCGAGCGCCGCATCCCCGAGCGTGCCGGACACGAACACCCGGTCACCGACACGGGCCCCATCCCGGCGAAGGGCCTGGCCCGGCGGGACGGTCCCCAGCAGGGTCACGCCGAGACTGAAGGCCCCGCTGCACGTATCGCCGCCGACCAGGCAAACCTGGAATTGACGGGCGAGATCCCCAAAGCCTTGCGCGAAGGCGTCGAGCCACGCTTCGTCGGCACGGGGCAGGCTCAGATTGAGGAGCGCCCAGCAGGGCCGGGCGCCCATGGCGGCCAGGTCACTGAGATTGACGGCAAGCACCTTGTGCCCCAGGGATCGGGGGTCGCTGTCATCCAGGAAGTGGACCCCCACGTTCATCGTGTCCGTACACGCGACGAGCTCCTGACCAGCAGGCGGATCCAACAGGGCGGCGTCATCGCCGAGGGAAAGCCGCACACCCGGACCGCTGGTGGGCACGTGACGAGCCAGGCGGTCGATGAGCGCGAATTCGGCCACGCTCAGTCGTCGGTGGCGGGCCTGGCGCCCGGAACGTTCCAGGCCCGGGCAGCCCGGTCCAGCACCGCGTTCACGTAGGTATGCGTCTGGGCGGACCCGAAGCGGTTGGCGAGATCAACGGCTTCATTCACCACCACGGGCCACGGCACCTCCGGGTCGAAGCGGAAATGCCAGGCGCCGAGAAGCAGGAGAATCCGCTCCATGGTATCGAGCTGTCTGAAGGGCCGGTCGAGCAGAGGCTGCAGGTCATCCCGGAGGCTCGCGGCCTCGGAGGCCACGCCGTGGACCAGCTGCTTGAAGTAGGCCTCGTCCACGGAGGAGAAATCCTGCGTATCGAGAAACTGGATGATGATGCCGTCGACCTCGTCGCCAGTGATCTCGTGCTGGTAAAGGGCCTGGAGCGCGCGACGTCTCGCGCGGCGGCGCGGTTCCCAGTCCAGGGCCTCATTCATGGCTGCTTGTCCAGTCGATGCGAGAGGGCGACCATCTGCAGGGCCGCCAGGGCCACGTCATGGCCCTTGTTACCCCGGTCCAGGGCTGCGCGCTCCAGGGCCTGTTCGATCGTATCGGTCGTTAGCACGCCGAAGATCACGGGCTTGCCGTATTTCAGCCCGACGTCCATGAGTCCACGGCTGCAGTCCCCGGCAACATAGTCGAAATGGGGCGTACCACCGCGAATGACCGCCCCCAGGGCGATGACCGCATCGCAGTCGCCCGCCGCCAGCAAACGATCCGCCGCCAGGGGGAGCTCGTAGGCGCCCGGAACCCAGGCGAGGCTGAGCTGGTCATCGGAAACGCCGTGGGACGAGAGCGCCGACCGTGCTCCCTCGAGGAGCTGATCGGTAATGAACCGGTTGAACTCGGCGGCCGCGATGGCGACGCGAACGGGTTGCCGCGGTGTTTCGAGGGTGTATTCCTGCATGGCGTGCTCTCCCCTGCTTTCCCGGGATATCCTTGACCCGACCCGGGCTCAGTGCCCGGCCGGCTCGACGTAGTCGACCACTTCCAGGCCGAAGCCCGACAGCCCCGTAAGGCGGGTTGGCGCGCTCAGAACGCGCATCTTGCGCACGCCGAGGTCCGCGATGATCTGCGCGCCGATGCCATAGGTGCGCAACTCCCGGGATCGCTGGTTGTCCCCGCTCGGCGTGATGGCGGGCTCCGGTTCCTGCTGGATACGGCGCAGCAGTGAATCGTCGTCCGCGTGGCCGCCCAGGACCAGGACCAGGCCACGACCTTCCCGCTCCACCTCCGCCATGGCCACGCGCAGGGGCAAGCCGAAATCGTCCCTTTGTATGCCGATCACGTCGCTGAGGGGATTCTGAACATGCACCCGGACCAGCATGGGTTCGTCCGCGTGCTCCTTGCCGGCCTCGCCCTTGAGCAGGGCCCAGTGCAGTCGGCCCTCGATGGTGTCACGGTAGCTATGCAGCATGAAGGGGCCGAAATCCGTTTCCACCGCGTGCCGGGAAATGAGCTCGACCGTTCGCTCGTTTTCCAGCCGGTAGCGAATCAGGTCGGCGATGGTGCCCAGCTTCAGGCCGTGCTCCCGGGCGAAGATTTCCAGCTGGGGACGTCTCGCCATGGTGCCGTCTTCGTTGAGGATCTCCACAAGCACGGCGGAGGGGTCAAGGCCCGCCAGGGCCACCAGGTCGACGCTGGCTTCCGTGTGGCCGGCGCGCGACAGCACGCCACCGGGATTGGCCATGAGCGGGAAGATGTGGCCGGGCAGCGAAATATCGCCCGGACCGGCGTCGGCCGACACGGCGGTACGCACCGTGTGGGCACGGTCCTGGGCCGAGATTCCCGTGGTGATGCCTTCCGCCGCCTCGATGGACACGGTGAAATTCGTGGCGAAGCGGGCGTCGTTCTTGTTGACCATCAGGGGCAGGGCCAGCTGCTCGCAGCGATCCCGGGTCAGGGGCAGGCAAATGAGTCCGCGGCCGAAGCGGGCCATGAAGTTGATGTCCTCGGCGCGGACCCTGGACGCGGCCATGATCAGGTCGCCTTCGTTTTCCCGGTCCTCGTCGTCCATCAGGATGACCATGCGGCCGGCCTGGATGTCCTCGATGAGCTCGGGAATGGAGTTCAGTTTCATGCGTCAGTCTGCCGTGGCCATCAGGCGTTCGAGGTAACGGGCAATCATGTCGACCTCGATGTTTACCGCGCTGCCGGGCTGCAGGCGGCCCAGGGTCGTGACCTCGAGCGTGTGCGGAATGATACACACACCGAACCGGTTCGCCTCGACCTCGTTCACGGTCAGGCTCACGCCGTCGATACAGATCGACCCCTTGACAGCGATGTAACGCGCCAGGGATTCGGGCACCTCGAACAGCCACCGCTCGGACCGGCCGTCGGGGCTGCGTTCGACCACGTGCCCAACGCCATCCACGTGGCCACTGACGAGATGCCCTCCGAGCCGGTCCGCGGCGCGCAGGGCGGGCTCCAGGTTCACCGGATCACCCGGCTCGAGGCCGCCGAGGATGGTCTTTTCCAGCGTTTCCGTTGACACGTCCGCGCTGAAGCGTCCCTGCGAGGCATCGATACCCAGCATGGTCAGGCAGGCGCCGGACACGCTCATGCTGTCACCCTCGGCCGCATCGGCCAGCGCGGCGGATTTCGATCCACCGGTCTCCACGTCGAAGGTCATGCGCTGGTCAACGCCCGAGGGTTCGACGGCGACCAGGCGGCCGCGGTGTGTGACGATTCCGGTAAACATCAGACCTCGCGATATGGTGGCGCCAGGCGCATTCTCAAGTCGTTACCGACCATGACCCGCTCCTGCCAGGTAAATGCCGGGCGCTTGCCCATGTCATCCAGTTCCCCCAGGAGAAAGGACGGACGCCCCGCGTCCCCGAGCAGACAGGTCGCCTGGTAGAGCAGCAGTTCATCGAGCAGGGAAGCCCGCAACAGGGCGCCACTCAGTGTTCCCCCCGCCTCCACGTGGACTTCGTTGATCTCGCGCCGGGCCAGTTCGGCAAGCAGGGCGGTAAGATCGACGCGCGGCACCCCGTCAAGCGGATCCTCCACCCCGGGCAACGGCAGGCATTCCGCCACACCGGCGAGAGGCGACGGAATGTCCAACGAGTCCAGCCCGGCCACCAGGACAGGACCCGGCAGGCCCAGGGTCCTGGCGCCCGCCGGCGTGCGCCAGCGGCTGTCCACGATGACGCGCAACGGCTGGCGCGGCTCGTCACCCAGCCGCACGTTCAGGGAAGGGTCGTCCGCCAGGACCGTCCCCACACCCGTCAGAATCGCACAGGCGCTCGCCCGCCACCGCTGCACGTCGTCACGGGCGGCGTCGCCGGTGATCCACTGGCTGTTGCCGTTGGCCAGGGCCGTTCGCCCATCGAGACTCTGCGCCAGCTTGACGCGGACCCAGGGCCGCCCCCGCTCCATGCGGGACAGGAACCCGGGATTGAGCGCACGCCCTTCTTCCGCCATCAGCCCCTCGCGGGTTTCGATGCCTGCCTCGATCAAGGTCGCCATGCCGCCGCCATTCACCCGGGGGTTGGGATCACGCACCGCGATGATGACGGTGCGGACACCCGCTTCGACGAGGGCATCGGCACAGGGGCCGGTTCGACCCCGGTGCGCGCAGGGCTCCAGGGTGACGTAGGCAGTGGCGCCCCGGGCACGCTCACCGGCGTCCCCGAGGGCGTGGATCTCCGCGTGGGGACCGCCGGCGCGCTCGTGCCAGCCGCGACCCACGACGGCGCCGTCCCGGGCCAGGACACATCCCACCCGGGGGTTGGGGGTGGTCGTGCGCAGTCCGCGCCGCGCCAGGGCCAGGGCCTCGGCCATGCAGGCATGGTCGAAGGCCGTGAATGCTGCGGCCGGGGTCACGATTTGCGCCGTTTGCGCTTTGGTTCGAGCAGGGAAATCTGCCGTTGATCGAGCCCACCGCCCCCTTCCCGCTCGAGACCCTCGATCAGGTCCCGGAAAGCCTGGATGTCTTCAAAGCGACGGTACACGGACGCGAAACGCACGTAGGCCACCTGGTCCAGCTCCTGGAGTTCACGCATGACCCACTCGCCGATCAGGCTGCTGGGTATTTCCGCGTCCTCGACACCGCTGATGTCGCGGAGCAACCGGCGGATGGCGCGTTCCACTTCGCGGGTTTCCACGGGGCGTTTTTCCAGCGCACGGAGCATGCCCTCGCGAAGCTTCGACTCGGAAAACGCTTCCCGTCCCCCGTCACTCTTGATGATCCGGGGCGCCTTGAGTTCCGGTGCCTCGAACGTGTTGAAACGGTTCGAACACTGGGTGCACTCCCGGCGGCGACGAATCTGCATGCCGTCACGCGTCAGGCGCGAGTCGACGACCCGCGTATCGTGATGATTACAGAGCGGACACCACATGCGGTGTTTCTTCGACGGCGCCGTTGCGGTAAACCGGGAAGCGGCGACACAGGGCGGTTACGGCTTCACGAACGCGGGCTTCTTCGGCTTGCTCCGTCTCGCTGCCCAGGTGGTCGAGCACGTCGGCGATGAGGTTGGCCAACTGGCGACACTCATCCACACCGAACCCGCGGGTGGTCACGGCCGGCGTGCCGAGGCGCAGTCCGCTGGTAACGAAGGGCGAGCGGGGCTCGCCCGGCACCGTGTTCTTGTTCAGGGTGATGTGGGCACGCCCCAGGGCCTCCTCGGCGTCCTTTCCGGTGAATTCGCGGCCGATGAGGTCCACCAGGAACAGGTGGTTGTCCGTACCGCCGGAAACGACCTTGAAACCGCGTTCCATGAGCGTGGCGGCCATGACCCGCGCGTTGTCGACGACCTGCTGCTGGTATTCGCGGAATGCCGGGTCAAGAGCTTCCTTGAAGGCAACGGCCTTGGCCGCGATGACGTGCATCAGCGGACCACCCTGGGTGCCCGGGAACACCAGGGAGTTGAGCTTTTTCTGGAAGGCTTCGTCTTCGTTGGACAGGATGATGCCACCCCGGGGACCCCGCAGCGTTTTGTGCGTGGTGGAGGTCACGACATGAGCGTGAGGTACCGGGTTCGGATAGACCCCGGCGGCCACGAGTCCGGCCACGTGCGCCATGTCCACCAGGAAGTAGGCGCCGACGGCATCGGCAATGGACCGCATGCGCGCCCAGTCCATCACGCGCGAGTAGGCGGAGAAGCCACCGATGAGCATACGGGGCCGGTGCTCCCGGGCCAGGCGCTCGATCTCGTCGTAATCGATCAGCGCGGTTTCGGGATTCAGTCCGTACTGCACGGACTGGAAAATCTTGCCCGAGAAATTCACCTTGGCGCCGTGCGTCAGGTGGCCGCCATGCTCCAGGCTCATGCCCAGGACCGTATCGCCGGGCTCGAGCAGGGCGAGGTAGACCGCCGCATTGGCCTGGGAGCCGGAGTGGGGCTGGACGTTGGCGTAGGCAGCACCGAAAAGCTGTTTCACCCGGTCCCGGGCAAGGTCCTCGGCGACATCCACGTATTCGCAGCCGCCATAGTAGCGGCGCCCCGGGTATCCCTCGGCATACTTGTTCGTCAACACCGAACCCTGCGCTTCCATCACTCGGGGACTGGCGTAGTTCTCCGAGGCGATCAGCTCGATGTGGTCTTCCTGGCGTCGGCGCTCGGCCTCGATCGCCTGGAAGAGTTCGGGATCGAATCCGTCGATGGTGTAGCTGCTGTCGAACATGCGGGGGTTGTCTCCGGGCAGGGGTGGGCGGCGTGGAAACCGCCGATTCTACCACTCCCGCAGACCAACTTCCCGCAGTCCTCAGCGGCGAAGGGCGAGGCGTTCGAGCTCGATCGGCTCCGGTGGACGAAAGGCTTCGGGCCCCGGACGAAATCTCCGGGGCCGGACGCCCAGCTCGCTGCGCGCCAGCCCGTCGTCAAAGACCAGGTTGGTGGCCTGCCGACGGATCATCTCCGGGTTGACGTTCTTCGCCATTCGCAGCGCAGAGGCGGTGGTCAGCATGGCGATCAACAGGGCCGGCGGCAGCTCGAGCAGCCTCGGCGTGCGGTCCAGGGCCGTGAAGATGCGCCGCACCATACCCCGGTAATCGATGGTGTCGCCGCCACACAGGGGGGAAATCAGCTCACGCCGCTCCCGGGGCGCCAGCGATGCGATGAGGGCCTGGGCCACGTCGTCGGCATGGACGGGCTGGCGCAGCCCCCCGGCGCGACTGGACACGGGCAGGAAGCCGAAGCGACCGATAAACGCGGCGTAGCGGGTCAGGTTGCGGTCCAGTCCGCAACCATAGACGAGGGTCGGCCGGAGGATCGTGAGAGGAAGGCGTCGCTTGCGGGCAAGCGCCCGAAACCCTTCCTCGGCCTGGCGCAGGCCCTCGATCTGGAGGCGCTCGGCGGAATCCGCAGAGTTCTCCTTGGACAGCACACTGCTGGACGACGTGACCGCAAGCGCCTGCAACGCGGGCATGGCCTGGGCATATTCCAGCGCCAACCCCAGGGGTCCCGCCGAAACGAGCAGGGGGTACCGCGGAATGCGCTGGCGCGCCTCGCTCGGATCGAGCCACCGCACCCCGTCCAGTTCCGGGACAGCATCAGGCCGGGGGTGGCGACTCAGCGCGTCCACCGCATATCCCCGGGCGGCAAGGCGCGGCAAAAGAAACCGGCCCACCTGGCCGCTGGCGCCGATCACCAGGACCGGACCGGCTTGCCCCCGATGGTCCCGCGGTTGTGCTTCCAGGCTCATCCTTGTTCCGTCGTGTTGCGCTTTCCTGCTCCATTATGAGCCAAATCCAGGCGCCGATTTCCCGCCTCAACGCGCCCACTGCCGCCAGGCCTGCACCGGCAGCAGCAGGAGCCAGTGGACCCAGAGGCCGGCGCGGAAAAAACAGCGAGTGACGAACCCGTCTTCCGCGGCCCGGTGCTTGGTGTAGAACCGCGAAAGCCCCCGGTGCTTCTGGGCGTGCACCCAGAGGGGACGGCTGGCACTCGATACGCCCTGCACGTGTACGGCCCGGGCCGCCGGAACGTACACCACCGACCAGCCCCGATCCTGGAGCCGCCGCATGAGATCGAGGTCTTCCGCATGCAGGGCGTAGCCTTCATCGAAGCCGCCCACCTCCCGGAACGCGGCCGTACGCAGCAGCATGCAGGCGCCGGAGGTGGCTTCGACGCGGGTCACCCGGTCGAGGGCGCAGGCGCCCGGATTCTCCACACCGGCCAGGGCGGGCACGCGCCTCGCCAGGCGATACAGTCCCGTGGCCGACATGAACGCCCGTCGTGGCGTAGGGAAAAAGCGGCACGCCGCCGGCTCCGGCCGGCCACGAGGGTCGACCACGGCCGGCCCCGCGAGGCCGATGGCGGCGTCGGAGCCCAGCGCACCCACCAGGGCGTCCAGCGCACCGGCCTCGAGGCGACAGTCGGGGTTGATGATGAGCAGGCTCTCCCGGTCCACCAGCGGCAACTGGTCGTTAACGGCCCGGCCAAAGCCCCGGTTGGTGGGATTGGCCAGCACACGGACGCTGGCGTTGCGGCCGAATTGTCCCCGCAGCTGGTCGAGACTGCGGTCCGTGGAGGCGTTGTCCACGACCCGGACATCGGTCACCCCGTTGTTCACCAGGGCTGCCACGCACTCGGTCAGCAGTTTCCCCGCGTTGTAATTGACGACGATCGCGGTGACGGACACGGCTCAGGCCCCGGAATCGGGATCGGTACCAGGGTCGGCATCGCGACGCCCCAGCCAGCGTCTCCACCAGGGACGACGGCGGGCAGGACTTTCCGGAGCCGTGGACGTGCACCGGGCCTGCTCGAGTTCGGTTTTCAGGCGTTCGATCTCCGCGTCGCGCTCGGCAATGATGCCGCCCGCCGCCATGTTGCGCCGGATTTCTCCGTGGTAATGGTCGTAAACCGTTTCCTCCCGGTCGTCGAACAGCCAGAGATCCGCGGACCGCGCGGGAATCTGGCCAGCTTCGGCGGCACACAGGGCCAGCAGGTAGGTGGCGGCCTGGGGCGCCTCCCGGGTCCGCTGGACCGTGTCACGCGCATCCCCTTCCATCTGCTGCAGGGCGACGGTTTCCAGGGCGCCGGAAGACCAGATGGCGGAATGAAACATGAGTTTCTGACCCAGCAATTCGATCGCCGGAAAATGCGTCCGAAGCAGCGTCTCGAGCTCCTCCCGGTAAAGTTCGCGCACGTGGAAAGGATTGTCGTTGCCCTGCTGATCCGTGTACACGGCCTTGTCGGGGGAAGAAACAAGCAGGAATCCCTGCGGTTTCAGCACGCGCCGGAACTCGGCGAGCATGGCGTCCTGCGCTTCGAGATGCTCCAGGGTCTCGAAGGAGACAACAGCGTCGAAGTGATCGTCCTCGAAGGGCAGCCGGGTCACGTCCGCTTCGTGAAAGGAGAGGTTGTCCAGGGATCCGTAACGTTCCCGGGCGTGGGCCACGGCCTCGGCGGACACGTCCACCGCGGAGACCCGGTCCGCCGACCGGGCCAGGAGCGCCGCGCCGTAGCCTTCGCCACAGGCAGCATCCAGCACCCGCATGCCCTTAACCAGCGGCGCGGCGAACGCGTAGCGGTGCAGGTGTTCGTACCAGATTTCCCGCACGCATTCGGGCGTGAAGCGCTCGCCCGTGAACTCCATGGCCTCGTTCATGACTCCGAATCCCCGCGCCTGCTCTGTGTGGGGTTGGTCTCCAGGCGCCCGTCTTCCAGTGTACCGGAAGCCCCTTGCCCGGAACGGTCCGGGACATGATGCGCTGCGCCACGGTTTTGCCTGAGCGCCTCCCGGGCCTGCACCAGTGCGGCCCGGCGTTCGGCCAGCGGATCCCGCCGGATCCAGGCCATGACGTCGTCCAGGTAGCTTGGATGACGTTCGAGCAGGCGCGCCATGGAAGTCTCGTCCGGCTTCTGCCCGAGCGGTCCGAAGGACTGCCCGCCCACGTGCACCACGTAGGCGTCCTCGCACAACACGTTGCGCCACCCGGCCGACGCGGCCCGGCAGGAAAAGTCGTTTTCTTCACCGTAGCCGCGGCCGAAAGCGGCCTCGTCGAAATCGCCCAGCTGCTGCAACGCCTCCCGGCGAATGGCCATGCAGAAGCCGACCGCGGTGGGAAGCTCCGGATAGTCCCCCACGGCGCTGGCGCGCGCCGCCCTGGCCCAGGCTTCCGGGTCGGCGGGCGCCGGATTCGCCTCGCAAAAACGCGGAACGGAAACGATCTCGGCGTTGTTGCTCCAGGGCGTGGCCGTGGCGATCGCGGGATCGCTGGCCAGGCACCGGGCGAGGGATTCGAGCCAATGCGAGGTGACGACCGTATCCGAATTGAGCAGCACGCAGTGGCCCGCCGCGGCCGCCATGCCGCGATTCGCGGCATGAACGAACCCCCGGTTCTCGGGCAGGGTCAGGAGCCGGCGCCGGGGGGCGGCCGCCGCAAAACGCTCCAGGGCCGGTGCGATGCGCGGATCCGTGGACGCATCGTCCACGATCACCACGTCGGCATCGGGGCTCCACCGTTCGAGGGAGGCGAGGCAGGCCTCGAGCACCTCGTACGCGTTGAAGACGGGGACGATGACCGTTACATCCGCCACGGTTGTAGCCACCCTGCTGTACTCATGCTGCTGAACCCCTGTCCGCTGTACCCGCGTTTTTGACCCCGCTTCCGACCCCGTTTCTGACCAGTCGCCGCTGATCCGGTGCGGTCGCCTCGGGGCCGCAAAGCTTATAGCATATGGTTGCGGCGTACGATCCCGCCGCCAAGCCCTGAGTCGCTGCCCGCCACGCCGAAGGACGCTTTCCATGCCGCGCCGTTCTCCTCCTCCCGGATTTCTGATCATCGGCGCGCAGAAGTGCGGAACCACCTGGCTGCACCGGCATTTATCGAGACACGCGGATCTCTGGTTGCCGCCCCGCAAGGAGCTGGAGTTCTTTTCCTACACCCGGCACCTCGAGGAACCGGGGCTGGCAGCCTATCGTTCGGCCTTCGCGCCGGCCGGAGACCGTCTCGCCGGGGAAGCCACCCCGAGCTATTTCTGGACCGCCTCGGCATCGGCGTGGTGCCGTCAGCCGGAAGGGTTCCAACCCGACATTCCCGGCACGGTGCGCCGCGCCCTGGGTGACGACCTGCGGCTCATCATCCTGCTCCGTGACCCTGTCGAACGGGCGCTGTCCGCCTGGGCCCACTACGTCAACCATGGCGAGCTGGACCCGACCCTGCCCTTCGCGGAAGCCGGGCGCTATGGCGGCATCGTGGACATGGGATTCTACGGCCGTCATTTCGACGCCTGGCGAAAGGTGTTCGATCGGTCCTCCTTCCTGGTCCTGACACTCGAAGCGGACATCATCGCGCGCCCGGCGGCGACGCTCGAGCGCACGGTCGAATTCCTGGGGTGTTCAGCGACCCGCTTCTCCGGCGAAGCCCCGGACCTCACCACGCCCGCTTTTCCCGGCCTTCACCGGACGCGCCTGGAAGACGGGTCGGTGCGAATCGAACTGAACGACGGCGGCGAACTGCGGGCCGAGGGCAAAGAGCTGCAAGCCCTGGCGGATCAGTATCGGCGAGACCTTGAGCGTTTGCGAAGCAGCGTCGGGAACCCGCGGCTGGGGGCCGGCTGGCTGCCCGCGGAGGGTGGCAAGAACCCGGACGACTAGGGCCCGACCAGGCGTTCCAGCAACGCTTCGCTCGAGCCCCAGGCTTCTCCACACACCAGGCGCGGCAGGCGCCAGCGGTCTTCGGACCGGGTCACGGCCCGTGCATCGGTCGTGAACGCGGCTCGATAGCCGTGTTCCGTGCGACGCTTCGGCAGGTATTCGCTGACCAGGAACTCACTGTACTGGCCCCAGGGAAAGGCGAAGAAGCGGGGACGGCGACCCCCGGCCAGCCGCTGGATCAGATCCGCGGATACCCTGAGCTGTTGGTCGGCGTCCGCCACCGATGCGACCCGCCGAAAATCGCCGGCCAGGCCCTCACACTGGGCCACCGTGTCCAGCACCGGATGCAGGTGGTCCCAGCCGTGACTCTCGATAAACAGCTGGCCCGAGGCATTGGCCGCGGGCCACCAGTCGTCGTTCCACCAGCCGCGACCGACCAGGCTGCGCTCGTCCAGCTGTTGCCGGGCGGCCGGACAGGCGATCACGAAGCTGTGAGCCGGCACCACCACACCGGTTTCCGCGGCGAAGTCCTGCAGTACGTGAAAAAGGCTGCGCTGGGGTCCACAGCCGGGGTGGTCAATGTCGTGGAAATCGAAATCGGAACCGTCATCGAAGGTCACGGCATAGCGGCGCTGCATCGCCGCGTCATGCACCCTGCCCTCGTACCAGTCCAGCACCAGGTCAAGGGAGGCGGGCCGCCAACCGGCCTGGTGCAGTGCCCGCAGGTCCGCACCCAGGGCGATGTGGTCGTTGTCCGCGTACCGATTGTCGCTGATGTTGTTGCCGTGATATGCCAGCACGGGCACGGACACGGAATCGTTCTCGCCGGTGGGCGCCGTGGGACTCACCGCCATCGGTGCGCCAGGCGAACCAGGCCGAATTCGTGAGTCTCGCCCCGCACGCGGAAGTGTCGCTCCGCCGTATCACACATGCGCATGCCTTCCGGATCCAGGGCGTGGCCTCGGAGAACGTACTGGCCGGGAAGGAGATTGAGCGCCGGAAAGTCCAGGGATGCGCGAAAGAGACTGTCCTGGCCTTCCAGCGGCTTCAGGGCGTCGATGGCCTCCTCCGTGGACAGGCCGTAAACCGGCGTCCCATCCAGCCGGGCAATACCGATCATCCCGACCGGCGGCCGCCCATCCGGGGACCTCAGCACCAGGTCCACGCCCAGGGTATCGCCGACGGAAAGGGTCGGGGCCTCCTCCGTTTCTTCCTGCCCCGCGGGCTGACGGGCGCCCCGCTCTCCCGGGCTGAGGTTCAGTTCCAGGGAGTGCACCGCGTAGTGCCCGTGGGCGCCGGCCGCTTCCTGGCGGTGCTGCTCCTCCGCCCGGGTCCGGGCTTCGTGCCATGCCAGGTAGTCCTGGGTCACCCGGTGCACCTCCCCGTACCCCTGGACCCGGCCGCCCTCGAGCCACAGGGCGTGACGACAGAGCTTCTGGACGAGGTACATGCTGTGGGACACGAGCATGAGCGTGCCGCCCTCGGCGATGAAATCGTCGATCCAGCGAATGCATTTCTTCTGGAACGACTCGTCCCCCACGGCGAGCACCTCGTCCGTGATCAGCAACTCCGGGCGCGAAGCGGCCACGACCGCGAACCCCAGGCGCACCACCATGCCGGAAGAGTAGTGTTTGACCGGTTCGTGCACGTACTCGCCGATGTCCGCAAAGGCGAGAATCTCGTCGAACCGCTGGTCGAGCTCAGCCGTGGTCAGGCCCAGCAGCGCCGCCTTCATGCGCACGTTCTCCATGCCACTGAACTCGGGCTGGAACCCGGCGCCCAGCTCGAGCAGGGCGGCCGTTTTCGCATGGGTTTTCACCGATCCCCGGGTTGGCTCGATCACGCCGGTCAGGATTTTCAGCAGGGTGGACTTGCCCGCGCCGTTCTGCCCGATCACGCCCAGGGACTGGCCGCGGCGTATCTCGAGGTCGATGTCGGACAGCACCTGCGCACCCTGCCGGGGTTCACGTCCCGCCAGCAGGGAAAAGAACGCCGCCATGCGCTCCCGGGGCCGGTGAACCCGGGGATAGACCTTGGACACGCCCTTCAGTTCGACCAGGGTGGCCATCAGAGAAAATCCTCGAAATGTCCGCTGAACTTGCGGAACCAGGCCAGCGCCAGCAGGAACAACACCGGGACGAGCACCAGCATGGCGGCCGTCGTGACGCCGAACTCGAAGCGGCCGAACAGCAGGAGTTCGCGCAGGTGAACGACGAACCAGGTCATGGGGTTGCCGTTCATGACCCGCTGTAACCCCTCCGGCAACATGTCGATGCTGTAGAGAATCGGCGTCATGAAGAACCAGAACGTCACCAGGGGCGGCAGAATCTGGGCTACGTCACGAACAAACACCTGCAGACTGGAGACGAACAGGGAGATCGCACCGGCGAAACCCCACAGCAACACCAGGAGGACCAGGGCGGCAGGAAGCGTCAGCCAATGGACGTTGGTCCCCAGCGCCTGCAGCACGACCAGGACGACCAGGTAGCCGATGCCGTGCATGATGAAGGTCGCAGTCACCGTGGCCAGCGGCAGCTGTTCCTTGGCGAAAGCGACCTTGGACACCAGGGCGGCATGGCCCGTAATGCTCGAAGAGGATTTGAGCACCGCCTCGGAAAAGGCCGTCCACGGCCAGAAGGCGACAGCGAGGTAAGGCACGAAGCCCACGCCACCGCTGTCCGGGATGCGTGCCTGGAAAATCTGGGTGAAAACGAACGCGTATACCGCGAGCAGCATGAGCGGCTGGAGCACCAGCCAGGCGAAACCGGTCAGGTTTTCCAGGTAGTCCTGGCGGATTTGCCGAACAACGAGCTGTTTGAAAAACGCGGCGTCGAAGCCGGGGGCCAGCGGTCGGGCCATGGCGTTTGTCCCGTTACAGGCGCGCTAGCGACCGCCTAATCACGGGTCCGCTTCATCCTGGGCGTTACGCGCCAACACGTCGGGCCCCAGCGCCCGTTCAACCGCATTCTCCACGGAATCGCGTGTCACTTCTATCTCTTCCGCGTACAGGGGCTGGAGATATTCCCGCCGCTTTCGCTCCCGGTAGCGCTCCCGTGCCTGGTTTTCGAGCTGAACCCGGACTGCGTCGAAGGGCTGTTGCTCCGGTGATTGCTTCCCGTCCAGCCTGATCAGGTGATAACCAAAATCAGTCAGGACCGGTTCACTGATCTCACCGATTTCGAGCGCAAAGGCGACATCCTCGAAGGGCTTGACCATATCGCCACGCTTGACATCGGGATAGGTTCCACCCCGACTGGCCGAACCCGGATCGTCGGAACGGGTCCTGGCCAGTTCCGCGAACTGTTCCGGACTGGTCAGCAGCTGCTCATGCAGCGCCGAGGCGATCGAAAGCGCCTCTTCGTTCGTGCGGTCCTCCGTGCTGATCAGAATGTGAGCAACATCGATGGTCTCGGCGGTCAGGTATTGGTCACGGTTCAGCATCCACTCTTCACGCGCCATCGCGGTGTAATCCACCGCGCCCCCGTCATCGACCTTGTGTTCGATCCAGGCGCGGGCCAGCTCTTCACGCATGGCCAGTTCGAGACGCGCTCGGACCACCGGATTGTCGTGAAAGCCTTCTGCTCTTGCGTCCGCCGCCAGCTGGGCATCAATCAACAGCTTGTTGAGCATGTCCTCGAAGCGGGTTCGATTGCGGACGGTGACGAAACGCTGCTCCGGTGGTATTCGGTCAACCCGGGCCTGGAAATCCGCCAGGGTGACTTCCCCGTCACCTCGGGCTGCCAGGAGATCGGCGTTATCGCGGACAAGCGTGGATTCCTGCGCCGCGAGCGGGAGGGCGAGGAACAGGACCATGACAGGAGAAGCGTATTTCATCAACGAGGTACCGTGCAGAAAAACGGGCGCCCGAAGGCGCCCGTCACATCGCATCCAGGGGGACGGTTTACAGCTCCGACACTCCAATGTTGATTCTCGTCGCGCAGGACGAAGACCCACAGGATGAGGTGTCGTTCGGCAGACGGTTATCGACATCGGCGTACGTTACGTTCAGGTAGTAACGCTTGTTCGGCTCGAGAATACAGACGCCGGTGGCCGTGGGATCCTTGGTGATCCGCAGGGATTCACCGATACCCTGGCGCTGCTCGCACTCGGGCGGGGTATCCACCAGGAAATTACCCGGGCACTGGCTGACTGAGACATGACGCACGCCGCTGGACAGGGACACGGTCGTGACCGACCCTTCGACCAGGGCGTCGGTGGTCGTAAACTCAAGCGCGTAATAGTCGTTGCGACGGGTAAACACGTCGAAGGAACTCTGCAGCACGATCGGGAACTCGGCATTGGTGCCACCGACCCGGTCGGTCCAGTTTTCAATAGTCCCAAACGGCACCTCGGAGGGTCCATCGCAGGAAACGGTTTCGATAACCGGGGGCGGCGGGGTCGGGTTCGGCGCTTCATTGACCGTGATCAGGACCTGGCTGGCAACCTGTGCTCCCGCGACATCGAAACAGAACATGCGGAACCGGATGTCAACGCCTGCTTCTGTCATTTGAAGGCTGGCAGAACCCGATGCTACCGGGGTCAGGGAAAGCGCCTGCCACTCAGCCGTGCCGAGACGGGTGACACAACTAACGGCCAGTTCGGATTGCCAGGTAACAGTCACGGTAGTCCATTGGTCTACCACGGCCGTTGTAGCGAATTCCGGATTCGTCTCGGTAGAGACAAAGAGCTTGGCCGACAGCTGGCCCTCCGGCAACGGGGGCGGCGGCTCAGGCGGCGGAGGCGGCGGCTCGACCGTACCCTGGGTCACCGTCCAGTCGTTGGCGGCGTTGATCAGGATGTCACCGGTCGCCGGATCAATCGTGATGGACGTCAGGTCGGCGGACGGAATGACCGTGCCGTTGAAAATGACATCGGCCGAGGCAACGGTCGACGTCGAGGCTATGGCAAGGCACAGCCCTAACTTCGCGAAAATACGCATGATATCTCTCTCCAAAAATCCGCCCTAAGGGTCAACGTCCGCTCTCTAATATGGTTTAAGTCGGAGCAGTACGTGCTTCATTGTACAGAATTTTTCGTCAGACAAAAAGAGGGGGCCTCGCGGCCCCCTCTGATCTTGCTTTACGCAATTGACCCTTACGGGGTCGGAGCAGCAACTGCAGACTGCAGACGCGTGCCCTTGTGCTGGTAGATGCCGCCGTAGAAGGCTGCAATGCCAGCTTGCGCGTTCTGGTTACCGAACTTCTGCGCTGAGAAACCGGCGACCGGCAGACCCGCCAGGCCACCCAGGCCTCCGCGGTTCTCGAAGCCGTTCGGCGTCTCGTAGGTCAGCATTTCGATGTTCACCCAACCGTTTTCGAAGCCCAGGGCTTCGTTGTCGAAGTTGGTGAAGTTCAACGAGCCGAAGATCTCCGTCGGACCGACCACTTCCTGTGCACCGAAGCGAATGATGTTCGTTTCGTAGCAGAGGTTGAAGGTCTCGAACACTTCCGGCGGACGCGGCGGTGCCGGTGAAACGATCGGCGGACGCGTCGTGTCTTCCGGCGTCGTGGACTGCTCTTCCCGGTCGAAAATACCGGAGATGAGAATGTCACGACCGAAGACCGGATCGGCAATGTCGACGGTACGGTCGGTCACGATACCCAGGATCACCGGCTCACAGGCCGTTGACAGCGGGCTGTCGACCGTCGGGCCCCACTGCTGCACGAACGGATCGGCAGCGTCCGGGAAAGCCGGCAGGTTCACGTTCACGGCCGGGTCGACGTAGAACGCCTTGGTCGGGAACGTTACGACCCACTCGGTCTGACCGTTGATGTCATCTTCCGTGCTGTACTCGTTCGCGATCTGGTCGTGCATGAACAGGAACGAGACGGCGTCGACGCTGCGCGTCAGGCCGGAAGAAGCCAGCGTTGAACCGTCATCCAGGAACACCGTAGCGTCAACCACGGCAGAGGAGTTCAGGCTCGGCAGTTCGCTACCGGGACGAGCGTGAAGCGGGCTACCCGCAACCGGCTCGTAGGTGTCGGACCAGCCGTTGATGGCCTTGGCGTCGTAAGACATCATGTAGCCTTCGGACGGGTTGATCACAGCAGCGCCGCCGAACAGGCCGCCAGACGGGTAGGTGTCATCCCACTCGATGAGGCCGGCAAGCGGGTTGCCGATCCAAACGCCGTTGTTGGCCGGGTTGCTGGACGTGGTCCAGGCATCGGTCAGCAGCAGACAGTTGGCGGGCACGCCCACGTCGCCGTGGTCAACGGCCGGAGCGAAGGGACCAGCCGGGTCGAGCACGCCCATTTCGATCATCTCGAAGTGGCCTTCTGCTGCACGAGCGATGTCCGTCGGACCGCCGTCGGCTGCTGAGCCGACGTACTTGAACGGCAGGAATGACTGCAGACCCGGGGCCGTGCTGGCCTCCAGGTACAGGTACGGAACCGTACAGGTCGTGTCATTCGTCAGCAGGTGGGGCACACCGCACTGGCCGTTGGCGCCCAGACCCAGACCGTTGTCGATGTCACAGTTGGTGTCAACCACGCTGCCGTCGAGCAGGGCGGCCGTCCAGACATCGTACGGAGACAGGTAAAGGTTGAAGTCAAGAACTTCTCGTGAGTTCTGACCTTCGAGGAAACGAACCTTGACGGCTTTCGCGTCGCCAGTGGTGTTCACCACGGACAGCAGCGTGTTGTTGCCGTTACGGGTCGTGTAGTAGGGGTAGATGAGCACCTGGCCCAGACCATCCGGGTTCAGTGACATCGACGGGGCCGTCTGGGCGGTCGCCGTCGCGGCAAAGCCGGCAGCTCCCATCAACCCAGCGCAAACCGCCGTAGTCAGATTTTTTCTGTTCATTACAACACTCCTATTGTGTACACAGGGCTAGCTTTCGACTGCACGAAACCCGCGCCGTTCGGCGCTTCCTGGCCGTTCAGGCGCAGTGCGGTCGCACAGTTGCCGAGGAATACTACTGGAAATCTTCCGGCGGGGCAACGTTTTTCACGTCAGGTTTTGGGAACGTAGTACCACTGGCCATCGATCCGCAACCAGCGCTCCTCACCGGAGCCCGGTGATTTGAAGCGCGACATGCCCGGAACAGCGGCATACACTTCAAACTCCAGCGCAATCCGAACGTTACAGACATCTTCTGAGCAATCGCTTGCAACGGCGCGCGCCGAGGTCCAGCGCACCGGCCGGGTCAGCACTTCCCGCTGGTACGCCGGCAGCGTCACCCCGGAGCGATAGCCGGGACTGAGGTACTCGTAGGCGCCGGCCAGATCCTCCGCCAGCAACAGGTCGAGCCGTTCCTGGGCCCGTTCCAGCACGGCTTCCTCCGGGGGCGGCGCTGTGACAGTCGCACAACCCGACAGCATCAGCGCGGCCACCAGAACCCAAATCGCGCACAAAACGCTTTTCAATGGCTTGCTCATGGTTCCCCGTCGTCCTCTTCGTCGTCGTTGCTCAGCAGAGTGGAAATCTTCAGCGGCCGGACCTGGATGAATTCGTCTTCCAGGTCGTCGGTCACGGCGCGCAGGTCCGCGTTGTTTTCCAGCACCGTCGGCGTGATCATCACGATCGTTTCGTTACGGAACTTGTCCCGGGTCTTCGATCCGAACAGGGCGCCCAGGCCGGGAATGCGGTTCAGGTAGGGCACCCCGGTGGTGCCCGCCGAGTCGCTCTCCTGGATCAGGCCACCGAGAAACACGGTCTGCCCGGACTGCACGGCCACCTGGCTGGTCACGGACCGGTTGTTGATCGGCGGGTTGCCGCTCGTGGATACGTCCGGATCCCGCACGCCGGGACGGCTGACCTCCTGGGAAATATCCAGGTAGACGAGACCGCCGGGATTGATTCGGGGCGTCACATCCAGGGTCACGCCGGTACTGACGTACTGGGCGCTCGAGATGGCGTTGCCGCCGCCGGCCCCGGGCACGAAGCTCGTGGACTCGACCGGCACCTGCGTACCCACGGTAATGGTCGCGCTCTCGTTGTTGCGAACGATCAGGGACGGCGCGGCGAGCGAACGAAGGTCCGTCACGCTGTCGAGCGCCGAGATGGTCGCGCGGACAAAGGTCTGGTCGCCGAACAGGAAGTCACTGAGCTGGAAACCGGCGCCACCGCTGCCGAAGGTGCCCTCGTCGAACACGCGACCGGAATCCCCTGCCGGCCCGCCGACAAAACCGGGATCCTGGTAGTTCGACAGGAACCAGTTGACCCCATACTGAAGACTTTCGTTGAGCTCCACGTCCATGACCTGGGACTCGATGAGCACCTGGAGCGGCTCCTCGTCGATGCGCTCGATGGCGGCCAGGATGCTGCCGTACTGGCTCTGGGTGGCCTGGATCAGCAGCGAGTTGGTTTCGACCACGGAGGTGATGCGGATGTCGGCGTCCTCACCGAGCAGGCCGCCCTGTACCGTCTGGCCGTTGCCGCCACGGCCGGACTCGTTGTTCTGGAGTCCCTGGCGGTTGGCCGACGCGCGATTTTCATTGAAGTTCGAGAGGTTGCTCATGGTCACCGGCTCGAGGCCCGGCGCCAGGTTGCTGCGCCGGTCCCGGGAGCCGCCGCTGGTGGTGCCCCCGAACAGCTGGGTCAGGTAATCGGCCAGCACCTGGGCCTCGAGATTTTTCACCCGGTAGACGTACAGCTGCATGCCGGAGCCTGCGGCGCCGCGGTCCAGGATCTCGATCCACTCCTGCGCCTTGAAGAGATAATCCTCCCTGGGCGTGATCACCATCACCGATCCCAGGCGCTCGAGCGGCACGAAACGGAACAGGCCGGCCAGCGGGCTTTCGGCCTCCGTCCCGAAGACGGCGGTCAATTCGGCGGTGATGGATTCGACATCGACGGTCTGCAGCGGATAAATGCCGACAGACATGCCTGCCAGCCAGTCCACGTCGAAGATCTCGACGGTTCTCAGGTAGTTGCGGAGCTCTTCGCGCGTGCCCGCCAGGAAAATCATGTTGCGCATGACGTCCACGTTGACGATGGCGTTCGGGCGGACGTACGGCTCCAGGATTTTCGCCATCTCCGTCGGAGAAATGTGTTCGAGGGGCACGGCGCGTACGGCGAAGCCCCGCACCTGGTCAACGCCGCCGAGCTCGGGCACCAGGTGCCCGGGGATGGCCTGGTCGATGGGCAGCACGTGGTAGCGGCCCTCGTGGAACACCAGGGTGGCGCCGTTCCAGCGCAGCAGCAGCTCCAGGATCGGCATCAGCTGCTCCTGGGTCACCGGACGCGCGGTGGCGAAGGTCACCTGTCCGCTCACCCCGGGGCCGATGACGAAGGTTTCTCCCAGCACCTCGCCCAGGATCGTGTGCACCACGGACTGGATCGACTCGCCCTCGAAATTCAGGACGATCTCGCCGTCTTCGGACAGGGCCGGCGCCCGCGGGCGGGCCGCCGCCTCGTTGATGAACGAGCCTTCCCCTTCGTAGAACTCCGTGTCCTCGACACCGGGCTCGGCTTCCACGTCGGCGCCGTCGGTGCCCAGCACCCGGTCGTCGTAGACCCCATCCGTCTCGTCCTGCGCCAGCCGCGGATGCGGATCCTCCACCGGCCGCTGCACGGTGCCGCAACCGGCGACCACGCCGGCGACGGCCAGGGCCAGGGCGGCTTTGCGCCAGCGGCGCGATGGTGCGGTGGCTTCAGTTGCCCCCATCATTCTCACTCCCAGTATCGTCACTGTCGTCGTTGCCGGTTTCGTTGTTGTCGTTGCGGCGGATCATGGACTGGATGGCTTCCTGGTAGGACATGGCGCGTTCCTGCTGCTCGTCTTCCCCGGCGGCCTCCGCCTGCTCCGCCTCGGCTCGCAGCTGTTCACGCCGCTGCCGGATACGCTCCCGGATTTCGTCGGCCCGGGACCGCGTCTCCTGCGGGACCTCGTCCGCGGAGGCCAGCTGTTCTCCGTCCTCTTCCGGTTCGTCCGGGCGACGGGGTTCCGGCTCGGGCGGCCTGTCAATGACCGCATCGTGCACCATGAGTTCAAAACTCATCTGCTGCCCCCGGGAGGACAGGAGGCTGACTTCCCGCGGCATGATCTCCTGCACGCTCCAGCCCACGTACTCTCCGTCCAGGTCCATGCCTTCCCGCACCACCAGTGCCTCGCCCCCGGCCTCGGGGGTAAGGGTCACCACGCGCTGCGTCGGTGTGATGACCACGCCGGTCAGGCGCACCTTGGGCGGGTCGGCCACCACCTCGGGCTCTGCCGCGACCTCTTCCACCTCCTCCGGCGTTTCGATTTCGATGACCGGCCGTCGCGTCGTGTTGAACACGGGCCGGTTGTTCACGATCTCATAGGCGCCCAGGGGCTCCAGCGCCTGGACCTTCGCGGTTTCGGGCAACGCCATGGCACCGTCGCCGTCCAGGGCGACATCACCCGCATCTGCCGGGCCACGCCAGAGCAGCGTCAGGCCGAGGCCGATCAGCACCAGCAGGCCTCCGGCGCCCAGGAGGGCGGCGCCGACGGGGTTCTTCTCCAGCCAGCTCACGACTTGAGATACCCCGACATGTTGAAGCGAACGTCCAGCGCCTGGGTGACGGCGGGCTGATCGTCGTTGCGGCCACGGCGGCGCGCCCGGGGACGGATTACGTTCAGGTCATCGACCAGCACCATGGGCACTTCCGCCTCGAGCCGGTAAAGAATCTTCAGCATGTCTTCGGCGTGGCAGCGCATGCGCACGTTGACCGTCACGCGCTGGAATCGTTCCTGCACCCGCGGGCGCACGGGCTGGCGGCTGACGATCTGACAGCTGTCATCCGCCTGGGTCTGCACCATGCGTCCCAGGCGCTCCGACAGCGCGGCCGCCGCCTCGTTGAAATTGCCTTCCTCCAGGAACAGCCCCTCGTCGCTCCGGGACTCGCGGATGGCCGCCAGCTGCTGCTGCAGCGGCTCTCGCTGCGCAGCGGCGGCTTCGAAGCGCGCCAGCTGCTGTCGCAGGCCGTCAATTTGCTCGGCGTACCCGGCGTGCCGCTGGAAGAACCAGTGGAACCCGATCATGTACACGGCGATGAGGACGATCACCAGGATCAGGATCGCCGTCAGCCTGCCGTTCTTCTGGTCCGGAAGCACCTGCATCATTCGCCCTCCGGGGTGACGGTGGCGTTCAGGTCGAACACCTCCTTCTGGGTCGCGCCGTCGAGACGGGTCGAGCCGCGGAAACCGGCCCCGGCGAACTGCGGCGATTCGTTGACCATTTCGATCAGGCGCTGGGCGTTGTCCGATTTGCCCTGCAGCTGCACGTTGCCGTCCCAGACGCGCAGCCGGTCCAGGTAGGTGTCGTCCGGCAGGAGGCGGGTCACCTCCGCCAGGACGCGCACCGTGGACGGCGTTTCGGCGCGCCGAGCGAACATGAAGCCGGCGGCCTCGGAGGCGTCCTCGATCTGCGTGCGGATGTTCTGCACGCGACGGGCCTCGACCCGCACCTCCTCGATGGCGGCCTCGAGGGACTCGATCTGCGCCTCGCGCAGCCAGAGCGACTGGGCCATCACCAGGGCCAGGAGCAGCACCACCACGGCGCCCAGCAGCAGGTTCAGTCGCGTTTGCTGATTGATGACACGCCGGCGGCGCTCCGGCGGCAGCAGGTTCAGCTCCGCAGGCTTGCCGTCCAGGGCCACGTCCACGGCGCTCGGGGCGAGGCCGTGGAGCGTCACCTGCTCCACCTGGTCATCCAGCGGCGGCGCCGGTGAAACCACGAGCTCGAGGTGCAGCTGGCCCCGCTCACGATCGCGATCGATGATCCGGTAATCGAAGTGCACCTGGTCGGCGGAAAACGGCGTGTGGCGATCCATTTCGAAGGCCAGGGCCTGGCGCAGGTTGGCTTCGGCCGCCAGGGGCAGGGTCAGGGTTTTTCGCAGGACGCCCGTCTCGGGCAGGACGAGCACCCGGGGCGCCTCCTCGAGTTCGTGCTTCGCCAGCAGATCATTGATTTGCGGTCGGAGCACACTCGTGTCCTGCTCCAGGGAGAAAACCTCCAGTTGCTGCAGCGCTTCCCCTTCCTGCCAGAACAGCTCGAGCTCACCCCCGTCGACCCGGGCAACGACCTTGCGCTGGGCATGCTGCAGGCGCTCGCGCAGCGGCGCGGGCAGCATGTCCCGCAGCTCGCCCACCCACCAGCGGGCGAAGGCCCCGGCCGGGCTGGCCTGGGCGCGCAGACGCAAGCTTTCGAGTTGGGATTGAAGTGCGCTCGCCATGGGTCTTGTTCTATTGGTTGAAACCTTCCCGCCAGCGCAGAATCCGGTAGGGCAGTTCACCGGACGTGCCACCCAGCCGGACCGTCGTTTCGATCTGGTCCCACACGCCGTTGGGCAGGGTCGCCTTGACGCGGATACTATACGTGAGCCCCCTGCCCTGCGCCACGACGGTCTGACCGTTGGGCAGGGTGATCTCGGGCCCGACGCCCGACTCCTGAGAGTGCCGTTCGGCGACGAAGTTCAACGCCTCTTCCCGGGTGATGTCGGGGATGGCCAGCAGCGCTTCGGCGGGCGCGAAGGCGATATCGGGGAGGTCGGAACGCGAATACACGGTCAGGCCCGGCTCCATGGCTCGCCAGAGTTCGTAGGGCATGCCAAGCACCTGGAGGAGTTCATCGACCAGCATGAAATTGCGGTTGCCCGGGATCGCCGGCTCGCCCTCCGCCAGGTACGTGTCCTCCTCGGCGCCGTTGACCCGCTCCGTCGTGTCCGGATCGCGCCAGTCCATGACCCGGGCCGCCAGCAACTCCGCGTCCGCCGGATCCATGCCGTGGTTCGTGAACAGGATGGCCCAGGTGGCCTCGCTCGCGGCGTTGATGTCCAGCTTTCCGCGCTCATCGGTGGCGCGGACCTCGATCACCACCCCCTCGATCTCCGTGGCATAGGGGCGCCCGTCGGCGATGAGGCGCAGCTCGTCCTCGGGCTCCCGCAGCTGGACCACCGCGAGATTCAGGCCGGCCTCGGCCCAGAAGCGGGCCTTGGTGCCGGACAGCAGCTGATTGGCCTCGAGCTGATCCATGCGCGCCATGAGGGCGAACGCGCCGGTCGTGACCGTGAGAAGAATCAGGATCCACAGCACCAGCACCAGCGCAATGCCACCCTGGCGCCGGGGCGGGGACCCGCGCCACCGGGAGCGCCGGCGAGCCGGAGGCTGTCCTTTCATGCCGGATTCGACCATGACTCAGTCCCGGTTGTCGCCGCCGCGGCTGTTGCGGATCATTTCCTGGATCCGCTCCGCGTAGGTGTCGCCGCTGCCGGACCCGGGCACCACGGCGCTGGGATCGAGACGCACGGAAGCCACCATGGGCGGCCAGTGCACGGGCGAATCCACCGGGAACTGCACATCCAGTCGCACCGCTTTCGGCATCGCCGCGGGGTCTTCCCACACCGAGACCCACTCGATGCTTTCCGCCTCGAGGTCTTCGAACAGGAAGGAAAATTCGCCCCCCTGCAGATCCGTGAACAGCACCACCGGATCGCGCTCGAGCAGGGCTTCGGGCTCATAGCCGATGAGCGGCGCGTGGGTGAACTGGAGCTCGAGACCCTCGGGACCATCGACGAAGGCCAGCTGCTGGACCTGGGGGCCGCCGCGGGCGAGGTATCCCGGCATGGGACCGACGAAGGTGATCCGGTCCGCATCGCCTTCGAAGCGCACCAGCTCGCCTTCCTCGCCGGTCTGACCCAGGAAGGACAGGGGCAGCATGAGGTTCATCTGCTTGCGGACGAACTGGTGCGTCACCCGCAGCCGGCTGGACTCGGCCAGCACGGCCTGGCCGCTCTCGCTCGCACGGGAGGCCGCGCGCAGGCCACCGTAGGCCAGGGCGAGCAGGAGGCCCATGAGCGTCACCGCGAGCAGCAGTTCGACCAGGGTGAAGCCTGCCTGGCGCCGGGTTGAGTGATGGGTCATGGTCCGCTGTCCACGGTGCTGCGGAGCGTGGTGAAGGTCGCACGGCCGGGCCGGGGTTCCCGGCCCCAGGACAGGGTCATGTCCACCCAGTAGAGCCGCGTGCCGATCTCGCCCGCCAGTTCCGGGGTGCGCGTGTCGTCGCCGAGGCCCTCGAAATCGGTGATCTCGATGATCCAGGCAATACCGTCTTCGGTCTCGCCGCTGTAGCTGCCGGCCTCGATCGGCAAATCGCTGCCGAGTTGCTCCGCGAGGCTCTGCGCGAGCAGGGCCGCCTCGGAGTAGTCCTTGGCGCGAACGGTGCTGCGCGTCGACGCGGCGACGATCTCCAGCACGGTGGCGAAGGTCAGGGCGAAAACGACGAAGGCCAGGAGCACCTCCAGCAGGGTAAAGCCCCGCTGCCTCGCCGGGAAACGCCTCGGCCGCATGAGCTCAGGCGCCGTCATCGGGGATCTCCAGACGGGCCTCACCGGTGAGCCAGGCCACGTGCACGATGTACTCCCGGCCGTTGACGTTCAGGTCTACCCGCCCGCCGGTGGAGCCACCGTCCGGGAAAAACCGGATGGCGCCGACGTTGTCCGCCACGACTTCGGAGGCCGCGGTGGTCAGCTGCAGGTCCACGCCCTCGGGCAGCACCACGGTCTTGCGTCCCGGCGCGGCGTAGGAGCGCGCCTCGAGGTCGATGGTGAAACGCTGTTCGGTTTTCTGCAGGATGGCCTGGGTGCGGGTGTAGCGGATCGCCGCCACCATGTTGCGCGCCGCCTCCCGCGCTTCGGCGCCGGAGATGCTCCGGGACAGGGAGGTGGCCACCAGACCGAGGACCAGGGCGATGATGATCATCACCACGAGAACCTCGACGAGGGTGAACCCCCGGTTGTGGCGCGGCCCCGACGTGCTCCCCGGGGTCAGCCGGGCCGTAGCTCGGGGCGACATGAGACCGGCGCGCGGGGCGCCTTACTCCCAGGACGTGACGTCGGCGTCCGTTCCTTCGCCGCCGCGCTGTCCGTCCGCACCGAGCGAGTAGATGTCGAACTCGCCGTGCTGTCCGGGGCTTTCATATTGGTAATCCCGGCCCCAGGGGTCCTTGAGGAGCTGCTTCTTGACGTAGGGGCCATTCCACCCCGCCGCACCACTCGGATTTTCGACCAGGTCCTCGAGCCGGCCGGGCGTGTTGCCCGTGTCCAGGTAGTAGGACTCCACCGCCATGGACAGGCGACTGATCTGGGACGAAGCCGACTTGGCCTTGGCGCCTTCGGCCTGGCCGATGATGCTGGGCAGCACGAGGCCGGCGATCAGGGCGAGGATGACCAGGACGAGCAGCAGCTCGACGAGGGTGAAGCCCCGCTGCGCCCGTCGCTGGGCAAGCTGCCTGGGGCGCTGCGAAATCCACGGATGATTGAATGTCATAGTTTTCTCCTGTCCGGCCCCGGCCAAACCCGGCGGCACGGCCTGTTTTATCCCACGAGATCGTTCACGCTGATGATGGCCAGCAGCACGGACATGACAATGGTGCCGATCATCACGGCCATCAAAAGCGTGACCACGGGCGTAAATACGGACAACAGGCGGTCGATGGTGTTCCGTACCTCGCGATCATAGGTGTCCGCCACCTTCAGCAGCATGGTGTCGAGTTGCCCGGTTTCCTCGCCCACGCTCACCATCTGGAGCGCCAGCCGGGGAAAGTGCCCGTCCCCGGCCAGGTTGCGCGCCAGGCCACCGCCCGTCTTGACCTCGCGCGCCGCGTCTTCGACCTCGGCGCGCAGCAGGCTGTTGCCCACCACCTTGCTGCCGATGCCCAGGGCGGCGAGCAGGGGGACGCCGTTCACCAGCAGGGTGCCGAGGGTGCGCGCCAGGCGGGCCGTTTCCAGCTTGGCCACCAGGTCGCCGACCCAGCGAAGGTTCAGCAACCAGCTGTCGAAACGGAGTTTCTTCGCCGGATCGTCGATCATGCGCTTGAACAGCACCACCGACAGCACCGCGAGCGCCAGGAGCGCCCACCAGTAATTCTGCAGGATGCCCCCGAAGAACAGCACGATGCGCGTAATCAGCGGCATGTCTCCACCGAGCTCCTCGAAGATCGGCGTGAACTGGGGAATCACGTAGACCAGCAGCAGGACCAGGGAACCCCCGGCGAGGACGATGAGCAGGATCGGGTAAACGAGCGCCGAAACGATGGCGTCCTTGAGTTCCTTGGACCGGTCCAGGTAATCCGCCAGCCGGTCCAGGGTCGTGTCCAGGCTGCCGCCGATTTCCCCGGCGCGCACCATGTTGATGAACAGGCGATTGAAGGTGCCGTGCTGCGCCTCGAGCGCCTCGGAAAGGCTGCCGCCCTCGCGCACGCGGTCCCGAATGTCGCTGACGCAGCGCTTCGCGCGCTCGTTCGGAGCGAGCTCCGTGAGGACCTGCAGGGAACGGTCCAGGGGCAGGCCGGCGCCCAGCAGGGTCGAAAGCTGCTGCGTGAATTCGCCCACTTCGCGGGTATTGAGCCCCTGGCGGCCGAACTTCAGCCGCGACAGGCTGAAGATGCCCTCGCCGGAGGGACGCGCCTGCAGGGGGATGTTGCCCTGCTCCTGCAGCCGGGCGATGACGTTCTCGACGCTCACCGCCTCCATGGTGCCCTGCAGCGTTTCCCCGTTCGGGGACACGGCCTTGTATTCGAACAGCGCCATGAGATCCTACGAGTCCTGGGTGACCCGCATGACCTCCTCGACCGTGGTCACGCCGTCCAGGCACTTGAGCAGGCCGTCCTGGTACATGGTCCGCATGCCCTCGTTCACGGCCAGTTCGTGCAGCTCTCCGGAGGTGGCGTGCTGCATGACCAGGCGTCGCAGGCCGTCGGACATGCGGATCAGCTCCACGATGGCGCGGCGCCCGTGGTACCCCGTGGGGTACTCGGCGGAAACCACGGGCCGGTACATTTCGTAATGGTCCTGGTAGCGGAACTGGGGAAGGCCGAGCTCCTCCACCATGTACAGGGGCAGTTCGTACTTCTCCCGGTGCTCCGGGTGGAGCGTGCGCACGAGGCGCTGGGCGAGAATGGCGTTGATCGTCGACGTCAGGAGGTAATCCTCCACGCCCATGTCGAGCATGCGCGTGATGCCCGAGGCGGCGTCGTTCGTGTGCAGCGTGGACAGCACGAGGTGCCCCGTGAGGGCCGACTGGATCGCGATGCGCGCCGTTTCCAGGTCGCGCATTTCCCCGATCATGATCACGTCCGGATCCTGGCGCACGATGGCGCGCAGGGCGCTGGCGAAATCCAGCCCGATGGAGGGCTTGGCCTGGATCTGGTTGATGCCTTCGAGCTGGTATTCCACCGGATCCTCGACCGTGATGATCTTGCGTTCCGGGGTATTGAGGTGGCTCAGGGCCGTGTACAGCGTGGTCGTTTTACCGGACCCGGTGGGGCCGGTGACCAGGATGATGCCGTGGGGCAGCTCCAGGGCCTCGGTGAACTGCTTCTGCAGGATATCGTCGAAGCCCAGCGCGTCGAAATCCAGGACGATGTTTTCCCGGTCGAGGATTCGCATGACCACGCTTTCACCGTGGGAAGTCGGGATCGTGGAGACGCGCAGGTCGAGTTCCTTGCCCTGCACGCGGTGCATGATACGGCCGTCCTGGGGCAGGCGTCGCTCGGCGATGTTCAGATTCGCCATGATCTTGATGCGGCTGATCACGGCGGCCGTTGAACTCGCTGGCGGGCTCTCCACCTCCTGCAGCACACCGTCGATGCGGTAACGCACCTTCAGCCGGTTCTCGAAAGGCTCGATGTGAATGTCGGACGCCCGGCCCTCGACCGCGCGCTGGAGCACCAGGTTCACGAGCCGGATGACCGGCGCCTCGGACGCCAGGTCACGCAGGTGTTCGACGTCCTCGAGATCTTCTTCACCCGCACCGAGCCGGTCGGCGATCTGCCCCATCTGGCTGCGGCCGCCGCCAAACAGCTTCTCGATGCCGTTTTCGATCTCCGACGCGATGCCGACCCGGGGCAGGATCGGCGCGCCGGTCGCCATGGACAGGGCCTTGAGCGCATAGTCGTCCCTCGGGTTCGCCATGATGACCTGCAGACCGCCTTCATCGAGGTGCACGGGCAGCAGCAGGTTCTGCTGCAGGTAGCGGTGAGAAAGACCCTCGAGTTCCGGAGCTTCCTGGGGGTAGTCGTCCTGGAGCACCAGGGGCAGATCGAGGAGTTCGGATTCCGCCTCGGCCAGGTCGCGCTCGGAGACGAGACCCAGGCGTAGCAGCAGGGTGACGAGTTCGCCGCCGTGCTGATCCCGGTAGGCGTTTGCGCGCTTGAGATCCGCCGGCTTGAGACGGCCCTGGTCGATCAGGAACGTGCAGAGTTCGTCGACGTGAGACGGCTCGTCGGGCACCACCGCGGCGTCCAGCCCCTGCTGCGCTTCAGTCATCTCGACACTCATTCCGATCTCCCGCCCCAGGGCTTGCTGCCCGGATTGCTGCCCGGTTCATCGCCCTGGGCTCTGCCGCCCGGGGCTGGCGCACCCGGTGTCATCCCGGTGTCGTCCCGGTATCATTATACCTGCGCCTGCAAAGGCGTCGGCGTGCCGGGCCGTTGCCGGCACTCCCGACCTAGACCACGCGACCGGCCCGGGGTTCCCGCCCGTGCCTTCGCTCGTCCGCAACGCCGGATCCCGGTTTCGGCAACTCAGTCCGGCCCCTGCTCGATGAAGCGCTGGAGCTCGGCCCGGTTTCCGATGACCCAGACGATGACCGGTGCAAGGGGTGGCAGAATCAGCACGCCAAGCTGGTAGCAGAGGGCCACCAGGTTTTCGTTCACGCCGGCATCGAGCACCACGGTGCGCGCTTCCGGACCGAAGTCGTAGAGCAGCGTTTTCAGGCTTTCCCAGTAAACACCCCAGGTCTGAACGGCCAGGGTGACCCCGTAGCCGGCCCCCAGGATGAGCAGTTTGCTTCGCAGGGGCAGCTCCGTCGCCATGGTCAGGCCGAACAGCAGGGGCAGCCCGTAGCCGAACACGAGCGGATTGACGAGAAAACCCAGGGCTTCCCGGCTGCCGTCGGGGAAGGTGAAGGGGATGCGTGTCTGGACGAGGAAGACGTAGGCCTGGTCCGGGTTCGGCACCACGGCGACAAGCGCGTCGCCCAGCGTCGTGCGGAGCAACCACTCGGACGTTTCACGAACCGGCACGCCGTGCCAGGCCGAAGCGTAGTACCAGGCCATGAAGCCGAAGGTCATCCAGAGCCCGGCGAGGATCAGCAACTCGCCGATCCGCATGACCGGCGGCTCCTCGTCGCCGCGGCGATGCTCCTCCGCCATCAATCCACCCAGGCGCGGGCGTTCCGGAACATGCGCATCCAGGGCGACGTTGGGCCCCAGTCCGCCGGCGCCCAGGAAAAGTTGACCGTGCGGAGCGTTCGTTCCGGGTGCGGCATCAGGATCGTGACCCGCCCGTCCTCGTTACATACCCCGGTGATGCCCGCCACCGAGCCATTCGGGTTCTGGGGATAGGCCGAGGCCGCGGCGCCGTCCGGTTCGACGTAGCGCAGGGCCACGGTGCGTTCATCGGGGTCGGCGCCGGCGAAATCGGCGCGGCCTTCTCCGTGCGCCGTGGCCACGGGCAGCAGGCTGCCCGCCATGCCGGTAAAGAACAGGGACGGGGATTCCTCGACCCGCACCAGGCTGAGGCGAGCCTCGAACTGCTCGGATTCGTTGCGCAGAAAATCCGGCCAGTGCGCCGTGCCGGGAATGATCTCCCGCAGGGCTGACAGGGCCTGGCAGCCGTTGCACACCCCGAGCGCGAACACGTCCTCGCGGGCGAAAAACGTCTCGAACATCGCACGGAGGGCGTCATTGAACAGGATCGACTTCGCCCAGCCCCGACCGGCGCCCAGCACGTCGCCATAGGAGAAACCGCCGCAGGCCACGAGGCCGTGGAAATCCGGCAGCTGATAGGGCCCCCTGCCGGCGGCCAGGTCGGACATGTGCACGTCGACCGCCTCGAAGCCCGCCAGGTGAAAGGCTGCGGCCATTTCCAGGTGGCCATTCACGCCTTGCTCCCGCAGGATCGCGACCGGCGGGCGGGCGCCGCGCCCCAGGTAAGGCGCGGCGACATCCGCTTCGGCATCGAAAGTGAGCCGCGGCGCAAGGTCCGGCGTGCTCCAGCGCGACCGATCGTTGTGCCGGTCCCGCTCCGAGTCCGCGCAGGCGGGCTTGTCCCGGAGCCGCGCCACGGCGTGGCTGACCTCGCCCCAGGCGCCCAGGAGCGACACGAGATCGAGATCGGCGGCCGTCCCCTCCGCATCGGCGATGACCAGGCGGGCGCCTTCTCGAACCCCGCCGATGTCATGAACACAGCCGCCAAGACCGGCGGCCTCCGCCTGGTTCATGACGTGGTCGAGATCACCGGCACGCACCTGCAGCACCGCACCGGGCTCCTCGGAAAAGAGTCGCGGCAGGAGCGAGGCCCGGCGCACGTTGAGCGTCAGGTCGAGACCGCAGCGGGCGGCAAAGGCCATTTCGCACACCGTGGTCAGCAAGCCGCCATCGGACCGGTCGTGGTAGGCGAGCGCCAGGCCGGACCGGTTCAGGTCCTGGACCAGGTCAAACATCGCCTTGAGACGCCCCGCGTCGTCCAGGTCCGGCCCCTCGTTTCCGAAGGCGCCGTGCACCTGAGCCAGGATGGATCCGCCGAGGCGATCACGACCTGCGCCAAGATCGATGAGCAGCAGGCGCGTCCCCTCGTCCGCGGCGAGCTCCGGCGTCAGGCAGCGGCGCACATCCTCCACCGGCGCAAAAGCGGAAACCACCAGGGAAACCGGCGAGGTCACCTGGCGCTCCTCACCGTCCGCGGTCCAGGCGGTCTTAAGCGAAAGGGAATCCTTGCCCACGGGGATGGCAATGCCGAGCTCGGGGCAGAGCTCAAGTCCCACGGCGCGGACGGTCTCGAACAGGTCCGCGTCCTGGCCGGGCTCTCCGGCGGCCGCCATCCAGTTGGCGGAAAGCCGAATGTCCGATAGCGCCCGCAGGGGGACGCCGGCCATGTTGGTCACGGCCTCGGCCACGGCCAGGCGTCCCGATGCCGGAGCGTCGATGATGGCCAGGGGGGTACGCTCACCGATCGTGAAGGCTTCGCCGGTGTTGGCCGTGAAACCGGACAGGGTCACGGCCGCGTCCCCCACGGGCACCTGCCAGGGGCCCACCATGGGGTCCCGGGCCACCAGGCCACCCACGGTGCGGTCGCCGATGGTGATGAGGAAGCGCTTGCTCGCCACGGCCGGGTGCGCCAGCACGCGATGCGCGGCGTTCGCGAGGTCGAGGCCCGACGGGTCGAACGCTTCGCTCGCCACCGGCCGGTGCGTCGCGTCACGATGCATGCGCGGCGGCTTGCCGAGGAGCACCTGCAAGGGAAGATCCACCGGCGCTTCACCCAGGAGTTCGTCGGTAAGCTCGAGCTGCCGAACGGCGGTGGCCTCCCCCAGCACCGCGAAGGGGCAGCGCTCCCGGCGGCACAGGGCCTCGAAGCGAGGCAGGTCGTCAGGGGCTACGGCCAGCACGTAGCGCTCCTGCGCCTCGTTGCACCAGATCTCCATGGGTGACATGGCGCTGTCGCCACTGGGAATCGCCCGCAGGGACAGGCGCCCCCCGCGTTCGCTGTCGTCGAGCAGCTCCGGCAGAGCGTTCGACAGGCCGCCGGCGCCGACGTCGTGGATGGAGATGATTGGGTTGCGGTCGTCCAGCGCCCAGCAGGCGTCGATGACTTCCTGGCAGCGTCGCTGCATTTCGGGGTTTTCCCGCTGCACCGAGGCGTAATCCAGGGCCTGGTCGCTCTGACCGCTGCCCATGCTGGACGCCGCGCCGCCGCCGAGGCCGATGAGCATGGCCGGGCCGCCGAGCACGATCACCGCCGAACCTTCCGGCAGGCGGTGCTTCTCCACGTGCTGTTCCCGAATGTTGCCCATGCCGCCGGCCAGCATGATGGGCTTGTGATAGCCCCAGGCCTGTCCGCCGACGGTTTGCTCGAAGGTACGGAAATAGCCTCCCAGGGCCGGGCGGCCAAATTCGTTGTTGAACGCCGCAGCGCCAATGGGACCTTCGATCATGATGTCCAGGGCGCTGACGATGCGATCCGGCTTGCCGAAGTCCGATTCCCAGTCGCGGGTAAGCTCCGGAAGCCGAAGATTGGACACGGTGAAACCAGTCAGCCCGGCCTTGGGCCGCGCCCCGCGACCCGTGGCCGCCTCGTCCCGGATTTCGCCCCCGGAGCCCGTCGCTGCACCCGGGAACGGGGAGATCGCCGTCGGGTGGTTGTGCGTCTCCACCTTGATCTGCATGGCCACCGGCTCCTCGACGAATCGGTAGCGGTGGTTTTCCGGGTGGGTGAACCAGCGCTCCGCCGTCCAGCCTTCGAGCACGGCGGAATTGTCGTGGTAGGCCGACAGCACGCCATCCGGGCTGACCCGGTGCGTGTTGCGGATCATGCCGAACAGGGTTTCCTGACGATCCTCGCCGTCGAGGGTCCAGCTGGCATTGAAAATCTTGTGGCGGCAATGCTCCGAGTTCGCCTGGGCGAACATCATCAGCTCCGCGTCGCTCGGGTCCCGCCCCAGCTCGGCGTAGGCATCGGACAGGTAGTCGATCTCGTCCGGCGAAAGGGCGAGCCCCAGGGCCTGGTTGGCCTCGCGCAGGGACTCTCGATCCCGGGGAATACGGGCCAGCGGGCGAGGCTCGGCGTGCTCGAACAGCGCAGCGGCAGCTTCCGGGACGTCGAGCACGGTCTGGGTCATGCGGTCGTGCAGGGCGAAACGGGCGGGCCCGTCGAGGGAAGCGCGTCCCCGCGGCAAGCCCTCGACGCCGTAAAACACCCCTCGTTCGATGCGGAGGACGTCATGCAGCCCACAGCTGCGGGCGATCTCCGTGGCCTTGCTCGACCAGGGTGTGATGGTGCCGATGCGAGGCACGACCAGGACCGGCTCGCCGCCCGGCAGCGCGTCGGAGACCGCTCCGTGCAGCAGGTCGCCCAGCCGCTGCAGGGTCGCGGGATCCAGGGGCTGTCCGGATTCGATGAAGTAGGCGTAGCGGGCATCCAGGCGCAGACCGCCCGGGGGATCGGATGCCACCGGAAGTCCAAGGGCGCCGGCCAGGCTGCGGAGGAGCTTGCGCTCGCGGAAAGGGGACAGGGCGGGTTCGCCCAGCAGCCAGGTGAACGCGGTCACGATCGAATCTCCGGTGGTGTTCCACACGGCGCCCCGGAGGGCGCCAAAGCGGCGAATTATACCCGCTCCGCGTCGCCCCCGGCGCCGAAGGTCACGCTCCGGCCCGACGGGCCAGGGAGGCCCGCCAAAGATCGATCAGGGTGAGGCGGAAGCCTCGCGTTCGAGGCCATCCAGCCGCGCGCGGAGCATTTCGGATTGCATGTACCCGGGAATGAGATCGCCGTTGCGCGTGATGATGGCCGGCGTCCCGGTGACCCCGAGTTGCTGGCCGAGTTCGAACTGCTCCAGTACCGGGTTGTCGCACTGCCTGGGCTCGGGTTCGTTGCCGGCCTTGGCCGAGGTCAGGGCAGCCTGGGGATCCTCGGCGCACCAGACGGAAACGTACTTTTCGTAGGAATGAGACCCGATGCCGGCACGAGGGTATGCGAGGTAGTTGACCTCGATGCCCTTCTCGAGGAATTCGTCCATCTCCTCGTGCAGTTTGCGGCAGTAACCGCAATCGATGTCCGTGAATACCCACACGCGATGCACGGGCTCACCTTCCGGGGAGAAACGGATTTCCCGGGGGTCATCGACAGCATCGATCACGTCACGGCGTACGCCCGACATGGCCTGATCGGTCAGATTGACCCGGGCGTCGATGTCGAAAAGCGTCCCCTGGAGCAGGTAGCCGCCGTCGGCGGACACGTAGACGATGTCACTGTTGATCTGCGCCTGCAGCAACCCGTCAACCGGTGTTTCGGAGATCGCCACGGTCGTGGCCGATGGCGCCAGGGTGCGGATTTTCTGTTCCACCGTGTCAAACGCGGGCGTCTGGACGGTTTCCTGCGCCTGAACACCGAAGGCGATGAACAAGCCGGCCAGGGCCGCCAGGCCCGGTACGCGGGTCCGGAGAGAGGTTCTTGTCATGGTCATGGACTGTGCTTTTCCTGTCGCTATGCCGTCGGTGTTTGACAGGGAGGACTGCAGAAGTTCCGTCCCGGCCCTGGGCAACGCGGCATCTTGGATGGCGTGGAGCTTACCCTCTCGGGTGGTGCTCCTCGTGAAGGCGCTTGAGACCCTCGCGCGCGACGTGAGTATAAATCTGCGTGGTGGAGAGGTCACTATGGCCCAGCAGCAGCTGCACCACGCGGAGGTCGGCGCCGTGATTCAGCAGGTGCGTCGCGAAGGAGTGGCGGAGCCCGTGGGGAGAGATGGGACGCTCGATGCCGGCTTCGAACGCGTGGCGCTTGACCCGTAACCAGAAGGACTGGCGCGTCATGCCGGCACGGCGACCGGTGACGAACACCTCGGGCGCCGTGGCGCCCTTCATCAATGCCGGACGGCCGGTCTCGAGGTAGGCCGTCAGCCAGCGCGACGCCTCCTCGCCCAGGGGGACGAGACGCTCCTTGTTACCCTTGCCCACGACCCGCACCACGCCCTGGTTGAGGTTGACGTTGGGCAGGGTCAGCCCCACGAGCTCACTGACCCGGAGGCCCGTGGCATACATGAGCTCCAGCATGGCCCGATCGCGCAGCCCGAGCGCAGACTCCGTATCCGGCGCCTCCAGCAGCCGCTCCACCTGCGCTTCCGTCAGCGCCTTCGGCAGGCTGCGGCCCAGCTTGGGACTATCGATCAGGGCCGTCGGGTCTTCCGCCATGCGCCGCTCACGCACCTGCCAGCGGTAAAACTGCCGAAACCCCGACAGGTAGCGCGCCACGGACCGCGGACTGCGACCCTCGCGCATCTGCAACCCCAGGTAGGCCAGCAGGTCTTCCCGGCGGGCAGACAACAGGTCCGTCCCCCGCGCCTGCAAAAACGCCGACAGCTTCTTCAGGTCACGTCGGTAGCTGTCCAGGCTGTTGTCGCTGAGCCCCCGCTCGGCCCAGATCGCGTCCAGGAACGCCTCGATGTGGCTCGCATCGCTCATGGGGCAATTATGAGTGCGGGGGCGGTTGGAGGCCAATTCCCGGGCGAATTCGGAGGCGGGAACCCCCCCGGCCAACAAAAAGCCCGGCGCGAGGCCGGGCTTCGTATCGGTCGGGGTGTTGCGGGTCAGGGGCCGGCGGCGAGGCGGGCCTGTTCGTCACGCATGACGGCCTGCCATTGCTGGGCCTGCTGCCGGGCGTCCGGGAAACGGCTGGCGCGGGTAAAGGCCGTGCCGGCGCGGTCGTAGTTGCCCATGCTGTATTCGGTCATGCCGAGAAGCAGCCAGGCTTCGCCGGTCTGCCGGTCATTGAGGCCGCCTTTCTCCAGCGCGTCGGTCAGGGCGCTCTTCGCTTCTTCCCAGCGCTCCATGTCCACGAGGATAAAACCGCGACGAAGGTCGATCTTGCCCTCATCGGCGAGGCTTCCGGCCTGCTCGAAGGCCATCAGCGCCTCCTCGTATTCCTCGGCGGCGTACCAGTTATCGCCGGTCATGGTCCAGTAACGCTCCTGCGCATCGATGACGCCGTCCTCGAGGCCTTTCTGCATGACCTTGGCCGCCTTGTAGGGGACGTCCCGCATGGCGTACAGGTTGGCGAGGTACATCAGGTTCTCTTTCGTGTCCAGCAGGCCCTTGCGGTAGGCCAGGGCCATCACGGACAGGGCCTTCTCGTCATCTTCCAGCTTGTAGTAAGTGTTGGACAGCTGTGTCCAGTAGGTTTTCTTGTCCGGCCACTTCGTGATCATGACCTCGAGCGTATCGGCAGCCTCGCTGAACTGTTCGAGCTGGAAGTGCGCCGCCAGTTTGAGCTGGTACCAGTTCTCCTTCGGGTCCGGATCCATCTCGATGGCCGTATTCATGCTCTCGATGACCTTGGGCCAGTCTTCTTTCTGCGCATGGATGGACGCCTGGAGCACGTAGGCCGTGGCCTTGTGCTGGTCCACGGGCACCTTGCAGAACCACAGGTCCAGCCGGTCCAGGGCCTCGTCATAGCGGTTCTTGCTGTAGTAGAGCTGGGCGATCTGGTACATGAGGGCGTAGTGCGCGCGGTCGGGCAGCGAGTCGAGCTCGACCGCCAGTTCGAACTCGCGGAGTGCGCCGTCGTAGTCCTCGAGTGCCCAGTTCACCTGGGCGATGGCCTGGGCCAGGGTGGCCTTCATGTAATCCGTGCCCGCACGGCCCCGCAGCTGGGTGAAAATCTCCAGGGCCTCCTGGTATTGCTCTTCACCGACCAGTTCGTAGGCCTTGGTCATGCGCTTGTAGGTGGCCTCGTCCATGCCCGAAGCCGTGACCTCTCGCTTCTCGCCGCAATCGGCGGCAGCGAGGACCGGCGCCGGCGCGGTGCCGAGCGCGAGGCCCACGGCAAGCGCAAGCCCGGAGACGAAAACGGTTGTGCGTGTCAACATGCTTACCTCGGCAATCCAATCAGCCCTGGTCGAGGGTGAACTCGAGCGTCTGCGTCGCGGTCCGTTCCACGGCGACGCCTTCGACCACGCGGGGCTTGAATTTCCACTTCAGGATGGCGCGCAGCGCCTCCCGGTTGAACACCCGGGGCGGATCTGCCTCGAGCACTTTCGGGTTTTTGACGGTGCCCACCTCGGTGATGGTGAACTCCAGCTTCACCCAGCCCTCGAGACCGCGAATCTGCGCGTCCCGGGGGTACATGGGGTTGATGCGGACGATGGGGATGACGTCCCCTTCCTCCGTTCGGTCGATCTGGGAAAAGCTGCCCAGGTAGATGCCCTCACCCCCCACCATGGGGTTATCGATGTTCGGCACGTCGATCTGGGGCATGTTCTGAACGACTTCCTGCTGCTGCACCTGCATCTTGGGCGGCGGCGGGGGCTCCTTGGGCGGCGGCGGCGGCTTCGGCTTCTTCCGCTCGCGCGTCTGCAGCTCGTCGGGGATGTCCACCGGGCCGAACCGGATGCCGGAAATGGTGTCCAGGTCCTGGTTGACGCTGTCGCCGGAAGAGATCAGCTTGTACATGAAAATGAACAGGCCGAAGGTGACCCCGACAGCGAGAATCGCGGCCATGGGCGTACGCAGTTTGTTCATGCGGCTGGGCCTCCTGGTCTCAGTTGGGCGGTTCGGCGGAGATGGCGATGCCTTCGATGCCGGCCAGCTTAACCTGGTCCATGACTTCCGTGACGACGCCGATCCGCGATCCCTTGTCGGCGACGATCACCACGCTGCCTTCCGGGTTTTCCGCCTTGGCGCGCTCCACCATGGCGCGCACCTCCCGCACCTCGATGCGGCGTTTGTTCATCCACACTTCATCGTTGGAGCGGATACCGACCAGAATGGTTCCCTTTTGCAGCCGGATTGCCTGGTCCGCGAAGGGCTTGGTGATGTCGGCGCCGGTCTCCTTGGTGAAGGAGGTGGTGACGATGAAGAAGATCAACATGATGAACACGATGTCCAGCATCGGGGTGATGTTGATTTCCGCGTCGTCCTCTTTGCCACGCCTTCTGGCCATGGGCTTGACTCCTGATCAGCCCACCGCGGCCCGCGGTGGACGCATTGCAGTTAACCGTGGTGTTGCAGCAGGTCTTCGAGCTCTTCGGTCTCGGTGCGCGCCTTGTGCTCGAGCCACGTACCGAAATAGACCCCGGAAAGGGCGGCCACCATGCCGGCCATGGTCGGCACCGTCGCCTTCGACACCCCGGCGGCCATGGCGCGGGCATTGCCGCTGCCGCTGAACGTCATGACATCGAACACCGACACCATACCCGTCACCGTGCCCATCAGCCCGAGCAGGGGACAGATGGCGATAAGGGCCTTGATGAGGCCGACATTCTTCTGCAGCGCCACGTTCGTCTCGGAGATCATCTGTTCCCGGATGCGTTTCGCATACCACGAAGTCGTGTCGGCCCGGGATTCCCAGGCCTCCAGCATGTCCCGCTTCCGCGCGGGATGCACCCGGTAGAAATACCACAGACGCTCGAGAATAAACGTCCACATCAGGAACAGCGTGAAGGCGATGGCATACAGCACATCGCCTCCGAGCTCGATAAAGTCCCGGATGGACGCTATGGCGTCATAAAACCAGATCATCCATTACGCTCCGCGACACGCGCCACGATCCCGGCGGCCTGCTCCTCGAGCACCTGGATCAGGGCCTTGGCCTTGCCCTGCAGGAAGCTGTGAAACAGCGTCAGGGGAATGGCCACGACCAGGCCCAGTACGGTGGTCACGAGGGCCGTGGAAATACCGCCCGCCATCATCCGGGGGTCACCGGTACCGAACAGCGTGATCATCTGGAAAGTAGCGATCATGCCCACCACCGTACCCAGCAGACCGAGGAGCGGGGCGACCACGTAGAGCACCTTGATGAAACTCAAGCCGCTTTCCAGCGGCGAGGTCTCACGCAGGATGGCCTCGTCCAGCTTGAGTTCCAGCGTTTCGATGTCCGCTTCCGGGTTGTCCGTGTACACGGACATGACGCGGCCGAGCGGGTTCGACTTGTTCGCCGAGTCCGACTTCAGCTGGCGGCTGATCTTGGCACCGGTGGAATACAGCACGATGGCCTTCCACAGGCACAGGAGCAGGCCGAGGAGGCCCACACCGATAATAACGTAGCCCACGGGCCCGCCGTCTTCCTGCACCCGCTCGATGGGTGACTTGCTCTGCACCACCGCGCGGAGGATCTGGCCGCGGGAGAAATCCACGGCCATGTCCACCGGCTGTCCGGCGGGCGCGTTCTGCAGACCGGCGGCCATGGACTGGATGCGGTCCGTAGGCTGGCGGGCGAGCTCGATGAGGTTCTCGTCGCTCTTGCTGGGGTCCCAGTCGAGGAAGCTGCCGTTGGACACGGCGTTGAACACACCCACGCGGACCACCTCGAGATCCTGTTTCTCGCCATTGGCGAGTTCCACCGGCGCGTTGAACTTGACCACTTCGCCGGACTGGGCGATCTCCGTCACCATGGAAGACCACAGCTGACGCAGTTCGGGCACGGTCGGCAGCTCCTTGCGCTGCGCCAGCTCCGAGAGGAACTGGTCCCGGCCGGGTAGCTGGGCGGAAACCATGGAATCCCGCAGGATCGACTGCACGTCGCCGGCGGTCTGGCGCACGATGCCGAACAGCTCACCGAGGTTGCCCATGCGCTCGTCGAGCACGGTTTCCAGGCTGGCGAGCTGGACTTCGTTTTCGTCGTATTCCGCTTTCAGGCGGTCGCTGCGCGCTTCCTCGGCCGCCTTCTCCTGCTGGGCCTGGGCGAGCAGCTGGCGCTGGTTGTTCCGATCGCGGAGGAATTCGGCCTCGCGTTCGGCATTGATCTTGCTCTCCTCCTGGGCTGCGCGCTGTACCTGCTGCGCGAGTTCTTCCAGGGACTGGGCCGAGGCGGCTCCACCGACGGCGAGCGCGCCCGCCGCGATCACCATCATGCCGACCGTTTTCATCTTGAACGGGCTCATTGGGCCACCTCCGGTCCGGGTACGGGCAGGGTAACCAGGCTGGGCGCCTTTTCGTTACGTGCGATGGACAGGCCTTCCTTCACCTCGAGCCGGTACTTGTCCGGCAGGGCCTCGAAGGTCTGGGTGGACGGGTTGTACCAGCCGGTCGTTTCCTGGTCGCTGGTCTGATAAACAAGCAGCGTGCGACCGATGCGCAGGAACTCCACGGTCTGGCCCGTCGTCGGCAGGGCCTCGGAATAGGCTTCGGTGGTCCGTCCGTATTCCAGCTCACCCTGGTAAGCCTCGATGATGCGGCGATACTTTTCCGAGGTGGTGACGTCCGAGCGGTCCATCATGTCCCGCAGCCCCAGCACCCGCTCCCGGCGCTCTTCCAGGCGGAAGGGCATATCGGCCTCGACGATCTGCGCGAGGGTGTCGATCATCTCGAGCATCAGTGGCACGACGCCCCGATTGGTGTTTTCGAGACCCTCCAGCTGCTGATTGATCGAGACGATGTCCGCGCGTTGGTCCGTCACGACCTTTTCGAGCTGGTCGTTATAGATACGGAGGTTTTCCGTTTCGTTCACCACGGCGCGGTACTGGGCGAGCAGGTCCGCTGTCTGCTGCGCCAGCTGCGATACCCGGCGCTGGGAGGCCGCGGCGTCACTGTTGATCTTGTTTTCCGTTCCGACCGTGTTGTCGAAAATCACTTGTGCCTGGGCACTGCTCAACGCGACGGCTCCTGCTGCCGCCATGCCGAGGACCAGGGATTTCAATCCGGTTTTTTGTGGCATCGCCTTTTTCCAAAGAGTTCGGTGGGTATCCTGCTTTCTCAGCGCTCCAAGGGACGCTGCCCCGCCTCGTCGAGCGAGGCAGGGCGACTGAGCATACCTGATGCTGCCCGCACAATTCCACACTCCCTGCTTTGATGGGGGCGTGACGCGGGACGGGCTGAACCTTGCAACAGGTCGTATCGACACCACCTTTCCCTGCGAACGCCGATGACGGTCGAAAGCCATGAACGACAACAACCCATCCCCATCGAAAACCGGGGTTACGACACCTGAGCCCTGCGGATTGCTGCGGCGCGGGCTGATCATGGTGTACGACCTCATGCCGGCCATCGCAATCGTATTCATCGCCGCCATCCTTGCCCTGCCGGTCACCGGCGACAGCGTTCGCCTCGGGCTGAACCCCCTCTATACGCTGTACATCCTTGGCGCGTGGTTCCTCTACCTCGGACTGTGCTGGACGCAGTCCGGCCAGACCCTGGGCATGCGCGCCTGGAAGGTGGAGGTCGTGGACGCCCATGGAAACCGCCCGGACTGGCGCACGAGCGTGGTCCGCTTCGCTGCCTCCCTGCTGTCCGCCCTGCCCCTGGGCCTGGGCTTCTGGGCAAGCCTGGCACGCGAGGACCGGCTCTGCTGGCACGATCGCATCAGCCACACCCGGCTCCAGCGAAGGGAGCCGGGCGAGGGTGTATGAACCGGGTCTTCGTCAGACGGACCGGCGCAGAACGAGAATGACCACCGTCGCGAGCGCGAGGGAGGGCAGACCCGCGCCCAGCCAGGACGGCAGGTCATAGGCCTCGCTCAGGTTCTGCATGGTCTTGCTCACGATCATGAAGACGCCGCCGAGCGACATGCCGATGAAGATGCGAACCCCCATGCTCTGCGTGCGTGACGACCCGAACAGGAACGGCATGCCGGCCAGGACCAGCGCCAGTACGGACAGAGGAAACAGCATTTTCGTCCACAGGACGGACGTATAGGCGCGCCGGTCGAGGCCGTTGCGCTCGAGATAGTCGATCTGGTCCCGAATGTCCCGCATGGACATGTAGCGCGGCCGCACCACGGCGGTGGACAGCAACTCCGGCTCGAAACTGGCGTCCCAGGGCAAATCCGCCTCGAAGCGCCGGACAACCCCCTGATCGCCCACTTCGGTGATGGTGTTTTCCACCAGGTGCCACCGGGTGCCGTCATGGAACGCGGAGGCGGCACGGTCGACGCGGTTCAGCGCCCGGTCCTCGTCGAAGCGGTATCGCACCACCTCGCGCAGGGTCGTGTCGGCCAGGGCGTCCCCGGTCACGACGAAGCGGCCGATGTGAATGTAGTCTTCCCCGTCGCGAATCCAGATATCCCGGCCACCGGTTCCCGCCTGGCTCGCCTCCAGCTGCCGGGCCTCCAGGGAGTTGGCCTGCTTCTCGGCGTTCGGCATGACGAATTCCCCGAGCGCCATCACGCCGACCGACAGCAGGGCCACGGCGCCGAGCACGGATCCGCTGAGCCGCAAGCGCGAAACGCCGGCGGTGCGAAAGGCCACCAGTTCATTGCCCGCGGCCAGGCCGCCCACGCCGATCATCGCGCCCAGCAAGGCGGCAACGGGAAAGACGATGTAGGCGCCGTTGATGGATTTGAGCAACACGAAGGTCAGTAGCGCAACCACGCCGCCCTCGGCACCCGTATTGCCCAACTGATCGATCAGGGTAAACATCGCCATGAGCAGCGTCAGGGATAGCCACACCGCCAGTACGCCGACGAGCGTGGATCGGCCTACGTAGCGATCGACGAGCTTGATCACGACCCGCCCACCATGCGTCCCTGGCGTTGCAGCCAGAACACGGCCAGGAGCAGCGCGATGCCATGAACCCACCACATGCCGATGACCGGAGGCAGCGCCTCGCTGGCGACCCAGCCCCGGCTCAGGTTAAGCAGATTGGCGTACACCGCGTACAGCAGGATGCCGAGCGCCACGCGCCCGCCGCGCCCTTCCCGGGGGCCGGAATGCGCCAGGGGGATCGCCAGCAGGGCAAGGGCCAGGACGGCGATGGCCGGTGACAGTCGCCACTGAAGCTCCGCCCGGGCCACACCCCCCGGCTCGGCCAGCAGCTCATCCAGGGGCATGGACTCCAGCCCTTGCTCCCGCTCCCGCTGCGGCGGGTCGGGAAGCTGAAGATCGTTGCGCTCGAAGCGCAGCAGGCGAGCATCCCGCTCGTTGGGCCGGGAATCGGCCACCTGGCCATCGAGCAGCGTCAGGAAGCGATGGCCCGTCTCCGGATCCACCCAGTATTCGCCGCTCTTCGCGGTCCAGACGCGAAAGCGCTCCTCGTCGGCCTGCCGGACGAAGACGTTGTCCATGCGCCGCCCGTCCCGATTGAGCGACTCGACATACAACACCAGGCGACCGCTCTGCATGATCTGGAAACGACCGGACTGCAGACCCCAGAGCGACGCCGAACGCAAGGCTTCCTCGAGGATGGAGTCGGACAGGGCCGCGGCCTTCGGAGCGGCCCACAGGGAAATGGCCAGCAGCAGGGAGGCCACGGGCAGGGCCAGCGCCAGCAGCGGCTTGAGCATGAATCGCCAGCTGAAGCCGCTGGAACGCATGACCACCATCTCGTGGTCCCGATAGAGCCTGCCGAGTCCCCACATCACACCGACGAAGACCGCCAGCGGAAGTAACTGCGTCAGCATGCGGGGCGTGGCCAGCAACAGCTGCTGCCCGAGCAGGCCGGCGGGCACCCGGCCGTCGGCGATGTCGTTGAGCAGATCACCGACGAACACCCCCACGAGCACGATCCACAGGATCGCGGTCACGGCAAGGACGGTGAGAAACCACTCCTTGAATATGTAGCGCTGAAGAATGTTCACGGCCTGGGGCTCTGGGCAAGGCGCCGGCGAAGCGCACGTCGGGACACGTGGCGTCACGGTAGCCAGCCGCGCCGTTCAGCGCAAGAGCGCGGCAACGGGCGGGGGCGCCATGACGACTTTCCCGCCCCCGATGCGTTAAGATTAGGGGTTTAGCCTCGTTGGCTATTGAAGGTTCAGCCTCACAGGGAATTGAGGCCGGCTCGCATTGGTTCACGGCACCGCACTCGCTCACACGTCAGGAACTTGCACCACAGGAACCGCACCGCAGGAACCGCACCGCAGGGACAAGGGGCGCCGCAACAACAGGAACCACCTTTCAGACCAGGGAATCAGGGCCCGAAGGCCCCAGGGGAACAAGGAACATGCAGGACATCATGAAACTCTCGCTCAGAAACGAATCACCCGTCACCATCGAAACGCCCTGCCTCGTGGTGGGTGTCCTCGAAGGTGCACCGCTCACCGGCCCCGCTGCGGCCCTCGACGAGGCCAGCGGCGGCCGCCTGTCGGCCATGATCGAATCCGGCGACATCGATCCGGACCGCAACGAGACGACCCTGATCCACGGGCTGGCCGGCGTCACCGCCGAGCGCGTGCTCATCGTCGGCGGTGGCCTGGGCGAGAAGTTCGACCGGGTGCGGTACCTGAACATGTGCCAGGCGGCCGGAAAGTTTCTCCGCGAGTCAGCGGTTCTCGAGGCGCACATCTGCCTCGGCGAGCTGCCGGTGGAGGATCTCGACGCCGGGTGGCGCCTTCGCCAGGCAGCCACCGCCATCGACCATGGCAACTATCGCTACGTCGCGACCAAGCCCCTGCGCCCCAACGATCCGAAGCCCATGGAGCGCGCCAGCTTCTCCGGCGGCGAGGAACTCCAGGCGGCGTTGGACCAGGCCATTGCGCTGGCCGCGGGCACCCGCCGGGCGCGTGAGCTGGGCAACCTGCCCCCGAACATCTGCACACCCATCTACCTGGCCGAGCAGTGCACGGCCCTGGCCGAGTCCATCGACAACTGCTCCGTGGACGTGCTCGACGTCGAGCAAATGACCGACCTCGGCATGGAGGCCCTGCTGTCCGTCGGGCAGGGCAGCGCCAATCCCCCGCGCCTGATTGTGCTCAAGTACGAGGGCGCCGGCTCCGACGAACGCCCCTACGTCCTGGTCGGCAAAGGCGTCACTTTCGACACGGGCGGCATTTCCCTCAAGCCCCGCGAAAGCATGGATGAGATGAAATTCGACATGTGCGGGGCCGCTTCGGTGATCGGGGCCTTCGAGGCCCTGGCCCGCATGCAGCCCGCGCTCAACGTGATCACCGTGGTCGCCGCGGTCGAAAACATGCCCGACGGCAAGGCGTACCGCCCCGGCGACGTGATCGGGAGCATGGCCGGCAAGACCATCGAGGTGCTGAACACCGACGCCGAGGGGCGTCTCGCCCTGTGCGACGCCCTGACGTACTCGGAGCGCTTCGACCCGGCGGCGATCGTCGACGTGGCGACCCTGACCGGCGCCTGCGTGGTGGCGCTCGGCCATCACGCCTCGGCGGTCATGACACCGCACGACGACCTGGCCGACGAACTCATCGCCGCAGGCCAGACCGCCGTGGATCGGGGCTGGCGCCTGCCGCTGTGGGAGGACTACCAGTCCCAGCTCAAATCACCTTTCGCGGAGATGCAGAACATCGGTGGCCTGCCGGCCGGCGCCATCACGGCGGGGTGCTTCCTGTCCAAGTTCACGAAGGACATGCGCTGGGCGCACATCGACATTGCCGGCTCCGCCTGGAAGTGGAACGGCAAGGAAGGCGCCACGGGGCGGCCCGTCGGGCTGCTCACGCAGTTCGTGCTGGATCGCCAGGGGGGCTGATTGACCGTGGCGGAGCACTGCCAGGTCGATTTCTACCTGCTGGGCTCGCCTGCCCTCGACGCCGAGCGCCTGGCCTGCCGCCTCGCGCTCATGGCCTGGGAGCGAGGCCACCGAATCAGTATCGTGAGCCGGGACAAGGCGCAGTGCCAGCAGCTGGACGAGCTGATGTGGCAAAGCCCGGAGGGTCGGTTCCTTCCCCACGAAACGGGCGATCAGCACCCGGCGCCCGTTCGCCTGCTTCTCGCCCCGCCGGAGGACGAAGCGGACGTGGTGATCAATCTCACCGAGTCACCCATGCCCCTGCCCATGGCCTGGAAACGCCTGTTGGAGATCGTCCCGCATCGCCCGGCGGAGCGTGAAGCGTCGCGGGAGAAATTCCGCCATTACCGCGCCGGCGGACTCGACCCCAAGGCGCACGACATCAATTAAGAGATCCATTTTCGATGGACAAGAGCTACTCCCCGGCGGACATCGAAAGCCGCTGGTACGACACCTGGGAATCCCGCGGCTACTTCGCACCCGACCTGGATGCGGAGGGCGAGCCCTACAGCATCATGCTGCCGCCGCCGAACGTGACCGGCAGCCTGCATATGGGCCACGCCTTCCAGGACACGATCATGGACATCCTGACCCGCTATCACCGCATGCGGGGCCAGCCCACCCTGTGGCAGCCGGGCACGGACCACGCCGGAATTGCGACCCAGATGGTGGTCGAGCGCCAGCTTGCTCTGAAGGACGTGTCCCGCCATGACCTGGGCCGGGACGCCTTCGTGGACGCGGTCTGGGCGTGGAAGGAACAGTCCGGCGGCACCATCGAACGCCAGATGCGACGACTCGGCGCCTCCGTGGACTGGTCCCACAGCCGTTTCACCATGGACCAGGGCCTGTCCGACGCCGTCACCCGGGTGTTCGTCAGCCTCTACGACGACGGTCTCATCGAGCGCCGGAAGCGCCTGGTCAACTGGGACCCGGTGCTGCATACCGCCGTGTCCGACCTGGAAGTCGAAAGCGTCGAGGAGAAGGGCAGCCTGTGGCACATTCGCTACCCGCTCGCCGACAACGGCGGGCACGTCATCGTGGCCACGACCCGGCCGGAAACGCTCCTCGGTGATGCCGCTGTCGCGGTCAACCCGGACGACGAACGTTACGCCAGCCTCGTTGGCAAAAAACTCAAGCTGCCCCTGACCGACCGGACCATTCCGGTGATCGCCGACGATTACGTCGACACGGAGTTCGGCACCGGCTGCGTGAAGATCACCCCGGCGCATGATTTCAACGACTGGGAAGTGGGTGAGCGGCACGATCTGCCGGTCATCAACGTGCTGACCCCCGACGCCGCCATGAACGAGAACGCCCCGGAGGCGTACCAGGGCATGGACCGTTTCGAGGCGAGAAAACAGATCGTCGCCGACCTCGAGGCCGCCGGACTGCTGGAGAGAACCGAGCCCCACACCCTGATGGTTCCGCGCGGAGACCGCTCCAACACCGTCATCGAACCCTACCTGACGGACCAGTGGTACGTGAAAATCGCCCCCCTGGCGAAACCGGCCATCGAGGCAGTTCGCGATGGCCGCATCCGTTTCGTTCCGGAAAACTGGAACAAGACCTACTTCAACTGGATGGAAGGCATCAAGGACTGGTGCATCTCCCGGCAGCTCTGGTGGGGACACCGCATTCCGGCGTGGTACGACGACGAAGGCCGGGTCTATGTGGGGCGGGATGAAGCCGACGCCCGCCAGCGCGGCGGCCTCGGAGACGAAGTCGCCCTGCGCCAGGACGACGACGTGCTCGACACCTGGTTTTCCTCGGCGCTCTGGCCCTTCACCACCCTGGGCTGGCCGGACAAGACCCGCCGCCTCGAGACCTTCTATCCCACCAGCGTGCTGGTGACCGGTTTCGACATCATCTTTTTCTGGGTGGCCCGCATGATCATGATGGGCCTCCGCTTCGCCGGCGACGTTCCCTTCCGCGATGTCTACATCCACGGGCTCATCATGGACGCCCAGGGCCAGAAGATGTCCAAGTCCAAGGGGAACGTGCTCGACCCCATCGACCTCATCGACGGGATTGAGCTCGAGCCGCTGGTAAGAAAACGCACCACCGGCCTCATGCAACCCCAGATGGCGCCGAAGATCGAGAAAGCGACGCGCAACGAGTTTCCGGACGGTATCCCGGCCTACGGCTGCGACGCCCTGAGATTCACCTTTGCTTCCCTGGCCACGACCGGTCGCGACATTCGCTTCGGCCTGGGCCGCATCGAGGGTCACCGGAATTTCTGCAACAAGCTCTGGAACGCCGCGCGATACGTGCTGATGCAAACGGAAGGGCACACCATCGAGGCGCCACGATCTCTCACCTTGCCCGACCGCTGGATCCGGTCCCGTCTCGGCGCCCTGCTGCGCGACCTCGAGACGCACATCGATAACTACCGCATGGACCTGGCCGCCCAGGCGCTCTACGAGTTCACCTGGAACGAGTATTGCGACTGGTACCTGGAACTGTCCAAACCGGCCCTGCAGGAAGGCGACGAGGCGCAGCAAAACGCCACGCGGCACACCTTGCTGACCGTGCTCGAGCAGCTGTTGCGTGCCCTGCACCCGTTCATGCCCTTCATCACGGAAGAGATCTGGCAGAAGGTCGCACCCGCACTCGGCCTGTCGGGGGACAGCATCGTCATCACCGACTGGCCCCAGGCGCCCGCCGCCGACAAAGAAGCCGAGGAACACGTGGCCTGGCTGAAGGCCGTACTCCAGGGTGTTCGACGGATCCGGGCGGAGTTGAACGTGGCGCCCGGCAAGCCGCTCGATGTGCAGCTCCAGGGCGGCACGGAACCGGATCGGGCCCACCTGGAGCGTTCCGAGTCGCTGCTCCGGGGCGTGGGGCGCATCGCCGGTTTCGAATGGGTCGACGCGGAGGCGGACGCTTCCCAGTGCGCCGTCGCCCTGGTGGATTCCCTGCGCCTGCTCATCCCCCTGAAAGGCCTGGTGGATGTGGCGGAAGAGTCCCGTCGCCTGCGCAAACTGCTCGACAAAGAGCGCAAGGACCTGGCGCGTTCCGAGGGCAAGCTCGGCAATTCGCGGTTCGTGGACAACGCCCCGGAAGCCGTGGTGGCCCAGGAGAAGGAACGCCTCGCATCGCACCGGGCGACGGTCGAGGAGCTCGAGGCCCAGCTGGAACGGCTGGCCGCGCTGGGAGACTAGTCCGCGGCGAGCTCACCGCCCGGATCGTCATCGAAGTCCAGGCGCATGACAATGGCGTCCTCCCGCCCCTCGCTGCTCCGGTAATAGTCCGGGCGACGCCCGACGACGCGGAATCCCTGCTTCTCGTACAGGCCAGCGGCCTCCGGGTTGGACGGGCGAACTTCGAGAAACATGGCCGTGCAGCCCATGGCCCGGACACGCTCCAGCGCCTGGGAAAGCAGCAGCCCGCCGAGCCCCCGCCCCTGGCGTTCGGGATGAACGCACAGGTTGAGCAGGTGGCTCTCGCCCGCCCCCCAGTTGAAGATCACGTAGCCCGCCAGGCGCCCGTCCATGAACACGCCCAGGCAGCCGTAGCCCACGCGCAGGCATTCAGCGAAAATCCCCCGGGTCCAGGGAAAGGGGTACGCCGCTTCTTCGATGGCGATCACCGCGTCCAGATCCCCGGCTTCCAGGGGTCGGATCACGGGATGCAGCGCCCGCGGCTCCGCGCTCATGACTTTCGGACGACGCCCGATGCTTTCATGGCGAGCCAGCAGGATTTTCGGGCACCCGCGTCCTTTGCAAGGCGCGCGAAGTCGTCCACCACCGTGACCCGCGCCGGGCCACAGGTCTCCGGTATCGACTCGCCGAACACGAGCTGCGCCTCCGCCGCCCCGAAGACGACGACATGCGTGAACAGCCGCTCGGCAATGATGGCCTCCAGTCGCTGTGCGCCGTCGTCGTCGGCGAGCCGGGACCACACCGGCGGCTCGGCAAGCACCCGGGCGAGGTCGGAGGCCAGGGGGCTGGCTTCGTCGGTTTCCGCACCCGCCAGGAACAGGCAACTGCCCTGCCCGGCCCCCAGCGACACCGTCGCACGAGCATCCGCCTTTCCCGGGTTATCCCTGGCTGTGACCTCGGGTTCGGGGCCGGCAGCATCTTCCGCAGAGCTCGCGGGGCGGGCGGGCGGCGCGGCTTCCCTCCCGTCCCCTGAAACCGCATCCCGCGGGACGAACGCCGGGATACCGAGCGCCTCGAGGTAGGCAAATCGGTCAGTCACCCCGGCTTCCCGTCTTTCCCGGCCCGGGTTGCCCGGCCGCTGTCGAAGCCTCGTCGGACACCGGGTCTTCCGCATCGGCGGACCCGGATGGCGTCGATCCTGCGGACAGGCTCTCCGCGCTGATGGGGGACAGCGTGACCACCTCGGTGCGCCGGGCTTCCGCCTGGCGCCGCAGGCGGCGCCTCAGGGCGCGGCGCGCCTGGCGCTTGCGGCGGCCGTTCAGGGTGTGAACGATGCCGCTGACGATATAGATCAGACCGATGCCAAGCGCGACCGTGGGCGTGTCGATCGCCAGCAGAACCAGCACCAGCATGAGCAGAAACAGCCAGGTAATGGGGACCTTTTCGTTGGTGGCGAGGGTCTTGAAACTGAAATAGCGCACGTTGGAGAACATGAGCACGCCGATGGCGATGGTCATGACCCAGACGACCCAGCGCACGGATTCTCCCGCCACGCCGTTGTCGTGGAAAAACCACACCAGCGCCGCCAGGGTCACCGCGGCCGCCGGGCTGGCGAGACCCTGGAAGTAGGTCCGGTCATCGCCGCCGGCCTGCGCATTGAAACGAGCCAGGCGCAGGGCTGCGCAGGCGATGTAGACGAAGGCCGCCAGCCAGCCGAGTTTGCCCGCCAGGGGGCTGACGTCCCCGAGACTCTTGAGGGACCAGTTGAAGGCGAGGAGCGCCGGCGCCAGGCCGAAGGAGATCATGTCCGACAGGCTGTCGTACTGCACCCCGAATTCACTCTGCGTGTTCGTCAGCCGGGCCACGCGGCCGTCAAGTCCATCCAGCACCCCCGCCACGCCGATGGCGATCGCCGCGGCGGCGTATTCGCCATTGATGCCGGAAATGATGGAGTACACACCGGCAAACAGGGCGCCGGTGGTCAGGGCATTCGGCAGCAGGAAAGCGCCTTTCTGGCGGATGTTTCGCGACTCAGGCATGGCCTCGATGTTGGCGTGCGAACGGCCGTAAATCATAGCACGCGCGGTTTCCCAACCGCCGGGCACCGTGACGTGCGCCACCCCGGGACTCACAACGGGCGCTGACCCCGACCGCCTCGGTCGGTTGGTCGCAGATGTGCTATAACCCACGTGCAGAGCAAAAAGGACCTTGCCCATGAAACGCCTCCTCACGAAAGCCGTCGCCGTGGCCCTGGCCACCCTGGCCCTGGCCACCACCCCGCCCATCCTGGCGGAAACCATCTACAAGTGGGTCGACGAATCCGGTACCGTCCACTACGGTGAACGCCCGCCGGAAGGTGTGGACGCGGAGCTTGTCACCGTCACCACGGCGAAGCCCCGGAGCGGGGATGACCCCTACGCGGCCACGCGCACCCAGCAGACGGAAAAAAAGGAAGCGGAGGCGGAGCGCATGGTGGAACAGACCGCCGCCATCGAGCAACGGCAGCAGGAGCAGGCGCGTCTCGAAGCGGCATGCGCAGCGCAGAAATCCCGTCTTGAACAGCTCATTCCCCGCAGCAAGGTCCTGCTGCAGAATCCGGACGGCACGTCGCGCATGCTGGGCGACGACGAGCGGCTGGCCATGATCGAGGAATCCCAGAAGTTCGTCGACGAAAACTGTCCCGACGACTGATCCGGCGCGATGTGCGGCGACGTAGCCGCGCATTCGACGCTGACGCTCTCGTGACACCCCGCGCGGTGCCCCGGCCGCTCGAAAACCGATAAACTATCGGTTTACCCCGAAGCGCCTAACCGGGCGGACCATCATGAAAGCCAGCGCCTACCACCTCAGCACCACGCGGGAGACCCCTGCGGACGCGGAAATCGTCAGCCACCAGCTGATGATCCGCACCGGAATGATCCGCAAACTCACCGCGGGCATCTACACCTGGAGCCCCCTGGGCCTGCGCGTCCTGCGCAAGGTCGAGAGCATCGTGCGCGAAGAAATGGACCGCGCGGGCTACCTCGAACTGCTCATGCCCGCCGTGCAACCGGCGGAGCTCTGGGAAGAAACCGGACGCTGGGAAGAATTCGGCGGCCAGCTGCTGAAGATCACCGACCGCGGCGGCCGGGACTACTGTTTCGGCCCGACGCACGAGGAAGTCGTGACCGACTTCGTGCGCAACGAGATTCGCAGCTACAAGCAGCTGCCCATCACCTTCTACCAGATTCAGACCAAGTTTCGTGACGAGATCCGGCCGCGCTTCGGCGTCATGCGCGCCCGGGAGTTCCTCATGAAGGATGCTTACTCCTTCCACCTGGACGCCGGGAGCCTCGAAACGACTTTCTGGGAGATGCACGACGTCTACAGCCGGATCTTCGAACGCAGCGGACTGCGCTTCCGCCCCGTGGAGGCCGATTCCGGCGCCATCGGCGGCAACCGCAGCATCGAGTTTCATGTCCTCGCCGATTCAGGCGAGGACCTGATCGCCTTTTCCGACACCTCCGACTACGCCGCCAACGTCGAACTGTGCCCCCTGCCGGCGCCGGCGACACCACGCCCCGAGCCGGCCGAGGAACTGCGCACGGTGGACACCCCCGGCGTGCGCACCATCGAGGAGCTCGTGGACGGTTTCGACATCCCCGTCGAGCGCACCGTCAAGACACTGGTGGTCCACGGCGAGGAGGGCCTCGTCGCCCTGCTCGTTCGCGGTGATCACAGCCTGAATCACACGAAGGCGGAAAAGCTGCCCGGCATCGCCCGCCCGCTGACGCTGGCGGACGAAAAGGCCATCCGCGAGGCGGTTGGCGCCGGTCCCGGCTCCCTGGGTCCCGTCAACCTGCCCTTGCCCGTCATCGCGGACCAGGCCGTCGCCGTCATGGCCGATTTCGCAGCCGGCGCCAACGCGGACGACAGGCACCTGTTCGGCATCAATTTCGACCGGGATCTGCCGCTGCCCGAGACCGCCGATTTGCGCGACGCCCGGGAAGGCGACCCGAGCCCGGACGGCAAAGGCCACCTCGAACTGGCCCGCGGCATCGAGGTGGGACACATATTCCAGCTCGGCACCAAGTACTCCGAGGCCATGAACGCCGTCGTGCTCGGTGAGGACGGCAAGGCCCATGTCATGCCCATGGGCTGTTACGGCATCGGCGTGTCCCGCATCGTCGCCGCCGCCATCGAGCAGAACCACGACGATCGGGGAATCCGCTGGCCGGAACCGCTCGCCCCCTTCGAACTGGCCCTGCTGCCCATGAACGCGAAGAAGTCACCCCGCGTGCAGGAAGCGGCCGATGCGCTGTACGCGGAACTGCTCGAAGCCGGTGTCGATGTTCTCTACGACGACCGCAACCTGCGCGCCGGCGTCATGTTCAACGACATGGAGCTGATCGGCATCCCGCACCGGGTGGTCATCGGTGAACGGGGACTGGACGCCGGCACCCTCGAATACCGCGCCCGGTCGGCGGACGCCAACGAGGAGCTGCCCCTGGAGGGCGCACTGGGAGCGATCCTGGAGAAACTCGGGCGCCGTTGAGTCCAGGCGGTTGAAACAGGTCGCCGGCGCGGCAGCGGACGCACCAGGGGACGAAGCGCTCAGTCCCCTTCCGGGCCCACGTGGCGCAGGTGCACATCCGTCTGTGGGAACGGAATCGTGATGTCCTCGGCCTGGAAGCGCTTGTAAATGGCCTTCATCAGGCTGTCCGTGACCCGACCCCGGTGTACGGGCTTGTCGACCCACCCGAGCAGCTCGAAATCGAGACTGGAGGCGCCGAAGGCCCGCATGCGCACGCGCGGCGCCGGGTAATCCAGGATGTCCGGATGGCGCGAGGCCTCTTCCTCGAGTACGTCCGACACCTGGTCCACGTCGCTGCCGTAGGCCACGCCCACGGGAATCCGAATCCGGTACTTCTCCCAGGGCCCCCCGCTTTCGTTGATGATCTTGGCGTTCGCGATGATGGCGTTGGGAATGGTGACCTCGACATCGTCCCGGGTCAGAAGTCGCGTGGAGCGCAGACCCACGTGGGTCACCTCGCCCCGCTCACCCGTGTCCAGCACCACGTAGTCGCCGATTTTGTAGGGCGAATCGACGACGATGAAAATCCCGGAGAACAGGTTCGCCAGCGTGTCCCGCGCCGCGAAACCCACCGCGATACCGATCACGCCGGCAGAGGCGAGCCAGGCGGTGGGGTCGATCCCCCAGATGAGCAGGGCCAGGTAGCCGGTCACCGCCACGATCACCACCTTGGCGGTGATGTCGAACATGGGCAGGGTCCGGGCCTCGACGATGTCCACCTTGTCCTGGCTGTCCGCCAGCAGCTCCAGGATCACGTGGCAACATTTCAGCGCCGCACGGGTCAGGGACAGCAACACCAGCGTGGCCAGCACGTTGACGGTGATCGTCCGCGCCAGGCCCGGCATGGGCACGATGGCGGTCACCAGCATGAGCGACAGGATCACCGGCACCGTGAGCACGGGCTTGCGGGCGATGGCGAGCAGCCGGTCGTCGTAGTCGCCCTTGGTGCGTTTCGTCAGGCGATGACCCACGCCGGTGAGCACCCCCTGCAGCACCTTGCCGAGGAGATAACCCATGCCGACGGCGATGGGCAGCAGCAACAGGGGATAGCTGGCCAGGAACTCCAGCGGTGTCTGAACCGCCTCGGGCATGAGGTCCCACAGCACCGTGTCGAGGAGCTCACTGCTGACCGGAGCTTCGTCCACCGATGATTCGACCGGAGTTGCCCCGGCGTCCTGTGCTTCGGTCGGCTCCCGTGATTCCGATGCGGATCCCCCGGCGGGGGCTGCTGTGGCTTCGGTTTCTGTCGGTTGCATGTTCTACTCCCGGATTCTCTCGCGGTCCAGCGGGACAGCCATCAGCGGCTGCCCAGATGCCGTTCACCCCGCCGCTCGGCCAGTTCGATCTGGCGGGCACGCTCCAGCAGTGCTTCACGCCGCTCCGGCGTCAGGCGCTCAAAGCAGCGCGGACAGGACACGTGCAGTTCGAATTTCGGCGAAGACCGGTCTTCCTCGGTCACGGGCATGCGGCAGGCGGGACACACGGCCAGGTCGCCTTCCCGGAGTTCGTGGTCCACCGTAACCCGGTTGTCGAAGACAAAGCAGTCTCCTTCCCACAGGCTGTCTTTCGGATCGACCTGCTCGAGATAGTTCAGGATACCGCCCTCCAGGTGATACACATTCCTGAATCCCAGGGACTTGAGGTAGGCGGTCGACTTCTCGCAGCGAATCCCGCCCGTGCAGAACATGGCCACGTGCTCGTCCCGCTCCGGATCCAGGTGTTCCCTGACCCAGTCCGGGAACTCCCGGAAAGAACGCGTCTCCGGATCCTCGGCGCCGCGGAACGTACCCAGGTGTACCTCGTAGTCATTGCGGGTGTCGACCAGGCGCACGTCATCGCGCTGAATGAGGGCATTCCAGTCTTCCGGCGCCACGTACTCGCCCACGGCCTGGCGCGGATCGACGCCCGGCACCCCGAGGCTGACGATTTCCTTCTTGAGCCGCACCTTCATCCGGTAGAAGGGGGCCTCGCTCGCCCAGGCCGTCTTGGCCTGGAGGCCGGCGAGTCGCGGGTCTTCGCGCAACCGGTCGAGGAGCCGCCGTACGCCGCGCTCCGGCCCGGCGACGGTGCCGTTGATGCCCTCGCTGGCGAGCAGGATCGTGCCCAGCAGCCCCAGGTCTTCGCAGCGCTGCTGGAGCGGCCCCCGGAGATCCTCGCAATCCGCCAGCTCGGCGAAGTGGTAGAACGCCGCGACCAGGGCGCGCGGCCCGTCACCCGCGGCCGGTCGATTCTCCCCGATTTCGGGCCGGTTCGTCATTCCGCGACCGGCCGGATCCCCACGGCTTGCCGCAGTTGCTGCAGGTACGGCGTGGCAAAGGACCGGGCCTTGTCCCGGCCTGCCTCGAGGATGCCCTCGACCTCGTTCGGGCGGCTCATGAGCGCCTCGTAACGCTCCCGGGCCTCGGCCAGCTCGCCGTTGATCAACTCGAAGGTCTGCTGCTTGGCTTCACCCCAGGCGATGCCTTCGCGGTAGGCCGTCGCCATGGCCTCACGCTGAGCCGCATCCGCGAAGGCCGCGTAAATGGTGAACAGCGTCGAATCCCCCGGATCCTTGGGTTCACCGGGCTCGAGGGAATTGGTGACGATCTTCATGATCGCCTTGCGCAGGCGTTTCTCCGGGAGCCACAGGGGAATGGTGTTGTTGTAGCTCTTGGACATCTTGCGGCCGTCCTGGCCCGGCAACACCGCGACATGATCCTCCACCACGGCTTCCGGCAACACCATCAGCTCCCCAAAGTGGTGGTTGAACCGCTGGGCGATGTCCCTGGCCATCTCCAGGTGCTGCACCTGGTCCCGACCGACCGGCACCTTGTGCGCCTTGAACATGAGGATGTCGGCGGCCATGAGCACCGGGTAGCTGAACAGGCCCATGGTGATGCCGAAATCCGCGTCCTCGCCGGCGTCGAGGTTTTCCTGCACCGCCGCCTTGTAGGCATGGGCCCGGTTCATGAGGCCCTTGGCCGTGTGGCAGGTCAGGATCCAGGTCAGTTCGGTGATCTCCGGCACGTCCGACTGGCGATAGAAGGTCACCGCCGCGGGATCGAGACCCAGGGCCAGCCAGGTGGCGGCGATCTCGAGGGTGGACTGCCGCACCTGCTCGGGATCGGTGCACTTGATCAGGGCATGGAAGTCGGCCAGGAAAAAATAGGAATCCACCCCCGGGTCGCGGCTCGCGCGAATCGCGGGCTTGATGGCCCCGACATAGTTGCCCAGGTGGGGGCTGCCCGTGGTGGTGATGCCCGTGAGGACGGTTTGCTGAGTCATGGATTCTTCTGAGACGTGAAGTTCAGTGGTCTGGCCGGAGCCCGGGAAACACGCCATTTTACGGGATGTGCTGCGCGCCGTTAACCCGGAGCAGCCGTTTGGGCTCAGGGTCCGTCGGGGCAGGCCTGGCGGTCGACGCCGCGTTGACGCGCATCGGGCCAGGCCCGGGCCTCCCAGCGCAGGCATGCCATGAGCGCGGCGAGGTCCTTCTTCACGGTCCGCCGCGCCAGCCAGCGCGGCACCGGGTAGCGGGGCTGCACCCGGATCGCATGAGACACGAGAAGCCGGCCATCCTCCAGTGGGTCGAAGCGCCAGCTACCGGACAGGGCGCGCAGGTCACCGTCGATGAGACGGATCCGAATCCAGCGATGCGGTTCGCGAAGCGTTTCGAAGCGGTAGTCCAGCGCCGGCAGCATGGCGTAGGGTTTGAGCCGCTGGCGCGTGGTGGCGCGGGTAGCCGTCTCCCCCGAAACCTCGCATTCCTGCAGCCCTCGCACGAAGCGCTGGTTGGCGGCGCAGTCACCCAGGAGGGTCCAGAGGCTCGGGGCATCGACGTGGTAGATGGCGACGGCGAAGCCGGCGCCGCCGGCTTCGTCGACGCGGGCGTCGCGCACCAGGATTTCGCCAGCCTCGAGGCGTGCGCGCTCCTCGTCCGTCAAGGTGGGCTCGGGCGGCGGCGTCCCCCAGGGCACCGCCGCTGTGGCAGCTTCGGAGGCCACCAGCGCTGGGGCAGCCTCGGACTGAGCAAAACCCGTGCCGGTCCCGAGGACGAGCCCCGCGATCAGCGGGACGGCACAGCGAGTTGTTCGTAAGCTCATCCGGGCAGTGTGGCGCCAGCCGCTTCAGACCCGCGTGAATCGCCCCGCCCAACCGCACAACAAACGTCCTTGGCTATTGACTTCCTGTTTTTCATCCGCCCTTGCTATGATTCGCCGCTGACCAACGTCGGAAGCCCTGCATGAACCTGAGAGCGCTCAAGTACTTCGTCACCCTGGCGGAAATCAAGCATTTCAGCCGCGCGGCGGAGGCGTGCTTTGTCAGCCAGCCCACGCTCAGCACGCAGATCCGCAAGCTCGAGGAAGAGCTTGGCGTGCAACTGGTCGAACGCGCGCCGAGAAAAGTGCAGCTCACGCCGGTGGGTGAGGAGATTGCCGCCCGGGCAAGGCACGTGCTCCGGGATGTGGCCCAGATCGAAGCTGCCGCGCGCCGCAGCCGCGATCCGGAAACCGGTACCCTGCGTCTCGGCCTGTTCCCGACACTGGCGCCCTATCTCCTGCCGCACGTGGTGCCGCGGATCCGGTCACGTTTTCCCGAGCTCCGGCTCGAACTGGCGGAGGAGAAAACGGCCGATATCCTGTCCTTGCTCGACAACGGCGACCTGGATGCGGCGCTGCTCGCCCTGCCCGTGGAGGACGACCGCCTGGACCGGATCGAGCTCTTCGACGAGCCGTTCGTGCTGGCCATGCCCAGGGGTCACCCCCTGGCGAGCAGGGAACGCATCGCCACAAAGGACCTGGAGGGGGCCGAGCTGTTGCTGCTCGAAGACGGGCACTGCCTGCGGGACCATGCCCTCGAGGTGTGCTCCCTGTCGGGCGCCCGGGAACGCGTGGATTTCCACGCCACCAGCATGGAAACGCTGCGGCAGATGGTGGCTGCGGATGTCGGGGTCACCCTGATGCCGGCCCTGTCCGTGGCCCCGCCCATCGCCGAGACCCAGAACCTGGTCCTGCGGCCCTTTGAAGAACCCGCGCCACACCGGGTCATCGCCCTGGTATGGCGCAAGTCGTCACCCCTCGGGCCGCTCATGGAGCGGCTCGCGGCGTGTTTCGACGGGGTTTCCGAACTGCTCGAGGTGGCCTGAGCCACTCAGACCTCGTCCGAGCCCTCGTCGATGTCGGCGAACAGGGGCGTGCTGAGGTAGCGCTCACCCGTGTCCGGCAGCATGGCGAGTACGGCGCTGCCCGCCTCGGCCTGTTCCGCCACTTTCAGGGCCGCGGCAAAGGTACCGCCGGCGGAGATGCCGCAGAAAATGCCTTCCTGCGTGGCCAGCGAACGGGAGGCCGCGATGGACTCCTCGTCCGTCACCGGAACGATCTGGTCGATGACGCCGCGGTCGAGCACGTCGGGGATGAAATCCGGTGTCCAGCCCTGGATCTTGTGCGGATGCCACTCCCCGCCGGACAGCAGGGCAGCACCCTCGGGCTCCGTGGCCACGATCTGCGTTTCCGGCCGAGCGACCTTCAGCATCTGACCGGCGCCGGTCATGGTGCCGCCGGTGCCGTAACCGGTCACCCAGTAGTCGAGGCGGCGCCCGGCAAAATCGCGGATGATTTCCGGCCCCGTGGTGTTGCGGTGATAGGCCGGATTGGCCAGGTTTTCGAACTGGCGGGACAGGAACCAGCCATTTTCCCTCGCCAGCCGCTCCGCCTCCTGCACCATGCCCGTGGCCCGCTTTTCCGCGGGCGTCAGCACCACGCGGGCGCCGAGAAACTTCATGAGCTTGCGCCGCTCGACGCTGAAGGACTCCGCCATGACCGTGACCAGCGGATAGCCCTTGGCGGCGCAGACCATGGCAAGGGCGATGCCCGTATTGCCGGACGTGGCCTCGACCACGGTCTGGCCGGGTTGCAACACGCCACGGCGTTCCGCGTCCTCGATGATGCCCAGGGCGAGGCGGTCCTTGACCGAGCCCAGGGGATTGAAGGCCTCGACCTTGACGTACAGATCGATGCCCTCGGGCGCGAGTCGATTGATACGGACGACCGGGGTTCGCCCAACCGTGTCCAGGATGCTGTCGTAAATCATGGGTTGCCTCGTTGGCTGGATTCGAAGGAGCTTAAGGAACCATAGCCTTCGTCAAACCTTTGTGCAGAACGCCTCGAATCGCCCGGGCGTTGACGACACCCCCAATCAGGCGAGGGAAGCCAGGGATTCCCCCCGTGCCAGCCGTGGTGCATTGGGCCCCTGTCCCGCAGCCCGGCGCAACAGCGCCTCCCGGGCGAACCAGCTCCGCGCCAGCAGGCCCATGCCCAGGCCACGCAAGGGTGCGGCCATGGCGGGGCGGAACAGGGCGCCGAGGGTGTGCACACCACCGGCCATGAGATTCGATTCGGAGCGGCGCCACCGCTCGAAATGCCGCAACCGCCGCTTCCAGCCCGAGCGGGACGCCGGGAGACCGGAACCGCACAGGCTTTCCACCAGCCCAGCCGCGTCGGCCAGGCCCAGGTTGACGCCCTGCCCCGCCAGGGGGTGGATGGCATGCGCCGCATCACCGAGCAGAACCACGCGACCCGCCACGTAGCGATCTCCGAGGCTCATGGCGAGGGGAAAGGCGGCCCGCGGACCAACCTGTTCGACATCACCGAGCCACCCCGCGGAGGCCGCCTGGAGTTGCTCCCGAAACGCTTCGTCGTCCTCGGCGAGGCGCTCCCGGGCGACCGGTTCGGGAAGGCTCCAGACAATGGAGGACGTGCCGTCCGCCAGGGGCAGGAACGCCAGGGGCCCCCCTTCCAGGAACCGCTGCCAGGCAACGCCGGGGTTGGGCCGGGTCTTGCGCACCTGGGCGACGAGTCCGCGTTGGTTGTATTCCCAGGCGTCGCTGTCGATGCCCACGGCCCGGCGCAGCGCGGAGCGGGCGCCGTCACAGGCCACCAGCAAGTCAGCCTCCAGGACCTCACCCGAGTCCAGTTCGGCCCGGACGCCGTCTTCCGCCTGCAACACGGATGAGACCCGGCCCGGCGCGTGAACCCGCAATCCCGGCGCGCGGGCGCAAGCCGCCCAGAGGCTGGCGGCGACCAGGTCGTTTTCGACCAGTGTTCCCAGGTGGGAAAAACCAAACCGCGCCGCTTCGAACGTGACGGCGCCCCGCCCCTGGCCATCCTCGACATGCATGCGCCGGTAGGCGCAGTACCGCCCCTCCCGTACACCCTGCCAGGCCCCGGCTGCTTCCAGGATCGCCTCGGAACCCGGTGAGATGGCCGAGACGCGCAGGCCAACCGGCGACTCGGCGTCCCAGGGGACGGGGCCACGCTCGTCGACCAGGTGCACCGCCATGCCTGACCGGGCGAGCAGGCTGGCGACGGCGCCGCCCACCATCCCGCCTCCGACGACGATCACGCGGACTTCCGCTGGAGACGCGGTCAAGGGTTCGGCTCCCAGGCCCGGCCCAGGGGCTCCCCAAGCGCGAGGCGCGGCACCCGGCCCCGGTATCCCATGGCCCGGCTCGCAAGCCGGCGCTGCAGGGTCGGTGAGAGACCCACGGCAGTCAGCGCGGCGCTCCGCGCCAGGCGGGTCAGGGGAGACTGACTGGCGAACAGCTGCACCATGTCGTGGCTCCAGCCCACGGTGGACGCATGGTCCGGGCGCCGCCACTCGCTGTAGCGCTCGAGCAGATGGTCCGCGCCCGGATCAATGCCTGGATCAGCGCCCGGACCAGCACCCGGACCAGCACCCGGCTGGGCGTCAGCAATCAGCTCTGCCAGGACCGCCACGTCACGCAGTCCGAGGTTGAATCCCTGGGCCCCGACCGGATGAATGGCATGGGCCGCGTTGCCCAGCAGCAGGACGCGGCCATCGCGGTCCCGCTCCGGCACCACGCGACGCAGCGGGTAGAGGCTGCGCCGCCCACAGCGCTGCAGATCGCCCAGGGCGCCCCCGGAACGCTCCGTGGCCCGGGCCAGAAATGCGGCCTCGTCGGTGTCCAGCAGCGCCTGGCCCGCTTCCTCCGGCACGCACCACACCAGTCCGCAGCGTTCCCCTACGTGGGGCAAAAGGGCGAAAGGTCCCGTATCGGTCATGCGCTCGAAGGCGCGGTGATCGTGAAACACCTCGGGGGTTACGTTGCAGATCACCGCCACCTGGCCGTATTCGTGGCTGTGAGCGTCGATGCCCAGCAGGGAGCGGATACTCGAATTCGCACCGTCCGCACCGATGACCAGCCGCGCGCTCCAGGCGGTCGCTTGTCCGTCGCGTTCGGCGGTAACCGTCACCCGGCCGTTCTCCTGTTCCAGGCCCGTGGCGCGCACGGGCCATTCGAACCGGACACCCTCGAGCGCCTCGAGCCGCCGGAGCACGGCCTCACCGAAGGCCCGGGCCTCCACCACGTGCCCGAACGCCGGCAGGCCCATCGCCGCGGCATCCATAAGCACATGCCCGGGTCTTCCCCGCTCCGTCACGGTTACCTGGCGAATGGCCGTGGCGCTGTCCGCCACCCCCGCCCAAAGGCCCAGGCCCTCGAGAATGCGGCAGGACGCGGCGCCCAGCGCGAGGGTGCGGTCGTCGTAGCTGGGCGGATCCGGCTGGCGCGGCGCGGCCGCCTCGAGGAGGGTCACTTCGAGGCCGAGGGGCGCCAGGGCGCAGGCAAGGCTGGCCCCGACCAGGCCGCCGCCGACTACCAGGACGTCAGTGCGCTCCGGCGTCATTCGGCCATCAACGCCTCGATGTCGTCCATGGCCTTGGGTACGCCGCGGGAGAGCACTTCCGGCTCGTTGCGGGTGACCACGACGTCATCTTCGATGCGGATGCCCAGTCCCCGCCAGCGCGGATCGACCTGTTCATCGTCGGTGCGGATGTAGATGCCGGGTTCGATGGTGAGCACCATGCCCGGCTCCAGCGCGCGGGAGTGCCCATCCACCTGGTAATCGCCCACGTCGTGGGTATCCAGGCCCAGCCAGTGGCCGGTCTTGTGCAGGTAATAGTTCTCGAACAGGCCCTGCTCGATGGCGGCTTCCCGGTCGCCTTCCAGGATGCCCAGATCGAGCAGCCCATCCGTGAGCGCTTCCACCGCCACGTCATGCAGGTCGTCCCACTGGGTGCCCTCGCGCACCGCATCGATGGCCTGCTCCTGGGCCGTGAGCACGACCTCGTAGAGCGCGCGCTGCTCTCCCGTGAAGCGGCCATTCACCGGGAAGGTCCGGGTGATGTCACTGGCGTAGCCGTCGTATTCGCAGCCGGCGTCGATCAGCAGCAGGTCCCCGTCTTCCAGGGGCTGGTTGTTGTCGATGTAGTGCAGGACGCAGGCATTGGCTCCGCCACCCACGATCGGGGGATAGGCGGGCTCGCACAGATTGCTCATGTACTCGTGCACCAGCTCCGCGTGAATCTGCGCCTCGTTCATGCCGGGACGGCAGGCGCGCATGGCCCGCTTCTGCGCCTCGGCGGAAATGCGTCCCGCGCGTCGCATCGCGCTCAGTTCACCGCGACTCTTGAACAGCCGCATCTCGTGGAGCAGGTGCCCGAGATCGACGATCTCTTCCGGCGCGTGAAAGGTCCTGCGCGGCTTGCCCCGGAAATCGTTCAGCCAGCCGATCAGCTGATGATCGAAATCCACGTCACGACCAAGATCGTGAAACACCCGCACCCGATCCCGGAGGAGGTCCGGCAGGCGCTTCTCCATCTCGGTGATCGACCAGGCCTCGTCCACGCCGAGGGTGGCGACGGCGCCCTCGGTGCCGAGCATGGCGCCGTCCCAGATCTCCTTCTTCGGATCGCGCTCCCGGCAGAACAGGATCGAAGTGCCGCGCTTTTCCCCGGGCAGCAGCACCAGCATGGCTTCGGGCTCCCGGAAGCCGGTCAGGTACAGAAAATCGCTGTCCTGGCGATAGGGGTAGTACACATCGCTGTTGCGCACGCGGTGCGGCGCCGAACGCAGCAGTACGACGCTGCCCTCGCCCACCATGCTCATGAGCTGCTGCCGGCGGCGAATGTACTCGTGGGTCTTGATCATGAAACAGGAATCCGGATGGGCAAAGGAAGACGGTTCAGGGGCGCCGGGGTCAGATCGGTATCGCTCGTCAGTGGATGCTGTCCCCGTCCCGGGGCCCTCGCAACTCTTCGCGCAGGATGAGGGCCGCAATGCGGACATACTCGACGATCTCGGCGTAGGCCGTTTCCTCCTCCTCGCTGACTTCTCCGGCGCCCTCTTCGCCGCCAAGCTCCGCCATGGAAATTTCCTGGATGTCGGCCAGGGCCTCGGCAGCTTCGCCGGACAGGGTATCGATGCGCGGATCGTCTCCGGCCCCCATGCTGGCGAGAAACCCGTTGCACCACTGGGCGAGGGCCTCGGTGCGATCCTCGAGGCTCTCCTCGTCTTCCGGCAGCCACAGGTCGAGGCGAAACGCCTCGTCCGCCAGCTGGTCTCGCGTGGCGTTCAGGAGCTCCTCGAAGATCGACCTGAGCGCCGGCCCGGGTTCGGGAGCGATCTCCAGCAGGGACAGGAGGTTCAGGTAGGCGTCGAGGTTGGCGTCACCCTGGCGCACGAGCAGCCCGCAGGCGACCCCGTGGGTCTCCGCCAGTCCGGCCGCATCCAGGTTGCCCTGGGTCAGCGCGAGGCTGCGTTCGAAGTCGGGAAGTGATTCAATCGCCATGCGGAACTCCGTGGATGGTGCGACCGGATTGACCGCCCCAGGGGGCCAAATTATAGTGACGCGATGGACGCTTTAGAACAGGCAAACGCCGACCTCGAGCGGCTGGAGTCCCAGCTCCAGCAGCTGATCGACCAGATCCGCAAGCTCAAAGAGGAAAACCAGTCCCTGCAGGCTCGCCAGGATTCCCTGGTGACCGAGCGGGCCGCGCTCATTTCCAAAAACGACGAGGCCAGGAACAAGGTTGAGGCCATGATTCATCGCCTCAAGGCCCTGGAACAGATTTGAGCGAACCCGCCGCACCCATCTCGGTCACCATCCTCGACCGGGAATACCAGTTCACCTGCGCACCGGAAGAGCGCGCGGCGCTCCGGGAAGCGGCCGAGCTGCTCGACGCCCGCATGCGCGACATCAAGGCCCAGGGCAATCTCATGGCGCTGGAGCGCATCGCCGTCATGGCGGCGCTGAACATGTCGGACGAAATCATCAAGCTCCGCCAGGAGGGCGTGGCGCGCAGCGAGACCGTGGACCAACGCATCCGCATGCTCGCCGACCGACTCGATGATGCGCTGGCCGAGGCAATCGACTAGACTGGTAGTCGCCCTCTGCGGTGTTAGCCAGTGGACTCGCATTATGCCTTGTCCCTACTTATTGACCTCGGGTCGGCTCCCCTGGTGTCGGTGTGCATGTTCGCATTAAAGCGAAAAGCCTGAGACCCAGTTTGCTGACCCACCTGAACCTTTGGTTCAAGGTCACCGGGCTCACAGCGGCATCGTGGAGGGCTCCTCATCTTGAATAACCCGGCCATTGACAGATCCGGCTTGCACCGACCCAGCACCTACCGTGTCCCCGGCGAGTGAGCCCGGCGACGGGGACGGCGCGCCGTCCAAGGCGATGCTGCGCCGGCGGCTTCGTCGCGACCGCAAACAGCGGGAGCGGCGCCAGCGGCAGGCCGACGCGGCAGGGCTGAATCGGCATCTCTTGGGCATGGAAGCCGTCTGCTCGGCCGCCTGGGTTGCCGGGTACTTTGCCTTCGACGGCGAACCCGACATTCGCTTTTCCCTGACCCAACTCTGCAGACGGGGGATCGGCGTCGTCCTGCCCGTCGTGCCGGAAACGCCCGGCGCGCTGCTGCGCTTTCATCGCTGGACACCGGCGACCCCGCTGACCGTAAATCGCTACGGCATCTCGGAGCCCCGGGGCGGCGATGTGGTGCCCCTGGAACACATCGACACCTGGCTGCTGCCCCTGGTGGCCTTCGACCGTGCGGGCAATCGACTCGGCATGGGCGCGGGCTGGTACGATCGGGTCCTGGGCGAACAGAAAGCGAAGGCTTTCCGGCTCGGGGTCGCCTGGAGCGATCAGGAAGTTGACCGGATTCCGGTGGAACCCTGGGACCAGCGCCTCGACGCCGTGGTGACGGAACGGGAATCGTTTCACTGCGAGGAATGAACCCTCATCGTCCAGCGGCATAATGCACTCAGCACCAACGATTTTCCCGAGAACCCAATGACCGGAGAGACACCATGAGCCAGGAGCAATGGAAACAGGACGTCGGAGAAGCGGCCGTCGACTACGTACAGGAGGACAGCGTGCTCGGTGTCGGAACCGGCAGCACGGTCAATGCCTTCATCGATGCCCTGGCGCGCAGTGGCAAGCGGCTCGAAGCGGCGGTCTCGAGCTCCGAGGCCACGACGGAGCGACTCAGGGCAATCGGCATCGACGTCACCGACCTGAACCAGGCCGGCACCCTGGACCTGTACATCGATGGGGCGGATGAATTCGATGGCCATCGACGCCTGATCAAGGGCGGCGGGGGCGCCCTGACCCGGGAAAAGATCGTCGCCGAGGCGAGCCGGCGCTTCGTCTGTATCGCCGACGAAACGAAGCAGGTCGGCGTGCTGGGACGTTTCCCCCTTCCCGTGGAGGTCATCCCCATGGCCCGCAGCCTGGTGGCGCGCAAGCTGGTGGCGCTCGGCGGCCAGCCGGAGTGGCGCCAGGGATTCGTCACCGACAACGGCAATGTCATCCTGGACGTGCACAATCTCGACCTCGTCGACCCCGTGGCCCGGGAGCAGGACATCAACAACCTGCCCGGCGTGGTGACCTGCGGCCTGTTTGCCAGGCGGCCGGCGGACGTCGTACTGGTGGGCGGTCCGGGCGGATTGAAGACCCTCTGAAACCGGCCTGGAACCTGGCCTGGAGGCCTGTTGAAAAAAAATTAGACAATCTCGGCTAATTTGTGTATGATCACTTTCCCCACTCGGGAAAACGCGGCAAGGAATGCCGTCGGCGGGTGGGGTCGGAACAACGGATACAAGGATGTAACCATGGATCTCAAACGAGACATCAAGCCCACGCTCCTCCTGGCCCTGGCCATTTTCATGGTCAGCGCACCGAATCCCGACGCCGAAGCCATTGCCGAGATAACCGGCGGCTTTATCGTTCCGGAACGGGCCTTTCCGCTGAGCGCAGACGAACTGCCGCGGGATGAAGACGTGCAGGCGGAAACACTCACGGGCTGAACCCCGCCTCCGGCCGCGACACCGGGCAAACCCGACGTCCACCGGGTGCGTCAAGGCGCGAGACTGAAGTATCATCCGGACGTCTTCCTGAACGTTCCGGAGCCCCCATGCCCAAGCAACCCGTGTTTCGCTTTTTGAAGCTGGCGCTGGCGCCGGCCTGCCTGTCGCTTCTCGTCGCCTTGCCTGCCCAGGCCGGTGACCCCGAGCTCGGCAAGGCGAAGTCCGCCGTTTGCGTCGCGTGCCACGGCACCGACGGCATCAGCCCCAATCCCCAGTGGCCCAACCTGGCCGGCCAGAAGGACCAGTACCTGGTCCTGTCCCTCAAGGCCTACCGGGATGGGGACCGACAGAACGCGCTCATGAGTCCCATCGCCCAGGGGCTGAGCGACGAGGACATCGAGAATCTCGCGGCGTATTACGCCAGCCTCGACCCCTGAGGTCTTTGCGCCCGACGCACGCCTGTCGCGCGTCGTGCTGGCGCGCGGCGCCTCAAATCCCTATACTCACGCGCTGAATCCGGGGGGGACCTGTAAGAACAACCCGGAGGCTTCGGCCAGACATGCAATGTACGCGATTTACGGACTACGCCCTCAGGGTGCTGGTCTACGTTGCGCAGCGACCCGACGAATGGGTCACCATCCGCCAGATTTCCGAGGCGTACGGCATTTCGCGCAATCACCTCATGAAAGTCGTCAGCTTCCTGGGCAACCGGGGCTACCTCCTGTCCCAGCGCGGACCCGGCGGCGGCGTTCGCCTGCAGCTGCCACCTCAGCAGATCCGACTGGCTGACGTGCTGGTGGACGCGGAAGGCGGCATGGACCTGCTGCCGCAGCCCGAATCACTCCCGGACAGCCTCGTGGACGCCCACGCCCGGCTGGGGCAGATGCTGGACCACGCGGTGCAGGCGTTCCTGCAGGACCTCAACGGCCAGACCCTGGCGGACCTGCTCACGCCCGTCCCGCAGACACGGTCCCGGCCCACGGTCTCGACCTGAGACCGAACCGGGCAGCCCGTCGCTTCTGCTGACTGACGGGCGAAGTTTCTGACCGACTCCCCCGCCGGGGCCCAGTGCGGTACGCTTGCGCGTGAATCCAATGCAACTCAGGAGTGCGGGTCATGGCGAATCGCGAAGAAGTGCTGCGCCTTTCCTTCGAGGTGGCGATCAGCCTGCTGCTTGTCTTCGTCGTCGTGGCCTGGAGTATCCAGATACTCCTTCCCTTTATCTCCCTGATCGCCTGGGGCGCGGTGATCGCCATTTCCCTGCATCATCCCTTCTGCGGGCTCAGGGACCGGATCGGCGGGCGCTGGGCCGCGATCGTCTTCGGTGTTCTCGGCGTCGCGACCATCCTGGTTCCCGCCGTGCTCTTTGCCGACAGCCTGATCACCTCGGTCATGAGTTTCGCCCGGAGCGTGGAAACCAGCGAGTTTCACATCGCAACACCCAACGAATCGGTCAAGGACTGGCCGCTGGTCGGGGCCCGCTTGTTCGAGGCCTGGTCGGCTGCTGCCACGGACTTTGAAGACTTCCTCAGGGAATTTGCACCGCAGTTGAAGCAACTCGCGACCTTCGCCGCCGGCAAAGTCGCCGGGCTAGGCATTACCGTGCTGCTGTTTCTCGCCTCCACGGTCATCGCGGTCGCCCTGCTGGCCAATGACAAGGTCGTCGAGAAAGGCCTGCTTCGACTCTTCGCCCGGCTGACCGGCGAAGCCAACGCCCGTGAACAGATGGGACTGGCGACCGCGACGGTCCGCTCCGTCACCATGGGCGTGTTGGGCGTTGCCTTCATCCAGGCGCTCCTCGGGGGGCTGGGTATGGTGCTGGCGGGCGTTCCCGGTGCGGGACTCTGGGCCATCGCGATCCTTGTGCTCGCGGTGGCGCAATTGCCCCCGCTGCTGGTGTTGCTGCCGGCCATCATTTACGTCTTCGCCCACGAGAGCACCGTCGTGGCCAGCGTGTTTGCCGTCTGGAGCCTCATCGTGGCCTTCGGTGACGCCTTCCTCAAACCCCTGCTGCTCGGCCGCGGCGTCAACGTGCCGACGCTCGTGATCCTCCTCGGCGCCATTGGCGGAATGCTCATGAGCGGCATCCTCGGGCTGTTCGTCGGCGCCGTCGTCCTGGCCCTGGGCTACCAGTTGATGCTCCAGTGGCTCGCCATGGACGACCCGAAGGACACGCCTGCTTCCGGGGACGAGACACGACCGGAAGAGGGCTGAAGCGGTGGAATCGGGCATCGGCGATTTCCTGTTGAAGCTCTCCCTCGGCAGCGGAATGGTCATCCTGAACCTCGGCATCCAGGTGCTGGCCCTGCGGATGATTCGCGGATACTTCAAACGCCAGGGTTACCAGAGCAGCGATTACCGCATGCCCATGGAGGCCGTTCTGTCCTGGCGGCACACGAAAAGCCTGGCGGTGATCCTGCTGTTCCTCTTTCTGGGTCATCTCTTCCAGTTCGCCACCTGGGCCGGGCTGTTCGTCTGGCTCGGAGAGTTTTCCGATTTCGGTACCGCGTTTTACCACTCCACGGTCAACTTCACGTCCCTGGGCTACGGGGACATCGTGATGAGCGAGGAATGGCGGCTGCTCGGGGCGCTGGAAGCGGCGAACGGCGTGCTCATGTTCGGTATTACCGCGGGACTGGTGCTCGCCGTCATGACAGCGAACCTGCAGCGGAACCAGGCGCAGAGCCGGCAGCCCGGATCCACGGAGGGGGACTGATTTGGCGGCAACGAGCGACCGCCTCCTGCGCCGGAAACCCCTCGGCCCGGTCGGCCTCGTCGTCCTGACGGGGCTTGCCCTGGCCGCCTGCACCGTCGGCCCGGAGTACGTACCGCCGGAACCCGAGGCGCCGGCCGCCTGGTCGCAGCCTGGCGCCGAGGGCGTCACGGAGCAACCCGCCTCCCTCGTGGCGTGGTGGACCGTGTTCAAGGACCCGGTACTCGACCAGCTGGTCGACACCGCCGTGCGCCGCAACAACACGCTGGAGCTCACTGCCCTGCGTGTGCTCGAGGCCCGGGCGCAGCTGGGCATCGCGACCGGCAGCGTCTATCCGCAGACCCAGGTCGCCACCGGAGCTGCGACCTACCTGTCGCCGCCGGACAATTCCGGCGTCGATTCGGGCGCCTGGTCCTATGGCCTGGGGGCCGGAGCGGCCTGGGAGATCGACTTCTGGGGCCGCTTTCGACGCGGCATCGAGTCCGCCGACGCGGCCTACCTGGCGTCCATCGCCGCCTTCGAACAGTCCCGAATCCTCCTGACCGGGGCGGTGGTCGGCACCTACGCCACCGTTCGGTCCCTGGAAGAACAGCTCCGCATCGCGAACGAGAACGTCGCGATCCAGCAGCGAAGCTTCGACATCGCCCAGGTCCTGTTTGAAAACGGCGCCGATTCCGAGCTGGACATGCAGCAGGCCCTGACCCTGCTGCTCAGCACCCAGGCGACGATTCCCGGTCTGGAGATCGCGCTGGCGCAGGCCCAGAACGCCCTGAGCGTGCTGCTCGGGGAGGCGCCGGGAGCCGTGCGCGAGGTCCTCACGACCGGCGAGGGCATCCCCGTCGTTCCCGACGACATCGCCATCGGTCTTCCCGCCGACATGCTGCGCCGGCGACCGGACGTGCGCCAGGCCGAGTTACAGGCCCGCTCCGCCAACGCCCTGGTCGGCCTGGCGGAGGCCGACCTCTATCCGAGCTTCAGCCTCACCGGCTCCATCGGCCTGGCGGCGGGCGGTCCTGGCGACAGCGACTTCGGAGACCTGTTCGACGGCGATGCGCTGACCTGGAGCATCGGACCCTCCTTCGTGTGGCCGTTCCTGAATTACGGACGCATTCGTAACAACGTGCGGGTACAGGACGCCCGGCTCCAGCAGGCTCTGGTCAACTACCGGGAAACCGTCCTGCAGGCGGCTCGCGAGGCCGAGGACGCGATGGCGACCTACATCGGCACGCGGGCGCAACGCGCCATACTCGAGCAGACCGTCGAGAGCGCCAGGCGCTCCAACGACCTGTCCACCCTGCGCTATGCCGAGGGTTTTTCCGACTACGAGCGGGTACTGAATGCCCAGCAGGCCCTGTTTACCCAGGAAACCCGCTACGTGACCAACCAGGGCGACGCCGTCCGTGCCCTGGTCGATCTCTACACCGCGCTGGGTGGCGGCTGGGAGAACGACGAGGGACTACCCCGGATCGACCCGGAAACCCTGGAGGCCATGGGGCAGCGCACGAACTGGGGTGATCTGCTTGATCCCTACGCTGACGACACGACGACGACTACACGGACGGCCGAGGATGCGCCCGATGAATGACAAGCACCCCGACAACCAAGCTTCGTCAGAAGACGAAACGATGGCGGCGAACGCAAGCGATGCCATGAGCGACCCGGCCCCACCCGAGGCCGCGGCCGGGAGCGGCAGGGACAGGGACCCGGTCAAACGCTGGACAATTATCCTGCTCCTGCTCAGCGCCGTGCTCCTGGCCTGGTACCTGCGCGCGGACCGGATCACGCCCTACACCTCGCAGGCGCGGCTGCATGCCCTGGTGGTGCCCGTCGCTCCGGAAGTCTCCGGCACCATCACCGACGTGGAGGTACGCAACAACCAGACCGTGTCCAAGGACGACCCCCTGTTCCGCATCGACCAGGCGCGTTACGAGTATGCGCTCCAGTCCGCCCTGGCCGCCCTGGACCAGGCACGGCAGGCGCAGGGCGCGGCCGAAGCCAACGTGCGCTCAGCCCGGGCCAGCGTGGAGTCCGCCAGGGCCAGCGAAGAAAAAGCCCGCCTGGACGCCGTTCGCATGCGCAATATCCGGGCCCAGGACCCCGGCGCCCTGTCCGAACGGCGCCTTGAATCCGCCGAAGCCTCCCTGACCTCCGCCCAGTCACGGGTGACCTCCGCCGAAGCGTCGCTGCAGGCAGCCATCGAGCAGCTGGGCAAGCCCGGGGACGACAACGCCGCCGTCCAGCAGGCCCTGGCGGCCGTGGAAACCGCCCGCCTGAACCTGGACCGCGCTACGGTGCGGGCCCCGGAAAATGGCGTCGTAACCGGCGTCCAGCTCGACCGGGGCAATTTCGCCGCGGCCGGCGCGCCCCAGCTGACCTTCATCGCGACGCACAATGTCTGGATCCAGGCGGACTTTACGGAGAATAACCTCGGCCACCTCGATCCGGGTGACCCCGTCGGTGTCGTGTTCGACCTGTACCCGGGCCGCGTCTTCGAGGGCACGGTGCGGGAAATCGGTTTTGGCGTGGCCCTGGACGATCCACCCCTCGGCGCCCTGCCCACCATCACGAACGACACCAGCTGGCTGCGTTCCGCCCAGCGCTACCCGGTTCTGATCGACTTCGAGCTGCCCGTGACCGACGATGGCCGGGTGCGGCTCAAGGTCGGCTCCCAGGCTTCGGTCACCGTGTTCAGCGGCGAGCATCCGCTGTTCAACGCGCTGGCGCGTTTCTACCTGCGGCTGGTGTCCTGGCTGAGCTATGCCTACTGAATCGCTCGATCTGTCACCGGTGGCCACCACGCGCCATCCCCTGGCGGTCCGGCGAATCCTGCGGCTCGCCCTGGGCACGAGCCTGTGCCTCGGGGTCACCCAGCTTCTGCTCGCTTCGCCCCTGGCGTTCATCGCGCCGCTGTTCACCCTGATGATGCTGTCGCTGCCGATACCGGCGCCAGGGATCAGAAAGGGAATGGTCTTCATCCTGGCGCTGCTCGCACCCATGGTGGCCGGACTGGCGCTGCTTCCCCTGCTTCACCACGCACGCTGGTCGGGCATTCTCCTGGTGGCGCTTGCCCTGTTCTACAGCTTTCTCTTTACCACGCGGGGAGGCAACCCGGTCCTTGGCATGTTCATGACCGTGGGCCTGACGGTCGTGGTGACCATCGGCAGCGTCAGCATCGACGTGCTGATTGTGCTGATCCAGGTCATCGGTTCGTGCGCGGCCGTCGGCATGGTGTTCGTCTGGTTCGCTCACGCCCTGCTGCCGGATCCGCCCCGGGAAGGCGGCCCGGCACCGAAGCCGCCACCGCCCGAACAACCGCCGCCCGGACTCGCCGCACGGCGGGCCTTCCGGGGCTGGATCGTGGTCTTTCCCCTCGCGCTGGTGTTCATGTTCATGAGCGCGAGCCCGTCCTACACGGTGGTGATGATCAAGGCCGCGTCCATGGGCCAGCAGGCGAACACGCAGGACAGCCGCGCCCTCGGCAGGTCACTGCTGGCCTCGACGCTCTGGGGCGGCCTGGGGGCCGTGATCATCTGGCAGTTGCTCGCCATGTGGCCGAGCCTGGTGTTCTATGTCTTGCTGTTCGCCGTCACCTGTCTGTTCTTCGGTCGACGAATTTTCCAGGGACCGGGCATGCATCCGAAGGCGAACGAGTTTTCCTATGCGCTGGTCACGCTGCTGATCATCCTGGGGCCTGCCGTCACGACCCCTTCCGGGGATGCCGGCGCGGCATTCTACACGCGCCTGGGCCTCATTCTGCTCGTAGGCGTTTATGGGACGGCGGCAGTCGCGATCTTCGATCGTTTCTTCGGCCAGCATAAACCCGCCCGGGAGTGACAGGCTTAGCCGAGAGCCTTTATCCATCCTCCAAAAAACAAGGGGCGCCTCGCGGCGCCCCCTGCCAATCAGGCCTTGCCTTGGTGGTTTACTGCTGCTGGCGTGCGAAGCGCAATGCGCCTCCCAGCAGGAGGAAAAGACCACCCATGACCGCGAGCCAACCGGCATTGCCGGCCGTGGTCGGCATCATCGGCTCCGGCTCCGGCTCCGGCGGCGGAGGCGGGGGCGGGGGCGGCGGCGCGGCGGCTGCCATCGGTTCCGGTTTCGGGAATGCCAGGGCTTCCGGCAGGTAAACGTTCACGGTCTGACGCGGCTGCAGGTCCTCAATGGCCATGTTCTGGCCACCGATCTGCGCCATGAAGCCGTCCGGCGGGTTCACTTTGCGGCTCGGGGTCTTGGAACCATCTTGCCGGGTGTAGCGAACGTAGGTACCGCTGGGGCTCTGGGAAACCACCTCGGCCTCGAAGCGCGCGAATTTCTTGCCGTCGCGTTCAACGATTTCGAGACAGGTGTCCGGGGCGTGCGGCCAGCGCTCGAGAACAGCCGGTGCGAATTCCGCATCGGCACAGGTGTGGCCATCGGCGTTAGCCGTGGCCGTGAACCCGAGGCACAGTGCTGCGCCCAGGGCTACTCGCAGGGTCAAATTCTTCATAATCTCCTCCTCTATGAATTGACCTGATTGTTCAGTGCTTCAGCTTTGACGATGAAGCGTTGTGGTGCATTTCCGACGTAATAGAAAGGATAGCAGGTCACCAGCGTCACGGTTTGCGTATCGCTCGGACCCAAAACGTGTAGCGCGGTCGGCTCCACGATCTCGATGGAAGACACCCGGTATTCCTCGGTGCCGTGGAAGGTCTCGAGCTCGAGCGTGTCACCGATCTCGATGTCTTTCAGGGGCCGGAAAAAGCTGTCCCGGTGGCCGGCGATGCCCAGGTTGCCGATTTCGCCGACGCGGCCCGTTCCGATGATCCGGGCCACGCCGCGGTTGAGGTTGAACTCGTCGGCACCGTTGTACACGGGGACGTTGATGTCCAGTTGATCGATCCGAAGCACGGCCTGGGGCGCCTCGCCCCCGGCGGCTTTCGTCGCCTCGTACTCGGCGACGCGCTTCGCGGACCAGAGGCTCGTGTCGGGGATATCGCTCAGGGCCGTGCTTTCCAGCCGGCCATTGGCCTTGACCACCGCGGGCCCGGCGGCGGTGGGTGACTTCTGGACCGCGGTTTCGATGATCGTGGAATTGCTGCCGGAGCGCTGGGCGTGGACCGCCTTGGCCGCCTCGAAGGCATCGAGACCGGCAGCGCTCTGGTTGGCGGACCAGCCCTTGAACACGAAAAACGAACCCAGCAAAACGGCGCCGCACACCATGAGCAGGTTGCCGGCGCGCTTTCGTCTCCCCCCGGAGTCGAGATTGGCTTTCATCGTGCGGGTTGACCGCCCTGATCAGCAATCGGAAGTCGATAGTACCCAATTTTTCGTTTCAGGGTAATCCTTGAGGGCTCCTCGCTTCGCTCGTCTGAATCGGCAGTCCTGCCGATTTGTCGAACCCCTCGGTCGGCTGGCGCCGGAATGGTTCGATGCCGGCCTCCCGCAGATAAACACGAAAAAGCCCGCGCGAGGCGGGCTTTTCCGTGTTTGGCTGGGGGAGAGGGATTCGAACCCCCGCTGACGGAGTCAGAGTCCGTAGTCCTACCACTAGACGATCCCCCAAAACCGGGGTCCAGCTTTAGCGTTTGCTGTACTGGGTAGCCTTACGGGCTTTGTGCAGACCGACTTTCTTGCGCTCCACTTCGCGGGCATCGCGGGTCAGGAAACCGGACGCGCGAAGGGTCTTGCGCAGTTCTTCGTCATATTCCAGCAGCGCGCGGGAGACGCCGAGGCGGATCGCGCCGGCCTGGCCGGTGGTGCCACCGCCCTTGACCATGACGTTCACGTCGAACTGGTCACCCAGTTCGGTGGCCTCGAGCGGCTGGCGCACGATCATGCAGTTGGTTTCGCGACCGAAGAAGTTCTCCAGCGGCTTGTCATTGACCGTGATCTGGCCGGAGCCCTTGGTCAGGTACACGCGGGCCGTGGAGTTCTTGCGGCGGCCGGTGCCGTAATATTGTTCAGTTGCCATTATCTGTCTCCTGTCCCGACGCTCAGAGGTCCAGCGCCTGAGGCTGCTGGGCGGCGTGCGGGTGCTCGGAACCCACGTACACGTGCAGTTTCTTGTACATGGCGCGACCGAGCTTGTTCTTCGGCAGCATGCCTTTGACGGCGCGCTCGATGGCCCGCTCCGGGTAACGCTCCATGAGCTTGCCCAGGGGCTCGGACTTGAGGTTGCCGATGTAGCCGGTGTGGTGATGGTAGATCTTGTCTTCCATCTTGTTGCCCGTCACGCGGATCTTCTCGGCGTTGACCACGACGATGTGGTCACCCGTGTCCACGTGCGGGGTGTAGGTCGGCTTGTGCTTGCCGCGCAAGCGGAAAGCCACTTCCGAGGCCAGCCGGCCCAGGGTCTTGTCCGTCGCATCGACCAGGTGCCATTCGCGCCTGACGTCCTGCGGCTTCGCAGAAAAAGTTTTCATTGCAGTGATTCCTGACGTACATGCAAAAACGCCCGGAACGCGGGCGAAGGGCGGGCATT
>JAZBOL010000026.1:0-5243 GCA_036351115.1 Lysobacterales bacterium | reverse complement strand
TAACTCAACATACGCAAAATCGGCAGGATTCATTTGATGGAGTAAAAAAAACCCCGCCGAAGCGGGGTTTTTTCTCCTGGCGAAACGCCAGATACTTGTCGCACTTAGCTGCGGCAGGTTGCCGGCACGTGGCGATCTTCGCCTGCCGTGTTCTGGCAGTTCCAGCTAACCGGCTCGTTGCTGGCCGGGTTGTAGGCAGCGCCAGCGGCGTCAACCGGCGTCAGCGTCATGACGGGATCCGTGGTCGCGCCCGTGCCCACGGTCGTGACGGTGATCACGCCTACTGCGTCCACGGCGAGCGCCTGGCAATACTGTGACGTCGCCACGGTGTTAACGCCGTAGTCTTCCGGAGCTGCTGCTGCGGCGCCTTCGGACTGGAAGTACTCGGAGACCGCCAGCTTGGCCGGCGCGGCGCCGTTCACGCACTCGGAAACCTTGGCGCGGATGGTGTAGTCCTGGTACGCCGGAACGGCCAGGGCCACGAGGATGGCGACGATCGCGATCACGATCATCAGTTCGATCAGGGTGAAACCCTTCTGTACAGTTTTCATGGTACGCATGCTAATACCCTCCATTGGTATTTTTGGTGTTGGGCGCCTGGACCCCTATGTCGCAGGCTGCCCGTATAACCCCTAAAAATTGCGGGATGCTTCCCTTACATGCAGTTCGCGTGCCAAAGCATTGCCGCCATAAATAACAGAGGGTTACGGAAACTTTGCTTTGCGGCACATCTGAAAAGCCCGCCAAGTGCCGTCACAAGGTGACACTTTTTGTCACCCCGGCGGACGAAAACGGCCTTATCGTGCGAGCCAGACCCCGGAATACTGCCAGCGGGCGTGGGTCGGGAAGAAATTTCGGTAGGTGGCGCGTGCATGTCCCGGCGGCGTGGCGCTGGAGCGCCCGCGGAGCACCATCTGGTCCACCATGAACTTGCCGTTGTATTCGCCCACGGCGCCGGCGGCCGGGGCGAAGCCGGGGTAGGGCAGGTAGGCGCTGCCGGTCCAGGCCCAGGTATCCAGGAACTCGCGGCTGACCACATCGGCGACGCCTCGGGTGGATGAGTCGTCGGTTTCCGTCCCGGCCTGGCGCATTCCGTGCTCCCATTCGGCCTCCGTCGGCAGCCGGTATCCCGCCCAGCGCGCGAAGGCTTCCGCCTCGAAGTAGCTCACGTGCGCCACGGGCAATGACGGATCCACGGACCTGTCACCGCGCAGGGTGAACTGTCGCCAGCCGTCCTCGGTCTGCCGCCAATAGAAGGGCGCCGTGATGTGGTTCTCCCGCCGCCAGGCCCAGCCGGCGTCCAGCCAGAGCAGGGGGTCGTCGTAGCCCCCGTCCTCCAGGAAGGCCAGCCATTCGCCCTGGGTCACGGCGCGGTTCGCGAGCGCGTAGGGTTCGAGGTGCGCCCGGTGTGCGGGCCCCTCGTTGTCGAAATGAAACCCGTCGCCGCCGTAGCCGATGGTCACCAGGCCGCCGTCCACGGTCTGCCAACGAAGCTCGTCGTTAGCGTTGGACTCGATGCCGGCCGCCGGGGCCGTGCCGTGTTCCGCGTAGGCGGGCCAGGCCGGGTTCTGGGCCAGGGCGTGCTTGATGTCGGTGATCAGCAGCTCCTGGTGCTGCTGCTCGTGGTTGACGCCCAGGCGCAGCCGCTCGGCCAGGGCCTGGCGGGCGCTGCGGCAATCGGTCATGGCCACGAGCTCGGCAAGCCGCCGGTCGACGTCTTCCCGGTACGCCAGCACCCGGCCGAGATCCGGGCGGGAAATCATGCCCCGCCGCGCCCGCGGGTGTTGCGCCCCGACGCCGTTGTAGTAGCTGTTGAACAGCACGCAGAAGGCCTCGTCGAACCAGGCGAAGCCGGGCTCGTGGTCCTGCAGGATGAAGGTTTCGAAAAACCATGTCGTGTGCGCCAGGTGCCACTTGGTCGGGCTGGCGTCCGGCATGGACTGGATGAGCATGTCCTCGGGGGACAGGGGGGCGGCGAGGGCCAGGCTGCGCGCCCGGCACGCCTGCCAGGCCCGCAGCACCTCATCGAGCCGGTCGCCGAGGTTCTCGGTCGGCAGGGCGTTCAGACCCCGAAGGGCGCAGGCCGGCTCCTCGGCGTCCGTGTCGCCGGGCGCGCCGTCGGCCCCGAAGGAGCCTGCGGATAAGGCGACCTCAGTCAATGTCGTACTTCTTCAGCTTGTAGCGCAGCGACCGGAAGCTGATGCCGAGCAGTTCCGCCGCGCGCGTCTTGTTCCACCGCGCTTTCTCCAGCGCCTCCTGCAGGGCCTGGCGCTCGATGTCTTCCATGAAGGTGTCCAGGGACTGGTCCCCCGGGCGGTCCGGGACGATGCCATTGGCGCCACCGCTGCCGATAGCACCCGCGTCATCCGGTTCGATGGGACAGAAGTTGCCCTGGTCCAGCATCAGGTCGTCGGGCTGAATCTCGTCCCCCTCGGCCATGGTCACGGCGCGCTGCAGGATGTTCACCAGCTCCCGGACATTGCCGCTGAAGCCGTGGGCTTCGAGCTCGGTCATGGCCTCCCGGGAGATGCCCGGTGCCGGCGTGTCCCACTCGCGGGTGATCTCGTGAAGGAAATGCCTGGCCAGGATGGGGATGTCGCCGTCGCGCTCGCTCAGCGGCGGCATGGCCAGCTCGATGACATTGAGGCGGAAGAACAGGTCACTGCGGAACTCGCCGGCCTCGACCAGGGGGCCAAGCGATTTGTGCGTCGCCGACAGGATGCGCACGTCCACCGAGACCTCTTCCCGTGCGCCGATGGGCCGCACGGCCTTCTCCTGGATGGCGCGGAGGAGCTTGACCTGCATGTGCAGCGGCAGGTCCGCCACCTCGTCGAGCAGCAGGGTGCCGCCGTCGGCCGCCTGGAACAGCCCTTCCTTGTCCGCGTCCGCGCCGGTAAAGCTGCCCTTTTTGTGACCGAAGAACTCGCTTTCCATCAATTCCGTGGGGATGGCGCCACAGTTGACCGGCACGAAGGGTTTGTCGACGCGCGGGCCGAGGTCATGGATCAGCCGGGCGGCCAGTTCCTTGCCGGAGCCGGAGGGGCCGGAAATCAACACCGGCGCCTGGCTCCGGGACAGCTTGTGGATCAGCTTGCGCACCCGCTGCATGGCGGGCGACTTGCCGATGAGCCGGTCGAGCGCCGCCGGGGCTTCCTCGTCGGGCTTTGCGGCCGTATCTGTCTCGACGCGCTCACCGGCACGCAGTTTCAGCGCCGTGTTGACCAGCTTGCGCAGCATGCCCAGGTCCACGGGCTTGCTGACGAAATCGAAGGCGCCGACCTTGAGGGCCTGCACCGCGTCCTCGACCCGGCCGTGGGCCGTGATCACGGCCACGGGCAGTTCGGGGTGCGCGTCGGTGATCTCGCCGACCAGGTCAAGGCCGTTCCCATCCGGCAGGCGCATGTCCGTGAGGCAGAAGCTGAAGCTGTGCTGGTCGAGGGCCCGCCGCGCCTGGCGCAGATCCTCGGCGGCGGTCACGTCGAGCCCCATGCGGCTGAGCGTGAGAATCAGCAGTTCCCGGATATCCGGCTCGTCATCGATGATGAGGACGCGCTGCGACGCATGGTCCTGGTCCCCGATCCCCGTGTTCCCTGCGGCGTCCGCCGATAAGTCGCTCATGCACTCCCTCTCGCCTGCACCCGCATGCGTTCGATGTCCGAGCCAGACGTGCGGGCGTTGGTGGCCAGGGACATGCGGATGCGGAAGCTCGTGCCTTCTCCAAATACGGATTCTACCGTGAGTTCGGCCTGGTTGGCCTCACACAGCTGCCGGGCGATGTAGAGCCCCAGACCGGTGCCGTCCTTGCGGGTGGTGAAAAACGGCTCGAAAATCTGGCCAATGCGGTCCTCGGCGATGCCCGTGCCGTTGTCCTCGACGGACAGGACGCAGTAGCCCGGATTGGCGCCGGCGGACAGGCGCAGGAAGAGCCGCGGCTGCTCGTTCTCGTCTCCCAGGTGTTGCAGGGCATTCTCCATGAGCTTCCACAACACCTGGTGCAGCTGACTGCGGTCGAACAGCACGGTGGTGTCCTCGGCACCGGGCTCGATGACCAGGTTGAAGGGCGTGACGCTGTACACCGCGTGGAACTCGGCAAGCAGTTCGCGCAGCCATTCCGGCAGGGCGATGAGCTCGACCTGGGATTTTTCCCGCCGCGACATCTGCAGGATGTTCTCGATGATGCCGTTCATGCGCCTGGACTGGTTGCGAATGATGTCCACGAGCCGCTGCTGACCGGCGTCGAGGCGTTCGTCCTCCTCGAGCAGGTCGGCCGCGTGGCTGACGGCGGCGAGCGGATTGCGGATTTCGTGGGCGATGCTGGTGGACAGCTTGGCCAGGCTCACGGCGCTCATCTCGAGGGCGCGCTGGGACACCACGTCGTTGTCCTCGAGGAAAATAATGGTGGAAATTTCGCGCCCGCCCGGCAGCGCCACGAACTTGGGCACCACCTGCGCCTGGGTAGCGTTCAGGGCCAGGGTGGCCGGGTCCTTGCGGGGGTCGCGGTTCCACTGTTGCAGGGCGATGCGCAGCTCCGGCGACAGCTTGCTCAGGGAGCGTTCGTTGGGCGGCGGGCTGCCGAGCAGGTACCAGGCGGACTCGTTCATCATCTTGATCTCGCCGTCCGGGCTCACGGCCAGCACGCCGCTGCGCAGGCGGCGGATGATCAGTTCGTTGACCCGCTCGAGCCGCAGCACCGTCTGCGCCTGGCGTTCGGCCAATACCCGGAAGTCGCGGGCCCACTGCCCGAGCAGGTGCGTCAGGATCGTAATGACGATCACGGACAGGCCGTAAAAGCCCGCGGTCATGAACTTACCGGGGTTTTCGACACCGGCAAGTCCGGCAAGGAACGGTTCGGACAGCAGCGCCAGGGCGGCCAGCGAGGCGATGAACAGCGCCAGGCGCACGGGCAGGATAATCCCCGCCGCTGCCCCCACGAACACCAGCAGCACCGCCAGCCCGTCAAAGGCGTGCAGCAGCAGGGTGATCAGCACCACGTCCAGCACCAGGGACTGGAGCGCCAGGTGGTAGAAGGACTCGTCAGGGCGGCGGGCCGCCAGCACGAAGTAAAACGAAAACAGCAGGTAAGCGAACAGCACCGCGCCGGGAAGGCTGGCGTTATTGAGGTTTTCACCCTCGACCAGCACGTCGGCGAGGAACGCCCCACTCAGCGCCAGGGCGATGAACAGACGAAAGTAATTCAGGTAACTCACCACGCGCTGCGTGAGCGCCGGCGAGAGTGGATAGCC
>JAZBOL010000025.1:0-37675 GCA_036351115.1 Lysobacterales bacterium | reverse complement strand
GGGCGCACCTCGTCCTTCGCCTTCAAGGACCGGCAGGAGGATCTGCGCAGCATCGGCCAGACCCTCGGCGTGGACCACATCCTCGAGGGTTCGGTCCGGAAAGCCGGTGACAAGGTCCGCATCACGGCCCAGCTGATCCAGGCCGAGGACGGCTTCAATCTCTGGTCCGAGACCTACGACCGAGAACTTGACGACATCTTCGCCATCCAGGACGACATCGCGACCCGCATTCTCGAAGCGCTGACGATCGCGCTCGAGGTCACCCCTAACGTCACCGGCGTGACGCCCCTGAACGTGGCCGACTACAACAAGTTCCTCATGGGCCGGCAGCTCATGCGGGAACGGCGCGAGGGCCCGCTCCAGCAGGCGGCCGCCCTGCTGGCGGAAGTGACGGAGAGTGAGCCCGAGTTTGCCCCCGCCTGGGCCGAACGGGCCATCACCATCCTGCTCCTGCGCGACGATCTGAGCGCCTATGGCAGCATTCCCTTCGAGGAAGCCATGACCCTCGCCGGCGAATACCTCGAGCGCGCCCGGGCCCTGGACCCGGACAGCCCGGAAATGCTCGCCGGCTACGGCCTCTACTACGACAACCGGTCACAGCGCGAACTCGCCATCCAGTACCTGCAGCAGGCGCTCGACATCAACCCCAACCTGACCGACGCGCGCAACTGGCTCTGGCGCCTGCTCTGGCAACTGGGTCGCTTCCAGGAAGCCGTGGCGCTCAGCGAGGAGACCCGGGAACGGGATCCGCTCTATCTCCCGACCGCCACCAACATCAGCTTCGATTACCTGGTACTGGGCCAGGAGGAAAAGCAGGCGGAGCACTACGCCCAGATCCGGGAGCAGCTGCTCGCTGTCGATGAAGCCCGGGTGCGGGAGGTAGAGACCGCCCTGTACATGATGCGCGCCGACTATGCTGCTGCGGTCAAAACACACCGCCCCACGGACCGCAGCGAAGACCTCTGGAGCTGGGTTCGTGCCCTTAACCTCGTGGCGCTCGGTGAGCCGGAAGCGGCGTCGCGCATGGCCGCGGGCACGTCCCTCGAAGTTCTCGGCCTGGCGCAGGCCGGAAAACTCGAAGAGGCGCGCATGATCGCGGCGCCGCTGCTGGCCGAGGGCCAGGGCATCCGGGATTACATGGAAGCGCTCGCGACCAATGGCGAGCATGAAGAGCTGGTGCAGTTTTTCGACGAGCGTTGGCCCAGCCTGGAGGACTTCGAGGCCCAGGTGGTCGTCAAGGGCCTGGCCACGGGCCTGCCCCTGGGACACATGGTCGAGGCCCTCCGCGCCACCGAGGACCTGGCGCGCGCTGATCGATTCCTGGAGCGCTTCGGCGAGGTCCTCGAAGCGTCCAACCGCGAAGGCGTGAACAATCACTGGCACACCTTCTCCGAGGCCTACCATGCCACCCTGCTCGGCGATGCGGAAGCGGCCCTGGGCCACCTCTCGGCGTTTGTCGACGCGGGACATTTCCTGCCACCGGACTTCACCAGCCAGTACCGCACCTTCGAGTTCCTGCGGGGCGACACCCGGTTCGAAGGACTGCTCGCCCAGATGACGGAGCGGCTCAACCAGCAACGCGCGGAACTGGACCTGCCCCCCTATGAGGAGCGCCTGTCCGGATGAGCTTCATCGAGGAACTCAAACGCAGAAACGTCTTCCGCGTCGGCATCGCCTACGTACTCCTCGGCTGGGTCGTGCTGCAGGCGGCGGATTTTGCCCTGGACCTGATCGACGCGCCCAACTGGGTGATCCAGGTGTTTTTCATCGCGGGACTGATCGGCCTGCCCTTCGCCCTGTTCTTCGCCTGGGCCTTCGAACTGACGCCCGAGGGCATCAAGCGCGAGGAGGACGTGGACCGGACCTCCTCCGTGACGCCCACCACCGGCCGCAAGCTGGACAAGGCAATCATCGCGTTCCTGGCGGCGGCCGTGGTGTTGTTGCTGGCAGATCGATTCTTCATCGCTGACCGAGGCCAGCCGGCCTTGGGCCCTGAGGTTTCTCGCCAGGCACCGGAAAGCGCGACGCCCTCAGACGCTGCCCCCATGGCGAAATCCGTGGCCGTCCTGCCCTTCGCGGACATGAGCCAGGGCGGCGACCAGGCCTGGTTCGCCGACGGGCTGGCGGAAGAAATCCTGAATGCCCTTGTGCGGGTGCCGGACCTGCAGGTTTCGGCACGAACCTCCAGTTTTCAGTACCGCGACACGGAGCTCTCGATTCCGGAAATCGCCGTAGAGCTCGGCGTAGCCCACGTGCTCGAGGGCTCCGTGCGTTCCGCCGGCGACCAGGTACGCGTGACGGCGCAGCTGATCCGGGCGGAGGACGGTTTCCACGTCTGGTCGGAGAACTACGACCGGGAAGCGGCGGACATGATCGCCATCCAGGAAGACCTCGCGACAAAGATCGCCCTGGCGCTGGAAACGTCCATGGACCCGGAAGCCCTGGCCCGCATGTCCGAGGTGGGAACGAACTCCATCGCGGCTTACCAGGAGTATCTCAAGGGCCTCCAGGACAGGCAGGATTCCACGGCGGCAGGCGACATCGCCCAGCGAACGCTCACGTCCTATGAGCACTTTGAAAACGCACGGGAAATCGACCCCTCCTTTTCCAAGGCGCATGTCGAGGCGGCGCGCTTCTGGAAGGTCCAGATGACGACGAATCGCATCGATACGGGCGCCACGGACCTGGAACCCAGGTCCATCCTGGCGAACTACCACGAGCGCATCGATCGGGCCAGCCGCTCCGCGGGAACGGAGCTCGACCGCATCCTCATCCTGGCGGACCAGGCGGGCGTCGACCTTCGGCTCCGCGAAGCGCTCTCCCTCTACCAGCAGTACCTCGATGGGCGACCGAATGACATCGCTGCGCGGTTCGAAGCGATTTTTGTCGCATTGATGCTGAGCGAGACCGAGGTGGCGAGATCGCTGCTGGGGCCCATGATCGAGCGGGCCAGGTCGGAGTTCAACGCCGCCAACGGCGTGGTGAACCTGGCCTACCGGGTCATGCCGCCCTCGGAGGCGGCGGACATCGGTCTTTCTCTCCTGGAACGCTGGCCGAACAGTCCCCAGCTGCTCTACCAGGTCCACCGCACCCTGCTCTGGGCGGGGCGCAACTTCGAAGCCCGGTCCGTCGCAGACAGGCTGCGGGCACGGGTACCGAACATTTCCCCCTTGCTGACCGTTCGTGAAGCCTGCGCCGAAGGAGACCGCCCGGCAGCCCAGCGAATGCTGGATGAGTTCCAGGGGGGAAGTGGCAACGACACCAGTACACGGTGGCTTATGGCGAGCATGCTCGGAGATCCGGAGTCGGCCTACGAGACCCTGGCGCCCCTCGAAGCAGTCGGCATTCCGTACCTGCTCTCCTCGTTCCTGATCTACTCGCAGTTCGATCCGGCGCCCTACCCGACCCTGATGGCGGTCCTGGACCGGGAAAACGTCCGCCGCCCTCCCGCGGAGCAGGAGCCCTTCGCCTGTCCGCCGCCGAAGAAAACGTCCGTCGCCGTTCTCGCCTTCGACAACATGTCCCCGGATCCGGAAAACGAATACTTCGCCGACGGCATCTCCGAAGAAATCCTCAACGTCCTGTCCGGCCTCGACGATCTGCGGGTCATCGCCCGCACGTCGGCCTTTTCCTTCAAGAACTCCGGCGCCACGGTGGCCGAGATTGCGGAACGACTGGACGTGGGCTACGTCGTGGAAGGCAGCGTGCGCAAGGCCGGCAACCGGGTGCGGGTGTCGGCGCAGCTTATCGACACGGAGACCGAGGCCCAGCTGTGGTCGGACACCTACGATCGTGACCTCGACAACATCTTCGCGGTACAGGACGAAATCGCCCGGGCCATCGCCGGCGAACTGGAGTTGACCCTCACCCCGGACCAGCAGACGCAGCTGGTCGCGGCCACCACGGACAACGTGGAGGCCTATAACCAGTACCTGCTCGGCCGGCAGCTGTGGCATTCGAGAAACATCCATAACCTCCGGGCCTCCACCGAGGCCCTCAACGAGGCCGTGATGCTCGATCCGGAATTCGCCGAGGCCTGGGCCGCCCTGGCGGACGCCCTCGTGCTCATCCCTGAATACGCAGTGGATTTTTCAGCGGTGGACAGTATCGCGGCGGCCCGGGATGCCGTGAACCGGGCCCTGGAGCTGAAACCGGACCTGCCCCAGGCGCTGGTCACCCGTGGCTACATCCGCGCCATGCATGACTTCGACTGGGAGAACGCGGAAAAGGACTTTCTGCGCGCCCTCGCCCTGGACCCGGAGTATCCCACCGCCTACCAGTGGTACGGAGAATTCATCTCGGTCCGATACCTGGATATCGACAGGGCTCTCGCGCAGTTCCAAAAGGCATCGGAACTCGACCCGCTGGCGCCGATCATGTGGCATGTCTCGGGTTGGACAACGGTCAGCGTCGGACGGCTGGAGGAGTCCATCGGCTACTTCAAGCGCGCCCTGGAGCTCAATCCCAACATGCAACACACCTACGGGAACCTGAGCCTCGCTTACGCACTGCTGGGCCAGTACGACAGCGCCCGGGAAGCCCGCACTGGCGTTTTCGACGTCCTGGGGACAGCCGCCCCAGAGGAGCTCACGCTGATCGACGCCCTGGAAGATCCCAGCCGGCGCGGATCCTATCTGGAAGCCCTCGAGGACTCGGAGCTTGTCCCCGATGGCGCCCTGGGCAAGGCCATGAATTACGCCATCCTTGGTGACTACGAACGCGCCCTCGACAACCTGGAAAGTTCGCTGGAACAGGGCGACCCCTACGCGGCCCACGCCAGCCGTGTGGGGTTCTACGACCCGATGCGGGAAGACCCGCGCTTCCAGGCCCACCTGGCGAAAATGAACCTCTGGCCTCCGGAGGAACGGCCTTGAGCTTCATCGAAGAGCTCAAGCGTCGAAACGTCTTTCGCGTGGGCATCGCCTACGTGCTGCTCGGCTGGGTGGTCATGCAGGCGGCGGATTTCGCCCTGGACCTGATCGATGCGCCGAACTGGATTATCCAGGCCCTGTTCATCATTGGCCTGGCCGGTCTGCCCATTGCCCTGTTCTTCGCCTGGGCCTTCGAGGTCACGCCGGAAGGCATCAAGCGCGAGCAGGACGTGGACCGCAGCACGTCCATCACGCCCCAGACCGGCCGCAAGCTGGACCGGGCCATCATCGTGTTCCTGGCCGCCGCGGTCGTGTTTCTGCTCCTCAAGCCGGTGGGGCAGGAGCGGCAGGCGGATGATGCCGAACTTGCGGCCACACCCCCCTCCGCCGCCACGGGCCTTGACCAGGCTGCGGCCCCTGCACCCGCTGCGAAATCCGTGGCCGTGCTGCCGTTCGTTTCCCTCAGCAGTGGCGAGGACGACGAGTTCTTCGCCGACGGCCTCACGGAGGAGATCCTCAACGCGCTTGCCCAGCTGCCGGAGCTGCTGGTGACGGCCCGCACCTCGTCTTTTTCCTTCAAGGGCCAGGAAAAACCGGTCAACGAGATCGCGGCAGAGCTGGGTGTCCGGCATGTTGTAGAGGGCTCGGTGCGCCGCTCCGGCGACCGCATCCGGGTCACCGCCCAGCTGATCCGGGCCGAAGATGGCATCAACCTGTGGTCCGATACCTATGACAGCACCTCGGCAGACACGATCGGCATGCAGGAGGATATCGCCGAGGCGCTCGCCGTGGCCATGGACGTGGTGCTGGACGAGGAGCGGCGCCAAGCCATGCGCTCCGCCGGCCTGCGCGATCCGGCGGCGTTCATCGCGTTTCAGCGGGGGCTCAAGGCCTCCCGGGAAGCGCACGGCGAGGCCTACCAGATCGAAGCGCTCCTCGCGGTCAACGACTACTTCGACACGGTCCTCGAGCGCGTACCGGATTACGGCCCCGCCTACACGGAACGGGCAGACGCCTTTGTGCACATCATCAACGACGCGGCCACGGGTGAGCCCACCCTGGATAACGTGCCACCGGACATCCGCGACAATGCCTACCAGCTGGCGGTCGAGTCCATGGCGCTGGCGCAGGAGAACGCCCCGAACCTGGAAGAACGGCGGGTCAGTGAGTTCGACCTCGCCGTGATCACCGGCGATTTCTTCCGCATCCTCCCCAAGCTCGAGGCTTACCTCGCAACGGACCACTGCACCATCGGGCAGTGGTTCGACCCCATGGCGACCGTTTTTGGCTATGCCCAGGAGCTCGTGGAGCGCCTCGAACCGATCATCGAGTGCAACCCCCTCGGCCCGGTCCGTCGCTTTTCCCAGGCCCGGGCAGCGAACTGGGCCGGCAATCCGGAGCTCGCGCTCGAACTCACCACCGCCGCGCTGGAGCGCATGGACCACCCCTGGATCAAGATGGCCCGCATCGACGCACTCGTGGCCCTGGGCCGCTTCGAGTCCGCCGAACAGGAGATTCGCCGCAGCCTGAACGACCCGTTCTACGCGTTCCTGAACGGAGCGAAGCTTGCGGCCGCCCGGGGCGACATGGCGCGTGCCGAGGAGATTCGGACCGCCCTGCTCGAGGAATTCGAGATGGAACAGGTTGGCGGCTTCGCGGACTTGCAGTACTACGCCGTGGTCGGCGATCGCGCGAAGGCCAACCGCCTCGCCGGCGACATCGACGCACGGGCCTACGGCCCCCTGCCGCTGATCCTCATCACCATGTGGTGCGGCTGTGGCGCACCCTTCGACCTCGAGGCCACCCCCAACTTCGCGGCAAAGATCGAGCAGGGCGGACTGCCCTGGCCCCCGCGTTCGACCACCGAATACCCGCTGAAAGCGTGGTGACATTGCCGCGGGCTGCTCCATGAGCTTTTTTGCGGAACTGAAACGACGCAACGTGGTTCGCGTGGGCATCGCCTACGTGCTGATCGCCTGGGTTCTGCTCCAGGCGGCGGACTTCGGCCTCGACCTCATCGACGCGCCGAACTGGGTCATCCAGGCCCTGTTCCTGGTGGCCGCCATCGGCCTGCCCGCCGTGCTGATCTTTTCGTGGATCTTCGAAATGACCCCGGAGGGGCTCAAGCTGGATCGCGAAGTCGACCGTGGCCAGTCCGTCACGCCCGAGACGAAGCGCCGGCTGGACCGGGTCATCATCGGCGTGCTGGTGCTGGTGATCGCCCTCCTGGCGGGAGAGCGTTTTCTGCCCAGGCCCGAGCCGACGACGACGCCGCCGAGCGCCGACCCCCCGCAGGTAAGCCATTCCGAGCCCGCCCAGTCCATCGCCGTGTTGCCATTCCTCAACATGAGCGCGGACCCGGACAACGAGTATTTTTCCGACGGAGTCGCCGAGGAGGTGCTCAACGCCCTGGCCCGCATTCCCGATCTTAAAGTAGCGGCGCGCACCTCCGCCTTCTCCTTCAAGAACAGCGCACAACCCGTGAGCCAGATCGCGGCCGCGCTAGGCGTCGAGCATGTCCTGGAGGGAAGCGTCCGCAAGGCGGGCAACCAGGTGCGCATCACCGCCCAGCTCGTGCAGGCCGGGGATGGTTTCCGCCTCTGGTCCGAAACCTACGACCGGCAGCTGGACGACATTTTCCGAATCCAGGACGATATTGCCCAGAACATCGCCGAGGCGCTCAAGGTCACGCTGGACCTGCCATCGTCTTTGAATGAGAGAGAGAACGAAACCGATTCCCTCGAGGCCTACGAACTTTATCTGCAGGGCATGGGACTGTGGCATCAACGATCTGCGGCGAGCCTGCTGTCCGCCATCGCGGCTTTCGAGGCGGCCATCGAACTCGACCCGGAATTTTCCCGCGCCTGGTCCGGACTCGCCCTCACCTGGTCCGTGCTGCCCGGCTACACGGATACCCCGCTAAGCCTCGCTTCAGAGAAAGCGCTCGAGGCCGCCAATCGTGCGCTGGCCCTGGACCCGGACAACGTCGAAGCTCGCCTGGGCCTGGCCAGCGAGAAGATGAATGCCGGCAATCGGCAGGAGGCCCTGCGCCTGTACGACGAGGTCATCCAGCTCCAGCCCTCCCTGGCGACCGCCTGGCAATGGCGCGGCCGGGCCCTGGCCCGGGAAGGCCGCATCGAGGACGCCCTGGCGAGCTACGAGCGCGCCATGAGCCTGGACCCGCGTTCACGCATCATTCCGTACAATACGGCCTGGTGGCACGAGGCTGCTGGAAATACGGATCGTGCCCGGGCCCTTGTGAGCTCGCTACTGGCTTCCGCACCGGATTTTCCTGAAGCCCTGGTGTTTGCCCTGACACTGGCGGTGAAGGACGGCGCATGCCAGGACGTGCCGCAGCTCACAAGCCGGCTCGAGGCGCTCCTGGGCAAGCAGCAGGATGCCTCCCCCACCTATCGGGATTACTGCGAAAAATCCGACCCCGGGCTCTGGGCCGAGGCGCGTGACAGGCTGGTGTCCTGGGGCGCCACACGAGCCGTTGCAGACCCAAACCATCCGACCCTGTCCTACCCACCCGACGTTCTGATCATGCTGGTCGACCGGGGCGATCACGAAGCGGCGGAAGGGCTTCTCAAAGACCTGCCCCACGAGGGGCCTTTTTCCGACTACTGGCGTGCCGGCCGGTCGAGCGACGCCTGGAATGACTTCGTCTGCCGACCCGGGGTCCAGGCGTGGATGGCGCGCGAGCAGGTCGAGTTTCCCCTGCAACCGGAAACCTGCGACTGACCACCCGGGTCAAACGCCTGTCCGGAACGGCCGGGCAGGTTGCACCGCTGGCGAGCACACTGAGCCTGTCCGATACCCGACGTGGGGTTCGGACGTACCCGGAGGCTCACCATGCACCAACGATCCGTCCACATTTTCGACCTCTACGAACATCCGGAAGCCGGCCTGATCGCCGTGCGCCGGGGTTTCAGCTGGGAAGGTTTCCTGCTTCCGGCCGTCTGGGCCGTGCGCCACGGCATGGGCTGGACGGCGGTCACGCTCATGGTCCTGACCACGGCCGTGTTCGACCTGGCGCGCCTGACCGCGGAGGTAGGCTTCGGGCCGGTCGAGCAGTTCGTTTTCATGCTGGCGGGCATCACGCTGCTGGGCATCAAGCCCGGGGTGGACGGCTATCTCTGGATCGGCGAGAAGCGGGTTTGCGAGGCCTATGTCCATCGGGGTGCGGTGGCCGCCTCCGGCCGACGCAAGGCGGTGCAAGCCATGGCCGGCCAGCGCTTCACGGATCGGCCCATCGTCGTGGCAGCCTGAGTTCACACCGGCACGGGTATGCTGTGACTTCCTTTTCACGGTGAAGGCTGGCCGTTAAACTGCCCGCCTGCCCAAGCCTCCGGAACTCCTGACGATGCGCGCCCGCTCCGCCCTACGCCACATTCTTGCCATCCCGATCCTCGGCTGCTGCCTCACCCTGCCGACCCAGGGGGTCGCGGCCGAAGAGACGTACCGCTTTGACGAGACAACCCTCGAGATCGCGCACTCGCTTTCGGAGACGGCGCTCGACAGCGACCTTGCCTACGAGATCACCCGCAGCCTGACCACGGAAGTTGGCCCACGCCTGGCCGGCACGGAGCAGGAGGCCCGCGCGCGTGACTGGGCCGTGAGCATGCTCACGGAGCTCGGCTTCGAGAATGTCCGGGTCGAATCGTTCGACCTCGACCTGTGGACGCGGGGGGAGTCGGTCTTCGAGGAGGCGTCGATCGTGGCGCCCTACCCGCAACCGCTCGTCGCCACGTCCCTCGGCGGCGCCGCGGCCACACCCGGAGAAGGCCTCGAGGCGGACGTGGTCTTTTTTCCGAGCTTCGATCACCTGCTGGCCTTCGATGACGCCGACGATGCGCTCGAGGGCAAACTGGTCTTCATCAACGACCGCATGGTCGCCGCGCGCAGCGGCGAAGGCTACGGCTGGGCAAACCGCAAGCGCTCCCAGGCCTGGTTTCACGCGGAGGACCGCGGCGCCGCCGGTGTGCTCATACGCTCCGTGGGCACGAGCTCGAACCGCTTCGCCCACACCGGCATGATGAGCCGCCTGGACGACCGCAAGGCCGTGATCCCGGCACTCGCGGTTTCCGCGCCGGACGCCGACCAGATCGAACGCATCGTCGCGGCGGGCGAGACCGTCAGAATTCGTCTCGAGACGTCCGCGGGCTGGCGCGGCGAGGCCGAAAGCGGCAACGTCATCGGCGAGATCGTCGGATCGGAAGCCCCGGAAGAGATCGTGATCATCGGCGCCCACCTCGACAGCTGGGACACGGGCACCGGCGCGCTGGACGACGGCGCGGGCGTCGGCATCGTGAGCGCCGCAGCGAAACTCATCATGGATCACGGCAAGCGGCCCCGACGCACCATCCGTGTCATCCTGTTCGGCGCCGAGGAAGTGGGACTGATGGGGGCACGGGCCTACGCCGCGGCGCGGGAAGCGGACGGCACCCTCGCCAACCACATCATCGGCTCGGAAAGCGACTTCGGCGCCCGCGAGGTATGGCGCCTGACCTCCAACGTGGGGGACCACGCCGTGCCCTTTTTCGACGAAATGCACCGGCAGATGCAGCACCTGGGCATCACGCGCGGGCCCAACACCGGCGGCGGTGGCCCGGACATCATTCCCCTGCAGCTTCGCGGCATGCCGGTCGCACGCCTGTCCCAGAACGGCGAAGACTATTTCGAGTTTCACCACACGCCCAACGACACCTTCGACAAGATCGTGCCGGAAGAGATGGCGCAGAATGTCGCCGCCTGGACCCTGTTTACCTGGTTCGTCGCCGATACGGACATGAATTTCAGAAGCGAGCCGCAAGCCACCGACGTCTCAGACGGCGGCGTCTCGCCCTGACGGCTGCGCAACAGCTGCTGCGGAAGGGCCTGGTAACGGGCCATCACCCCCATGGACCCTGAACCCTCGAGAGGACGCCCCTTGAACCCGAAACTGATCGTTGCAGGACTTGCCGGCTTCGCCCTGTTGTTCCATCAGCCCGTGACCGCGGACGACGCGGCCCCGGACGAGCGGCACTTCACCGCGGAACGCGTCTTCGATCTCGAGTACGGAGACGACCCGCAGATTTCGCCGGACGGCGAAACCATCGTCTACGTCCGCCGCTCCATGGACCGGTTGACGGACCGGATCCGGGGAGACCTTTGGACCCTCGACGTGGACAGCGGCGCGCACCGACCCCTCGTCGTGGGCGGCGCTTCGGCTGCGGCGCCCCGCTGGTCGCCGAGCGGTGATCGCCTGTTCTACACCACCTCCGCCGAGGGCCGGCCCGAGCTGCGGCTGCTGTTTTTCGATACGGGCCGCAGCGTGTCGCTGGCGCAGTTTGCCGAGGCGCCGCGCCAGGCCCGCTGGTCCCCGGACGGTTCAACCATCGCCTTCGCCATGTTCGTGAAGGGCGAGACGCCCAGTTTCGCCACGCCCCTGAAGCCGCCGGAGGGCGCCAGCTGGTCCGAGCCGGTGCGCGTATTCGACGACATCACCTTCCGCTTCGACGGCCAGGGCTATCTCGCGGCGGGGGAAACCCAGGTGTTCACGATCCCCGCGGACGGCGGCACGCCCCGGCAGGTGACCCGTGGCGCCGGCGGCTACGACCAGCCGGCCTGGCTGAATGACGCCACCCTGGTGGTGACCGGCAATCCCAACGACGACCGGGACCTGGACCCGATCGAGAGCGACCTCTTCACCGTCGACCTCCGAAGCCTCGAAATGACCCGCCTCACGGACCGCGACGGTCCGGACAATTCGCCCACACCCTCACCGGACGGAGAACGGATCGCCTACCTGGGCTATGACGATGAACTGAAATCCTGGCAGCAGACCCGGCTGTACGTCATGAACGCAGACGGCTCCGGGTCCCGTCAGCTGGCCGCGGACTTCGACCGTGGGTTCGCCGATCTGGCCTGGCGCGGGGACGGCCGGGCGCTCTATGCCCTGATCGAGGACGCCGGCGACATGCGCGTGGTGGAAATCGACCTGGACGGCGACGTCTCCACCGCGGTGGCCGAGGTCGGCGGAACCTCCATCGGCCGGCCCTATGCCGCCGGTGCCTACTCTGTCTCCGCGACCCGGCGACCCGTCTTCGCCTATACCGTGGCTTCGCCCGATAAGCCTGCCGAGATCGGCGTGGCCGGCAGCGGCGTGGACAGCCGGGTACTCACGTCCCTGAACGACGATCTGCTCCCGCACCTGGACATGGCCCGGATCGAGGAGATCCAGGTGCCCTCGAGCCATGACGGACTGGAGATCGAGGCCTGGGCCGCCCTGCCGCCCGGCTTCGAGGCCGACGGCAGCCACCCCATGATCCTGGAGATTCACGGCGGCCCCTTCGCCATGTACGGCCCGACGTTTTCCGCCGAGGTCCAGCGTTTCGCGGCGGAAGGCTATGTCACCGTGTACGTGAATCCCCGGGGCTCCACGGGCTACGGCGAGGCCTTCGCCCAGGAGATCGACCTCGCCTACCCGGGCTTCGACTACGACGACCTGATGAGCGTGGTGGATCACCTGGTGGAGAAGAATTACGTAAATGCGGAGCGCCTGTTCGTCACCGGCGGCAGCGGCGGCGGCATCCTCACGGCCTGGATCGTGGGAAAAACCGAGCGGTTCGCGGCAGCGGCCTCGATCAAGCCCGTGATCAACTGGATGACCATGGCCCTGTCGGCGGACATCGCCGCCTTCGTCAAGCGTCACTGGATCCGGGCCGATCCCTGGCAAGACCCGGACGCCTTCCTGGACCGGTCACCGATCATGCTGGTGGAAAACGTCACCACGCCCACCCTGCTCATGGTCGGCGAGGAAGACTGGCGCACCCCCACCTGGGAGGCGGAGCAGTTTTACACGGCGCTGAAGCTGCGCGGCGTCGACACGGCGCTGATCCGCGTGCCCGGCGCGCCCCACTATATCGCGGGGCGCCCGAGCCGCCTGGTCGCCAAGACCGACAACATCATGGGGTGGTTCGAGCGCTACGACCCGGCGAAACAGTAAGTCACAGCCACCGGCCCGATCGTGCTCACCCCAGAGACCGGGGTGAGTGCCGCCAGGGAGCGATTCCGATCAGATTCCGCGCCGGGCCGACACCCGGCCGCGTGCACGTCAATCCAGCCCGGCGCGCTGCGCGTCCCGCTTGCCACGGAATTCCGTCCCTTCCTTCCAGTTCGGCCAGGCGTCGCTGTTGGCGACGTCGAGGCCGGTGCGGAAAAAGGTCTCCATGTCCTCCAGGGCGCCGGTAACCACCCAGCTCAGGTCGTACTCGTCGGAGACGCGGTGGTAGTGGTCTTCCGTGTACTCGTTGGCCTTTTCCATGCCGTAGGCCACGCCTTTCTCGCGGTGGTCATAGCCCTTGTTGGGGTACAGCATGGGCACCCCTTCCTTGGCGAGCTCAAAATGGTCGGAGCGGAAGTAATAGCCTTTTTCCGCCTCCCGGTCGGCCTCGAGGAAACGCTCCTGCTCCGCCGCGGCGGCCGCCAGGTAGTCGTCCAGGTCGCTCATGCCCAGCCCCACGACGGTGATGTCCCGGGTTTCCCCGAAATTGTTCATGCCGTCCATGTTCAGGCCCCCCACGGTGTTCTCCAGCGGGAACAGGGGTTCGCTGGCGTAAAAGCGTGAGCCCAGCAGACCCTGCTCCTCGGCGGCCAGGGCGAGGAACAGCACGCTGCGCCGGGGCGCCTGGCCGAGGGATTGATAGGCCCGGGCGATTTCCATGAGGGCCGCGGTGCCGCTGGCGTTGTCCAGGGCGCCGTTGTAGATCTGGTCGCCCTCGAGACTTTCGTCGGTGCCGAGGTGGTCCCAGTGGGCCATGTAGATGAAGACCTCTTCCGGTGCTTCGCTGCCCCGGATGACGCCGGCGACGTTCTGGGACACGACGCGGTTCATCTCGATGTCCATGCTGGCGCTGGCGGTGAGCCCGTCCAGCGGCACGGCCCGGAATCCGGGCTGCTTCGCCGCTTCGTAGAGTGCGTCGAGATCCTGGCCGGCCCGCGCCATGAGCGCCCGGGCCTGCTCCTTCGTGATCCAGCCTTCGAGGGTCGACAGCCGGGCGCCCTGGTCTTCGAGTTCCATGTTGAACTGGGGTCCGGTCCAGCTGTTCTCGACCGTGGGCCACCCGTAGGCCGCCGGCAGCGTGTCGTGCACGATGATGGCGCCGGCGGCGCCCTGGCGGGCCGCCTCGTCGTACTTGTAGGTCCAGCGCCCGTAGTAGGTCATGGCGTTGCCGTTGAACAGCGCCGGGTCCTGCGTGGCGTAGCCCGGGTCATTCACCAGGATCACCACGGTCTTGCCGGTGACGTCGATACCCGCGTAATCGTCCCAGTCACGCTCCGGTGCGCTGATGCCGTAGCCGACGAACACCAGTTCCGAGTCCTCCAGGGCGACCTGGTCCACCTGCCGGCGGGTGCCGATGACCTGGTCCGGTCCGTAGGCCAGGGACACGTCCCCGTCGGGGCCGCTGATGACCAGTTCCGGCTTGTTGACGATCTCGACGCTCACCAGCGGAACGTCCTGGGTGTACACCCCGTTGTTCGCGGGCTCGAGACCGATCTCCTCGAAGTGGTCGATGAGATAGGCCACCGTGAGCTCCTCGCCCTTCGTTCCCGGCGCGCGCCCACCGAAGGCATCGGAGGAGAGCGTCTCCACGTGCCGCCGGTAGTTTTCCTCGGTCATGGTGTCCACGGCGGCCTGGACCAGGTCCTCCCCGCTGGGCGCGGCGGCCGGTGCGGCGGCGGGCTCGGCTAGGGGCGATTCCTGGGCCGGCTCTTCGCCGCAGGCGACGAGCAGCAGGCCGGACAGACCGCCGAGGACGGCGAGGCGAAGCAAACTTGGACGGTGGGTCATGGAGCGTTCCTTTCGTGTACGAACAAGGTCGCGGAGAACCGGCGCTGTCGCCGGCGTTCATCGCGGTGAACGGAAGCTAACGCCCGAAGACGCCGGCTGTCAATCGAGGCCGCCTATTGGCTCCATCCCGCGGCGCGGAGGTCCTCGATGGTTTGGTTGCCGTGGTCTTCGCCCAGCATCCGGATCAGCTCCTCGGGCTGGAGATCCGGGGCCAGCCGGCGCAGCTGGCGGACAGCCCGCTGAGCCTCGGCCTCGTGGCCGAGCCTGACCTGGCCGACCGCGAGTACGCGCCAGGCGGCCGGCTGGTCGCCGTTCAGGGCCAGGCTCTGCTCCGCGTAGTCGACGGCCTCCTCGATCCGGCCGGCCTGCAGGTGGGCGGCAGCGATGGTGAAGAGAAACTCGTGCATGAGCGGATCCCGGGGGGACAGGCGAATGGCCTTTTCCACCATGGGGATCCCCTCGTCGGGCCGGCCGGCCACGTTGAGGGTCGCGCCGAGGGACCAGAGCGCCAGGGCGGAGCTCGGATTCACCTCGACGGCGCGTTCGAGCACGGCGAGGGCCCGTTCCCGGTCACCCTGCAGGGACAGGGCGAACCCCAGGGCAGTCAGCGCCGTGGGATTGTCCCGTTCGAGGGCGACGGCGGCTTCCGCGGAGCGCCGAGCGTCCCGGATCTGCGCTTCGCGATTCTCCGACCACCCGTAGATGATGCCGTACATGTCACTGAAGGCGATGATGCTGTGCGCCATGGGCAGGTCGGCCTGCAGTTCCAGCGCCCGCTCCGCCCAGACCTTGGCCTGCATGATGTCTTCCGGTGTGTGCCGGTACAGGTGCCAGAAACCGCGGTGGACGCAATCCCAGGCGTCCGGGTTCTCGGGGGAACGGCGAATGGCGTGCAGCATCTCGCTCTGGATCAGGGCCGGCCCCACCGCGCCGGCGATGGCGGCGGTGATCTCGTCCTGCACCGCGATCAGGTCGTCCAGCTCCCGGTCGTAGCGGGCGGACCAGACCTGGTGCCCGTCGTAGGCGTCTTCGAGTTCCGCGGATACGCGCACCCGCTGGCCCGAGCGCCGCACGCTGCCGGTGACGACGTAGTGGGCGCCCAGCTCGCGCCCGGCCTGCGCCGAGTCCTGCTCCCGGCCCTTGAAGGCGAAGCTCGAGTTGCGGGAAATGATCGGGTAGATGCGCAGGGCGGCAAGGCTCGCAATGAGGTCCTCGGCCAGCCCGTCGGCGAAGTAATCCTGCTCCGGATCGTTGCTGAGGTTGCGGAAGGGCAGCACGGCGATGGCGCTGCGCCCCCCGAAACCCGGGATGTGCTCCGGAACGCCGCGCTTCGTCCCGCCCGCGGCACCGATCCCCGTGCCCGGCGTGTCGCCCGGCGGCTGATCCAGCACCTGGTAAACCCGTACGGGGCGGGGCACGTTCTTGAACGCCTGTTCACCGCGATCGCGGAAGGTCAGTGGCACCTTGCCCTCGACCTGCTCGACCACGGCACGGGAAACGGCGATGGACCCGGGTTCGGCCCCGGCTTCCAGGCGCGCCGCCACGTTGACCCCATCACCGGCGATGCGGTCGCCGATCACCACCAGGTCCCCGACGTTAACGCCGATACGAAAGCGCATGCGCTGGTCTTCCGGCAGGGCGTCGTTGGCTTCCGCCAGATGCCGCTGGATCTCCACCGCGCACTGCACGGCGTCCACGGCGCTGGGAAATTCGGCGAGGAGGTTGTCACCGACCATGTCGACGACGCGGCCCCCGTGCTGGCGGACGAGGCCGCCCATGATGGCCCGGTGGCCGTCGAGCGTGGTCAGCGCGGCCTGCTCGTCACGCGCCATGAGGGCCGTGTAGCCCACGGCATCGGCGGAGAGGACGGCAGCGAGTCGGCGTTCCATCAGGGCAGTCCCGGATCAAACAGAAGGGACAGGGTAACCCACCCTGTCCCTTCTCTCTCGTTTACCCGGGCCGGGGCCCGGAAAGTCCGGGTCAGCCGAACTGGTTCATGGTGTTGTCTTCGCCCGCCGCCTTTAGCGCGGCATCGCCGGCGAAGTACTCCTTGTGGTCGTCGCCGATGTCCGAGCCGGCCATGTTCTGGTGCCTGACGCAGGCGATGCTCTGGCGGATCTCCTTGCGCTGGACACCGGCCACGTAGCCGAGCATGCCCTCGTCGCCGAAGTAGGCCTTGGCGAGGTTGTCCGTGGACAGGGCCGCCGTGTGATAGGTCGGCAGCGTGATCAGGTGGTGGAAGATGCCGGCCTCCCGGGCCGCATCGGCCTGGAACGTGCGGATCCTCTCGTCGGCTTCCGCCGCCAGCTCCGATTCGTCGTACTCGGCGCTCATGAGCTGGTCGCGGTTGTAGGCGGAGACATCCTTTCCGGCTTCGCTCCAGGCGTCGAAGACCTGCTGGCGGAAGTTCAGGGTCCAGTTGAAGGACGGGCTGTTGTTGTACACCAGCTTCGCGTTCGGGATGACCTCGCGGATCCGATCGACCATGCCGCCGATCTGGCCGATGTGCGGCTTTTCCGTCTCGATCCAGAGCAGGTCGGCGCCGTTCTGCAGGGAGGTGATGCAGTCCAGCACGCAGCGATCCTCGCCCGTGCCCTTGCGGAACTGGAACAGGTTGGACGGCAGGCGCTTCGGACGCAGCAGCTTGCCGTCGCGGTTGAGGATCACGTCGCCGTTCTTCATGTCGGCCAGGTCCACCTCCTCGCAGTCGAGAAAGCTGTTGTACTGGTCGCCGAGGTCCCCCGGCTCATGGGTCACGGCGATCTGCTTGGTGAGCCCGGCACCCAGGGAGTCCGTGCGCGCGACGATGATGCCGTCGTCCACGCCCAGCTCGAGGAAGGCGTAGCGCACGGCGCGGATCTTGGCCAGGAAATCCTCGTGGGGCACGGTTACCTTGCCGTCCTGGTGGCCGCACTGCTTCTCGTCGGACACCTGGTTTTCGATCTGGATGGCACAGGCGCCGGCCTCGATCATCTTTTTGGCCAGCAGGTAGGTCGCCTCGGCGTTGCCGAAGCCCGCGTCGATGTCCGCGATGATGGGCACGACGTGGGTCTGGAAGTTGTCGATCCTGTTCTGCACGGCTTTCTCGGCGACCTGGTCGCCGGCTTCCCGCGCGGCGTCGAGCTCACGGAACAGCCCGCCCAGCTCCCGGGCATCCGCCTGGCGCAGGAAGGTGTAGAGTTCCTCGATCAGGCCGGGCACCGCCGTTTTCTCGTGCATGGACTGGTCCGGCAGCGGTCCGAACTCGGAACGCAGGGCCGCGATCATCCAGCCGGAGAGGTACAGGTAGCGTTTCTTCGTGTCGCCGAAGTGCTTTTTCACCGCGATCATCTTCTGCTGACCGATGAAACCGTGCCAGCAGCCCAGGGACTGGGTGTACCGGGTGGGGTCGGCGTCGTACTCCTCCATGTCCTTGCGCATGATGGCCGCCGTGTAGCGGGCGATATCCAGGCCGGTCTGGAAGCGGTTCTGGAGGCGCATGCGCGCGGCCGATTCCGGACTGATGTCGTTCCAGGGTTGGCCAGCCTGGTCTCGCAGGGCGGTCAGTCGCGTGATTTCGTCTGTGTAATTCATGGGGGAGCCTCTGTTGTATTCCCTTGGTGCTTTCAGTGATGTCCGGTTCGATGGTTCTCTGCGACCGGGCCGGCGGTCAGGCCACCAGGTGCGGATAGGCCGGCAGGGTGAGGAAATCCTCGAGCACGTCGCGCTGGGTCATTTCCCGCAGCAGCGCCGTGGCCTTGTTGATGGCCGGGGTGTGGCCGTTCATGCCCGCCGCCAGCAGCTTGGCGTGCTCCTCGGCGAAGAGCTCGTCGATCCATTCCCGGGTCACGGTCTTGCCCTCGTCGGTCTCGACCCCGTGCCGGGACCACTGCCAGAGCTGGGCGCGGCCGATCTCGGCCGTGGCGGCGTCCTCCATCAGGTGGTCGATGGGCACGCAACCGTTGCCGTCCATCCAGGCCGCCAGGTAGAGAATGGACACGCGGATGTTCTGACGGATGCCCGCTTCCGTGACACTGCCCTGGCAGGGTGCCAGCAGCTGCTCGGCGGTGATGGTCTCGTCCGGATGCGCCGTGTCGATCTGGTTCGGGCCTTTCATGACCTTGTCGAACTCGTCGCGGGCCAGCTTCTCCAGAGCCGGGTGGGCCACCCAGGTGCCGTCGTGACCGTTCATTACCTCGCGGATCTTGTCCGCCCGCACCTTTTCCATGGCCGCTTCGTTGGCCGCCTCGTCGCCGCGGATCGGAATCTGCGCCGCCATGCCGCCCATGGCAAAGGCGCCGCGGCGGTGGCAGGTCTGGACCAGCAGGCGCGAGTAAGCGCTCATGAAAGGGACGCCCATGGTCACCTGGCCGCGATCCGGCAGGATGCGGTCCGGGTGGGCGCGCAGGGTCTTGATGTAGCTGAAGATGTAGTCCCAGCGGCCGCAGTTCAGGCCCAGGATGCGGTCTTTCAGCGCATGCAGGATTTCGTGCATCTGGAACACGGCCGGCAGGGTCTCGATGAGCACGGTCACCTTGACCGTGCCCCGGTCCATGCCGAGCTCTTCCTCGGCCCAGCTGATCACGTCGTCCCAGTACTGCGCCTCGCTGTAGTGTTCCAGCTTGGGCAGGTAAAGGTAGGGCCGGGAATCCCGCTTCCAGAGCGCTTCGTGGTTGTGGTAGAGGAACAGGCCGAAATCCACCAGGGAACCGGGAATCGGCTTGCCGTTCTGACGCAGGTGGCGGGTCGGCAGGTGCAGACCCCGCGGGCGCACCATGAGTACGGCCGTTTCGTCCTTGAGTCGGTAGTGCTTGCCTTCCGGCGTGGCGAAATCGATCTCGCGCCGGATGGCGTCCATGAGATTGACCTGGCCATCCATGATCGCGTGCCAGGTCGGCGAGGTGGAATCCTCGAAGTCGGCCATGTACACCTGGGCGCCGGAGTTGAGGGCGTTGACCACCATCTTCCGGCTCACGGGGCCGGTGATCTCCGTGCGCCGGTCGCGGACCTCCACGGGAATGGAGTTGACGCGCCACTCGCCATCACGGATGTGGGCGGTCTCCGGGTCGAAATCGGGCAGCGCGCCGTTGTCGAAGCGCGCCTGACGCTCCCGGCGGGCCTGGAGCAGCTCGCTCTGGCGCGCCGTGAAGCGATCCGCCAGCCTGGCGAGGAAGGCCTGTGCCCCCGGGGTCAGTACGCGCAGGGAAGCCGGCGTATCCGGATGGATGATCTCCAGGGCCGGAATGTCGGGGGCTTCGGTCGTCGGCTGGTCGGCGACGGTGGTCTGGGCGGCTGACGTCATGGGGCAGGATCCTTTGATTCGTGCGGTGAATACGTATGCACCGTACGCCCCGGCCCTTATAATTAGCAATATAAATATTTCAATTAGAAGTATTAACTTTTCTCATAATCAAGCAAGTAGTTGGTTTTATGGCGAAAACACCGCGCTTTTACTACAAGGGTAACCCGCTCAAGCAGCTTCGCGCCTTTTGCGCGGTGGCCCGTACGGGAAAGATGACCGACGCGGCCAACGACCTTTTCCTCAGCCAGTCGGCCGTGAGCCTGCAGATCAAGGCGCTCGAGGAATCGCTGGAGACCACCCTGTTCGAGCGCCGCGGCCCCAACATCCAGCTGACGCCGGAAGGGCGCAAGCTGCTCGACATGGCGCGCCCCCTGGTGGAGGGCGTGGACGAGCTCCCGGGGCGCTTCATGAAGGAAATCCGGGGCAGCGCCGAGTCCGGCGAGGTGGTCATCGCCGCCGGCGAATCCACCATCATCTACATCCTGCCGCGCCTCCTGTCCCGCTTCCGGGAGCAGTACCCGGGCATCCACGTGCAGATGCGCAACGTGACCGGGCGCGACGGCCTGGCGATGATCCGGGAGGACTCGGTGGACTTCGCCATCGGCTCCATGCTCGACGTGCCCACGGACATCAGCTACACGCCCATGTACACCTTCGATCCCGCGCTGATCATGCCCCTCGGGCATGAGCTGGCGGAGAAGACCGACATCCAGCTCGAGGACATCGCTCCCTACGGCCTGATCCTGCCGCCCCGCCGCCTGACCACCTGGCGCCTGGTGGACCGGGTCTTCCAGCAGCACCAGGTGCCCTTCAACGTGGTCCTCGAGGTGGGGGGCTGGGAGGTCATCAAGCGCTACGTCGAAGCCAACTTCGGCCTGTCCATCGTCACCAGCATCTGTCTGCGCGAGGAGGACCGGCTCATCGCCCGCAACATGAGCCGTTACTTCCCCAAGCGCACCTACGGCGTGGTGAGCCGACGGGGGCGACACCTCCCCATGCCGGCCCGCAGCTTCATCAGTTCGATCCAGGACGTGCCGATTTCCGATTCGCCCTGGCATACGGGGGAGTCCATGCGATGAGGATCGCCCGCCACCGCGTATTTTCGGACGAGCGCTGGCTATTTCGCGGCGAAGCCCGCACATTGGGTCCATGAGCACCTCCCTGAACCGGCTGAAATCCCTCCATGTCTCCGATCTCCGGGGCGTGGCGGACGTGGCTGTACGCACGACCCGGGACGTCACCGGTGTCACGGAAGGCGTGCACCGCTCGATCCACGCGACCCTCGGCCTGCCCGGCTCTGCCCGGCCGGGCCGCACGGCGGGCATCACCGGTCTGGTCTACCGAAGCATCGACGGCATCACCCGGCTGACCGGCGCGGGGCTGGACGTGGCCCTGGGGCTGACCGAATCCCTGGCCACGAGGCTGGGCCACCGTCCGGAATCCAGCCGGGAGCGGGACGTGCTCCTGGGGATCGTCAACGGCGTGCTGGGGGACCGGCTCGAGCGTGCCGGTAACCCGCTGGCGCTGCCCATGGCGCTGCGCTACCGGGGAGCGGTCATCGGCCCGGAGGCTGGCCATAGCCTGCCGGACGTCAACGGAAAACTCCTGGTGATGATTCACGGGCTGTGCATGACGGAGCACGGCTGGAAGCCGTCACCGGGGGAAGCAGCGGATGATCTCGGCGCCCGGCTGGCGGAGCAGCTCGGTTACACCCCGGTCTACCTGAGATACAACACGGGCCGCGCCATCGCCGCCAACGGCGCGGAGCTCTCGGAACAGCTGGAAGCGCTCACCGCCGCCTGGCCTGTTCCCGTCGAGGACATCACCCTGCTCGGCCACAGCATGGGCGGCCTGGTGGCGCGCAGCGCGGCCAGGGAAGCAGCGCAGCAGGGACACGACTGGGGCCGGCAACTCAGGCACCTGATCTTCCTGGGCACGCCACACCACGGCGCTCCCCTCGAGCGGGCCGGCGCCTGGATCGATGCCCTGCTGCACGCCACGCCCTGGTCCCGGCCCTTCGTGGCGCTAACGACCGGTCGCAGCCAGGGCATCCAGGACCTGCGCCACGGTGAACACGCGCTGGCGAGCCCCCTGGAAACCGAAACAGCGACCGCTTGCCCCCTGCCCGAGGGTGTTCATGCGCTTGCGATCGCGGGCACCCGGTCCGGCGCGGCACAACGAACACCCTCGAGCAATGACAGCGAGGCCCTGGCGTGTGACGGACTGGTTCCGGTGGCCAGCGCGCTGGGGCGTCACCCCGAACGGCACCGGGATCTCGGCCTGCACGACACGGCCCGCGTGATTCTCCCGGCGGTAAACCACCTGCACCTGCTCAGGCACCCCGAGGTGACCCGGGCGGTGATTGGCTGGTTGTCCGCCCCGCGGTGATTTTCCTGGTTTGCGACGTGCGAAAGCCCCCGCCTTCCACCTGACGCTACTCGATGCCGCGCGCGCCTTCCGGCGGCCGCGGCAGTTCCACGTCGTGGCGATGGTTCCAGATTTCGACGATCTTTCCCGCGTCATCGAAGCGGAAGACGTTGATGATCGCGACCCGATCGACCGGCGTCATGCCCATGGCTTCGGCTGCTTCCGTGGGCTCGAGGCTGATAAACCACCGGGTAGCCACCTTGTCGCCTTCCGCGATCTGGTAGTCGATCTCGCCGAACAGCTTCCCGAAGCTGTGGAAGCGGTCGGCAATTTCCTTTTGTGTCACGGCCGGCTCGGTGAGTCCCTTGTAGGGGCCGACGTCGTGAACGACATAGGTGTCGGCAACGTAGTCGACGTACCGGTCCGTGTTGCCCGTGAACCAGAGCTGTTCGTAAAACTCCCGTGCCAACTGCTTGTTGCGCTCCAGGGTGCCGTGATCGTCCGCGATTGCGACGGATCCCAGCACGAAAAACAGCACCACCAGCTGTACTGCCTTCATGATTCTCCTCCTCCTGTGATTGAAAGCCCCTCGACGGGTCAAAAGGCACACCACTGCATGGTGGCTAATACCTTCAAACAGTCATCGGCCTGGCACCTTTACCGGCTCACCGCTCGCGCTGGTTCAGAAACAGCATGACGATCCCGATCTGGACGGCAAACAGGGCGGCCAATTCGACGGCCGATATGAGCGGGCTCAGGAAGAGTTTGTAGGGACCTACCGCAACGAAGCTGAATCCGAAAAACAGCATGAAGATCAGTACACCGCAGCCCGCAATGGCCCATCGCTTTGCTTCCTGGAATGCGCTCGCATCTGCTTTTCTGGAAATCCACATTTGCACGGCGCCCACCAGGCAAAGTGTTCCCCCGATCAGCTTCAGCGCCCAGATGAAGGCAAAACCCAGGGTAACCAGGGCGCGGGGTGGCGGTTTTCGATCCGCCGACACCGAGCCTTCGGGCAAGGTCTCCATGGAAAGCACGGTCTCTACCGACTCCATGCCTGCCTGATAGCTCGCCAGGTTGCCCAATCCTCCCAGGAGTCCCCAGAGGGCAACAGCGAGTACGAGCAATAATTGGGTGAAACGATGCATGACGTTATGAACTCACCGACTACCTGGTCACTATATCCGATTCGCATTTTTAGCAGGTCGGCTCCCGGTTTGGATCGGATGCCTGCTTTCGGCCAGAAGCCGACATCTTCTACCCGGTGAATCGCGAAAGAAAATTTCAGACAATGTTTACGGTCAGGAACCAGCATCGGAAAAGCCGACCGAACATCGCATTGCGCAGAAGGTTGTCGAGAAGAAGTTGCGGTTTGCTTTGCGACGTTCACTCCTGAAGGAGCCGAAGATTGCGCTGCGCTGCAAGCGGCGAAGGCTGATCTCTCTCTGCTTGGTGCTCCTCAACCAGCCTTAGCTTTTACATGCGACATCCTTCATGATGGCGCCGAACGTCCTGTCGGAAGGTTCGTTTCATTGGGGAGGCGGATGATGAAGATCGTACTCGCGGCCATTTTCGGACTGTTCGCCATGACGACCGTGTGGTCACAGTCTCTCGGCAAGGACCTCGACGCGCGCGCGCGAGCGGAGGTGAGCGCGGCCATGTACTACGCCGCCGCCACCCAGGCTGCCGCCCAGCGCGAGGCTGACGAGCGAATCCGCACACTCCAGGAGCGTGTCGAGGTGCTTGAAGCCGAGATCGACGCGGCCAACGCGACCGAGGCGCGCTTGGGCGAGTTGACCCGGGCGCGTGACGGCCTGGTTGACGAGCTCACCCGCCGGGATCGGGAATATGCACGCGAGATTGCCGTGTTCCGCGACGCGGTGGAAGACATCGCCTCTACGCCCGAAGGCGCCAATGCGCTGGCGCGCTACAACGCCGGTGACCGTATCGGAGCCCTTTCGATTCTTGATGACCTCGCTGAGGCCCGTTCAAGAGCGCGGGAAACCGCCGCCGCCATTGCTGAAGCGACCGATCGACGCGACATCGCCAGTCTTGCCCTGGACGCCCAAGATAAGGGCGATGTGACGACAGCTGACGTGATCGCAAGGTTCGAAGCGGTCGTCGCACTCGATCCGGCCCAGCAGTCGGACTGGATCGAGCTCGCCAAACTTTACGATAACGCCGGACGACTGGAGGACGCCGCCAGCGCCGCAGCACAGGCGCTCGAGGTCTCCACCACTGACCGCGAGCGCTCAGTCAGCATGAACGAAATCGGTGAAATCGCGCGCATTCAGGGCGATATCACCGGAGCACTCACCATCCTGGAGCAGAGCCTCGCGATCAGCCGTCGCCTCGCCGAAGCCGATCGGAGTTCCGATCGGGCGAAGCGCGATCTCACCGCCAGCCTGCGCGACGTCGGCCGCGCGCGCCGCGACTCGGGCGATTTCGTCGGTGCGCTCGAAGCCTTTCAGGAAAGCCTGGAGATGTCCCGCAGGCTGGCCGACACGAAGGAAGGCTCAATTGAGGTCCAGCGCGACATCATCACCAGCCTCTACCTGGCCGGCAATGTTCTTCTCGATCAGGGCAATCTCGACAGTGCGCTCAGCTACTACGACGAAGGCCTGGAAATCAGCCAGCGAATCGCCGAGGCCAACCCAAGCTCGGCCAGAGCGCAGCGCGATATCACCATTTTTCTGAACAGGATCGGCAATGTTCGCCTGGAACAGGGTGATCTCGCCGGCGCGCTCGACGCCTACGAACAGAGCCTGGCAATCCGCCGGCGCCTCGTCGCCGCTGATGAAAGCTCGGCCTGGGCGCTGCGCGATGTGTATGTCAGCCTGAGCAAAAGCGGGGACGTTCTGTCCCAGCAGGGTGATCTCGCCGCGGCGCTTGTCGCTTACGAGGAAATGCAGGCGATCAGCGGGCGCCTCTTCGAGGCTGACAAAAGCTCGGCGCTGGCCAAGCGGGATCACGCCTATAGCCTGGACCGGGTCGGCAATGTCCGCCGTGAACAGGGCGATCTCGCCGGCGCGCTCAGCGCCTATGAAGAGAGCCTGGCGATTACTCGCGAACTTGCCGAGGCTGACGGGAGCTCGGTTGATGTTCAGCGCGATATTAACGCCCGCCTTGTCATGATCGGCGACGTTCGCCGCGAACAGGGCGATCTTGTCGGCGCGCTCGACGCCTATGAGCAGAGCGTCTCAATTAGCCGGCAACTTGTCGAGGCCGATGAGAGCTTCGCCCGGGCCCAGCGCGATCTCGCGGTCAGCCTGAGCAGTATTGGCGACGTCCACCGCGAACAGGGCGATCTCGCCGGCGCGCTCACCGCCTATGAGGAATGCTTGGTAATCAGCCGCCGGCTCGCCGAGGCGGATGAGGCTCCCGTGGGGGATCGCCGCGAACTTGCGCTCATCCTGGCGAAGCTCGCTGCTCTGCCCGGTCATCCGATTGATTGGCGCGACGTGGCGGATCAGTACGCGCAAATGGACCAACTCGACCTGCTAAGCCCGCAAGACCAGGAACGACTTGATGAGGCTCGGCGGCTCGCCGACGCCGAGGACATGGACGGGGCGCAGTGACCACAGCAGACGTTTTTATCAGCTACAAACGCGAAGACGAGGCGACCGTTGCGAAGCTTGTCTCCGGTTTGGAGGCGGCGGGCCTGGTTGTTTGGTGGGACCGGGATATCGAAGGTGCGAGCGGCTGGCGTGACGCAATCCATGAGCGCCTTACAACTGCGGCTTGCGTGATCGTTGTCTGGTCTAAAACCTCTGTATCGGGCGCTGGAGAGTTCGTCCAGGATGAAGCGGCGGTCGCCAAATCCCGCGGAACGTTCCTGCCGGTGCGTGTTGATAGGGTCGAACCGCCTTTGGGCTTCGGGCAGCAGCAGGCGCTCGACCTCATCGGCTGGCGCGGTAACCGGCGGGATCCCCGCTTTCGCGACGTCCTGGCCGCAGCCAACGCGCTTGTTACAGGCGGTCCGATTCCGCAACCCCAGGCACCTCGCGTTCGCGCTCGCCGACGCATGCTCGGAGGAGGGGGCGTTGTCGTAATCGCAGCACTGTTCGGTTTTGTTTTTAACCTGTTCGGGGCTCAGAATGCGGTCTGTCACGGACCAGTCCGGGACATTTGCGCTATCGTCTCGATCGGTGGCGTGCCGAGCTCGGAAGACGAAGCAGCGTTCGAAGCGGCAAAGGCGGAAGGATGTGAAGGGCTACGCGCCTTTATCGAGGAAGGGCGAGGGGGTGTCTTGCAGTTTGAAGCCGACCGCTTGCTTTCGGCTCGACGCACCGAGACCGTCAGTCGCTGGGTAGGGACAGAGCGCCGACTGCCCCTGTTCGAACCCACTTCCGCAAACGGGCAGGCGAGCGAAACTGCCGCGCGTGAGACGGTCGCGGCGCAGGCGCGGCAACGAGCGAGGCAACTTTGCTCCGGCTTGCATCAGTCAGCCATGTTTCGCGAAGTCGCGACCTCTCTGGCCATTGAAGCCGCGAACTGTCGGAATGGCGCTGACGGATGGCGCTGCTCGATCGAGGGCACGGCTATATGCGCCCTTGAAAGCCGCGAAACACGCGAGGTTGAGGTTTGCAGTGGAATAGCAGGCAGCCAATAGACAGCATCACCGACAGCCCCTTGGCGAACGTCGTCTCCTCGACGCGAGTCCAACGACATCGTCCACCTTGCATCCGCAGGATCTGCCCCACCCTTCTGTTGGCCGGCGCCCTGTGGATGTGCCCCCAGGCTCAGGCGACCGAAGCATCGGAACCACCCCTGCTGATCACCGGCGGCTGGCTGTTCGACGGCGTGTCCGATGCCCGGCGTCCCAACGCCGGCATCCTGGTGCAAGACGGCGTCATCACCGCCGTGGACCTGGCGGACGGGGCGCGCGCCCTCGGCGTGGTGCATGACCCCGAATCCCTGCTTAAGGCGGCCGAGGGCCAGATCGGCCCGTCAGGACCGGACGATCATGAAAACTGGGTTTTGAAGGTACCGCCGCTCCGGCCCTGACCGCGCCTTCGATGCAGAAACGGGCCGGCCCGGGGCCTGACGATCAGCCCTTCGCATCCCTGAGCATTCTCACGGCCGCGTTGTGTCCCGGCGCCCCGGTGACGCCGCCGCCGGGGTGGGCCCCGGAACCGCACAGGTACAGACCTGCTACCGGCGTGGCGTACTGGGCGGCATCCGGATGGGGCCGCGCGCTGAACAGCTGGTCCGGCTCGAGGCGTCCGTGGCAGATATCGCCGCGGGTCATGCCGAAGCGCCGCTCGATGTCCAGGGGGGTCAGGCACTGGACCGACTCGATCAGCTCGCCGATGCCGGGCATGAACCCCTCCACGTAGCCCAGGATCCGACCCACCACCGCGTCCTTCTCCGCGTCCCAGTGGCGCCCGTCCGCCAGGTCGTAGGGCATGTATTTGCACAGCAGGCTCATGACGTGGGTGCCGGGCTGGTCCGTGAGCGTGTCGTCCAGGGTGCTCGGGATCAGCGCCTCGATGATGGGCGGGTCCGCGGGAACACCCCGCCGTGCCGAATGGTAGGCGGCCTCCACGTGGTCCTTGCTCTCGATGAAACTGATGCTCGCCTGGTGCTGGGGGCCGATGCTCTCGGCCGGCAGGGCCGCGAACTGCGGCAGCCCGCGCAGGGCCAGGTTCAGGCGCAGGGAGGCCGACTCCTGGCGAAAGGCGCTCATGTCCCGGACAAAATCAGCCGGCAGATGCTCGGCGCCGAGCAGCTCCAGGAACGTGCGCTTCGGGTCCGTGTTGGCGGCCACCCGGGGCGCCCGGACGACTTCGCCACCTTCCAGCACCACCCCGGTCACCGCACCGCCCTCGACCTCGATACGCTCCACCGCCGCGCCCGTGCGAATCTCCACGCCGCGCTCCCGGGCCGACGCCGCCATGGCCCGGGTGATGCCCCCCATGCCCCCGCGCACCAGGCCCCAGGCGCCCTTGACTCCCTTCACCTCGCCCACGGCGTGGTGCAGCATGGCCAGGCTGGCGCCGGGCTGCTGCAGCGAGGCGTAGTTTGCCGGCAGGATGTGCGCGGCGATCATGGCCTTGACCTTTTCACTGTCAAACCAGCGCTCGATGATCGAGTCCGGCGCGCCGATGAAAAACTGCAGCAGTCGCCAGCGGCCCTCGTCGTCGAGGCGTCGCACGTCCAGGCCCAGCTTCAGCGCATCGAGCAGGTCGCCGAGTCCGCCGCCGGCGAGCTTTGGCGGCGCCTTCAGCCACTGCTTCGCGAGCAGGCCTCCGACCTGTTCGATGCTCTCCTCGAAGGCCAGGTAGTCGTCGTAGTCGGTGGGGGAAAACTTTTCGAACTGGGGCCGGTCGTTGGTCTCGGTCCCGTCGAGGAGCAGGTATTCGCCACTGCTGTCGAGGTACAGGGAATGGGACAGGGGGATCGGTTCATAGCCGAAGCGCTCCAGCTCCAGGTCCCGGATCACCTCCGGGCGCAGCAGGCTGACCACGTAGGACGCCACGGAGTTGCGATAGCCGGGATGGAATTCTTCGCTCACTGCCGCACCCCCAACCACCGGTTGCCGCTCCAGAACGCACACGCGCAGTCCCCCGCGAGCCAGGTAGCCGGCGGTGGTCAGGCCGTTGTGGCCGGCGCCGATAATGACGGCGTCGAAGGAGGCTCGGGTCATGCTCACCCGTGACTGTGACGAGCCATCAGTGTACCCGCGTCCCGCAGGCCAGTCCGGCCCTGCCGCCAGGAAAAACCGGCGGGGCCCGAGGCGCCCGCCGGTGGTCGTGGCGCACCCAATCCGGTCAGGTCGTCTTCACGAACTCGGGGTAGGCCTCCATGCCGCACTCGGACTGGTCCACGCCGTCGTATTCCTCTTCCTCGCTGACGCGGATGCCGAACACCAGCTTGATGACGAACCAGGTCACCAGGCTGGCGCCGAAGACCCAGCCGAAGATGGTGAGAGCGCCGACGATCTGCCCGCCGAAAGTGACGTCCGAATTCGTGATCGGAACCAGCATGAGCCCGAGGATGCCGACCGTTCCGTGCACGGAGATGGCGCCCACCGGGTCGTCGATCTTCAGCTTGTCCAGGGTGATGATGGAGAACACCACCAGCACGCCGCCGAGCAGGCCCCAGAGCGTGGCCTGGATCGCCGTGGGCGTGTCCGGACCGGCGGTGATGGCCACCAGGCCGGCCAGGGCGCCGTTCAGGGCCATGGTGAGATCCGCCTTGCCGAACAGCAGGCGGGCCACGACCAGGGCGCCGATCAAACCGCCGGAGGCCGCCGCGTTGGTGTTCAGGAATACCCAGGCCATGGAGTGGGCGGCGTTGGCGTCCGCAAGCTTCAGCACGGAACCGCCGTTGAAGCCGAACCAGCCCATCCACAGGATGAAGGTGCCGAGGGTCGCCAGAGGCAGGTTCGCGCCGGGCAGGGCCTTCACCTTGCCGTCCGGGCCGTATTTGCCTTTTCTCGGACCGAGCAGCAGCACGCCGGCCAGGGCCGCGGACGCACCGGCCAGGTGCACGATGCCGGAGCCGGCGAAGTCGCCGAAGCCGAGGTCGCCCAGGTTATACAGTCCGAACACGTCGGCGCCGTTCCAGGTCCAGGAGCCTTCCAGGGGATAGATAAAACCGGTCATGACCACGGCGAAGAGCAGGAAGCTCCACAGCTTCATGCGCTCCGCCACGGCGCCGGACACGATGGACATGGCCGTGGCCACGAAGACCACCTGGAAGAAGAAGTCCGAAGCCCCCGAGTACACGGAATCGCCGTCGAAACCGGCCTCCGCCGAATCGGCATGCACCGTCGCGACGTCGAAGGCCGAGGTGTGGACGATTTCCGAGAGCAGGACGCCGCCGTCGTACATGATCGCGTAACCGCACAGGAGGTACATGGTGCAGGCAATGGCGAACAGGGCCACGTTCTTGGTCAGGATCTCGGTCGTGTTCTTGGCGCGGACCAGGCCGGCCTCGAGCATGGCGAAGCCGGCCGCCATCCACATGACCAGGGCGCCGCACACCAGGAACATGAAGGTGTCGAGGGCGAACTGAAGTTCAAAAATCTGGTTTTCCATCACGGTGTCTCACTGAGTCTTTTGTCTGTGGAGGGGTCGTGGTTTTCGAGAGGCGTTGTGATTCCGGATGCGTCAGATCGCCTGTTCGCCGGTTTCACCGGTACGGATACGGATGACTTCCTCGAGGCGGCTGACGAACACCTTGCCGTCCCCGATCTTGCCGGTGGAAGCCGAGCTGACGATGGCGTCGACGGCGGCCTCAGCCAGGTCGTCACCGACCGCGGTTTCGATCTTGATCTTGGGCAGCAGGTCAACGACGTACTCCGCGCCGCGATAGAGTTCCGTGTGGCCCTTCTGGCGGCCGAAGCCCTTGACCTCGGTGACCGTGAGTCCCGTGACACCGACTTCCGCGAGCGCCTCGCGAACCTCGTCGAGCTTGAAGGGTTTGATGATGGCTGTGACCAATTGCATGTACTGGCTCCTGGGTTGACTCGCCTCTGGGGGCGCCTTGTCGACCGATGCAGGATTCGCGCCAAGGCTGGGGCACCATTGCGCCCCGGCTGCGAGAGCAGTCGGTGACGTCCCGGAGCGGGCAATGCACCAGCGCGGTGCGCACGCACCATGATGGGGATCCTGCGCCACCCATGGCGTTCCGCGCCCCGCGGCTACCGGCCGCGCTGGCACATTAGACTAGGCACCGTGACCTCGACCGACCGATTAATCCGAACCGGGTTCATCGCGGGCTTCGCCGCCCTCGCCCTGGCCGCCTGCGACCGTCAACCGGAAGCGCTCGAGTTGGAAGGCAGCGCCTTCGGCACGCGCTACCAGGTCATCCTGGTGGACCCCGGCGGCGATCCCGGCCTGGAGACCGGGCCGCTTGCCGGCGCCATCGAGGACACCCTCGAATCGCTGGACCGGACCTTTTCCACCTGGCGGGCCGATTCGGAGATCAGCCGGATCAACCGGGCGGAGGCGGGCATCGACCTGCTGCTCTCCGATGATTTCCAGCAGGTGCTCGCCGAGGCGCGGTCCGTGCATCGGCTCAGCGGCGGTGCGCTGGATGTTGCCCTGCTGCCGCTGGCTGAGGCCTGGGGCTTCCAGGCGCTGTCTGTCACGACACCCCCGAGTGACGAGGCGCTGGCGCGACTGAAGCGCATCACAGGCATGCAGCGACTGGCCTTCGGCGAAGACGGCTCAAGCCTCCGGAAACGGGACGCCCGCCAGGGGCTGGACCTCTCGGCCCTGGCGAAGGGGTACGCGGTGGACCGGCTTGGCGACCTGTTGCGGGAGGCCGGGGCGAATGATTTTCTCGTGGCGTTCGGCGGCGAGATCCTGGCCCGGGGGGAGCGGCCGGGCGGCGGACCCTGGCGAATCGCCATCGAGCCGCCCGCGGAGGGGTTGCCGAGCATTCCCCTGCTGCTCAGCGACGCTGCCGTGGCCACCTCCGGCGACTACCGCAATTTCGTCGAGATCGATGGAGATCGACTGGGACACGTGCTCGATCCGGCAACGGGACGCCCTTCGGTGAACGGCGCCGTGTCCGCGACGGTCATTGCAGCCAGCACGCAGCGCGCCGACGCCCTGGCCACGGCATTCCTCGTATTGGACGAGGCATCGGCCTTCGAACTGGCCGCCACGCTGGGCGTCGGACTGCGCCGGGTCGTGCGCCATGGAGACGGATTCGCATCCCGTGAAAACGCCGCCTTCCGGGCTCACGTGGCGACGCCGTGAAGACGTCAACTTTTTCCGCCCAGCGGCGTAATGCGGTGTACAAAGGAGAGTCACCGTGGAAGAAGACGCCATGAACCCAGACGACAAGAACCGACCCACCCATCAGACCAGCGACTCGAAACGCGACAGCGACCATGAAAAGCGCGCCGCCGAGGATTCGGACGAGCGGGAGAGCCGTTCGGGGATTCAGGGGGCTGGGACGGGGTAACAAGGGCCCGCTTGAGGCAAGGTTCCCGGGTTGGCGCGCACCAGAGGCTTAGTCGGGCCATCGCCCGAGAGGATGACTCGGCCCATCCCTGGGCCTCGCCCTTCGGGCTCCTCGCTTCGCTCGTCGTGAAAATTCGCTCCCGGCGAATTTTTCGAACCTCGGGCGATTCTTTGAATCGCCAGTTCGCTCCCTCTGCCGAGCAAGCCAAATAAAAAACCCCGCGCGAGGCGGGGTTTTTTATTTGGCGCGCCCGAGAGGATTCGAACCTCTGACCCCTGCCTTCGGAGGGCAGTACTCTATCCAGCTGAGCTACGGGCGCTTTGAAATCGGTTTGTGTCCACGACACCGCGCGGGCCGCGTAGTGTACGACCTCGAGGGGCTTTTCTCAATGTCTGGCGGTTCCTCGCCCCATCCTGAACGGGTATAATTGAACGCTTGTGTGCCGGCGTTTCGGCAATCGATTTAACCTCCCTGACGGAGAACCACCCGGGACACGGATCCCGGCGCTTTCTGGGTACAGACATGGGCGACACAGACGACATTTTTCTCAAGCGATTCAGCCTCGTGATCGCGGCGCTGGTGGCCATCACCATCGTCATCCTCATCATTGCGAGCAACATGACGCCGGACGTGGACCCGGCCTCGAATCCCAGCCGTACCGCCCTGGCGAATGACCGTACCCTGCCCGTGGGCGCCGTGCGCACCGCGGTGACGGAAGCCGACCTCGCTCAGGCGGTCGCCGCGGCGCCGGCCGTGGCGGCTGAACCCGTGAGTACAGCCAGCATCGACGGCGCCGCGGTCTATGCCAGCGCCTGCCAGGCCTGCCACCTGGCCGGCGCCGCCGGCGCGCCGATCCCCGGGTCGGACCTGTGGGCAGAACGTGCCGAAAAAGGCCTCGAGCAGCTGGCCTATAACGCCATCAACGGCATCAACGCCATGCCGGCCAAGGGCGGACGCATGGATCTTTCCGATGCGGAAGTCACCGCGGCCGTGGAGCACATGCTGGCCCAGTAATGACGGGCAAATTCGCAACCCTGGCGCTGGCGACGCTGATCCTCACCGGCTGCGGCGACAGCACCGACACGCTGGATCGCTGCCCCGCCCCGACGCACGCCATTCACGAAATCCAGGGCAGTGACTGGCGATCGCCACTCGAGGGTAAATTCGTCGCCGTCAACGGGGTCCTTACCCACATCGCGGACGCGGGCTTTTACCTGGAGTCCCTCGAACCGGACGCGGATCCCGACACCTCCGAAGGGCTCTTCATCCAGAGCCGGCGCCCCCCGACCGCAGAGCTGACCCCGGGTACGGTGGTCACCGTGTCCGGACGGGTGCTCGAACTCGGCGAGACCCGGGACACGCAGACCGCCGTGGGTGAAATCGACCGTTTGCAGGTATGCGGCCCGCCCCGGGCCCGGCCGGAGACCCCGGCAAGCCTGCCCCTGGGCGGCCGTGACCGGGAAGCCCTCGAAAACATGCGGGTCACCCTCGAAGGCACCTCCATCGTCACTGACGTTTACCGGCTGGACGAAGGCCGCTTTCGTATCGCCCTCGACCGCCCCCTGGCCCAGCCGACCGAGGTGACCCGGCCGGGCGATGACGCCAACCGGCTCGAGGGTCACAACTGGGCTCACAGCCTGCACGTCGCCCTCGCGGCCGGTGATGACGCCGTGTTCGCGGTGGGCGACGAGTTGCTGTCCGAAAGCGGTGTGCTCGGTGCGGCAGGCCGGGGACCCCTGCTGTTACTGGAAACACCGGCCCACGTGCTGCATCAGCCCATTCCGCGGCTGGCGGCACCGGGGCCCGACACGCTCCGCGTGGTGTCCCTGAACCTCGAGAACTACTTCAACGGCGACGGTGACGGCAGCGGGTTTCCGACCCCCCGGGGCGCCGAAACCCCGGCCGAATTCGATCGGCAGCGCGCCCGGCTGGCCGAATCCATCGCGCAATTGAACCCCCACGTGCTGGCCGTCCAGGAAATCGAGAACGACGGTTTCGACGCGGGCAGCGCCGCAGAGGATTTTCGCGCGGACCTGGGCGGCGCCACCGGTTACCGCTGGGCGGTCGCCCGTCCCCGGCAGGACCGCGTCGGCACGGATGAAATCGCCGTCGGACTGTTCTATCGGAGCGACCTGTTCGAGCCCCTCGGCCCGGCCGAACTGCTGGACGCGGCGCCTTTCGACCTGCTCAACCGGACACCCCTCGGCCAGGCCCTGCGCCACGCCGACAGCGGCATGCCCCTGTTCATCGCCGTGAACCATTTCAAATCGAAAGGCGGCTGTCCGGAGCAGGGACGGGACCAGGACCAGGACGATGGGCAGGGATGCTGGAACCCGGCCCGGGTCGCTGCAGCGCGGTCGCTGGCGCCATGGGTGCAGGAGCGCGCGGATCAGCTCGCCGACGGCTTCGGACTGATTCTCGGCGACCTGAACGCCTACCGGATGGAAGACCCGGTGCAGCAACTGCTCATGGACGGCTTTCACGACCTCACGGCCGTGCCCGGCCCCGGCTTCACCTTCAGCTACGTCTTCCGCGGCGAAGCCGGTTCCCTGGACCACGCCCTGTCGACCCGTGACCTGGTTTCCCGGGTGGCGGGCGCCGGCATTCCCAACGTGAATTCAATCCATCCGCGACGGATGGCGCTCGAGCCGGACTGGCTCGGCGCGTCGGATCATGACCCGGTGGTCGTGGACCTGCGCCTGATCCAGGCCTCCACGTCGGACTGAATCGTCGGGAAGACCGCCTCGAAGGTTTCGGCACAGGGTCGGCGAACTTCCGGCCAGATGGAACTCACCTCCCCCAGGGGATTGGCGCGCCGAAGGCGGCGACCGACGCCCGCGAGACTGTGCATCAGCTCGGACTCTTCCCGGTAAGCGGCGAACAGGCCGCGACGGTCGGCGTAGGCCATGAACCGCTCCAGCGCCGGCGGCACCAGCTTTTCGTGGTCCCCCAGCAGCGAGCGCAGGTGCGCATCGAAGCTCTCGAGCGACTGGTCGCTGTAGCGTGACCAGTGGCGCGCCAGTTCGTGATCGAATGCGAGGTCCACGATAATGCCGGCGTAGCGCCGGAACGGCCTGGGAAAAATCCGCAGCAGTTCCCTGACCTGGGGATTGGCGTCCGTGGTCCGATCGATGAAGCGGTGCAAGCGAATGCCCTGGCGGATCCGGAAGGGATAGCCCAACAGCGCACGGAGCCCACGGACGTGGTCTCCCAGCAATCCACCGAGGACGAGATCGTCATCCTGGCGGGGCAGAAAGGCGTGGGCCAGGTAATTCATGGAGCGCACCCTACCACAGGAAAGCGGCCCGCTTCGTGGCACTTTTCAGGCAAAGCCGGCGTCCTGTGCTGCAGCCTGCTGAAGGGGCTGCCGGGTGGCCCGGCCGCGGGGGGCTACGGTATGATGCCCGCTCCTTTCGCGACCCGGCGACCGCATGGAATCGAACGCAACCACGCCAGAAATCCCCGCCCTGCCGGATTTTCCGACGGAGCGCCAGGAGCTGTTTCTCGAGGGACCGGCCGGGCGGCTCGAATGCATCGTCGATATTCCCGAGGCGGAAGACGCCCGCCCCGCCACCTTCGTGATCTGCCATCCGCACCCCCAGCACGGCGGCACCATGCACAACAAGGTGGTCACGATCATGGAACGGTCCATGCGGGAACTGGGCCTGCGCACGGTGCGCTTCAATTTTCGCGGCGTCGGTGAAAGCGAAGGCGGCTTCGATGACGGCTACGGCGAGACCGACGATCTCTTCGCCGTGACCGAGTGGGTGCGACGCAGCCGGCCCGGCGATTCGCTCTGGCTCGGCGGTTTTTCCTTCGGCTCCTACATCACCCTGCGGGCAGCCCAGAACCTCAAGCTCGGGCAGCTCGTTTCCATCGCCCCGGCCGTTTCCCGCTTCAGCTTCGCCGACCTGCACCACCCCGGGTGCCCCTGGCTCATCATCCAGGGTGACGAGGACGAGGTGGTGCCTTTCGACGAGGTCAGCGCCTGGGTGGAGACGGTGGAGCCTCCTCCGGACTTCGTGGTCATGGAGCGCGCCGGACACTTTTTCCATCGGCGCCTCATGGACCTGCGAGGCCTGCTGAAAAACGGTGTTTCCGATCAGCTCCCCGACCGCATCGACCCCATCGACCCCCACGCAACGCCTTGAACGCCTGACGGCAGACCCCGTGAGCACGCCCCTGGAACGTTACGAGGCCCTGCTTGCCCGTGGAGAGTTCAGTGCCGATGGCGAACAGCGCAAGGTTGTCCTCGCCCTCGAAGATCTCTATCACCGCCTGCTCGAACGCCCGAACCGACGCTGGTGGCGGCCCGGTCGCGTCGCGCCGGTCAAGGGGCTGTACCTCTGGGGCAGCGTGGGCCGCGGCAAGACCTTTCTCATGGACCTGTTCTACGAGAGCCTGCCCTTCGACCAGCGCCTGCGGGTGCACTTCCACCGCTTCATGGCGCGCGTCCATGCGGAACTGCGCCAGCGCAGCCACGAGGCCGACCCCCTGCCGGACATCGCCCGCGGCTGGGCCAACCAGTTCCGGGTGCTGTGCTTCGACGAGTTTTTCGTCTCCGACATCGCCGACGCCATGCTCCTGGGCGGCATCCTCGAGGCGCTCTTCGAACGCGGCGTAACCCTGGTCGCAACATCCAACATTCCCCCCCGGGACCTGTATGCCGGCGGTCTGCAGCGGGCGCGGTTTTTACCGGCCATCGACCTGATCGAACGGCATACGGACGTGCTCGCGGTCGGCGGCGACACGGACTACCGGCTGCGCCTGCTCAAGCGCTCGGAACTCTACGCCTACCCCCTGGACGAGGCCGCCGACCGACTCATGTCAGAGAGTTTCGAGCGCATGTCCGCCGACTGCGATCTGTCCCGCGTGCTGCGCGTCAACGAACGGGATCTGCTGGCCAGACGCCGCGGTGACGGCGTGGTCTGGTTTGAGTTCTCCGAGCTGTGCGAACGCCCGCGGAGCACGCTGGACTACATCGAGCTGGCCCGGGCCTTCAACACGGTCCTGTTGAGCAACGTCCCCGTGATGACCGCGGAAACGCCCGACGCCGCAAGGCGCTTCATCAACCTGGTGGATGAGTTCTACGACCGCAACGTCAAGCTGCTCATCAGCGCGGAAGCGCCGATCGACGGGCTCTATACCGGCTCCCGGCTGAACTTCGAATTTGACCGGACCCGCAGCCGGCTGACGGAAATGCAGAGCGTGGATTACCTGGCGAGGCCGCACCTCCCTTAGCGTCTCGGCGGGCTTCCCCCGCTGCGGGATCGGGCGGTTGCCCGGGCTCGGCGGGCTTTCCCACAGCCCGGGATCGGTTCGCTGGCCTTCGGCTTCCCTCACGGGCAACGGCATTCCGGCTTCGCTTCTTTCGCTGCGCGAAAACCGCAAAGCCTC